>NZ_JACDIU010000003.1:0-225696 GCF_014525325.1 Pseudomonas sp. EZ-C24 | reverse complement strand
CCGCTCCTACAGGGATCGCGCAAGCTTCTGATCTGTTACCAGCGCTTACGCTGTTGTTGCTGGACAACCCTGCCCAACACCATCGCTGCCGGCAACAACACCAGCGGCCAAAGCTCATCCGGGTTGCCGATCAGCTTGCTGCCATCGAAATTGAGCATCACCAGCGCGCACGCCAGGTACATACCCCACGGATCGCGCAGGCGAATCGCTTCGATCAGGGTCATGGCCATGACGATCAGGAACAACACCAGCGAAACGCCACCGGTGTACAAGCCCATCGCGACGAAGATGTTATGCGGATGCTGAATCGGCATCACACCGCTGAGCAGCTTGTCGGTCTGGAACTCTACGCCACAGCCAAGCAGCCAGCCGCAATTGCGCCACTCGCCGACCATGATCTGGAACAACTCGATGCGATACGAGTCGCCGCGCGCAAACAGGTTATGGAACCACTGCGCATCCTTGACCAGCCACAGCGCTATCGCCCCCATCACCCCACACGCCAACAGCCAAGGCCCGGCAACCCGGGGGAAGCGCCACAGCGCGTAGCACGCCCAGGCCGCGAACAGGAAGGCTGCGCCGACCAGTGCAGTGCGCGTCTGCAAGACGAAACTGACCGCCACCACCGATAGCACTACGGCAGCACAGGCTTCCACCCAGCGGCGGTTCTTGACCCACGCTGGCATGGCCAGGGCCAGCGCGCAGAACAACCAGATGCTGGCATAGATCACGTTCTCAAGCCGCGCGGGCAGGATCCCTACTCGCGCGCCGAAGCGGAACTCGCCAGACTGGTAGGCATAGGCCGCACAGCCATAGATATACAGGCACAGCGCCCAGAACAGGGCTCGGGTGAATGCCTCGGAGCGGAAGAAGTCCGGATTGAGCAGCCCGCCCAGAATGAACACGAACAAGGTCACATAGAGGATGTGCTTGTAGAACTGCCCATCGCCAGCCACCGCCGCTGGCACCAGGAACCACAGCAGAAACACTACCCAGGCCCAGCCCAGCTTGTTTGCAAACAATCCCGCGCCGCGCTCCTTTATCAGGAACACCAGCCCAGGCAACGCGACGAACGCGTAAAAAATGTTGTTGGTCCACTTCGAGGACGTCATCAACACATAGCTGAGCAGAAACACGATCAGTGCTGCAGCAAAGTATTGCCTGCTCATTGCGCCCTCCTTGCCTATCTTTTCAAACATCCTTCAATATCCATCCAACCAGCAGTCCAATAACGAGCGCAGCCATCAATTTGATGCGCTCCATGCGCTTGCGCCGAAGCTTCTTGACCTTCTCTTCGGGCATTTCCACGTGCTCACCGAAACCGGTGTGCAATACAGCGTCGTTTTCAAGAATCAGTGCGTAGCGGTTGGCGTCGGCATACAGCCGCGACAGGCTCTTCTCGCCCGAATGCGAGGCATACGGCGCGTGCGCCTGGTAATCAGCCAGCCGGCGCAGGCCCGGATTGAAGGAGAACCCCTGCCATTCCGGTTTGTTCGAACCCAGCTGGTAGAACGGGATGCCGGCGTGCACCTGACGCTCGTGCAGGAACACATACGGGCTATGCACCTGCAGGTCATGGGCAAAGCTGCGCAGCCAGACCTGCAAGGCCTGTGGATCAGCGTCAAGCAGGGCCATGGAGTCTTCGATGAAGCCCGGGCGGTAGAACGCCCAGTCATCTTCACAGTGGAACACCCAGAAGGTCTTGATCTGCGCGTACGCGGCGTCAACCGAACGCAACTGGCCCAGCTTCGGGTTGTTGACGATAAAGGTCGTGTGCGCACGCCAGTGTTCGGGGATGCACTCGCGCACGGCTTCGTCGCCGGCGTCTTCGGTGATGAACACCTCGCGGATGGGCGCGGTGTTGAAGCGGTCGAAAGTCTCGAGCGTGCGCTTGAGCAGATCGAACCGACCGCAACTGGTCACCATCAGCGTGATTTCGCTGCTTTCACTGAAAAGCATGGTTGTCCTCGATGGTTTAGGGTCGGGCGTTATAGACCCAGGGCGCGACGCAGACGTTGCCACGGGCCCGGGTTGTCACGCTGACGCAAAGGGGGACGCATGGCCTCGACGATCGCCTGGCCGATGGCGTGGAAGCTGAAGCGCTGCTCTGCCAATGCCTGGCCATTGCGGGAAATACGCTCGGCCAGGGCGCTGTCGGCACGCAGCACCGCGAGTTTTTCTCGCAATTGCGCAAGGTCGCGGTACAGCACGATGTTGTCCATGTCGACAAAGCTCAGGGCGCGGTTTTCTTCATCACCCTGGTCGTAGGCGAACAGCACACAGCCACAGGCCATGGCTTCGAAGTTCTTGATCATGTACTCGCCCATGCCGACATCGGCACTGACGAAGTAGCGAATGCGGCTGAGGGTCTGGCTGTACTCTTCGCCGGACTTGGTGCGGGTGATGACCAGGTTTTCCACCTCGGCCAACGAGTCGAGCATGGCCTTGCGCCCGGAATAGGCGACGCTGCGCAGGCTGCCGACAAACGCCAGTTCGATATCGCGCTCGCGGTTCTCGTTGCGCAGCAGCGCCTGATCATAGCCCTTGGGCACGAACACCGCGTCAAAGCCTTCGTCCTGCAGACGGCGGGTGACCACCGCACCAGAGGTGATCACCCGCGCCCACGGCAGGCGGCGGTAATGCGCGCTGAACTTGCCGGTGTACTTGCAGGGGATGTAGTTCTGGTAGGCATCGTGCTCGAGGATGACCAGATTGGGTATCTGGCTGATGAAGCGAACCTGACGGATCTCCTTTTTGAAGCGCAAGAAGAACAGGATGCGGTCGTACTGTTCGACCTGCACATGCTGCTTGAAGTAACCGCGCAGGTCGTCCTGTTCGGCGTCGGTCAGCCAGCGGATATCACACTCGCAACTGGCGGCGATGCCTTCATACAGCCGATCAAGGATGGCGCGCTGCTCTTTCTGGACCAGAAACAGGACTTTCACTGTGGTTTACTCTTGTCGACCAGTGTCTCGACCCAAAACAGTTCGTGGCGACGCACTGCCTTACGGAAGAACTCGTTTTTACCAAATAGCGGCCAACGGCGACCAGCCAGATACTGTTGCAGCAGGCGCCGAACCCGCCTTTTGAGCGGCGCCGGCGGCTGCAGGTCGTGCATCATAGCCAAAGACATGGCCTTTTGCCGCTGTCGCTCAGGCGAGACTTGCAGTGCCCACGGGCACATCCCCGGCTGCGCCTCGAACAACGGGGGCAAGGCCACGCCGTCACCCGCCTCGCCCATCGGCCAGCGGTCGTTGTCATGAAGGTGGTTGGCGTACAGCAGCAGGGTCTGCGGCTGCCACTGGCACGCGGCCAGCGCCTCGCGCAGTGCGTCGTGGGCGCAGACGTGATCGGGGTGCGGGTCGAGCTGCGGATGCGGCAGCACTACGGTGTCCGGTCGCGCGCGCTCGATCAGCTCGCACAGGTCAGCCACCAGGGCCTGCCAGGTCGGCTGACCGTGTGCATCACTCTGAAGGGTGCATTCGTTGAAGCGGCGAAACGGACGCGTGTCGACCAGATCGGCCTCACGGGACGCCACTGCTGCCTGCGGATCGGCCTGCATCGCGCTCAATTGCATGCAGAAGTAACCGAGCTGCACACTCTGCGCCGATGGCACCCCGGCCCAGCGCGGCACGGCGACGCTGTCCCAACTGCGCAGCTCGCCCTTGAGCCGGGCTGCCTGCACGGTGTCCAGGGCCAGTGTGTCGCGGTAGTACTCATTTTCAATTTCGCCAGCGGTCAGGGTGACGATCCAGCTCTGCTCGGCCTGGGCATACGCTGCAAAGGCCGCCAGTTCGGCATCATCGGCATGCGGCGCGATCACCATCAGGGTGCCGGCAAGGTAGTCGGCGTGGCCGATAACCAGCAGCTCCATTTCAGCTGCCAGCCGGCAGTGGCGCCCGCGCAAACGCAGTTGCCCAGCTGCCAATGCAGCCTCTTGACCACTGAGATTGAGGTAGCGCACGCCCTTGGCGCCGCGCTCGAAGCTTTGCTTGTCGGCGTTGCCGCCTTCGATGACAACGGCAGGGTCAAGCAGCCGACCCAGCAAGCTGGCGCGCAGTTGCACCCGCAGCAGCAGGGTCTGGCTGGCAGCCAGTACGCAATCTGCAGGCAGCGTGAGCAGGCCGTCGCGGCTGTGCAGCGGGTAGCGCGCGCAGCCTTGCAGGTCGTACTCGTAATCACTGGCGGCCACGTAGAACAGGTGATCGGAAAACCAGGCTTCATGGCCGACCCACAGCAGCAGCGCGAGTACCGGCGGCAGCCACCACAGCCACAAGGCCGACAGCAACAGAACGCACAACAGCACCAACACAACCAGCCGTTTGCGCTTGCGATGACGATTGAGTAACTGCTGCTTGCGTGCGCTCATGGTCAGACCTGATACACCGGCACCGGCGTGCACCAACGCTCCTTGTACTCCCGGTCAGCACGACCGAAGGAGAACCGCAGGGCCTTGTTGCGCGCGCGGGCATCTTCCCAGGCGGCCTGGGTATTGAGGAAACTCAGCACGCTACCGGGGCTGAACGCCTTGGTCTCGGGGTCGACGCCGCCGTTGACGTACTCGACGCTGACCCACTCCGGGGCCTCGACACGGTAGATCAGCTGGATGGCAATCGGTGCACCTTCAAGCAATACCACCGAACCGATCAACAGCTCGCGCAGGCGCTCGAGCACTTCAGGCATATGCTGCGCGCCGGTGGCGGCGAAGCCCCAGCGGCGCTGGAACAGGTCGCAATACATGCTGGCGATCTGCGCCGAGGTAAAATCGCTGATCGGCTGCACCTGCCCGCCGGCTTCTTCCAACAAGCGCAGTTCACGGCGCTGGTTGTAGCGAAACTTCTTCGACAGGTCTTCCGGCGCGCGGGCCATGGCCAACTGTTCAGCTTGCGCCTGCAGGCCGCTGAAGCGCCCGTGGTTGAGCTCTGACAGGTAGCGCCCGGCGTGCCGCAGCGGCGCCTCGGCAGTGCTGGACGCCGGCAGAATCAGTTCGGCATTGCCCAGGTCGAACAGACCCTTTTTGCCGTGACGCTTGAGCACGTCCTTGGACAATGCCAGGTGGCGCCCCCAGGTCGGAATGGCCGCCTGTAAATCACCGCCCTGCTCCCACCCCAGATAGCGGACCGGGATCTGCGCAAGCTCAGCCAACTGTTCGAGCACCCGCGGATGGGTCGCGACGCTGCCGCCGAAGCGCTGCCAGGTCTCGGCATAGGCGGCGGCATCGATGACTTTCCAGCCGCGCTCGCGCACAGCCGGGATGCGGTTGAAGATCACGGCTGCACCGCCAACGCCTGTGCTTGCGGCAACTGCCAGAAGGTCTCGGCGACGGCCTGGTCACTGAAGCGCTCGCGCAAGCGTTGCAGCATGTGCTCGGCACACGCCTGACGCTGCTGGTCGTCCAGCCTGGCCATATGTTCCAGGCCCTGGGCCAACTGCCCGGCATCGCCCAGCGGGAACAGCATGCCAACGCCCTCGACCACTTCGCGGGCACCGCCACAGGCCGTGGCCAATACCGGAACGCCGGCGACCATAGCCTCCAGCAGGACCATGCCGAACGGCTCGTGGTCCGAGCTCAGCGCAAATACATCGAACGCCTTGAAGTAGCGCCGCGCATCCGCCACCTGGCCAAGAAAGTCGACCTGAGCAGCAATACCCAGCTCGACCGCCAGGGCCTTGAGCTGTGGCTCCAGGCGGCCAGTGCCGAGGATCGCCAGGCGAGCACCGGCAGGCAGATTCGGCAGCGCCTGGGCGAATCCTCTGAGCAAGGTCGCCTGGTCTTTGTCCGGGTGCAGACGGCCAACATTGCCGACAATCCACGCCTGCGGATCGAGGCCAAGCACCCGCCGGGCTTCTTCAGCCGGCACCAGGCTGGCCTGCAGTGCATCGACGTCGATGCGGTTGTACAGGGTTTGAATACGTTCGGCCGGCCACTGCGTCAGGCAGCGGCGCATATCGTCGCGCACCGCGTCGGACACGCCGAGCAAGCTCAGGCGCTGGCGGAACAGATTGGCGAAAAGCCGGCGGCTGTTGCGCTGATAGTCGCCGAACGCGTGGTGCACGCCGATCACCGGCAGGTCGGTGCCGAGCAAGGCGATATAGATCGGCTTGAAGCGGTGGGCGATGCACAGGGCAAAGTTGCGCTCGGCAGCGATCCGCCGCAGCGCACGTATCGCCCCCAGCTTCAGGCCGCGCACGGCCTTGGAGCTGAATTCGAGAAACAGCACTTCGTCCGAAGCACAGCCCGCGGCTACCTGCGGATCGGCCTTGCCGGTGAGAAACACCGTGGTGACCTGATAACCGCGCCCCTGAAACAGGCTGGCGTACTGACGGGCGCAGTCGAGAAACGGCCCGTCAGAACCATGGCAGAACTGCAGAATGCGCGGTTCAGAGCGGCTGGTCATAAGGCGCAGCGCCATCCTTCACGACCAGGATGTCTTCCATGATCAGGTACTGCAGGTCCGAGCCGAAGAACATGTTCAAGGCGTCGGTCGGCGAGCAGATCATCGGTTCGCCACGACGGTTCAGCGAAGTGTTCAGCGACACGCCGTTGCCGGTCAGGTCTTCCAGCGCTTTCATCATGTCGTAGTAGCGCGGGTTGTATTCGCGCTTGAGCACCTGGGCACGCGAAGTGCCGTCCTCGTGAACCACTTCCGGTACACGGGTTTTCCATTCATCCGACACTTCGAAGGTGAAGGTCATGAACGGCGCAGGGTGATCGATCTTGATCATCTGCGGCGCAACGGTGTCGAGCATCGACGGGCAGAAAGGCCTCCAGCGCTCGCGGAACTTGATCTGGTGGTTGATCCGGTCAGCAACCCCGGCAACGCTTGGGCAGCCGATGATCGAACGGCCACCGAGCGCGCGCGGGCCAAATTCCATACGGCCCTGGAACCAGGCCACCGGGTTGCCATCGACCATGATCTTGGCGATCTGCTCGGGCATGTTGTCCAGCTTGCGCCACTGCGGCTGGCTCGGATGGCGAGCGCAGGCGGCAATCACGTCCTCGTTGGAATACGACGGGCCGAGGTAGACGTGCTCCATCTTCTCGACCGGGACGCCACGGGCGTGCGACACGTAGGCAGCAGCGCCGACCGCAGTACCGGCGTCACCGGAGGCAGGCTGCACGAACAGCTCCTTGACGTCCGGGCGGGCGATGATCTTCTGGTTGAGCTTGACGTTCAGCGCGCAGCCGCCAGCGAAGGCCAGCTTGCCGGTCTGCTTGAGGATGTCGCCCAGGTAATGGTCGATCATCTGCAGCGCAAGCTTCTCGAACAGCGCCTGCATGCTCGCCGCGTAGTGGATGTACGGCTCGTCGGCGATATCGCCTTCGCGCTTGGGACCCAGCCACTCGATCAGTTTTGGCGAGAAGTAGAAGCCCTTGCCCTTTTCTTTATAGCGACGCAGGCCGATGACGTTGGCGTATTCGGTGTTGATCACCAGTTCGCCGTTTTCAAAGCTCGCCAGGCGCGAGAAGTCATATTTGCTGGCATCGCCGTATGGCGCCATGCCCATGACCTTGAACTCGCCATCGAGCATTTCAAAGCCGAGGAACTCGGTGATCGCGCCATACAGGCCGCCGAGCGAGTCCGGATCGAAGAACTCCTTGATCTTGTGGATCTTGCCGTTTTCACCGTAGCCAAAGAAGGTCGTGGCGTATTCGCCCTTGCCATCGATGCCGAGGATCGCGGTTTTTTCTTTAAAGCCCGAGCAGTGGTAAGCACTGGAGGCGTGCGCCAGGTGGTGCTCGACCGGCTCGATCTTGATCTTTTTCGGATCGAAGCCCAGTTGCTCGAGGCACCAGACGATCTTGTTGCGATAGCGCTTGTAGCGACGGTTGCCCATCAGCAGCGCGTCGAGGGCGCGGTCCGGGGCATACCAGTAGCGCTTGGCATAGTGCCAGCGGGCCTTGCCGAAAAGGCTGATCGGGGCGAAGGGTATGGCGACCACATCGACGTCCGACGGCTTGATGCCGGCCTGCTCCAGGCAGAACTTCGCCGATTCGTAGGGCATGCGGTTCTTCGCATGCTTGTCACGCACGAAGCGCTCTTCTTCGGCGGCGGCAATCAGCTTGCCGTCGATGTACAGGGCCGCGGAAGGGTCATGGCTAAGGGCGCCGGACAGGCCAAGAATCGTCAATGCCAAGGGTCTAGCCTCTTCATTCGGTAGAGATGCGCGGTCGGCCTCACGGGCGGACGGCGGCTAAAGGGCGGGATTATAACGCAAAGCTCCATCGCGCACCGCCCCTGTGTGGAGCGGGCCCGGGGCGGCGAGACAGGATCGGATTATTCCGCAATCAGCCAATCGAGGCGCCAGCTACCGTCAGTCTGGGCCAGCTCTTTGGCCAGCAGCGGCAGCAACTCGCGCAGCTCTTCTTCCAGGCCCCATGGCGGGTTGGCAATCGCCAGGCCGGAACCGTTCAGACCCTGCGGGCTGTCCTGATGATGCACATACAGCTCGGCGCGCAGCAGCTTTGGCGCGCCGGTGCTGGTCAGGTCCTGATAGTAGCGAGTCAGCAAGCGCTGGTCCTTGATCGGGTACCAGATCACCGCCACCGTCTGGCGCATGCGCCCGATCGCTTCCTTGACTGCCACGGTGCAGCGCTTGAGCTCGTCGGCCTGCTCGAACGGCGGATCGATGAGCATGATCGCGCGCTTTTCCTGCACAGGCAGCAGCGCCCGCGGCACATGCCAGCCTTCACCCAGATGAACGGTGACGCGCGGGTCCTTTTTCATGTTCTCGCGCAGCAATGGGCCGTCTTCCGGGTGCTTTTCGTTGAACAGCGCACGGTCCTGCTGACGCATCAGCCGGCGCGCCAACTCGGGCGAGCCCGGGTAATAGCGCAGCTCACCTTCTGGATTCAGGCGCTTGATCACGCGCAGGTAGTCGGCGGTGATCCCTGGCAGATCGTCACGGCCCCACAGCCGGGCAACGCCCTCCAGGTACTCACCGGTACGGCTCGCCTGGTCGCCGTGCAGGTCGTACAGACCGAGGCCGGCGTGGGTATCGATGTAAGCGAACGGCTGCTCCTTGCGCGACATCAAGGCGATGAGGCGGGTCAGCACGATGTGTTTGAAGACGTCGGCATGGTTGCCGGCGTGGAAGGCGTGACGATAGTTCATGGCAACTCCTGCGCAGGCGGCAAGTTTACCTTGTCAGGCTGGAGCCGTCAGGCCTGCGTATGCGCCAGGCGACTGCAGGCCTGCCTTGCAGCGGGCAAGAAAAAGCCCGCACCTAAACAGGCGCGGGCTTTTTCATACAGCGGTCAGGGCAACATTACTTACCGATGTGATAAGCCTCGTCAGCCTTCTCGAAGCGCGAAACCATGCTCGAGGTCGGTGCGCCCAGCTTGCTCACCAGCACGATGGCGATGGTGGCAAACAGGAAGCCCGGGATGATTTCGTACAGGCCGGTGTCCAGCTGCTTCCAGAAGATCACGGTCAGTGCGCCAACTACGATACCGCTCAGCGCGCCGTTGCGGGTCATGCCCTTCCACAGTACCGACAGCAGGACTACCGGACCAAACGCAGCACCGAAGCCAGCCCAGGCGTACGCCACCAGACCAAGCACGCGGTTTTCCGGGTTGGCTGCCAGGGCGATGGCGATCAGTGCCACGGCCAGGACCATCATCCGGCCGACCCAGACCAGCTCGACCTGGGAAGCGTTTTTACGCAGGAAAGTCTTGTAGAAGTCTTCGGTCAGGGCGCTGGAGCAGACCAGCAGCTGGCAGCTCAGAGTGCTCATCACCGCCGCCAGAATGGCCGACAGCAGCACACCGGCGATCCACGGGTTGAACAGGATCTTCGCCAGCTCGATGAACACACGCTCGTGGTTCTCGGTAACCGGGCCAGCCAGTTCAGGGTTGGCCGAGAAGTAGGCGATACCGAAGAAGCCCACGGCGCAAGTACCAGCCAGGCACAGGATCATCCAGGTCATCGAGATGCGACGAGCATTGGCGATCGACTTGACCGACTCGGCAGCCATGAACCGCGCGAGGATGTGCGGCTGGCCGAAGTAGCCCAGGCCCCAGCCCATCAGCGAGATGATGCCGATGAAGGTCGCCCCTTTGAACATGTCGAAGTTGGCCGGGTTCTGCGCTTCGATGGCGAGGAAGGTGGTGTCGAAGCCGCCCGTCGAGATCAGCACGATGATCGGCGTCAGGATCAGCGCGAAGATCATCAGCGAGGCCTGCACGGTGTCGGTCCAGCTCACTGCCAGGAAACCACCGACGAAGGTGTAGGCGATGGTCGCAGCAGCGCCGGCCCACAGCGCGGTTTCGTACGACATGCCGAAGGTGCTTTCGAACAGGCGAGCACCAGCCACAATGCCGGAGGCACAGTAGATGGTGAAGAACACCAGGATGACGATCGCGGAGATGATCCGCAGCAGGCCGCTCTTGTCTTCAAAGCGGCTGGCGAAGTAGTCCGGCAGGGTCAGCGCGTCGCCGTTGTGCTCGGTCTGCACACGCAGACGGCCGGCCACGAACAGCCAGTTCAGGTAGGCACCAACGGTCAGGCCGATGGCGATCCAGGCTTCGGACAAGCCGGACATGTAGATGGCGCCTGGCAGGCCCATCAACAGCCAGCCGCTCATGTCGGAGGCACCTGCGGACAGCGCGGTGACAACGCTACCGAGGCTACGTCCGCCGAGAATGTAATCGGAAAGGTTGTTGGTGGAGCGATAGGCGGCGAAGCCGATCAGTACCATTGCTGCGATGTAGACCACGAAGGTGATCGTCAGAGGATTGCCCATGGTTGTGCCCTGGCGTTTGTTTTTATTTCATGCAACCTGCCGACAAAGCGGTTGCACCCAGGCGGCGCATGCTATGCAACAACATGAACCGGGTGCAACCATTTTTCATTTGCCAGTTGCACCCTGAAATGCGTTTACACAGAAAACGTCGCTTTTAGACACTTTTGTCGCAAACGCCGCGTTTATCAAAGGAAAACGCACCACAATCGAGCAGCGCGACGACCTGAAACCACGCGCCAGACGAGTTGCACCTCAAACTATAAAAAAACGGGTTGCACCAGGTTGCACCCGCAATGGGCTAGCGCTAATCTTGGCCTCAGCTAAAGCCACAGCAAGTGGCAATAATGAGGATAAGAAATGGCGACGACCACCCTTGGGGTCAAACTCGATGACCCTACCCGTGAGCGACTCAAGGCAGCTGCGCAGTCGATTGACCGCACGCCGCATTGGTTGATCAAGCAGGCTATCTTCAATTACCTGGAGAAGCTCGAGGGTGGCGCGACCCTGCACGAAATCAATGGCCATGGTGCCAACCTCAGTGACGACGCCGGCGAGGTACAGCCTGAGCATAGCCATCAATGCTTCCTCGAGTTCGCTGAAAGCATCCTGCCGCAATCGGTACTGCGTGCTGCCATCACTTCGGCCTACCGTCGCCCCGAGCAGGAAATGGTGCCGATGCTGCTGGAGCAGGCGCGCCTGACCACTGCCCAGGCCGAAGCCACCAACAAGCTCGCCTCGGGCATCGCCGAGAAGCTGCGTAACCAGAAGAGCGCCAGCGGTCGTGCCGGTATCGTTCAGGGCCTGCTGCAGGAGTTTTCGCTGTCGTCGCAGGAAGGCGTTGCACTCATGTGCCTGGCCGAAGCCCTGCTGCGCATCCCCGACAAAGGCACCCGCGACGCGCTGATCCGCGACAAGATCAGCACCGGCAACTGGCACCCGCACCTGGGCAACAGCCCGTCGCTGTTCGTCAACGCAGCAACCTGGGGCCTGCTGCTGACCGGCAAACTGGTCTCGACCCACAACGAATCCGGCCTGACTTCGTCGCTGACGCGCATCATCGGCAAAAGTGGCGAGCCGATGATCCGCAAGGGCGTCGACATGGCCATGCGCCTGATGGGCGAGCAGTTCGTCACCGGCGAAACCATCGCCGAAGCCCTGGCCAACGCTAGCCGCTTCGAGTCCAAAGGCTTCCGTTATTCCTACGACATGCTCGGTGAAGCCGCACTCACCGAGCATGACGCACAGAAGTACCTGGCCTCCTACGAGCAGGCGATCCACTCGATCGGCAAGGCCTCCCATGGCCGCGGCATCTATGAAGGCCCGGGCATCTCGATCAAGCTTTCCGCCCTGCACCCTCGCTACAGCCGCGCGCAATACGAGCGGGTGATGGACGAGCTGTACCCGCGCCTGCTGTCGCTGACCTTGCTGGCCAAGCAGTACGACATCGGCCTTAACATCGACGCCGAAGAAGCCGACCGCCTCGAGCTGTCGCTGGACCTGCTCGAGCGCCTGTGCTTCGAGCCATCGCTGACTGGCTGGAACGGTATCGGCTTTGTCATCCAGGCTTATCAGAAGCGTTGCCCGTACGTGATCGACTCGGTCATCGACCTGGCCAAGCGCAGCCGCCATCGCTTGATGATCCGCCTGGTCAAGGGCGCCTACTGGGACAGCGAAATCAAGCGCGCCCAGGTCGAAGGTCTGGAAGGCTATCCGGTCTACACCCGCAAGGTGTACACCGACGTTTCCTACATCGCCTGCGCACGCAAGCTGCTGTCGGTGCCCGAAGCCATCTACCCGCAGTTCGCTACCCACAACGCCCACACCCTGTCGGCCATCTATCACATAGCCGGGCAGAACTACTACCCGGGCCAGTACGAGTTCCAGTGCCTGCACGGCATGGGCGAGCCGCTCTACGAGCAAGTGGTGGGCAAAGTTGCCGATGGCAAGCTGAACCGTCCGTGCCGGGTGTATGCCCCGGTCGGTACCCACGAGACACTGCTGGCCTATCTGGTGCGACGCCTGCTGGAAAACGGCGCCAACACCTCGTTTGTCAACCGTATTGCCGACCACTCGATTTCGATTCAAGAGCTGGTCTCCGACCCGGTCGCCAATATCGAGCAAATGGCGGCCCAGGAAGGCAGCATCGGCCTGCCGCACCCGCGCATCCCGCTGCCGCGTGACCTGTATGGCAGCGAGCGGGCCAACTCGGCCGGTATCGACCTGGCCAACGAACATCGCCTGGCGTCGTTGTCCTGCGCGTTGCTGGCAACCGCTCACACCGAGTGGAAAGCCGCACCAATGCTGGGTTGCGCCAGCAGCCAGGAAGTGGCGGCAGCCGTGATCAACCCGTCCGATCATCGCGACGTCGTCGGTCATGTGCAGGAAGCCACCGTCATTGATGTCGACAACGCCATCCAGTGCGCGCTGAACGCTGCGCCGATCTGGCAAGCGACGCCGCCAGCCGAACGTGCAGCGATCCTCGAGCGCAGCGCCGACCTGATGGAGGCCGAGATCCAGCCGTTGATGGGCCTGCTGGTGCGTGAAGCCGGCAAGACCTACGCCAACGCCATTGCCGAAGTCCGCGAAGCGGTGGACTTCCTGCGTTACTACGCAGTACAGGCCCGCAACAACTTCAGCAACGACGCCCACCGCCCACTGGGCCCGGTGGTGTGCATCAGCCCGTGGAACTTCCCGCTGGCGATCTTCAGCGGCCAGGTTGCCGCGGCCTTGGCTGCCGGTAACCCTGTGCTGGCCAAGCCTGCCGAGCAAACTCCGCTTATCGCTGCGCAAGCGGTGCGCTTGATGCTTGAAGCCGGCATCCCTGAAGGTGTGCTGCAACTGCTGCCAGGCCGCGGTGAAACCGTCGGCGCCGGTCTGGTCGGTGACGAGCGGGTCAAAGGTGTGATGTTCACTGGCTCGACTGAAGTCGCCCGCCTGCTGCAACGCAATATCGCTGGCCGCCTCGACGCCCAAGGCCGGCCGATCCCGCTGATCGCCGAAACCGGCGGGCAGAACGCGATGATCGTCGACTCGTCGGCCTTGACCGAGCAAGTGGTGATCGACGTGGTTTCCTCGGCGTTCGACAGCGCCGGCCAACGTTGCTCGGCCCTGCGCGTCCTGTGCCTGCAGGAAGACTCCGCCGACCGCGTCATTGAAATGCTCAAGGGCGCCATGGCGCAAAACCGCCAGGGCAACCCGGAACGACTCTCGGTGGACATCGGCCCGGTAATCGACGCCGAAGCCAAGGCTGGCATCGAGAAGCACATCCAGGCCATGCGTGAAAAAGGCCGCGCCGTGTATCAGGTGGCCATCGCCGATGCTGCCGAGTGCAAACGCGGTACCTTCGTCATGCCGACCTTGATCGAGCTGGATAGCTTCGACGAACTCAAGCGCGAGATCTTCGGCCCGGTACTGCACGTAGTGCGCTACAACCGCCGCAATCTCGACCAGTTGCTCGAGCAGATCAACGCCTCCGGCTACGGCCTGACCCTGGGCGTACACACCCGCATCGACGAAACCATCGCCAAGGTTGTGGATACCGTCAACGCCGGCAACATGTACGTCAACCGCAACATCGTCGGTGCCGTGGTCGGCGTGCAGCCGTTCGGTGGTGAAGGCCTGTCCGGCACCGGCCCGAAAGCCGGCGGCCCGCTGTACCTGTACCGCCTGCTGTCGACCCGCCCGGTCGACGCCGTGGCTCGCCAGTTCAAGGAGGCCGATGCTGCCAGCAAGGTCGACAGCGTCCTGCGCGAGCAACTGATCAAGCCGCTGCACAGCCTTAAAGCCTGGGCCGAAAGCAACCAGCTGAGCGACCTGGCCAGCCTCTGCGAGCAGTTCGCAGAGCAATCACAGAGCGGCATCACCCGCCTGCTGCCGGGCCCGACCGGCGAGCGCAACAGCTACACCATCCTGCCGCGCGAGCATGTGCTGTGCCTGGCAGACAATGAAGCTGACCTGCTGGCTCAATTGGCTGCGGTACTGGCCGTAGGCAGCTCGGCGGTATGCGTCGACGGCGAGCCGGCCAAGAGCCTGCGTGCGCGCCTGCCTAAAGAGCTGCAAGGCAAGGTCAAGCTGGTGGCCGACTGGACCAAGGATGAAGTAGCGTTCGATGCTGTTATCCACCACGGCCACTCGGACCAACTGCGCGCCGTGTGCGAGCAGGTAGCCAAGCGCGCCGGGGCGATTGTCGGTGTGCACGGGCTGTCCAGCGGCGATCAGCAGATTGCCCTGGAGCGTTTGGTGATCGAGCGCGCAGTGAGCGTCAACACCGCTGCGGCGGGGGGTAACGCGAGCTTGATGACGATCGGCTGACACCGACACGGCAGTAACCAAAAAGGAGAGCTTCGGCTCTCCTTTTTTATGACTTTCAGATACAACTTGCTGCCACTTGCATCGCCTGATTCCAGGTCGGCGTCGCCTGTATTGGGGCTGCTCCTACAGTACCGCGCATGGCGGCGGGCGAGGCGTCTGGCGCGCCTATGCCGACTGGACGCGATCCCTGTAGGAGCGGCCTTGTGTCGCGAAAGGGCCGCGAAGCGGCCCCGACATCAGCAGCAGTTACACCAAACTACGTCCAATAGCCGGCCGTTGGCGCACCGCAGCGCAATCACCGCCGCATCCCCAACTCGGCATCATCCATCAGCGCCTTGGCCAGCGCGCTCAAGTAATGTGAAGCCCTTCGAGGAAATGGGGACTGCGGGGAGCGCTCTCAAGATCCAGCGCCGCCCGCGCGGCGCATCGCGACACAAGGCCGCTCCAGAAGCCCGTGACATGCACTTAGTGGCCGCAATTCGCCACCCCTCCCCCACACCATCACCTCAATCAATGATGCTGGCCTCACCCACTCCTCGTTCCTAGACTCGCCTTAAGCCCCTCACCACTGGACCCGCCAGCATGTCCGAAACCCTGCTCAGCTCCCGCAACCTGGCTTTCGAGCTCTACGAAGTACTCGACGCCGAGGCCCTGACCCAGCGCCCGCGCTTCGCCGAGCACAGCCGGGAAACCTTCGATGCGGCGTTGGCCACTGCGCGCACCATCGCCGAGAAGTACTTCGCCGGGCACAACCGCAAGGCCGACGAAAATGAACCGCGCTACGTCGATGGCCGGGCCGAGTTGATTGCCGAGGTGAAGCCCGCGGTCGATGCCTTTTTGCAGGCGGGTTTCCTCAATGCCAACCGCGATTTCGAGGTCGGTGGCATGCAGTTGCCGAGCCTGCTCTCGCAAGCCTGTTTCGCACACTTCCAGGCAGCCAACGCGGGCACTACGGCCTACCCGTTTCTGACCATGGGCGCCGCCAACCTGATCGAGAGTTTCGGCAGCGATGAGCAGAAGCGCTTGTTCCTGCAGCCGATGATAGAGGGGCGCTACTTCGGCACCATGGCCCTGACCGAACCCCATGCTGGCTCGTCACTGGCGGATATCCGCACCCGCGCCGAACCGGCTGGCGATGGCAGTTACCGGATCAAGGGCAACAAGATCTTCATCTCCGGCGGCGACCATCAGCTGTCGGAGAACATCGTCCATCTGGTGCTGGCGAAGCTGCCGGACGCGCCCGCCGGGGTGAAGGGCATTTCGCTGTTCATCGTGCCCAAGTACCTGGCCAATGCCGATGGCAGCCTGGGTCCGCGCAACGATGTGCTGCTGGCCGGGCTGTTTCACAAGATGGGCTGGCGCGGCACCACCTCGACGGCGCTTAACTTTGGCGACCAGGGCAACTGCGTGGGCTATTTGCTGGGCCAGCCGCACCAGGGCCTGGCCTGCATGTTCCAGATGATGAACGAGGCGCGGATCGGCGTCGGCATGGGTGCGGTGATGCTCGGCTATGCCGGCTACCTGTACTCGCTGGAGTATGCGCGCCAGCGGCCACAGGGGCGTTTGCCGGACAACAAGGATCCGCTCAGCGCTGCAGTGCCGATCATCGCTCACAGTGACGTGAAGCGTATGTTGCTGACGCAGAAGGCCTATGTCGAAGGTGCGTTCGATCTGGGCCTGTATGCAGCGCGGCTGTTCGACGATACCCACACCGCGCCCAGCGACAGCGAGCGCCAGCAGGCCCAGGCATTGCTCGACCTGCTGACGCCGATCGTCAAGTCGTGGCCCTCGGAGTTCTGCCTCAAGGCCAACGAGCTGGCGATCCAGATCCTCGGCGGTCACGGCTACACCCGCGAGTATCCGGTCGAGCAGTACTACCGCGACAACCGCCTGAACCCGATCCATGAAGGCACCCACGGCATCCAGTCGCTCGACCTGCTCGGCCGCAAGCTGGCGCACAATGGCGGCGCCGGGCTCAAGCAGTTGATCCGCCTGATCGCCGCAACGGCCGAGCGCGCCAGCCATCACCCTGCCCTCGATGACCTGCGCCAGCCCCTTGAGCAACTGGTCAATCGGCTGCAGGCGGTGACCTTGGCGCTGCTTGGCGATATGGCGGCGGGCAAGGTCAGCACTGCGCTGGCCAACTCGGCGCTGTACCTCAAGGTGTTTGGCCATTGCGTGATTGGCTGGCGCTGGCTGGAGCAGGCGCTGCATGCCGAGCGCGGGCTGGTCAACGGCGCGGCGGCCGACCACCACTTCTATCGTGGCAAGTTGCAGGCGGCGCGTTATTTCCTGACTTGGGAAGTACCGGGCTGCCATACTGAGCTGGCACTGCTCGAGGCCCGCGATGACACTTGCCTGAGCATGCACGAAGGGTGGTTCTAGGGGGAGCCGCCGCGTTCACGGAGTTCTGCCCATGTTCGATTCCAGCGCCCTGCTGCGTCAGCGCTTTGCCTCGCTGCGCAGTACGGCCGAGGTGTTTTCGCTGCGCCACGTCAAGCAGTCCTATCAAGGCCTGGCGGTGCGCCGCAATGTTGCCCAGCCACCGTTCTTCAATCAGGACGAAGGCGCCATGCTCACCGTGCGCATCAACGGTGTCGAGGCCTATGCGGCCACCGCCGATCTTTCGCAAAGCGGCTTGCAACGGGCGCTGGAGCAGGCTGAAGCGCTGGCCCGGCAGATCGCCCGGCACAGCCTGCTGGACTTGAGCACGCAAGCGGTGCCGAGCGAGCGCCATGACCATGTCTCCCCCAACTTCATTCAGCCGCTGCCGAACCTGGCCGATTGCCTGGGCCTGCTCGCCGCCGAATCGGCCAGCGTGCCGACGGATGACCGCCTGGTCGATTGGCAGGCGAGCCTGGGTATCAGCGAAGTCGAGCAGACCTACTTGAACTCGGCCGGCGCCGAACTGCGCCACGCCCAGCGCTTTCTGTTCCCGGGCATGGGCGTCACTGCCAGCGACGGCCAGGACAGCCAGAGCCGCAGCCTGGGCCGGGACAATTTTGGCCAGCAGGGCGGTTTCGAGATCATCGAGCGCTGCGGTCTGATCGGTGCCGCGACGCAGGTTGCCGATCAGGCCTTGCAACTGTTGCTGGCGCCCAACACGCCGAGCGGCAAGCGCGACCTGTTGCTGATGCCTGACCAGATGATGCTGCAGATCCACGAGTCGATCGGCCACCCGCTGGAGATGGACCGAATTCTGGGCGACGAGCGCAACTACGCCGGTACCAGTTTCGTCAAAGCCAGCGACTTCGGCCAGCTGCAATATGGCTCGAGCCTACTCAATGTGACCTTCGACCCGACCATCGCCGAAGAGCTGGCCAGCTACAGCCACGACGATGACGGCACGGCCGCCAGCAAGCAGTTCCTGATCCGTCAGGGCAAGCTGTTACGCCCGCTCGGGGGCGCGCTGTCGCAGTTCCGCTCCGGGCTTGATGGGGTCGCCAACAGCCGCGCCTGCAGCTGGAACCGCGCGCCGATCGACCGCATGGCCAACCTCAATATCGAACCCGGCGAGCAGTCGCTGGCGCAGCTGATTGGCGGTATCGAGCAGGGCATCCTGATGCGCACCAACCGCTCGTGGTCGATTGACGATGCGCGCAACAAGTTTCAGTTTGGCTGCGAGTGGGGCCAGTTGATCGAAGACGGCCAACTCAAGGGCGTGGTCAAGAACCCTAACTACCGCGGTATTTCGGCGCAATTCTGGCGCGACCTGTCGGCAGTCGGCGACCGCAGCACTTTCGAGGTACTAGGCACCCCCAACTGCGGCAAGGGCGAGCCCAATCAGGTGGTGCGGGTCGGCCATGCGTCGCCGGCCTGTGTGTTCAGCCAGATCGATGTATTCGGAGGAGACGCCTGATGCGCGCCACACCCCAGGAGCAATTCCAGCAGCTGCTGCAAACCTTGCGTGCAGCCCTGCGCGACGGCGAGCAGTTCACCCTCGGTTTCAGCGCCGAGCAGTCGCAGTTCATTCGTTTCAACCATGCCAAGGTGCGCCAGGCCGGTGTGGTCAGCCAGGCCAGCGCCCAACTGCGGCTGGTCGACAATGGCCGCCAGGCCGAGCAGCAATTCACCTTGTGTGGCGATGCCGAGCTTGACCAGCAACGCCTGCACGATGCGCTCAAGCAATTGCGCCAGACCTTGCCGCTGCTGGCCGTCGACCCGTACCTGAGCCTGGACGACAGCGCCTGGCATTCGCACAGCCTGCAACAACAGGCGCTGCCGGACCCAGCCGAGGTGCTGGCGCTGGTCGAGCGCGAAGCTGCCGAACTGGATTTGGTCGGCATCTACGCCGCCGGCCCGATCTGCCGCGGCTTTGCCAGTTCGTTCGGGGCGTTTGGCTGGCATGAAGCGGTCAGTTTCAACTTCGACTGGAGCCTGTTCCACGCCAACGGCGAGGCAGTCAAAGCCAACTATGCCGGCCAGAGCTGGGACGCTGCTGCCTTTGTCGAGCGTTTGCGCCTGGCCCGCGAGCAACTGGCCTATCTGGGCCTGCCTGGGGTGCTGCTCAAGCCCGGCAGCTATCGCGCTTACCTGGCGCCAGCGGCCATGGATGAAATCGCCGGCATGCTCTCCTGGGGCGGTTTTTCCGCGCAGGCACTGGCCACCGGCAACAGCGCCTTGCAGCGGCTGTACAGCGGCGATGCGCAATTGAGCCCTCTGGTGAGTATCAGCGAGCAGGTCAGTGGCTCGTTGAGCCCGGCGTTTTCCGACGAAGGTTCGCAGCGCCAGGACCTGCAACTGATCGCCGAGGGTCGCGGCCTGCAGCGCCTGGTCAGTGCCCGCAGCGCAGCGGAGTTCAAGCTGGCCGCCAACGGCGCCGACAGCTATGAGTCGCCCTGCGCGCTGAGCCTGGCACCGGGCGAGTTGGCCACCGCCGACATCCTCCAGCGCCTGGGCACCGGCCTGTACATCAGCAACCTGTGGTACCTGAACTACTCTGACCTGCCAGCAGCACGGATGACCGGCCTGACCCGCTTTGCCACCTTCTGGGTCGAGAACGGCAAGATTCAGGGGCCGGTCAGCACCATGCGCTTCGACGACACCCTGTACAACCTGCTCGGCCAGCAGCTCGAAGCCTTGACCGCCGAGCGTGAGCTGATCCTTTCGACCAGCACCTACGGCCAACGGCAAACCGGATCGAGTCATTTGCCGGGCGCGCTGGTCAAAGCGATGACCCTGACTCTGTAACACCGCCGCCTGGAAGGATTTGAGGCCGCCATGACCGATCGCGCACCGCTTGACCCTGTCACCGCCCGCTGGATCCCGTGGGTGGTGGCGATTGCCTTTTTCATGCAGTCACTCGACGGCACCATCCTCAACACCGCGCTGCCGGCGATGGCGCGCTCGCTCGAAGAAGACCCGCTGCGCATGCAAGGGGTGATCATCGCCTACATGCTCACCGTGGCCTTGCTGATCCCGGCCTCGGGCTGGATCTCCGACCGCTTTGGCACCAAGCGGATCTTCTTCAGCGCGATCCTCTTGTTCAGCTTGGGCTCACTGCTGTGCGCCCTGGCCAACAGCCTCGGTTTCCTGATCGGGGCGCGGATCATTCAGGGCCTGGGCGGTGCCTTGATGCTGCCGGTCGGGCGGCTCGTGGTGCTGCGCGCCTACCCGCGTTCAGAGCTGGTGCGGATCATGAGCTTCATCACCATCCCCGGCCTGCTCGGCCCGCTGCTGGGGCCGACCGTCGGTGGCTGGCTGGTAGAAATCCTCAGTTGGCACTGGATCTTCTTGCTCAACCTGCCGGTGGGTGCGCTGGGCTGTTGGGCGGTATGGAAGTTCATCCCCGACCTGCGCGGCAGCGAGCGCACGACCTTCGATACGCCAGGGTTCCTCCTGTTTGGTGCAGCGATGGTGCTGATCACCATTGCCATGGAAGGCCTGGGCGAGCTGCACATGCCGCACCTGCGGGTGATGTTGCTGCTGTTTGCCGGCATGGCATGCCTGGCGGCCTACTGGCTGCGCGCCGGGCGCGATCCCGAGCCGCTGTTCTCGCCCAGCCTGTTCCGCGTGCGCACCTTCGCCATCGGTATTCTCGGCAACCTGTTCGCCCGTCTGGGCAGCGGTGCCCTGCCCTTTCTGGTGCCGCTGCTGCTGCAGATCGCCCTGGGCTATTCGCCGTCCCAGGCCGGCATGAGCATGATCCCTCTGGCAGCAGCGGCGATGGTTGCCAAGTCGGTAGCACGACCGCTGATCGAGCGGCTCGGCTACCGCATCATCCTCACCGGCAATACCGTGCTGCTGGGCATCCTCCTGGCGAGCCTGGGCCTGGTCGATGAGCAGACGCCGTATGCTTTGTTGCTGGTGCAGCTGTCGTTGCTCGGTGCAGTCAATTCGCTGCAGTTCACCGCGATGAACACGGTGACCCTGATCGATCTCGACGATGCCAGCGCCAGCAGCGGCAACGGCTTGCTTTCGGTGGTTGCGCAACTGGCCTTGAGCCTGGGCGTGGCCTGTGCCGGTGCCCTGCTCGGCGGCTTCACCGCGGCTGGTAACGGCGATGGCGTTGAGAGCGTGCTGGGGGCCTTCCAGCTGACCTTCTTCACCATCGGCCTGATGTCGATGCTGGCAGCGGCGATCTTCCTGCAACTGGCGCCAAGCGACGGCAGGCGTGCCCGTCGTCCGGAAGCCGAGATCGAACCTTAGGGGGAATGGCCACGGGGCTGGTAGACTATCGGGCATTTTTCGCTTTGCTACCCAGGCCCGCCTCGTGACCACCGAATCCACCGCATTTGCCTCTTTGCCCTTGTCTGCCGCCATGCTGGCCAACCTGGAGGCGCTCGGCTATGCCGCGATGACCCCGATCCAGGCCCAGAGCCTGCCGGTGATCCTGCGTGGCCAGGACCTGATCGCCCAGGCCAAGACCGGCAGCGGCAAGACTGCCGCCTTTGGCATCGGCTTGCTCAATCCGCTCAACCCGCGCTACTTCGGCTGCCAGGCACTGGTCCTGTGCCCGACCCGCGAGCTGGCTGACCAGGTGGCCAAAGAACTGCGCCGGCTGGCCCGGGCGGAAGACAACATCAAGATCCTGACCCTCTGCGGTGGGGTTTCGCTCGGCCCGCAGATCGCCTCGCTGGAGCACGGCGCGCACATCATCGTTGGCACTCCGGGCCGGGTTCAGCAGCATCTGGACAAGGGCACGCTGGTCCTCGACGGGCTCAACACGCTGGTGCTCGACGAAGCCGACCGCATGCTCGACATGGGCTTCT
This sequence comes from Pseudomonas sp. EZ-C24, assembly GCF_014525325.1. Classification (NCBI taxonomy): domain Bacteria; kingdom Pseudomonadati; phylum Pseudomonadota; class Gammaproteobacteria; order Pseudomonadales; family Pseudomonadaceae; genus Pseudomonas; species Pseudomonas sp. EZ-C24. The sequence continues at coordinate 203,428 of NZ_JACDIU010000003.1, read as the reverse complement.
TCGACGCCATTGCCGCGATCATCGGCAAGACCCCGTCGCGCCGGCAGACCTTGCTGTTCTCGGCCACCTACCCGAGCGGCATCGAGCAACTGGCTGCTGATTTCATGCGCAAGCCGCAGCAGGTCAAGGTCGACGCGCTGCACAGCGAAACCCAGATCGAGCAGAGCTTCATCGAGATCGACCCGCAGCAGCGCCTTGAAGCGCTGACCCGCGTGCTCGCGCACTACCGCCCTGAATCGTGCGTGGCGTTCTGCTTCACCAAGCAGCAGTGCGACGAAGTGGTCAACCACCTGACTGCCAAGGGCATCGTTGCCCAGGCGCTGCATGGCGACCTGGAGCAGCGTGACCGCGACCAGGTGCTGGCGATGTTCGCCAACCGTAGCATCTCGGTGCTGGTTGCCACCGACGTTGCCGCGCGCGGCCTGGATATCGACGGCCTGGACATGGTCATCAACGTCGAACTGGCGCGTGATGCCGAAATCCACGTACACCGAGTCGGCCGTACCGGCCGTGCTGGCGAAAAGGGCGTCGCCGTCAGCCTGGTCGCTCCCGCCGAAGGCCATCGCGCCCAGGCCATCGAGCAGCAACAGAAGCGCCCCCTGCGCTGGGAACAGCTGGACAACCTCAAGAGCCAGGGCGGCGAGCCGCTGCTGCCGGTAATGGTCACTCTGTGCATCGGCGCCGGGCGTAAAGACAAGCTGCGCCCGGGTGACATCCTCGGTGCACTGACCGGCGACGCCGGCATCCCTGGCAAGCAGGTCGGCAAGATCGCCATCTTCGACTTCCAGGCCTTGGTTGCGGTCGAGCGAGCATTGGCCAAGCAGGCCGTGCAGCGCCTCAACAGCGGCAAGATCAAGGGCCGTGCGCTGAGAGTGCGGATCCTCTGATAGCTACAGCAACCCTGTGCCGGCGGCGCAGGGTTGGCCTCACCTTCTGTTCAACTGATTCCAGGTAACTCCCGTGCACTCCACCGACGTGATCATCCTCGGCGCTGGCGCCGCCGGCCTGATGTGCGCTCAGCTCAGCGCCAACCGTGGCCGCCGCGTGCTGCTGCTCGACCATGCCAACAAACCGGGCAAGAAGATCCTCATGTCGGGTGGCGGGCGTTGCAACTTCACCAACATGTACACCGAGCCGAGCAACTTCCTCTCGAACAACCCGCACTTCTGCAAATCGGCGCTGGCCCGCTATACCCAGTGGGACTTCATCGAACTGGTGGCCAGGCACCAGGTGCCGTATCACGAGAAGAAGCTCGGTCAGCTGTTCTGCGACAACAAGTCCAGCGACATCCTCGATTTGCTGCTGGCTGAATGCGACGCTGCCGGGGTGGACCTGCGCATGGACACCAGCATCGAGACCATCGAGAAAACCGCCGAGGGTTATCGGCTGCAGACCAGCGCCGGCCCGTTCGCCTGCCAGTCGCTGGTGATCGCCACCGGCGGGTTGTCGATCCCGACGCTGGGCGCCAGCGGCTTCGGCTACCAGGTGGCGCGCCAGTTCGGCCACACCTTGCTGCCAACCCGTGCCGGGCTGGTGCCGTTCACCATCACCGAGCCGCAGCTCAAGGCCATGTGCACCGAGCTTTCGGGCACCTCGCTGGACTGCACCGCCAGCTGCAACGGCAGCAGCTTCCGCGAGAACCTGCTGTTTACTCACCGCGGCTTGAGTGGCCCGGCGATTCTGCAGATTTCTTCGTTCTGGGAGGCCGGCGACAGCGTCGAGATCAACCTGCTGCCTGACCGTGACGCGCTGGACTGGCTGCAAAGCCAGCAAATCGAGCGCGCCAACAGCGAGCTGAAGACCGTGCTCGGCGAGGTGTTCACGCGCAAGCTGGCAAACCTGCTGGCCGAGCAGTGGTTCGAATCCAAGCCGATGAAGCAGTACACCCCGGCCGAGCTGGCACAGATCGCTGACAAGCTGGCCTGCTGGCAGGTGGTGCCGGCCGGCACCGAAGGTTATCGCACGGCCGAGGTCACCCTGGGCGGCGTCGACACCCGCGAAGTGTCGTCCAAGACCATGGAATCGCTGAAAAGCCCTGGGCTGTATTTCATCGGTGAAGTGCTCGATGTCAGCGGCCATCTCGGCGGATTTAATTTCCAGTGGGCCTGGGCTTCCGCCAACGCCGCGGCGCAGTTCGTGTAATGTAGAATCCTTTCAGCAATGCCCTGAAAGGTTCTCATCGATCACTGCCAGCAGGCCACTATGTCATCGAGCTCGTTTCGTCATTCTCTGCGTCGTTTGTGGGGCCAGGACAAGTTCAGTTATGCCATCCGGGTGACCATCGCCCTCACCGGCAGCATGGCCTTGTGTTGGTATCAAGATGAAATGAAGCTGTTGATCCCGCTGTTTCTGGGGATCATCGCCAGCGCCCTGGCCGAGACCGACGACGGCTGGCAGGGCCGCCTCAGCGCCCTGCTGGTGACCCTGGCCTGTTTTGCCATCGCCGCGCTGTCGGTCGAGCTGCTGTTCCCCTACCCCTGGATCTTTGCCTTCGCCCTGGCCCTGGCGGCGTTCTGCCTGACCATGCTCGGCGCCTTGGGCGAGCGCTATGGCGCGATTGCCTCGGCGACCTTGATCCTCTCGGTGTACACCATGATCGGCGTCGACCAGCGCGGCGGTGAGGTCACCGACTTCTGGCACGAGCCGTTGCTGCTGGTGGCAGGCGCTGCCTGGTATGGGCTGCTGTCGGTGCTGTGGCAGGCGCTGTTCTCCAATCAGCCGGTGCAGCAGAGCCTGGCCAAGCTGTTCTACGAGCTGGGCCGCTACCTCAAGCTCAAGGCCAACCTGTTCGAGCCAATTCGCAACCTTGAAGTGGAATCGCGACGGCTGGAGCTGGCCCAGCAGAACGGCAAGGTGGTCGCAGCCCTCAACGCCGCCAAAGAGATCATCCTGCACCGGGTCGGCAACAGCCAACCCAACTCCAAGGTCAGCCGCTACCTCAAGCTGTATTTCCTGGCCCAGGACATTCACGAGCGCGTGAGTGCCTCGCACTATCCGTACAACGCCCTGGCCGAGGCGTTTTTCCACAGCGACGTGATGTTCCGCTGCCAGCGCCTGCTGCGCCAGCAAGGCTCGGCCTGCCAGCAGCTGTCGGAATCGATCCGCATGCGCCAGCCGTTCGTCTACGGCAGCGGTTTTGCCGAAGCGCTGGAAGACCTGCACGCCTCCCTGGAACACCTGCGCATCCAGAGCAACCCAGCCTGGCGCGGCCTGCTGCGCTCGCTGCGGGCGCTGGCCGGCAACCTCGCCACGCTGGACCGCCTGCTCGCCGACGCCAGCAACCCGGACGGCCTTGCCGATGCCAGTGACAGCAGCCTGCTGGACCGCTCGCCGCGCAACTTCAAGGACGTCTGGAGCCGCCTGCGCACGCAGCTGACGCCGACTTCGCTGCTGTTCCGCCACGCCCTGCGCCTGCCGCTGGCGCTATCAATCGGCTATGGCATGGTGCATCTGATTCACCCGACACAGGGTTACTGGATCATCCTCACCACGCTGTTCGTCTGCCAGCCCAACTATGGCGCGACGCGGCGCAAGCTGGTGCAGCGGATTTTCGGCACGGCGATCGGCCTGACGGTCGGCTGGGCGTTGTTCGATCTGTTCCCTAACCCGGTGGTGCAGTCGTTGTTCGCGGTGGTTGCCGGGGTGGTGTTCTTCGTCAACCGCACCACCCGCTATACCCTGGCCACGGCGGCAATCACGCTGATGGTGCTGTTCTGCTTCAACCAGATCGGCGACGGTTACGGCCTGTTCCTGCCGCGCCTGTTCGATACCCTGGTCGGCAGCCTGATCGCCATTCTGGCGGTGTTCCTGTTCCTGCCCGACTGGCAGGGGCGGCGGCTGAACAAGGTGCTGGCCAATACTTTGACCTGCGCCAGCGAGTACCTGCGCCAGATCATGCAGCAGTATGCGTACGGCAAACGCGACGACCTCGCGTATCGCTTGGCCCGGCGCAATGCGCACAACGCTGACGCAGCGCTGTCGACCACTCTGGCCAACATGCTGATGGAGCCTGGCCACTTCCGTAAGGAAGCCGATGTCGGTTTCCGCTTCCTGGTGCTCTCGCACACCTTGCTCAGCTACCTGTCAGGACTAGGTGCGCACCGCGATACGGCGCTGCCGCCAGAGGTCCACGAGCAACTGATCGACGGTGCCGGGGTCAGCCTGGCCAACAGCCTCGACCAGATCGCCAACGGCCTGGCCGCGCGCCTACCGGTGGCGATTCACAGTGATGAAGAAGAAGCCTTGGCCAATGCCCTCGAGCAGATGCCGGAAGAGCTGGATGAGCATCAGCGTCTGGTGCAGACGCAGCTGGCCTTGATCTGCCGCCAGCTCGGCCCGCTGCGGACCATGGCCGCGCACCTGATCAAGGAAGGTGCGCCGAGCTGAGCCAAGGTTCTAGAAGCCATGCTGGCGCAGCAGGCGCTGATAGCTGCCATCGGCCTTCATGGCCGCAATCGCGCGCTCGAAGCGCTGCACGATCTGCCGATGTTGCGGGTGCTGCAAGCTGACCAGAATGTGCAGGCTGTTCTCACCGAGCGGCGGATCGACAAAACTGACCGAGTCACGCACCTGCTGCGGCTCGCGCTGCAGGTTGTAACGTGCGACGTACTCGTCTTCCACTGCCAGCTTGACCCGCCCGGCCGCCAGCATGCGCACAGCTGAGGAGAAATTGCGCACCTGTACCTTGCTCAGGCGGCTGTCATCGTCGAAGCTCGGCGAATAGGCATAACCGCGCACCACGGCGATGCTGTAGGGGTACAGGTCAGCCTGGCGCTGATAAGTGAAGGCCTCACCCTGACGCTTGAGCAGGCGAATGCGGTTACTCAGAAAGGCACTGGAAAACTGCCCGATCTGGGTGCGCGACTCGTTGTACCAGGCGTTGACCAGCACGTCGTAACGTCCTTCGCCCAACCCTTTCAACGCACGCGCCCAGGGCACTTCTTCGTATTCACTGGCAAAGCCTGCGCGCGTCAGCGCCGTGGTCACCAGGCTGGTCGCTAGGCCACCGCCGGGCAGGCTGGCGTCGGTGAACGGCGGCCAGCTGTCGGCAACCAGACGCAGTTTTTGCTCTGCAGCTGCAGGCGAGGCCAGCAACGCCAGCAACAGCCCGGCAAGGCACAGCAGTGGCCGCATGCACGAATCCTTTTGGCAATGGGGGGCTCCCGCGGATGACGGTAACATGTGCTCCGTCATACCGAGCAGAATACAGATCCGCGGGACTGCCGACAGCGGACAATGATGTCAAATGGCCTCTATTTTGGCCAAGCCGGCAGATTACTTGCCAAAGCAATAATCAGGCCTCGTTGCGAGGCCCAATTGGTCAGCGTTGCAGCACCTCCAGCACGCAGCGGGCAATCTGCGCATCCTGCACCGCAACGCCGGTCAGATCGGCGAGGGTCAGTTGCCCGTCGTGTTCGCGCCCGGTCGCGTGCCCTGCCAGCACCTCGCCGAGTTCGCTCAGCTGGCTTGGGGCTATCAAACCGGCCTTGAGCGCATGAGACACCTCGCCGTACTGGCTACATTGGCGGCGCGAATCGACAATGATCCGCTGAGCACTGGCGACCAGCTCCACCGCCAGTTCCTGCTTGCCTGGTGCATCGGCACCAACCGCGGTGATATGGCTGCCGGGCAGCAGCCATTCACGTTGCAGCAGCGGCTCGCGGGAAGGCGTGGCGCAGACCAGCAGGTTGGCCGCCTCGGCCACTAGCCGCGGTTGCTCGACACAGCGCACCGTGCAGCCCAGCGCCTCGGCAAACGCCCTGTAGTCGCGCCGCGCGGCGTCACTACGACCCCACACCAGCACCTCGCGGCAGGCAGTGACTGCCAGCAACTGCTCCAGCTGCAAGCGCGCCTGCATGCCGGTGCCGAGGATGCCGATCGCTTCGACCCGGTTCGGCGCCAGCAACCGTGCCGCGATGCGCCCAGCCAGGGCGGTGCGCATGCAGGTTAACCAACCCTGATCCGCCAGCAGCGCCAACGGCTGGCCGGTGCTGGCACTGAGCACCAGCATCAGCCCGTCGTTGCTCGGCAAGCCCTGCTGCGGGTTGCTGTAGAAACCAGTGGAAACCTTGACCGTGAAGGTCTCACTGCCCTCGACATAGGCCGATTTGATACAGCAGTCGCCATTTGCCTGAGGGAAGCCGAATGCCTGCACCGGTGGCACCTGCACCCGGCCTGCGGAATAAGCGACAAAGCCCAGTTCGATGGCGCACATGGCCTGATGGGCATCCAGCGCGGCCATGATCGCCGGCAGCTCGTAGACCTTCATGCGATAGCCTCGAGGTATTTCTCCAGCACGATATTGCGGCCGCACAGCACGACTGCGACTTTCTTGCCGCGATACTCCTCGGCCAGCGCCAGCATGCCGGCCATCGCCACGCCTGCGGCGCCCTCGATGATCCAGCGCTCGCTGGCGGCGACCTCACGCATGGCAGCCTTGATCTGCGCCTCACTGGCCAACACGCGCTGACTCAACAGCCGTTGGCACAGGCCGAGGGTAACGCTGTCGGGTTCGACGCCGCCGGCGGTGCCATCCGAGATAGTCTCCTCCTCGTCGACCTCGATGATCCGCCCGGCTGCGAGTGAGGCATGCAGGGCCGGTGAGTTGGCTGGCCAGCAACCAACGATGCGGGTTTTCGCCGACAGGCCATGCAGGGCCGCTGCAATGCCGCTAATCAGACCACCACCGCCCACAGCCACGAACACCGCATCCAGCTCCGGCTGCTGCTCGAACAGTTCCAATCCGACCGTGCCCTGACCGGCGATGATCTGGTAGTCGTTGTACGGCGACACGTACGGTTTGCCTTGCAACTGCGCCTGGCGCCCGGCTTCCAGTTCGGCGCCGAGCGGATCGAGATCAAGGCTGATGACCTCGGCGCCCAGTGCGCGCATTGCTTCCAGCTTATAGCTGGAGGCCTGCGTGGTGGTGTAGACGCTGACCGGCACGCCCAGTGCCTGGCCGGCCAAGGCAAGGCCCTGGCCGTGGTTGCCAGAGGACGCGGTGATGACGCCACGCTGGCGCTGGACCGGGTCAAGCAGGCGCAGCTTGTTGCTGGCACCGCGGTATTTGAACGAGCCGGTGTGCTGCAGGTGCTCGCACTTGAGGTAAACCTCACAGCCGCTCAAAGCACTCAGGCGGCTGCTCAAGGTCAACGGCGTGACCGCGACCTGCGGGCGCAGCGCGGTGTGTGCTTCAGTGATGGCCTGCTGCAGGGAGCCCAGTGCTTGGTCGTCGATCATCGGTAATGCTCTCGGTGACAGAGCGCTACCCAGGCAGCGCACTCATATGGAAATTAAATCTACGATAGATTTTATTTCCACAGCGCGCAAGCACCAGCGAGCAGGTCGACAGGTATCAGCTTTCGCGAGCGAGCTTCACGTACTTGTAGACGGTCGCCCGGCCCATGTTCAGCACGTTGGCCACATAGTCATAAGCGCTCTTGCCGCGGAACGCCCCTTCGCCATGCAGGGCCTCGATCAGCTCGCGCTTGTGCTCGCGCTCCAGCGTGTTGAGGCTCTGGCTACGTTCGGCCAGCCAGCTGTGCATGAAGGTGTTGATGCGCTCCTGCCAGTCATCACGAAACAGCACTTCAGGTTGCGGTAGCAGGCGGCTGGCCTGGAAGAACACATCCAGCGCCTGCCTGGCCTGCTCCAGCAGCGATACGTTGAAGTTGATGCACAGCAGCGCTTCGGGCTGGCCGTTGTCATCGAGCATCACACTGCTGATCGAGCGAATTTTCTGGCCGTCCCAGTTGAGCTTTTCGTACGGACCCAGGCGGGTAGCGCCATTGAGGTCGGCGGGCAAGTCGTGCAGCGCCGAGTCGTCGCCCAACTGGCGCTTGGAGATATTGTTGGCGATGTGCACGATGGTCTGGCTGCGCAGGTCATGCACCACCACTTCAGCATGCGGAAACAGCAGCGTGGCGACGCCATCGGCCATGGCGGCGTAGTTGCTGAAGCGGGGGCTGAGCGCCGGCCGGGGTGCAGACATCGCAAGCATTCCTGAGGGTAAAGCGCGCCATGCTAAGCCAGGCGCGACAGGCAGGGAAAGTGCAGCGGCCGCGAGCGACCCGCTGCAGATGATTCAGGGGTAGCCCAGCACCTGACGGATGTGCACCAGATGCGCGCCGATCCACTGCTTGTCGATCGCACCCCAGTCGCGGATGCGGTACTGCCCGGCATGGTTACGGGCACCGCTCTCCTGCTCGAATTCGCAGATGATGTCGAGGTCGGCCAGCGCAGCGATGGTGTCCTGAGCGGTACGCCGGGGCATGCCGGTGGCTTCGGTCAAGGCCGGTACGCTGGCGGCGGTCTGGCTGTCGATCAGCCAGGCGACGTACAGGCGGCGGTAGAAGCTGCTCTTGGTCTTGCTCACTTCCATGCTCGGGGTCCTTAGGATTGATTGGGCAGTTCCTGGTAGGTCAGGTAAACGCGCAGGTCGAATTCCAGTTGATGGTAATCCGGCTCCATGTGCTGGCAGAGCTGGTAGAACGCCTTGCTGTGGTCGCGCTCACGCAGGTGCGCCAGCTCATGCACGACGATCATGCGCAGAAACTCTGGCGCGGCGTCCTTGAACAAGGCTGCGATACGGATTTCTTTCTTGGCCTTGAGCTTGCCGCCCTGCACCCGCGACACAGCCGTATTCAGACCCAGGGCGCGATGGGTCAGGTCGAGGCGGTTGTCGAACAGCACCTTGTCCAGGTTCGGCGCACTGCGCAGGTAGCTCTGCTTCAGTTCCTGAGCGTAGGCGTACAACGCCTTGTCATTCTGCACCTGGTGACGTGCGGGATAGCGCTGGCGCAGGTACTCGCCCAGGCGGTCGCTGGCGATCATCTGCCGCACCTGCTCTTGCAGGTGCGGTGGGTAGGCTTGCAGGTAACGTAGGTCGGTCATGGCACGGCGGTCGATAAAAGCACACGCGATTCTAGCCAATCATTGCCCGGGCCAGTGGAAAAACAATGGAAAGCCGCTCGCATCGGCAGCGGTCATCGGCCGTGCCACCAAAAAGCCCTGCACATAACAGCAGCCGTGCGCCTTCAGCCAGGCCGCCTGGGCTTCGGTTTCCACGCCTTCGGCAATGACCGTGATCGCGTAGTCGGCGCACAGGCCAATGACGCTGCGCACCAACGCCGCATCGCTGGCCGAGTCAGGCAGGCGCGCGACCAGATGGCGGTCAAGCTTGAGCGTGTCGATGGGCAGATCGCGGATCATCCGCAGCGAACAGCCGCCGGCGCCGAAGTCGTCCAGCGCCACTCGCACGCCAAGCTCACGCAGGCGGTTGAGCTGCTTCACGGCGGCGTCGACGTTGTACATCAGCGAGGTTTCCGCCACCTCGACCTCAAGCTGCGCCGGGCGCAAGCCGTGCGCCTGGATCACCGCCTGCAGTTCATCGACCAGATTGGGCATGGCGAACTGGACCCGGCTCAGACTGATCCCCAGTACCAGGTCATCGGCAAAGCCCGCGCGCCAAGCCTTGCGCTGGGCAGCACCCTGATCGTAGATCCAGCTGGCCAGGCGGCTGATCAGCCGGGTCTCTTCCAGCAACGGGATGAACAAGCCCGGCGGTACATCACCGACGCTGGGGTGCTGCCAGCGCAGCAGCGCCTCGAAGCCACGCAGCTGGCCATCGGCAAACGCCACCTGCGGCTGGAACACCAGGCTGAAGTCCTTTTGCTCGATGGCGCTGCGCACGCCGTCTTCGAGCATCAGCCGCGACCGCGCACGGCCGTTCAGTTCCTGATCGTAAAACCGGTATTGCTGACGGCCAGCATGCTTGGCGGCGTACATCGCCGTGTCCGCTGCGCGCAACAGGCCCTCGAAAGTGCCGCCGCAGTCGGGATAGGTGGCGATACCAATGCTGACGCCCAGGGATACATCCACCCCGTCTACCTGGTGGGTGATCGACAGGCGTTCGAGCACCCGCTCAGCGAAGCGTCCGGCCAGCTCAGGATACGGCAGGCCGTCGAACAAAGCCGTGAATTCGTCACCGCCCATCCGTGCCAGCAGCGCCTCGCTGCCCAGGCAATCCTTCAGTTGAGACGCGACCCAGTGCAGGATCTCGTCGCCTGCCTCGTGCCCGAGCGAATCATTGATCCGCTTGAAGCCATCGAGGTCCATGTACATCAGTGCCTGGACCTTTTCCGAGTGCTCGTTGCGCAGCAGCGCAGCTTCGGCAGCCTGGTAGAAGCCGCGCCGATTGAGCAGGCCGGTGAGCGGGTCGGTGACCGCCTGCTGTTCCAGCTGCTGGTGCAGGCTGCGCACCACTGACATGTCCAGCAGGGTAATTACCATGGCGTGCTGCTCGCTCGGCAGCGGCGCGCAGGACAACGCCACCGGCACCAGTTGCCCGTCGGCGGTGCGCAACTGCGCATCGTGCACGCGGAAGATCTGCCGTTGCTGGTACGCCTTGAAGAAGTCCGACTCGCGCCACAGGCTCGGTGTCGCCAGTTGCAGCAGGTCAAGCACGTGGGCGCCCTGGAGCACCTGCACCGGGGTATCCAGCAGGCTTGAAATCGCCGGATTGGCAAAACTGATGGTGCCGCTCTCATCCACCACCAGGATGCCTTCGGCGGCGTTTTCCAGGATCGAGGCATTGAAGGCCCGCGCCGCTTCAAGCTCGCGGGTCAGGCGCTGCAGCATGCGTCGGTTGCGCTGCTGCTCGAGCAGGGCCTGCACCTTGGGCTTGAGGATCTGCGGGTCGAATGGCTTGAACAGATAATCCACGGCGCCGGCGGCGTAGCCCTTGAGCACGGCATCCTGCGACTGCTCGTTGGCAGTCAGGAAAATGATTGGAGTAAGTCGAGTGCGCTGGCTGCCGCGCATCAAGCGGGCGACTTCAAAGCCGTCCATCTCGGGCATCTGCACGTCGAGCAAAACCAGGTCGACTTCATGGCGGAGCAGCGCGCCGAGCGCCTCGGTGCCCGAACAGGCAGTCAATACCTGCCAATCCTGACGGGCCAGCAGGGCGCGCATGCTGATCAGGTTCTCTGGGTAATCGTCGACAACCAGCAAGACGGACTTGCCGTCCGTTGCAGTGGGTTGAGCTTCATCCATGCTGCTTCTCTTGTAAGAGCGACTGCTTCCTACCCGTCTACTCTAGACCGCAGTTGGCGGGGTGCAATGGAATCAGAACGCTATCACCGAATTTAGTTTCCCATGCCGACTAACGGTCATCTCGCAGACATAAAAAAACCCGCATCGCTGCGGGTTTTTTCAAGCATACAGCCCTGATCAGTTGACCTTGGCAGCCAGCTCACCTTTCAGGTAACGCTGGTACATGCCTTCGAGGGAGATCGGTTTGATCTTCGAGGCATTGCCGGCGGTGCCGAAGGCTTCGTAACGGGCGATGCACACGTCACGCATGGCCTTGACGGTTTCGCCGAAGAACTTGCGTGGGTCGAACTCGCTCGGGTTGGTCGCCATCAGACGACGCATGGCACCGGTCGAGGCCAGGCGCAGGTCGGTGTCGATGTTGACCTTGCGCACGCCGTACTTGATGCCTTCGACGATTTCTTCAACCGGTACGCCGTAGGTCTCTTTGATGTCGCCGCCGTACTGGTTGATGATCGCCAGCCACTCTTGCGGTACCGAGGAAGAACCGTGCATCACCAGGTGGGTATTGGGGATGCGCTTGTGGATTTCCTTGATGCGGTCGATTGCCAGCACGTCGCCGGTAGGCGGCTTGGTGAATTTGTAGGCGCCGTGGCTGGTGCCGATGGCGATGGCCAAGGCGTCGACCTGAGTCTTCTTGACGAAGTCGGCGGCTTCTTCCGGATCGGTCAGCATCTGGCTGTGATCGAGCACGCCTTCGGCACCGATACCGTCTTCTTCACCGGCCATGCCGGTTTCCAGCGAACCCAGGCAGCCCAGCTCGCCTTCTACCGAAACACCGCAGGCGTGGGCCATGGCGACGGTCTGCTGGGTGACGCGGACGTTGTAGTCGTAGTCGGTTGGGGTCTTGCCGTCTTCGCCCAGCGAGCCGTCCATCATCACCGAGCTGAAGCCCAGCTGGATCGAGCGCTGGCAAACGTCAGGGCTGGTACCGTGGTCCTGGTGCATGCACACCGGGATGTGTGGGAACTCTTCGATTGCCGCCAGGATCAGGTGGCGCAGGAAGGGTGCACCGGCGTATTTGCGAGCACCGGCCGAGGCCTGCACGATGACCGGAGAGTCGGTCTTGTCGGCGGCTTCCATGATGGCGCGCATCTGCTCGAGGTTGTTTACGTTGAAAGCTGGAACGCCGTAACCGAACTCGGCGGCGTGGTCCAGCATCTGGCGCATGCTAATGAGTGCCATTGTGTATCTCTCTCCCGACAAGCGTCGTTGTTTCGTGCAAACCTGCCATAGGGCGGTTGCTGTTCATGTTATGTGGGCCGCCGAAGCGACCCGGCCATCACGGTGCCTTGCAGCCCCGCCCTATCAGATCGTTGGTTGCTACCCAGTACACCAGGCCTTCTTCGCCGCGCAGATGCAGGGCCAGAACGCCATCGCTGTACAGCGCGCCAGAGGCGCCCGGCTCGGACTTGAGCCGGTAGACCTGGTCATTACCGCCAAGGCGGACATCGACCGAGTCCTGGCTGGCATCGGCGAAACGCCAGGATACTTCGGTCTGTGTATCACAGACCCAGCGCGTCCAGGTGTCTGTCGGCGCAGCCGGTGCCGGCTGCAGCAGTGAGCAGCCTGCCAGTGTCGCCAGGGCCATCAGGGCCAATAGCGCTTTCATCCGAAACCCTCGTTATGGGTCCGCTATGCGGCCCTTCGCGGGTAAACCCGCTCCCACAGGTTCGGTGCACGTCTGTGGGAGCGGGTTTACCCGCGAAGGCCGTGAAGCGGCCCCTAATCCAAGACCACAAAACCCAGTTTAGGTTGCCCGCCAACCCATCACGGGCAACCTGGCGCCTTGCGTTGGTGCTCGTCGTCGTACTTTTCCAGCCCGTCCGGACCCAGCCGCTTGTTGATCACCGGCACCGTCTCGGCCTGCCACTGCGACTGGTAACAGCCGCCCGGCACCGCCTGCGACGGCTCGTCATCGGCAGCCGGCCCGCTGGAGCAGGCGCCCAACAGACAGGCCACGATCATCACCGGCAATTGCTTGAGCATCCGCTCGCTCCCTGCGCCAGGCGCCTTCATGCTCAGGCCTTGGCTCGTTGTTCCAGGATTTCCACAGCAGGCAGAACCTTGCCCTCGACGAACTCGAGGAACGCGCCGCCACCGGTAGAAATGTAGGAGATATCGCTGCCAACGCCATATTTATCGATGGCCGCCAGGGTGTCACCACCGCCCGCGATGGAAAACGCGTCGCTGCTGGCAATAGCCTGGGCCAGTACTTTGGTGCCGTTACCGAACTGATCGAACTCGAACACGCCGACCGGGCCGTTCCACAGCACGGTCTTCGACGACTTCAGCAACTCGGCGAACTGCTCGGCAGTTTGCGGGCCGATGTCGAGGATCATGTCGTCGTCGGCAACCTCGCTGATCAGCTTGACGGTAGCCACGGCGCTCTCGGCGAACTCCTTGGCCACTACCACGTCGACCGGCAGCGGCACGTTGACCTTGGCGGCGATGGCCTTGGCGGTGTCGACCAGGTCAGGCTCGTACAGCGACTTGCCGACTTTGTGGCCAGCGGCGGCGAGGAAGGTGTTGGCAATGCCGCCACCGACGATCAGCAGGTCGCAGACGCTGCTGAGGCTGTTCAGTACATCGAGCTTGGTCGACACCTTGGAGCCGGCAACGATGGCAGCCATTGGCTTGGCAGGCGCTTTCAGGGCCTTGCCCAATGCGTCCAGCTCAGCAGCCAGCAGCGGGCCGGCAGCGGCAACCTTGGCGAACTTGGCCACGCCGTGGGTCGAGCCTTCGGCGCGGTGGGCGGTGCCGAACGCATCCATCACGAATACGTCGCACAGGGCAGCGTACTGCTGCGCCAGCTCGTCGGCGTTTTTCTTCTCGCCCTTGTTGAAGCGCACGTTCTCGAACAGCACCAGCTCACCGGCGGCAACTTCAACGCCGTCGAGATAATCGGCCACCAGCGGTACTTCACGGCCGAGTGCCTTGCTCAGGTAGTCAGCCACCGGCTTGAGGCTGTTTTCGGCAGAAAACTCGCCTTCGGTTGGCCGACCGAGGTGCGAGCAGACCATTACCGCGGCGCCTTTTTCCAGGGCCAGCTTGATGGTCGGCAGCGCCGCCAGGATACGCGCATCGCTGGCAACCGCACCGTCTTTGACAGGCACGTTGAGGTCTTCGCGAATCAGTACGCGCTTACCTTGCAGGTCGAGGTCAGTCATCTTCAACACGGTCATGAATGCAGTCCTTCAGGGCTGTTTGCTGCGGGTTTGGTGGACGACGTGCAGGAAATGATCAGCAACGTCGAGCATACGGTTGGCAAACCCCCATTCGTTGTCGAACCAGGCCAGCAGGTTCACCAGGCGGGGGCCGGAAACGCGGGTCTGGCTGGCATCGACGATGGCCGAATGCGGGTCATGGTTGAAATCACAGCTGGCGTGCGGCAGCTCGGTGTAGGCCAGCAGCCCTCGCAGCGGGCCGCTCAGGGCTGCATCACGCAGCACCTGGTTGACCTCGGCAGCGGTGGTGTCACGGGCGGTCTGCAGGGTGATGTCCAGGCACGACACGTTGACAGTGGGCACACGCACCGCTTTGGCCTGAATTCGCCCGGCAAGTTCCGGCAGCAGCCGTTCGATGCCACGCGCCAGACCAGTGGACACCGGGATCACCGACTGAAACGCCGAGCGGGTGCGGCGCAGGTCTTCATGGTGATAGGCGTCGATCACCGGCTGGTCGTTCATCGCCGAGTGAATGGTGGTTATCTGCACGTACTCGATGCCGAACGCCTGATCCAGCACGCGCAGCAGCGGCACGCCGCAGTTGGTGGTGCAGGAGGCATTCGACACCAACTGCTCGGCACCGCTCAGGCAAGCCTGGTTGATGCCATAGACGATGGTGGCGTCGACGTCGGCCTCGCTGGCCATCGGCTGCGAGAACAGTACCCGTGGCGCGCCGGCGTCGAGAAAGCGCTGGCCATCGGCACGGGTGTTGTAGGCACCGGTGCATTCGAGCACCAGGTCAACCTCCAGCGCGGCCCAGTCGATGCCTTCCGGGGTGGCACTGCGCAACACCTGCACGCAGTCGCCGTTGATATGCAGACAATCGCCATCGACCTTGACCTCGCCGGGGAAGCGGCCATGGGTGGAGTCGAAGCGTGTCAGGTATTCCAGGCTGGCCTGATCGGCCAGGTCATTCAAGGCAACGATCTCGAAGCTCGCAGCAGCCCCCCGCTCAACCAGCGCGCGCAGGACACAGCGGCCAATGCGGCCGTAACCGTTGAGTGCAACTTTGTAAGGGCGACCTTGAGACATGCAGGACTCGCTAACACAGGATGATCATTGACCGTCGCGGCACAAGGCCGCGCCTACAAGATACTGCACAGGCAATAACTTGTAGGCGCGGCCTTGAGTCGCGAAAACGAGGGCAACGCCCTCGCCTCGCTCAGGATGAATCAGTCTTCCAGCAGCTCTTCAGCGGTACCGAGGATGTTCTCCAGGGTAAAGCCGAATTCCTCGAACAGCGCCGAGGCCGGAGCCGATTCGCCGTAAGTGGTCATGCCGATGACGCGACCTTCAAGGCCAACGTACTTGTACCAGAAGTCGGCATGGGCAGCCTCGATGGCGATCCGCGCACCGACTTCAAGCGGCAGCACAGCCTGCTTGTAGCTGGCGTCCTGGGCATCGAACACGCTGGTGCATGGCATCGAGACGACGCGGACCTTGCGGCCTTGCTCGCTCAGTTGGTCGAACGCCTGCACGGCCAGACCGACTTCGGAACCGGTAGCGATGAGGATCAGCTCAGGCTCGCCAGCGCAGTCCTTGAGCACATAACCGCCGCGCTCGATGTCGGCGATCTGCTGCGCATCGCGCTGCTGATGCTGCAGGTTCTGACGCGAGAAGATCAGCGCCGACGGGCCGTCCTTGCGCTGCAGTGCATGCTTCCAGGAAACCGCCGACTCGACCGCATCGGCCGGGCGCCAGGTGTCCAGGTTCGGCGTGCTGCGCAGGCTGGTCAGCTGCTCGATTGGCTGGTGAGTCGGGCCGTCTTCGCCCAGGCCGATCGAGTCGTGGGTGTAGACGTGGATGACGCGCTGCTTCATCAGAGCCGACATGCGCACGGCGTTGCGGGCGTATTCCATGAACATCAGGAAGGTCGCGCCGTAAGGCACCAGGCCGCCGTGCAGGGCGACGCCGTTCATGATCGCGGTCATGCCGAATTCGCGCACGCCGTAGAACACGTAGTTGCCGCTGGCATCAACGGCGTCGACGCCTTTGCAGCCTTTCCACAAGGTCAGGTTGGAGCCGGCCAGGTCAGCCGAACCGCCGAGGAACTCGGGCAGCAGCGGGCCGAAGGCGTTCAGGGCGTTCTGGCTGGCCTTGCGGCTGGCAATGGTTTCACCCTTGGCAGCAACTTCGTTGACGTAGGCCTGAGCCTTGGCCGAGAAGTCGGCAGGCAAGTCACCGGCCATCCGCCGCTTGAACTCGGCAGCCAGCTCTGGGTGAGCAGCGGCGTAAGCTTCAAAGCGCTGGTTCCACTCGGCTTCGGCCTTGGCACCGGCGGCCTTGGCGTCCCACTCGGCATAGATGTCGGCCGGGATTTCGAACGGGCCGTAGTTCCAGTTCAGCTCTTTGCGGGCCAGGGCGATTTCGTCATTGCCCAGCGGTGCGCCGTGGCAGTCTTCCTTGCCCTGCTTGTTCGGCGAACCGAAACCGATGATGGTCTTGCAGCAGATCAGGGTCGGACGATCGCTCTTGCGCGCCGTCTCGATGGCCATCTTGATTTCTTCGGCATCGTGGCCGTCGACGTTGCGGATCACCTGCCAGTTGTAGGCTTCGAAGCGTGCCGGGGTGTTGTCGGTGAACCAGCCGTGGACTTCGCCATCGATGGAGATGCCGTTGTCGTCGTAGAACGCGACCAGCTTGTTCAGGCCCAGGGTGCCGGCCAGCGAGGCGACTTCATGGGAGATGCCTTCCATCAGGCAGCCATCGCCGAGGAACACGTAGGTGTTGTGGTCGACGATGTTGTGGCTGTCACGGTTGAACTGCGCCGCCATGACTTTTTCGGCGAGGGCGAAGCCGACCGCGTTGGCCAGGCCCTGGCCGAGTGGGCCGGTGGTGGTTTCGACGCCTGGGGTGTAGCCGAACTCCGGGTGGCCCGGGGTGCGGCTGTGCAGCTGACGGAAACCTTTGAGGTCTTCGATCGACAGGTCGTAGCCGGTCAGGTGCAGCAGCGAATAGATCAGCATCGAGCCGTGGCCGTTGGACAGCACGAAGCGGTCACGGTCGGCGAAGCTCGGGTTGCTCGGGTTGTGCTTCAGGTAGTCGCGCCAAAGCACTTCGGCGATATCCGCCATGCCCATTGGGGCACCGGGATGGCCGCTGTTGGCCTTTTGCACGGCATCCATGCTGAGGGCACGAATGGCGTTGGCACGATCACGACGGCTGGGCATCGCTAAGTCTCCTGGGGGCTTGAATAAGTAATGAAGCGCAAAAAAGACGACCATTTTCCCCCACAGTCGGCTCCGGGGCAATGACGGATGGTCGCAGTTGGGTGTTTTTCCTGTGATTGATGAGCGATTCGCGAGAATAGACGGTGGTTCGGACTGACTCGGGCCATCCATCGTCCAATATCAAAACTTTTTGATATTGCCCTTGCGAGGGCAACCTTGCCTGTCTAGACTGCCGCGCTATGAATCTTCCCGCGCAACCATTGGCCCTGCAACGCAGCGACGACCTGGCAGCTTTATGCAAAGCCAGCGGCGACGAGCTGCGCCTGCATGTATTGCGCGCGCTGGCCAGTGACTCGTTCGGCGTGCTCGAGCTGGCGCAGATCTTCGACGTCGGCCAGTCCGGCATGAGTCATCACCTCAAGGTGCTGGCCCAGGCCGAACTGGTGGCCACACGCCGCGAAGGCAACGCCATCTTCTACCGGCGCGCCCTGCCCGACAGCCTGCGCCCCGGTGGCCGGCTGCATACGGCACTGCTTGAAGAGGTCGACGACCTCGCGTTGCCGGCCGCAGTGCAGGCGCGCATTGCCCAGGTGCAACAGCGCCGGGCCGCTACCAGTCAGGACTTCTTCCTGCGTGTGGAAGAAAAGTTTCGTGCCCAGCAGGACTTGATTGCCGGCTTGCCGCAGTACCGCGAGAGCCTGCTGGCACTGCTCGACAAACTCAGCTTCGGCGCTGACGCCAGTGCCCTTGAAGTCGGCCCGGGTGACGGTGGTTTTCTGCCCGACCTGGCGCGGCGCTTTGCCAGCGTCACGGCGATGGACAACAGCCCGACCATGCTCGAGCTGGCGCGCCAGGTCTGTGAACGAGAAAGCTTGAGTAATGTAAACCTGCAGTTGGCCGATGCATTGGGTGCAACGGATGTGACAGCCGACTGCGTAGTGCTGAACATGGTCTTGCACCATTTCAGCGATCCGGCCCAGGCCCTGCGCCTGCTGGCCAAACGGGTAAAGGCAGGCGGCAGCCTGCTGGTCACCGAACTGTGCAGCCATGATCAGCATTGGGCCCGCGAGGCCTGCGGCGATCTCTGGCTGGGCTTTGAGCAGGATGACCTGGCCCGTTGGGCCCGGGCAGCAGGGCTGGCTCTCGGAGACAGCCTGTATGTGGGCTTGCGTAACGGTTTCCAGATCCAGGTCCGCCATTTTCAGCGGACGGCTGGCGACATCACCATCGGTAAATTTTAGGAACCCGTCGAGATGAGCGAATATTCCCTTTTCACCTCCGAGTCCGTGTCTGAAGGACATCCGGACAAGATCGCCGACCAGATTTCGGACGCGGTCCTGGACGCCATCATCACCCAGGACAAGTTCGCCCGTGTGGCCTGCGAAACCTTGGTCAAGACCGGTGTTGCCATTATTGCCGGCGAAGTCACCACCTCGGCCTGGGTCGACCTCGAGCAGATCGTGCGCGACGTCATCGTCGACATCGGCTACAACAGCTCCGACGTCGGCTTCGATGGCGCGACCTGCGCGGTGATGAACATCATCGGCAAGCAGTCGGTCGATATCGCCCAGGGCGTTGACCGCTCCAAGCCTGAAGATCAAGGCGCCGGCGACCAGGGCCTGATGTTCGGCTACGCCAGCAACGAAACCGACGTGCTGATGCCAGCACCGATCTGCTTCTCGCACCGTCTGGTCGAGCGCCAGGCCGAAGCGCGCAAGTCCGGCCTGCTGCCGTGGCTGCGTCCGGATGCCAAGTCGCAGGTCACCTGCCGTTACGAAGGCGGCAAGGTTGTTGGTATCGACGCCGTGGTGCTGTCGACCCAGCACAACCCTGAAGTCTCGCAAAAAGACCTCAAAGAAGCCGTCATGGAGCTGATCGTCAAGCACACCCTGCCTGCCGAACTGCTGCACAAGGACACCCAGTTCCACATCAACCCGACTGGCCAGTTCATCATTGGCGGCCCAGTGGGCGACTGCGGCCTGACCGGGCGCAAGATCATCGTCGACTCCTACGGCGGCATGGCCCGTCACGGCGGCGGCGCATTCTCCGGCAAGGATCCATCCAAGGTTGACCGTTCGGCGGCCTACGCCGGTCGTTACGTCGCCAAGAACATCGTGGCTGCCGGCCTGGCCGAGCGTTGCGAGATTCAGGTGTCCTATGCCATCGGTGTCGCTCAGCCGACCTCGATCTCGCTGAATACCTTTGGTACCGGCAAGATTTCCGACGCCAAGATCGTCCAGCTGGTGCGTGAGTGCTTCGACCTGCGTCCTTATGCAATCACCACCATGCTCGACCTGCTGCACCCGATGTATCAGGAAACTGCGGCCTACGGTCACTTCGGCCGTACCCCTGAGCAGAAAACCGTGGGTGACGACACCTTCACCACCTTCACCTGGGAACGCACCGACCGCGCCCAGTCGCTGAAGGACGCTGCTGGCCTGTAAGCTTTCTTACAGCCACAGACGAAAGCCCCTGCCGAGTAATCGACAGGGGCTTTTTTGTGACATATCGCCTGACAAACTGGCCCAGCGTTGATCCGCTTGCGCGCTTAGGCTGAGGGTTCCGAATCGCCTGGCAAGGATGCTGGCCATGATGCTCAAACTGCTACTGTGCTTGCTGCCGCTGTTGTACCTCTCGGGTGCTCAGGCCGCCGCTTGCCCCGCCTGGCCTGGCGAGCGGGCGCAACAAGAGGTCGAACAGTTGCGCCAGTCACTGGCAACGTGGGATGACCACTACCATCGCCAAGGTATCGCGCTGGTCGATGATGAACTCTACGACCAAAGCCGGCAGCGCCTGCTGGACCTGCAACAGTGCTTTGCCATCAATGCCAGTGACGACCCGCTGGCCAGCGCGCGCGGCCCGCTGGCGCACCCGACTGTTCATACCGGCGTCGCCAAGCTGCGTGATGAGCAGGCCGCCGCACAATGGCTGCGCGGTAGACAGGCCGTGTGGATTCAGCCCAAGGTCGATGGCGTGGCGGTCTCGCTGGTTTACCGACAAGGTCGGTTGGTGCAGTTGCTGAGCCGCGGTGACGGCGTCCATGGGCATGACTGGAGCCGGCACCTGCCGTACCTTTCGGGCATCCAGCGCGAACTGCCACGCGCCCTTGATCTGGCGCTGCAGGGCGAGCTGTACCTGCGGCTGGACAACCACGTGCAGGCAGCCGCCGGTGGGCGCGGCGCCCGCGGGAGTGTCGCCGGCCTGATGGCGCGCAAGCAGCTCAGCGCGCAATTGGGCGCGGATATCGGCCTGTTCGTCTGGGATTGGCCCGAGGGCCCAGCTACACAGGCAGAACGGCTCAGTGCATTGACTGCACTAGGCTTCAGCGACAGCCAGCAGTACAGCGTCGCCATCGATACCTTCGAGCAGGCCGCTCACTGGCGCCAGCACTGGTATCGATCAGCCCTGCCGTTCGCTACTGACGGAGTGATCCTGCGCCAGGATCAGCGCCCCGCCGCAGAGCGTTGGCAGGCCAATGCGCCGCACTGGATTGCAGCCTGGAAGTATCCGCTGCGCCAGGCACTGGCCGAAGTGCGCGAGGTGCAGTTCAAGGTTGGCCGCACCGGGCGCATCACGCCTCTGTTACAGCTGAAACCGCTGCAGCTGGATGATCGCCAGGTCAGTCAGGTCAGCCTCGGGTCGCTGGCACGCTGGCAAGCGCTGGACATCCGTGCAGGCGATCAGGTGGCAATAAGCCTGGCCGGCTTGACCATTCCGCGGTTGGAGTCCGTGGTGCAGCGCAGCAGCCAGCGTGCGCCGGTACAGGTCCCGGAACCGGGCCGCCACCATTCGCTCAGCTGCTGGCAGGACAGCCCCGCCTGTCGCCAGCAGTTTGTCGCCCGCCTGCACTGGCTGGGCGGCAAGCAAGGCCTGAACATGCCTGGGATGGGCGCGGCGACCTGGACTCAGTTGGTCGACAGCGGCCTGGTCAGTACGCTGGACGATTGGCTGAACCTGGACCGGGAGCAGTTGCTGGGTGTTGCGGGCATCGCTGAAACGCGCGCCGAACAGCTGCTCGAGGTGTTCACCCAAGCCCGCCAGCAACCCTTCCAGCGCTGGCTACACGGCCTGGGTATGCCTGCGCCGCGCCACCTTGAGCCAGGCCCTGACTGGCAGACCTTGGCGAGCAAAACCGCACGAGAATGGCTGCAGGAACCCGGCATCGGCAACGGCCGTGCCGAGCAGTTGCAGGCATTTTTCAATGACGACGCAGTGCAATTACTGGCCGGGCAGTTACGCCATCACACAATCAAGGGTTTCTAATTTTGCCGGATCAGGGCAGCATTTCCCTTTTCGCTGCCCTGCACCCGAATGGAGCCCCCGATGAAACTGTTCTCTACCCTCGCCCTGTCCGCCTTGCTTGGCCTCACTGCCCACGGCGCGCTGGCTGCCGAGCAGACCGAGCTCAAAGGTTGCGCCGCCAAGAAGCAAGCGATCAGCGAACAGATCGAGCAGGCACGTGCCCACGGCAACAGCAACCAGCAGGCTGGTCTGGAAAAAGCCCTGAGCGAAGTGACTGCCAACTGCACCGACAGCAGCCTGCGCAAAGAGCGCGAGCAGAAGGTGCTGGATGCGCGTCACGAGGTGAACAAGCGCACCAAGGATCTGGACAAGGCCATGAAGCGCGGCGACTCCGAGAAGATCAACAAGCGTAAAGACAAGCTTGCCGAATCGAAAAAGGAGCTGCAGGAAGCGCTCGACGATCTGGAAAAGTAACCACTCCGACGCCACGCTGAACCGTGAGCGCGCTGCTGGCGTCAGCGCGGCCTAGTGGTTACGAAATTCGGTGTGGCAGGCCTTGCAGGCCGCTTCGACCTTGTCCATAGGTGCTTGCAACTGCGCTGCGTGCAGCGGTTTGTTGCTGCTCGCGGCAACCAGTTCACCGGTCACGCTTTCCAGTTGCCGGGCCAGCTCCTCGAAGCGCGCCTGGCGCTGCCAGACCTCGGCCCGCGCACTGCTGTCGCCGCCATCCTGAGCCTGCGGAAAATGCTTCCAAGGGGCGTGCGCCAGACCATCGAGCTTGATGGCGCCGGCAGCGAACTTGTCGCCATCGAACGGCAAGCGTCCGCGCAGCATGCCGCCAAGGTCTTCGCTGGTGTTGAGCATCTGCTTGAAGATCGCCTTGCGCTGCCCGAGCGGTGAGTTAGGATCGACACGGTCGCAGCCCAGCAGGGCCAGGCTAGCTACCAGCAGCACGGTGAAACATTTGAACATCACGGTCACATTGGCATCGGAAGAGGGCCGACAGTATCCTCGCCTGCTCGACAAAGACCAATACCCTTACAGAAAACAGGGGCAGCCACGCCGCTGCCCGCTCAAGGATTCAACCATGAAATCTGCTCTGCGCCAGCTCGCCTGGGCGCTGCCAGCCCTGGCCCTGCTGGCCGGCTGCAACGGCGGTGACAGCACCAAGCCTGAACCGCACGCCATTGCCACCTATGCTCCCGCCACCTGGAAAGATCTGCCCAGCGTCAGTGATGCTGATCTGTTGGCGGGCTTTCAGGCGTGGCGGGTCGGCTGCGAGAAGCTCAAGCGCGATGCGGTCTGGGCAGCGACCTGCGAGGCGGCGCTGCGCATTCCTGACGATGCCGCCCAGGCCCGCGCGTTTCTCCAGCAGAACCTGCAGGTGTACGGCCTGCGCTCGGCCGAGAACAACGCCACCGGGCTGATCACCGGTTATTACGAGCCGGTCTACCCTGGCAGCCTGACCCGCACTGCGGCGGCCCAGGTGCCGGTGTACGGCGTGCCGCAGGACATGATCGTGGTCGATCTGGCGAGTATCTACCCTGAGCTCAAGGGCAAGCGCCTGCGCGGGCGCCTGGAAGGCCGCGTGCTCAAGCCCTATGACACCTCGGAAACCATCTACCGTGATGGCGTCAACGCACCTGTGCAGGCCTGGCTGACGGACCCGATGGATCTGCAATTCCTGCAGATTCAGGGCTCTGGCAGGGTTCAGTTGGAAGACGGGCGCCAGTTACGCCTGGGTTATGCCGACCAGAACGGCCACCCGTATCGGCCGATCGGCCGCTGGCTGATCGAACAAGGCCAGTTGAAGAAAGAAGATGTCAGCATGGGCGCGATTCACGCCTGGGCCCAGGCCAACCCGCAGCGGGTACCGGAGTTGCTGGCGAGCAACCCCAGTTACGTGTTCTTCAGCACCCGGCCGGACAGCAACGAAGGCCCGCGCGGTTCGTTGAACGTGCCGCTGACCGCAGGGTACAGCGTCGCCATCGATCGCAAGGTGATCCCACTGGGCAGCCTGCTGTGGCTGTCGACCACCCGCCCGGATGGTTCACCCGTGGTGCGCCCGGTCGGCGCGCAGGATACCGGCGGGGCGATCACCGGCGAAGTACGTGCCGACCTGTTCTGGGGTACCGGGCCGCAAGCCGGTGAGTTGGCCGGCAACATGAAGCAGCAAGGGCAGATCTGGATGCTCTGGCCCAAAGGCCAGCCATTGCCTGAGCTACCCAAAGTCCCCTGACACCATCGCCTCCCCCTGTAGGAGCGGCCTTGCCGGGGCGCCGGACCAGTCGGAAAGGGCTGCGCAGCGGCCCCACGATTTATGCTTCGCCGCGTTTATCGCCGGGCCAGCTCTGCTGGCCTTTCCGACCGGTCCGGCGCCCCGGCAAGGTCGCTCCTACACGGTCGGCGTAAGTCGCTCGGTCAAACCGAGACTACAAAAAACGCCACGATCAATGCCAAACCGGCAAACCACACTATCGAGCGCAATATCGCCCAATCGGCCAGGTAGCAGATGATGAACAGCAACCGGCTGGTGATGTACATCACCCCCAACACATCCTGGGTCACTTGTTCGGCGTTGCCGACGATATCCGCCACCAGCACCGCCGCCGCAAAGGCCGGGAAGGCTTCATAGCTGTTCTGCTGGGCAGCATGGGCGCGGCGTGGCAGGCCTGACAGCGTGTCCAGAAACGCCCGCGGGTCATGGTTGTGTTGCATGCCGAAACGGCCGCTGCTGAGTTTGGCGATCAGCGCACACAGCGGCGGCAGGATCATGGCGATCAAAATGCACCACAGGGCAACGGTCATGGACAGAATTCCTTGTTCAAAAGAGTTGGATTCAGAGCTTCATCACCAGCATACCTGCCAGCACCAGCCCGCAAGCTAAGAGCCTCGGCCCGCCGAAAGGTTCTTTGAGGTAGCGCATGCCCAGCAGCACCACCAGAATCACGCTGATCTCGCGCAACGCCGCCGCCTCGGCCACCGACCCCAGGTGCATCGCCCACAGCACCAGAGCGTAGCTGGCCAGCACGCAAACACCCACCGCCAGGCCCAGCCGCCATTGTTTACGCCAGAACTGCACGAACGGTGCACGCCGGGCAACGCCGGCCAGCAGCGGAAACGGCCAGGTACTGAGCAAGGTCAGCCACACCAGATAATCCCAGGGCTTGCCCCACGCACGCACGCCCTGGCCGTCGAACCAGGTGTAGCAGCCGATACACATCCCGATCAGCCCCACTACCGGCAACATCGACCATGGCAAACGCGCACCGCCACCGCCCTGCCAGAGCAGGCAGGCCATGCCACAGGGGATCAGCAAGATGCCGATGATCTGCTGGCCGCTGAGGGTCTCGCCGGCAAACGCCAGAGTAAGACCCAGCACCACCAGCGGTGACAAACCGCGCATCAGTGGGTAAACCAGGCCAAGGTCGCCGACCCGATAGGCCTTGATCAGCAAGACCCGGTAGATCTGCTGGGCCAGCGCCGAAACCAGCAGCCAGGGCCAGATTTCGCCAGGCGGGAAATCGACGAACCACACAGCCACCACAGCGAACAGCAACGCTACCGAGTCCATGCTGGCAATCACCAGCAGCCGCTCGCCACTGAACTTGACCAGGGTGTTCCAGATGGCATGCAACAGGGCTGCGACAAGAACAAGAACGGTTGCCAGCACGCGAGGTTTCCTTGGAGGGCTCAGACTCAGAGGTCGGCACAATATAGCGGGTTACGCAGCGGACAGGGCCAGGGCGCCCTTGTACATATTTTGAACGATTCGGACATTTCTGGTCATAGAGTGTGTCCCACACCCCCTGCTGGACCATCAAACCCGTGACCCGAGCGATTCGGGTCCGACTTGGAAGCCACTTTTTACAGGATTCGGGATGCTTGAACTTGTTGCCGCTTTTATCTGCCTGACCACCCTCCTCACCTATGTCAACTATCGCTTCATCGGCCTGCCGCCGGCCATCGGTGTCATGGTCACGGCGCTGCTGTTCTCGTTGATTCTGCAGGGTCTGAGCCTGATCGGCTTTCCGGGCCTGGAAGAACGCGTCGAAGGTTTGATGAACCAGATCGACTTCAATGACCTGCTGATGCACTGGATGCTGGCATTCCTGCTGTTTGCCGGCGCCCTGCACGTCAACCTCAGCGATCTGCGCAGCTACCGTTGGCCGATCGGCCTGCTGGCGACCATCGGCGTGCTTATCGCCACCGTGGTCATCGGTTTTCTCGCGCACTGGGTGTTCGCCATGTTCGGCTGGCACGTCAGCCTGATCTACTGCCTGCTGTTCGGCGCATTGATCTCGCCGACCGACCCGATTGCCGTGCTCGGCGCGCTGCGTACGGCCAACGCCTCCAAGCCGCTGAAGACCACCATCGTTGGCGAGTCGCTGTTCAACGACGGCACGGCGGTGGTGGTGTTCACGGTACTGCTCGGCATCGTCCAGCTGGGCGAGACGCCAAGTATCTCCGAGACCGCCCTGCTGTTCGCCCGCGAAGCCATCGGCGGGATCGCCTTCGGCGGCCTGATCGGCTATGCGACCTATCGCATGATCAAGAGCATCGACCAATACCAGGTCCAGGTCATGCTGACCCTGGCGCTGGTCATCGGCGGCTCGGCAATGTGCTACGAGCTGCATGTCTCGGCACCGATCGCGATGGTGGTGGCCGGCCTGATCATCGGCAACATGGGCCGCAACCTGGCCATGAACGACATGACCCGGCGCTACATGGACGGTTTCTGGGAACTGATCGATGACATGCTCAATGCCTTGTTGTTTGCCCTGATCGGCCTGGAGCTGTTGCTGCTGCCGTTCAACTGGATGCACCTGGCCGCCGGTTCGGTGCTGGCCCTAGCCGTGCTGATGTCGCGCCTGCTCACGGTGGCGCCGGCAATTCTGCTGCTGCGGCGCTGGCGCAGCGTGCCGCAGGGCACCATTCGCGTGCTGACCTGGGGTGGTTTGCGTGGGGGCGTGTCGGTGGCGCTGGCGTTGTCGTTGCCGCTGGGTGAAGAGCGTGATTTGCTGCTGTCGATCACCTACATCGTGGTGCTGTCGTCGATCCTGATTCAGGGTCTGAGCATTGGTCGTGTGGTGAGCAAGGTTAGCGTTCAGCCTTGAGAATGTCGGGGCCGCTTTGCGGCCCCGAAAAATCACTCTACGGCAGAGTCGGGAAACTGATCCTGCACGTACTTGATCTCGGTGCGCCCATGCGCAGCCGGCAAGCCATCGTCACCCAGGTTGACGAAGACCATCTTGTCGACGGTGAGGATGCTCTTGCGGGTGATCTTGTTGCGCACTTCGCACTTGAGGGTGATCGAGGTGCGGCCAAACTCGGTGGCAGTAATGCCCAGCTCGATGATGTCGCCCTGGCGCGAGGCGCTGACGAAGTTGATCTCCGAGATGTACTTGGTCACCACTCGCTGATTACCCAGCTGGACGATGGCGTAGATCGCCGCTTCCTCGTCGATCCAGCGCAGCAGGCTGCCGCCGAACAGAGTGCCATTGGGGTTGAGGTCTTCGGGTTTTACCCATTTGCGGGTGTGGAAGTTCATCATTGCTCCTACCAGCTTTGGCTAACGTGCAGTCATGATGGCAGAGCCTGCCGCAGGGCTCCATTGGTCATCGACTATCGTCGCGATTAATCGACAGAAAACCTTGGGCCTGATCGCCCTGCCCGGCTATAATCAGCGCCGTTTAACATGGCCACCCGCCGCGGTGCCATGCCCGCCACCTGTCCGAGGGGCGCTGCAGCAGGTTCGACCTGTCAGGCTCGGATGGGGCGTTGTCCGCTCAAGTGGACGCTCAACGCACAACGGCGCCCATTCGCACACTACGAATGGAGGCTCTTCATGAGCGCTGTAAACACGCCTGCTGGTTTTACCGATTTCAAGGTCGCTGACATCTCCCTGGCCGCCTGGGGCCGTCGCGAAACCATCATCGCCGAATCGGAAATGCCGGCACTGATGGGCCTGCGCCGCAAGTACCTCGAAGAGCAACCGCTCAAGGGTGCGAAAATCCTCGGCTGCATCCACATGACCATTCAGACTGCCGTGCTGATCGAAACCCTGGTTGCCCTGGGTGCCGAAGTGCGCTGGTCGTCCTGCAACATCTTCTCCACGCAAGACCAGGCCGCTGCGTCCATCGCCGCTGCCGGTATCCCGGTATTCGCCTGGAAAGGCGAGACCGAGCAAGAGTACGAGTGGTGCCTGGAGCAGACCATCCTCAAGGATGGCCAGCCATGGGATGCCAACATGATCCTCGACGACGGCGGCGACCTGACCCAACTGCTGCACGACAAGTACCCACAGGTTCTGGATCGCGTCCACGGCGTTACCGAAGAGACCACCACCGGTGTTCACCGTCTGCTCGACATGCTGGCCAAGGGCGAGCTGAAAGTCCCGGCGATCAACGTCAACGACTCGGTCACCAAGAGCAAGAACGACAACAAGTACGGCTGCCGTCACAGCCTCAACGACGCTATCAAGCGCGGCACCGACCACCTGCTGTCGGGCAAGCAGGCGCTGGTCATCGGCTACGGTGACGTCGGCAAGGGCTCGGCCCAGTCGCTGCGTCAGGAAGGCATGATCGTCAAGGTTTCCGAAGTTGACCCGATCTGCGCCATGCAAGCCTGCATGGACGGCTTCGAGCTGGTTTCGCCGTTCATCGACGGTCTCAACACCGGCAGCGAAGCCTGCATCGACAAGGCTCTGCTGGGCAAGATCGACCTGATCGTGACCACCACCGGTAACGTCAACGTCTGCGATGCGAACATGCTCAAGGCGCTGAAAAAGCGCGCTGTAGTGTGCAACATCGGCCACTTCGACAACGAAATCGACACCGCTTTCATGCGCAAGAACTGGGCATGGGAAGAGGTCAAGCCGCAGGTGCACAAGATTCACCGCACCGGCGCTCGCGACTTCGATCCGCAGAACGACGACTACCTGATCCTGCTGGCCGAAGGCCGTCTGGTCAACCTGGGCAACGCCACTGGCCACCCAAGCCGGATCATGGACGGCTCTTTCGCCAACCAGGTGCTGGCACAGATCTTCCTGTTCGGGCAGAAGTTCGCTGACCTCTCGGCCGAGAAGAAAGCCGAGCGTCTGACCGTTGAAGTGCTGCCGAAGAAACTCGACGAAGAAGTCGCTCTGGAAATGGTCCGTGGCTTCGGCGGCGTGGTCACCCAGCTGACCTCGCAGCAGGCCGAATACATCGGCGTCACCGTCGAAGGCCCGTTCAAGCCGGACGCCTACCGCTACTAAGCGAGTGGCCCGCGGCAGACATGCTTGCCGCGGGCAGTCCATGCAATGAATGACGCCAAGCCAGACCGGCCTTCACCGCTCTGGCTTTTACTTGCAGATTGCAGCTGAAGGCGCGCTACTGGCGTTGGCTGCATGAGGAACGAACGATGTCCGAAGAACGCCGTTACAGTTTCGAGTTTTTCCCGACCAAGACCGAAGCCGGTCACGAAAAGCTGATGGCCGTTGCTCGCCAGCTGGCTGGCTACAATCCTGATTTTTTCTCCTGCACCTACGGCGCTGGCGGTTCGACCCGCGACCGCACGCTTAACACCGTGCTGCAGCTGGAACATGAAGTCAAAGTCGCCGCCGCACCGCACCTGTCCTGCGTCGGTGATTCCAAGGCCGATCTGCGCGGCTTGCTCAACGAATACCAGGCTGCCGGCATCAAACGGATCGTCGCCCTGCGCGGTGATTTGCCGTCGGGCATGGGCATGGCCTCGGGCGAACTGCGCTACGCCAGTGACCTGGTCGAGTTCATCCGCCAGGAAAGCGGCGATCACTTCCACCTGGAAGTTGCCGCCTACCCCGAGATGCACCCACAGGCGCAGAACTTCGAAGCCGACCTGAGCAACTTCGTGCGCAAGGTCAAGGCCGGTGCCGACAGCGCCATTACCCAGTACTTCTTCAACGCCGACAGCTATTTCTACTTCGTCGAACGCGTGCAGAAAATGGGCGTGGATATCCCGGTAGTGCCCGGCATCATGCCGATCACCAACTACAGCAAGCTGGCGCGCTTCTCCGACGCCTGTGGTGCTGAACTGCCGCGCTGGATCCGCAAGCAACTGGAAGCCTATGGCGACGACAGCGCGAGCATCCAGGCCTTTGGCGAAGAAGTGATCAGCAACATGTGCGAGCAACTGCTGCAAGGCGGCGCACCTGGGTTGCACTTCTATACCCTGAACCAGGCCGAACCGAGCCTGGCGATCTGGAACAACCTCAAGCTGCCACGCTAACGCGATCTGCTTTGTGTAGGAGCGGCCTTGCCGGGGCGCCGGACCGGTCGGAAAGGCCAGCGTAGCTGGCCCAGCGATATTGGCGGCGAAGCTGAAAATCTGGGGCCGCTGCGCGGCCCTTTCGCGACACAAGGCCGCTCCTACAGGCGTTTGTGAACGGCACCCAGGTGTTTACAACTATCAGCGTTTGTACAAGCCCCGTTCACTGTTCATCGCCCGATGGACGGCGTACTCTCACGCCATGTCGCTTCTGCCCCGCCTACTCTGCCTGTTGCTTGTCTGCCTGAGCTGTTCGGCTCAGGCCGAACGCCTGCGCGTGGTCAGCGATGACTGGGCGCCTTATGTCTACGAACACAACGGCCAGCCGCAGGGTATCGAGTACGAGGTTGCCAGCGAGGTGTTCAAGCGCCTCGGTGTCCAGGTCGACTGGGAGTTCATGCCGTGGAAGCGATGCCTGGCGATGGTCGAGCAGGGCCAGGCCGATGGCGTGCTGGGGATTTTCCAGAACGATGCGCGCAAGGTGTTCATGGTGTTCCCGGACGAACCCCTGTCCGCAGTCGAGTTCGTTCTGCTCGGCAGACACGGCCAGCACCGCGCCGTCAAGCGACTGGAGGACCTCGCCGGGCTGACCCTCGGCACCTCGCCGGGCTACGACTATGGCGCGGCATTCAATCAGTCGACATTGTTCAAACGTGAGCCGGCGCCCACTCACGAGGCCAATTTCGGCAAACTGATGCTCGGCCGCATCGATCTGCTGGTCACCGACAGTCGCGTCGGGCGCTATCTGCGCCGGCAGATGGGGCTGCAGCAGCAAATCGAACAATTGCCGCTGCTGATCGATCGGCAAAACCAGTATCTGGGTCTGGCGCGCAAGCCCGGGCGCGAACAACTTGCTCGCTCGTTTGCCGACGAACTGCGCCGTTTCAAGAAAGAACCCGCCTACGTGCAGATGATCGCTCGCTTCGAAGACGACCTTGGAGTGCTGCCTGGCGCCGTTGAGCAGCAGGAACGCAGCACACTTCGCTAGCTCTGTTATACTCGGGCCTTCCCGCCAGGCTCACGCCCGGACGCTCGGTCTTCATCCAGGCATCTCGATCATCGCCAACGCGCTCTACAGCGCAGGCCCGATGTTTCTCTGATGCGCAGTGGACACCAAGCTGGACCGGACGCGATCGCATCCCTCAGATGCCCGTCGCGCCAGGCAGATCACCCTATAGGGCCTAGCCCCCACCAGAACAGGATTGCCCATGTCCTTTGCTTCCCTCGGTCTCTCCGAGGCACTTGTCCGCGCTATCGAAGCAGCGGGCTACACCGAGCCTACCCCAGTGCAACAGCGGGCCATCCCCGCCGTGTTGCAAGGTCGCGACCTGATGGTCGCCGCACAGACAGGTACTGGCAAAACCGGCGGTTTCGCCCTGCCGATCCTGGAGCGTCTGTTCCCGGGCGGCCACCCAGACAAATCCCAGCGCCACGGCCCGCGTCAACCGCGCGTACTGGTGCTGACCCCGACCCGCGAACTGGCGGCTCAGGTGCACGACAGCTTCAAAGTGTATGCACGCGACCTCAGCCTGGTGAGCACCTGCATCTTCGGCGGTGTCGGCATGAACCCACAGGTTCAGGCCATGGCCAAAGGCGTCGACGTACTGGTGGCCTGCCCTGGCCGCCTGCTCGACCTGGCCGGCCAAGGCAAGGTTGACCTGTCCCGCGTCGAAATCCTGGTCCTCGATGAAGCCGACCGCATGCTCGACATGGGCTTCATCCATGACGTCAAGAAGGTCCTCGCCCGTTTGCCGGCGAAGCGCCAGAACCTGCTGTTCTCGGCGACCTTCTCCAAAGACATCACCGACCTCGCCGACAAGCTCCTGCACAACCCCGAGCGCATCGAAGTCACGCCGCCGAACACCACGGTCGAGCGTATCGAACAGCGCGTCTACCGCCTGCCGGCGAGCCACAAGCGTGCCCTGCTGGCGCACTTGATCACCCTCGGTGCGTGGGAACAGGTGCTGGTCTTCACCCGCACCAAGCATGGCGCCAACCGCCTGGCCGAGTACCTTGAGAAGCACGGCCTGCCGGCTGCAGCGATCCACGGCAACAAGAGCCAGAACGCACGCACCAAGGCCCTGGCCGACTTCAAGGCCAACGAAGTGCGCATCCTCGTCGCAACCGACATTGCCGCGCGTGGCCTGGACATCGACCAGCTGCCGCACGTGGTCAACTTCGAGCTACCGAATGTCGAGGAAGACTACGTGCACCGCATCGGCCGTACTGGCCGTGCCGGTCGCTCAGGTGAAGCCATCTCGCTGGTTGCCCCGGACGAAGAGAAACTGCTCAAGAGCATCGAGCGCGTCACTCGCCAGAAGATCCAGGACGGCGATCTGATGGGCTTTGACGCCAGCACCGTCGAAGTCGAGAAGCCTGAAGTCCGTGAGCGCCCGCAGGCCAACGGCCGCGGTGGTCGTAACCAGCCGCGCAGCGACGCCAGCAAAGACAGCAACGGCGGACGCAAGGACAAGGGCAAGGACAAAGGCCGCGCCAAGCAGAGCAGCGCCGCTGAAAAGCCGGCCGACAAGCCTGCAGGTGAGCGCCAGCAGCAGCCGCGCAAGCCACGTGAGAACAAGCCGCGCCAGCCACAGGGCGAGCGCCGCGAAGCATCGGCGCCAGCCAACGGTAATGGCAACGGCAACCGTGACCCGGAAGCGTTCCTCGACGACGACGTGGATAACTTCGGTAACAAGGCCGACTACGTCAGCCCTTACCAGAATGGCAAGAACCAAGGCCGCAACCGTCGCCCAGGCGCTGCAGCTGGTGCCGGCCAAACCCAAGGCAGCGGCACTCGCGGTGCCGGTGCGCCAGCAAAAGGCCGCAGCAACAACGGCGGCAGCGGCCAGCCACGTCAGGGTGCTGGCGACAAGCGCCCACGCAGCAACAACGGCAGCAACGCTGGTGGTGGCCGTCGCGACGGCAACCCGGGCCGTAACCGCCCAGCCCGTGACGACAGCGCTCGTCAAGAGCCAGCAGTACGCAACCCGCGTGAATCGCAAAGCCAGCCAGTGATCATCCGCAAGGAATCCAAGCTCGAGCGTTACCCAACGCCTGAGCAGCTGGAAGACTTGCCGAGCCGCCCGCGTGGCGAGCGCCCGGCCCTGCTGACCCGTAATCGCTGATTACGGTTTTGCAGACATGAAAAAGCCGCCCTGATGGGCGGCTTTTTCGTTTGCGGCTGATTACTTCTGCTTCACGCCTTCAACACTGATATCCAGATCCAGTGTCTGCGAGGTTGGGCCTGGGCCCTTGATGCCGAAGTCGTTCAGGTTCAGGGTAGTGGTGGCGTTGAAGCCAGCGCGCTCGCCGCCCCATGGATCCTTGCCTTCACCGTTGAAGGTAGCCTTGAAGGTTACCGGCTTGGTCACACCGTGCAGGGTCAGGTCGCCGGTCACATCAGCGGTCTTGTCACCGGTCGATTTGACTGCGGTGGAGACGAACTTGGCCTCTGGATACTTGCTGACGTCCAGGAAGTCCTTGCTCGCGATGTGCTTGTCACGTTCGGCATGGTTCGACCACAGGCTGGCGGTCTTCAGGTCGACGTTGATCTTGCTGGCTTCAGGCTTGGCCGAATCCCAGGTAAAGCTACCGTCGAAGTCTTTGAAAGTACCGTGGATGAAGCTGTAGCCCAGGTGGCTGATCTTCCAGTCAACGAACGCGTGCTGGCCTTCCTTGTCGATCTTGTAGTCAGCAGCCATGGCCTGACCAGCGGCGAACAGAGCGGTACCGAGCGCCAGAGCGGCAAAAGTCTTTTTCAACATCCTTTCGATTCCTTGCAATTGAGGTTGAGGGTCAAGCTTTGCGGCCCAGCATACGAGTCAGGGTCGCGTCACGGTCGATAAAGTGGTGTTTCAGTGCTGCCAGGCCATGCAGGACGGCGAAAATCACCAGCCCCCAGGCCAGGTAAAAATGGATCACGCCAGCGGTGTCAGCCTGGTCGGGCAGGTTGCTGAGCAATGCCGGCACATCGAACAGGCCAAACACCGAGATCCCCGCGCCATCGGCGGTAGAGATCAGGTACCCGGCGATCATTACCGCAAACAGCCCTGCATATAAAGCCAGGTGGCCCAGTTTGGCTGCAACTCGGGTGAAGCGGTCATGGCTGGCCAGCACTGCCGGCGGCGGACTGATGAAACGCCACAGCACCCGCAGCAGCATTACCGCCAGCAACACCAGGCCAATACTTTTATGCAGATCCGGGCCGGCCTTGCGCCACGGGTCGTAGTAGTCAAGATCGACCATCCACAGGCCCAGGGCAAACAGCCCGAAGACTGCCAGCGCTACACCCCAGTGCATGACCATGCTGACCAGGCCGTAGCGAGTTGA
Source organism: Pseudomonas sp. EZ-C24 (assembly GCF_014525325.1). NCBI lineage: Bacteria > Pseudomonadati > Pseudomonadota > Gammaproteobacteria > Pseudomonadales > Pseudomonadaceae > Pseudomonas > Pseudomonas sp. EZ-C24. Next base: position 169,062 of record NZ_JACDIU010000003.1, on the reverse strand, counting down.
TGAATTGCGTACTTGCATGTTGGCGGCGCTCTCCCTTGAAGCTGCGTACAGACTAGCGCGAAACGTATCGAATAAAAGCGGAAAAAACTGCTTTGGTAGATCGAATTAATCGATGCTTATTCTCTCGACCGGTTATTAAGGAAACATTAACCCTAGACCAGCCCGGTACGCTCGCAGAATAAGAAAGGGCCGCGATGCGGCCCTTGGGGGTGTTGGATCAATCAGCCTTGGCTGCTGGTCGCCGGTTTCTTCACCGGCTCGGCCTTGGCGGGAGCCTTTTTCGCTTGCGCAGGCTTGTTTGCGGCCTTCTTCGCGGCATCCGATTTGGCAGCTGGCTTATGCGCAGGCGCATGCTTGGCTGGTGCGGCCTTGCTTGCCGCAGGCTTGACCGGTGCAGGCTTGGCCGCAGGCTCCGGTACCGGCGCAACCACTGGCGCTGGTTCAGGCGCCGGTGCTACTGGTGCAACTTCCGCAGCCTTGGCCACAGGTGCCGGCTTGGCTGCAGGCTCTTCTGCGCCACCAAACAGGCGCGAGAAGAAGCCAGGCTTGGCTGGCTCGGCGTCCTTGGCCTTGGCCGGCTCGTCCTTGGCTGGCGCGCTGTCCGCCTTGGCCGCCTTGTCGCCGCCGCCAAACAGATTGGAGAAGAAGCCGCCCTTGGCCGCTGCGGCGCCGGTTGCGGCAGCTGCCGCCACAGGCACGGCCTTGACCGGGTCAAACGACTTGCCTGCCAGCAGGTCCTGCACCTGGCCGGCAGCACGCTGGCCGCTGCGCAGGGCGCCTTCGAGCGTGCCTGGGTAGAGCGCGTCGGTATGCTCACCAGCAAAGCTGATGCGCTGCAAAGGGCGCTCCCACAGGCGCCAGTATTTGCTGATCTGACCAGGGCCATATGCCAGATAGGCACCACCAGTACCGGGATCGGCGCTGTAGCGCTTCACTTCATAGCCAGTGAATGCGCCGCGCGCCTTCGGGTAGAACGCATGCAGGCGGATCAGCACCTGGTCGGCCATCTGCTTGTCGCCAAAGGCCTGCAACAGACGGGCGTTGTCGCCCGAGAGGTTGATCACCACGTTGGCACCACCTTTCAGCGCCGGCTCGATCCAGAGCATGCCCAGGCCGGTGTTGCTGAAGATCTCACCCGACATCCGCGCCCGGCTTTCCCACACAGGCTGTTTGAACTTGAGCAGTATCTGGTCGCGCCAGCCATAGTTGGTGCCTTTGATCGCAGCCATATGCTGGTTGTCCAGGCCTGGGGTCATCTGGATCTTGGCCAGTGCCCGCAGCGGCACCGCCATCACCAGGTAGTCGGCGCGATAGCCGACAGCGCCGACCTTGACGGTAACGCCGTCCTTGTCCTGGACGATCGCGGTAACCGGTGCGTTGGTCTTGATGGTTTTCAGCTGTTTGACGAAGGCCTGAGCCAGCACCGGGCTACCGCCAGGCAGGCGCGCAGCACGCAGGTCACGGTCGCTGACGCCACGATAGACGCGGGTCTGCTGGGCGAAATAGAGCAGCGACAGGCGCGAAGGCTCGTCATAACGGCTGCGAATCTGCTGGTTGATCAATTGCCGCGCAGTGGCGGGCAGTTGCAAACGGTCGAGCCAGTTGGCGACGTTGATCTGGTCGAGGGCGAATAGCGTGCTGTTGGCCTGCGGGTTGAGCGGGTCGTCGATCGAGCGGGCCAGATCGTCGAGGGTTTTCTCGTAGCGCTTGAGCGCTTCGGCAGTTGCCGGCTGCTTGACGGCCAGGTCAGCTGCGCTGAAGTATTCGCCATCGATCAGGTAGCCCGGCGTGCGCACGAACTCAGGGGCCGGCAAGGTATCGAGCTTGAAGCGATCCAGGTACTGGTTGAGTACCGGCTGGGCTTTGCCGTTGCCGATCCATTCGCTGGTGGCCAGGCCAGAGCGCCCGCCCATGCCCGCCTTGGCTTCCAGCAGCGTGACCTGCCAGCCTTTGTTCTGCAGCTCGTAGGCAGCCGTCAAGCCGGCCAGGCCGCCACCGACGACGATTGCCGTGGGTGTCTTGTCCTGCGCCAGCGCCGAGGTGCTGGAAAATCCGATCAATACCAACGCGCACAGGCGCACCCAAGCAGCAGCCATGTCGGCAAACTCCGGTTGAAAACAGGTCGATGAAAACGGGAAAGAAGCCCCGAGAAAATTGCGCTAAGAATACGTCACCCGTGGGCACCCTGCCAGCAGGGCGATGCCAAGCCGCTTACGCAACTGGCATTTTTGTCAGTAGCCAGCAGCGCCGCTTTCGTCGGACAGTGGCGTCGACGACCGCAGCGGGACTTTCAGCCATGCAACAGCACCACTACTTTCTGGCTGACCTTGTCAGGCCTGGCCGGCACCGAAAGCGTGCCTGGTCACTACGCCAGTTCGCCCACCCGCCAGTTGCTGCTGGGGCCATTTCGCACCCTGACCATCTCCACCACCCACGCCGGCACCGTGCCCATCCCGGCCCTGAGCTGGCAGCCCGTTGTGCGCCATTGAGCCTGATCACGGTTGTGGTGGCCGGCACCTTTGCTTAGGCTTGTGCGGTCAAACCAAGCCGTGCCGCCAGGAGAAGTGCCGATGGGCCTCAATGATCAGTGGATGCAACGTGACCTCAAGGTCCTGTGGCACCCCTGCACCCAGATGAAAGACCACGAAAAGCTGCCGCTGATCCCGATCAAGCGCGGCGACGGCGTGTGGCTCGAGGACTTCGAAGGCAAGCGCTACCTGGACGCCGTCAGTTCGTGGTGGGTCAACGTGTTCGGCCATGCCAATCCGCGCATCAACCAGCGCATCAAGGACCAGGTCGACCAGCTCGAACACGTGATCCTGGCTGGCTTCAGCCATCAGCCGGTGATCGAGCTGTCCGAGCGCCTGGTAGCCATGACTCCAGCCGGGCTGGACCGAGTGTTCTACGCCGACAACGGCTCGTCGTGCATCGAAGTCGCGCTGAAGATGAGCTTCCATTACTGGCTGAACAAGGGCCAGAGCGGCAAGAAGCGCTTCGTCACCCTGACCAACAGCTACCACGGTGAAACCATCGCAGCGATGTCGGTGGGCGATGTGCCGCTGTTCACCGAGACCTACAAGACGCTGTTGCTCGACACCATCAAGGTGCCCAGCCCGGACTGCTACCTGCGCCCTGAAGGGGTCAGCTGGGAGGAGCACTCGCGGACGATGTTCCTGGCCATGGAGCAGACCCTCGCCGAGCATCACGCCACTGTCGCGGCAGTCATCGTCGAGCCGCTGATCCAGGGCGCCGGCGGCATGCGCATGTACCACCCGGTTTACCTCAAGCTGCTGCGCGAAGCCTGCGACCGTTATGGCGTGCACCTGATCCACGACGAGATTGCCGTGGGCTTTGGCCGCACCGGGACGATGTTCGCCTGCGAGCAGGCCGGCATCCGCCCGGACTTCCTCTGCCTGTCCAAGGCCCTCACCGGCGGTTACCTGCCGCTGGCGGCCTGCCTGACCACCGATGATGTCTATCAGGCTTTCTACGACGACTATCCGACCCTGCGCGCATTCCTCCACTCGCACAGCTACACCGGCAACCCGCTGGCCTGCGCTGCCGCGTTGGCAACCCTGGATATCTTCGAGCAGGATAACGTCATCGAGGCCAACAAGGCCCTGTCAGCGCGGATGGCCAGCGCCACTGCGCACCTGGTCGATCACCCGCATGTGGCCGAAGTGCGCCAGACCGGCATGGCCCTGGCCATCGAAATGGTCGAGGACAAAGCCAGCAAAACCGCTTACCCATGGCAGCAACGGCGCGGACTCAAGGTATTCGAACATGCCCTGACCCGCGGCGCCCTGCTGCGCCCGCTGGGCAGCGTGGTGTACTTCCTGCCGCCGTATGTGATCACCCCCGAGCAGATCGACTTCCTTGCCGAGGTGGCCACCGAGGGTATCGATATCGCCACCCGCGACAGCATCAGCGTGGCCGTGCCGCAGAATTTCCATCCCGACTTTCGCGATCCGGGCTGAGCACAGCCCGTGCAGCAGGCCTCGGCGGCGGGCTCTCCCGCCGCCGAGGTGTATGTGTCTTCCCTAATTCCAGAGCAGAACCATGAGACTGTCCCGCTTCTTTATCGACGCCCCGCTGTCCATCGGCGAACACGACCTCCCCGAAGCCCAGGCCCATTACATCGGCCGCGTGCTGCGCATGGCCGCCGGCGATGCCGTGCAGCTGTTCGATGGCAGCGGCCAGGAGTATCTCGGCCAGCTGCTTGAAGTGGGCAAGAAGAGCGTGCGCGTCAGCCTCGACCAGGCTCTGCCCGGCCAGGCCGACTCAAGCCTGCACGTGCACCTCGGCCAAGGCCTGTCGCGCGGCGAGCGGATGGACTGGGCCATCCAGAAAGCCACCGAACTGGGCGTCAACCAGATTACCCCGATCGTCAGCGAACGTTGCGAAGTGCGGCTCAAGGACGAACGCGCCGACAAGCGTCTGGCGCACTGGCGCCAGGTGGCGATCAGCGCCTGCGAACAATGCGGCCGCTCGACCCTGCCGCTGATCAATCCGCCATTGACCCTGGCCGAGTGGCTGAAGGCAACCGAGGCTGACCTGAAGCTGGTGCTGCACCCGGTCGCCGAGCCGCTGACCAGTCACCAGCGGCCTGAGCGGCTGGCGTTTCTGATCGGCCCTGAAGGCGGTTTGACCGACGCCGAGGTCGAGCAGGCCAAGGCCGCCAGCTACCATGCCGCGCGCCTCGGCCCACGCGTGCTGCGTACCGAAACCGCGCCGGTAGTGGCGCTCGCAGTAGCGCAGCAGCTGTGGGGCGATTTTTAACTGCTGCTCAGCGCACGTAGAAGCTGATGGCGATGAAGTGCAGCAGGCTGCCGGCAATCACGAACAGGTGCCAGATGCCGTGCCAGTGGCGAAAGCGGCTGTCATAGGCGAAGAAGATGATGCCGATGGTGTAGCACGCACCACCGGCCGCCAGCCAGGCAAAACCGGCAGTGCCCAAAGTCTGCAGCAGCGGCTTGACCGCTACCAGCACGATCCAGCCCATCAGCGCATAGATGATGATCGACAGAATCCGCGCTTCCGAGCGCGGCTTGATCTCTTGCAGCATGCCGATCACCGCCAACCCCCAGACCACGCCGAACAGGCTCCAGCCCCACGGGCCGCGCAGGCTGATCAGGCAGAACGGAGTGTAGCTGCCGGCAATCAGCAGGTAGATCGACAGGTGATCGAGCTTGCGCATGATCACTTTGGCCTGGCCGCGGGTGCTGTGGTACAGGGTCGAGGTGCTGTACAGCAGCACCAGGGTGCCGCCGTAGATCGAGAAGCTGATGATCTTCCATGGGTCGCCTTGCAGGCCGGCGGTGATGATCAGCCAGCTGGCACCGATGAAAGCCAAGATGGCACCGACCAGGTGCGTCCAGGCATTGAAGCGTTCACCGTAATACATGCAGTCAAAGACCTCCTTGCTAGTTCCGGGTTTCAGCGCAGCGCCGCCTCGCGCACCATCCGCTCCAGCGCGACCAGGTCCGGCACCCGCGCTACTTGCTCGCCTACCTGGACCGCCGCCAGCTCCAGCGCGTTCAACGGCACGTCGACATAATTGAGCTGGCTGTCCAGCTTGCACGCCCGCGGGATGCCCTGCAGCAGCAACGCCAGGTAGCGCAGGCCGGTATCACCCAACGCATTGAGCACGACAATCCGCGCGCGCGCGCCGCACACCGTCTGGCCGCCACAGGCCGCCTCGAAACCAATCAGCGGCAAGCGTTGCTGGCGCCAGTCGAGCCAGCCCAGGTGCCAGTTTGGCTCACCGATCTGACAAGACAACGCACGCTGGCCGATCAACTCTGCCACAGCCACATTCGGCAGAACCAGGGTCCGATCACCCAGGGGCAGCAGCAGGCCGGTCAGGCTGCTGCGTTGGCCGGCGATATGTTCAAGCATGGGTTTGGCTCCAGTGGGCAATGCTTTGCAGCAGCAGCGACTCCTGATACGGCTTGCCCAGGTATTCGTTGACGCCGATGGCCATGGCTCGGTCGCGGTGCTTATGGCCGCTGCGCGAGGTAATCATGATGATCGGCAGGTCCTTCAGGCGCTGGTCCTGACGGATCCGCGTGGCCACTTCAAAGCCATCCATACGGGGCATTTCGATGTCCAGCAGCAGTACGTCAGGCCGATGCTCTGCCAGCAGGGCCATGGCATCAACGCCGTCCTTCGCGGTCAGCACGCTCATGCCGTGGCGCTCGAGCAAGCGGCTGGTGACCTTGCGCACCGTTACCGAATCGTCGACCACCATCACCAACCGTTGCCGAGGCGCGGCCTCGAACTGCCGCTGTTGATGCACATCGCCGCTGGGCAGCCGGGCCAGACGCCGTTGCTGGCCGCGGAGCTGGCCAAGCAGATCGAGAATCAGCACCACCCGACCGTCACCGAGCAAGGTTGCCCCGGACAGCCCCGGCACTGCAGCAAACTGCGGGCCGAGGCTCTTGACCACGATCTCGCGGCTGGGTGACAGGCTGTCGACCTGGATCGCGAACGACGCTTCCTGCGAATGCACCAGGATCACCGGCAGCGGCACGCTCTGGCCAAGCAGGCCAGGCCGGGCAACACCGCTTTGCAGCAACTCGCCCAGGTAGCGCAGCTGGTAGGCGTGGCCGCCATACACGTAGCTCGGCGTATCCAGCTGGTAGCAGGCAGCCAGTTCGCTGGGGGGCACGCGGACGATGCCTTCGATGGTGTTGAGCGGAATGGCGTATTGCTCATCACCCAGGTGGACCATCAAGGCGCGGTTGATCGACACCGTGAATGGCAGGCGGATCTGGAAGCGCGCGCCCTTGCCGGGGCTGGAAGCGATGCTCATGGCGCCGCCGAGCTGCTTGACCTCTTCATGAACAACATCCATGCCCAGCCCGCGGCCGGAAATCTGAGTGATCTTTTCTGCCGTCGAGAAACCGGGGCGGAGGATGAACTGGAGGATTTCGTGGTCGCTCAGGCGCGCGCGCGGATCGAGCAGGCCGCGCTTGATGGCTTTGTCGCGCACCGCCGCGAGCGGCACCCCGGCACCGTCGTCACTCATCTCGATAACGATGTCGGCGCCTTCGTGGAGCAGATTCAGATGGATCGTACCTTGCTCAGGTTTACCGGCAGCCAGGCGCGCCTCGCGCGACTCCAGGCCATGGTCGACGGCGTTGCGCAGCATGTGTTCAAGCGGCGCCACCATGCGCTCCAGCACGCTGCGGTCAAGCTCGCTCTCGGCATTGCCGACCACCAACTCGACCTGCTTGCCGAGTTCGCTGGAGACCTGCCGCACGACACGTTGCAAACGCGGCACCAGGCGCTCGAACGGCACCATCAGGGTAGCGGTAAGGCCCTCCTGCAACTGGCTGTTGACCCGCGCCTGCTGCTGCAGCAGGCCGTGGGCTTCCTGCGCCCCCTGAGCCAGGGTTTCCTTCAGGTCGAGCAGGTCCGAGGCGGATTCGAACAGCGCCCGCGACAGTTGCTGCAACTGTGAATGGCGGTCCATTTCCAGCGGATCGAAATCGTCATAGCTGTCGCTTTCAGCCTGATAACGGCTGGCGCTGCTGGCCTGAGTTTCTATCTCCAGGCGCAGCAACTGATCACGCATGCGCTCAAGGGTGGTTTCCATCTCGCTGAGGGCGAACTGGGCGTCGCTGACCTGCTGCTCGATACGGCCGCGGATCAGCGCGTGCTCGCCGGCCAGGTTGCCAAGATCATCGAGCAGCTCGGCATCGACCTTGACCATATCGCCCGGCGCCCGCTCCGGGGCAACCGCTGCCGGTTCAGCGGGCACTGCCGCTTCGCTGGCGATGGCCGGCGCGGCGGCGCTGTCGGTCAACGCCGCGCTGCTGAAGTTGCGGATGTAGTCGATCAGCGCCGTGGCCGCATGCAGCGGCTCGCCCAGGCGCACCGCATCGAGCATGTGCGCCAGGCGGTCGTGGCAGTTCTGCAGCAGGGCAAACAGCGCTGCGGTCGGCGGCAGGCGGCCAGCGGCAAGCAGCTCGTAGAGAAATTCCAGCTCATGGGCGAGGTCGCCGATCGCGGCGATTTCGACCATGCGCGCGCCGCCCTTGAGCGTATGCAGGTCGCGCAGCAGGGTCTCGACCTCGACACTGCTGCGCGGGTCGGCCTGCCAGCGGGCCAGCGCTGCCGCAGAGCTTTCGACGATGTCCGAGCTTTCTTCGAGGAACACCTCGAGTAGCTCCTGATCACCTGGGCTGTCCGCCGCTTCGGCGGGTTCAACAGGCTCTACAGTAGCCGGAGCCTGACTTGGCTCGGGCGGTGCTTCGAGCAGCGCTGGCTGCACTACTTGCGCATATTCGAGGGGCGGCAGCGGCGTGACCCCATCACGGCCGATCAAGCCGGTGCCATCGGGCGCCAGCGCTTGATCGAGCAGTGCGCGCAAACCGTCGACGCATTCGCTGCGCGAGCTGACTTCCTGCCCGGCGGCAATCTCGTCGAGCATGTCGATCAGCACGTCGTGGGCCTGGCGGGCCTGGTTGAAAAAGCGCGTGTCGGCGACCAGGCTGCCCTCTTCCACCGCACCGTACAGATCGAGCAGCGCCTCGCAGACCTCGTCCACTTGCCAGAGGTCGGCCAGGTTCGCGCCGTGGCTGAGATTGGTCAGTTCGTCGAGCAGGGTTTCCAGCTCCTGACGCTGCTGCGGTTGCTGCTGCCAGCGCGCCAGCAGCGACTCGGCATCGAGCAGAATATCCATGCTCTCGGCCAGAAAGCTGGCGATCAGCTGCGGGTCACGCCGACTACGGCGATTGGCCGAGGATTCGTCGTGCAATGCCGCTAACTGAGCATCGACGCCCTGACCAACCTGTTCGATCAACTCGGCGGCGCCGGCGATGGGCGCCAGCGGTGTGCTGTGCAGCTGCGCCAGGCCCAGATGGAACAGCGCGTGGGCGGCTTCCAGCCAGTCGAGTTCGGTCTGTTGCAGGCGCAACTCATGGCTGCGGTATTCCCGCGCGAGCCGATCGAAGGCCGTGGCCAGCTCGGCGATCGGCATCACCCCGGCCATGGCGGCGCTGCCCTTGAGCGTGTGCAGCGCGCGCTGCAAGCTGTCGCTGACCGGCGTGCCATGGCTGTCGGCAGCTAGCAGAAACGCCTCGAGGCTGGCCAGATGACCTTGCGCCTCGTTACGGAAGATCTCCAGCAACTGCGGATCAAGCCCATCCAGCCCCGCCGCGACAGGGGCTTCGTTGACGGCCAGCGCGTGCAACTGGCTGACCAGATGCTCGACCTCGGCCAGCGGCGGCAAATGGCCCACGGCGAAGTCGGCGAGCAGGTCCGGCAGGCGCACGAAAGCCTGCTGCAAGGCGACCAGGCCTTGCCCGGCCAGGCCGACCCGGCCTTCGAGCACCCGGTTGATCAGCCGCTCGGCACCCCAGGCCAGCTCCGCCAGAGCTTCGGCGCGGACCATGCGGCCGCTGCCCTTGAGCGTGTGCAAAGCCCGGCGCACTTCGATCAGCGCCTCGCGCAGGCTGTTGTCGGCACGCCAGCGCAGCCAGTGGCGTTCGATCTCGGGCAGCAGCTCGGTGGCTTCTTCGAGGAATACCTCGCGCAACTCGGCGTCGATTTCCTCGCCTTCATCGGCCAGTGCGCCATGCCCACAGTTCACGCCAAGCGCCGCCAGGCTGGACCTGGCCATGTCGATGAACGGCTGGGCGTCGGCCAGAGGATCAGCCACGCGCCACTGCAAATAGCATTCGCCGGCACACAGCGCATCGGCCAGGTGGGTCAGTTCATCCAGCTGTGGCTCTTCATCCAGATGCGCCAGCCAGCCCTGCACATAGCCTGCGGCACCGGCAAACAGCTCGGCGGCAGCAGGCAGCATGAGCATCGCCAGTGCACCGCGCACTTGCTGCAACAACCCTGGCAAGGCTTGCAGGCGCTGACGTGGCCAGCCCGATTCGAGGCAGTCGCCAATCAGGTCCTTGGCCTGTTGCAGCACCGACACCGCTTCGCTGAGGACCACGTGGCGGATGTGCGCCATGTCCGAGCCGGGCATGCTGCCCTGGCCGCTTTCTTCCAGCGGGCCGACCATACCATTGAGGGTTGCCTCGACGTACAGCAGGGCCCCGGCAACGTCCATCAACAGCGCATCGTCGACGCTCTGCTGATCCTGTGCCAGAGCCTGCAACGCCAACACCTGATCGATGATGACCCGCCGCGGTTGCTGGAAATTCAACACTGCCAGGGTGTCTGCGACCTGACGCAAGGGCGCGACCAGGGCGTCCAGTTGCTCGCGCGATTGCTCGCCTCGGACAAACTGATCGAGGCAGTCCTTGATCCGCATCAGGTCATCGCACAGCGCCGCCACCACCGAACGCAGGGCGTCGCGGCCCTGGCCAGCCTGTAGTTGCTCGCGCCAGTTGCCCAGCGACAGGTCCAGGTCAGCCAGGTCGGCAGCACCGGCCAGGCGCTGCGCCGCTTCACCCATCAGGCTGCCTTGGGCCAATGGCTCGACACCACGGCACTCACGCAGGCGATTGAGCAACGGCAGCATCACCAGCGGCAGGTCGTGGCGGGCGCCGCGCAGGCGCTCAAGGTAAGGCGGTAGCTGTTCAAGGCCACGGAACATCGCGCCGAGGCAGTCGCCGCGCGGGCTGATCTGGCCGTCGGCCATGGCCCGCCCGAGCAGCTCGAGTTCTTCGGCCAGGCGCGTCGCCCCGCGCAGTTCAAGCATGCGCAGGCAACCGTGGACCAGGTGCAGGTTATCCACATACAGCGCCAGCGTGGCCAGCTCCGTCGGGTCGCCGGCAAACCGCTCAAGCGCCTGCCGGGCCTGGGCCAAGCAGTCGAGAATGGGCGCCTTGGTCCAGGCCAGGGCGACCGTGTCGTGACGTTCGGGGCTTACTGCTGCCGAGGCCATGGGTTACTCCTCAGCGGGGTTCGGCCGGGGCCGGCAAGGTAAAACCGGAGACCGAGCGGCGCATCTCGCTGGCCATCCGCGCCAGGTGGCGAATGCTGTCGGCGGTGGCGCCGGAGCCGCTCGAGGTCTGCGCGGTAATCTGCTGGATCACAGCCATGGTGTGGGAAATCTGCCCGGCTGAAGAGGTCTGCAGTTGGGCGGCATCGGAAATACTGTGGATCAGCTCGGCGAGGGTCTGCGAGACGCCTTCGATCTCCGCCAGAGCCACCCCGGCATCCTGCGCCAGACGCGCTCCGCGGACTACTTCGGCGGTGGTCTGCTCCATGGAGATGACCGCCTCGTTGGTGTCGGTCTGGATGGTCCGCACCAACGCCTCGATCTGCCGGGTGGCCGACGACGAGCGTTCGGCCAGACGCTGGACTTCGTCGGCAACCACGGCAAAACCGCGGCCGGCTTCACCGGCCAGCGAGGCCTGAATCGCTGCGTTGAGGGCGAGAATGTTGGTCTGTTCGGCAATGTCGTCGATCAGGCTGACGATGTCGCCGATCTCCTGAGACGACTCACCCAGGCGCTTGATCCGTTTGGCGGTGTCCTGGATCTGCTCGCGAATGTTGTCCATGCCGTGGATGGTGTTGTGCACCACCTCGTTGCCTTTGTTGGCGATGGCCACCGAACGCTCGGCGACCTTGGCCGACTCATAGGCGTGGGCCGACACCCGGTCGATCGACTCGACCATGTCGCCCACCGCCACCGAGGCCTCGCTGATCTGCTCGGCCTGCTGCTCAGAGGCCTTGGCCAGCTGGCGTGCGGTGTTCTGCGTGTCCTGCACGGCGGCGGCAACCTGCAGGGCGCTGTGGTTGATGGTGGTGACCAGGTCACGCAGCTGGTCCACCGAGTAGTTGATCGAGTCGGCGATGGCCCCGGTGAAGTCTTCGGTGACCGACACCGTCACTGTCAGGTCGCCGTCGGCCAACTCCTCGATTTCGTCGAGCAGGCGCATGATTGCCTGCTGGTTGCGCTCGTTCTTTTCCGCGGTTTCGCGCAGCTGGCGATTGGTCGCGCGAACCATCACCGAGCCGATGAGGATGATCGAGGCCAGCGCCAGCAAGCCGAGCACGTAGCCGCCAACGGTATCAAGGGTGCGCCCGTTGGCCAGGTTCTCGAAGCTGTTGGCCAGGTGCGAGGCTTCATCGAGCAGGGTTTGCGACAGGCTGAAAATATTGCTCGCCGCTTCGCGCACGCGGAACAGTTCGGGGGAGGTTTCGAGGATTTCATCGACACTGCCGGAGACAAACTGGAACAGCTCGGCAATCTCCGCCAGCCGCGCGCGGGCATCGGCGTCCTCGACCCGAGTGACCTGGATCGCCGGGTTGCCGCCGAGCATGCCTTCAAGCACCTGACCAAAGCGGCTGGCATCGCGGCCAAAGGCATCGGCCGCCTGCGCTGCCGAGTCATCACCGGCCAGCACGGTGTTGACCGAACCCAGAATCCGCTCAGCCAGCAACAACTGGCGCTGGGCTACCGCCACTTGCGCGGCGGGGGCACCGCTTTGCAGGAGGATCTCGACCACCTTCTCGTATTCGACCTGCAACTGCGGCACGGTCTCGGCCAGGGTGGCCGCGACCTGGTGCAGCGACAACACGGTCTGTTCGCTGGCGAGGATCACGTCGGTGTTCTTGCGCAGCGTCTCCCAGTCCTGGCGCACCGCTTCCATTTCATCGCGGACCTTGGCTGGCGCTGCCGGCAGCGCGGTGGCCTTGTCACCTTCACGCAGGTAGCCCCAGCGCCGCTCGAAGTCGTTGCGCGCATCCGACAGCAGGCGAAACGCCAGGGCCTTGCCGGCAGCAGCCTCGGTAGCGTTCTTGGCGATACGTTGGGACAGCACGCGCAACTCACCGGCGTGGCCGATGTACTGCTTGTCGTAATTGGACTGGGTGTTGAGGTAGGCGAAGTTGGCGAACAGAAGGATGATCGACAGGATCAGCACCACGAACAGCACGGTGATCTGCGCACTGCTGCGCACGCGCGGGGTCACGGCCGGTGGAGTGACGGGGCTGACAGGCTTGTTCACGGTCGATCCTCTACAACGCTACATCAAGAAAACCCGGCGCCTGGGCCAGGGCCAGCGGGCTGAAGATGGCCCAGTTGTGCTCACGGGCAAAATGGCCCTGCACAAACGGCGTCGCCGCCGCCAGCAACGGCTGCGGTGGCGACAGCTCAAGGCTGCTCAGGCTGAAGTGCTGCAACCCCAGCACCTCATCGACCAGCAAGCCGGCAAACAGTGCCTCGTGATCCAGCACCAGCACCCGCCGTTGCTTGCCTGGCGGCAGTGGCCCAAGGCCAAAAAAACTGCTCAGGTCCATCACCGGCAACAGCCGCCCACGCAGGTTGGCCACCCCGCAGACCCACGGCTGCACGCCGGGGACGCGGCTGCTGCGCGGCTCGCGCAAGACTTCGGCGACTTCGACCATGGGCGCCACGAACCACTGTTCGGCAACGCGAAAGCCAATCCCGCTCCACTGTTGCAGCCGGCTGTCCTGCGACGGCTGATCGGCCTCCAGCAGACGGCAGCGGCGATCGATGTCGAGCAGCAGCTCGAACGCAGTCAGCGAGGCGCGGCGGGTGGTCAAATGTCGAGCACCGCTTTCAGCTTGGCCAGCAGCGAGTCTTCATCAACCGGCTTGATGAGAAAATCACGCGCGCCCTGGCGCGCCGCCCAGACCCGATCGGTTTCCTGGTCCTTGGCGGTGATGACGATTACCGGGATGCCGCTGGTAGCGGCGTCCTTGCTCAGCTGGCGAGTTGCCTGAAAGCCGTTGAGGATGGGCATGACGATATCCATCAGGACCACATCGGGCTTTTCCTGGCGGGCCAGCGCCACGCCGTTGGCGCCGTTGTCGGCCTTGAGCACCTCATGGCCATGCTTTTCCAGGATCGCGGTGAGTTTGTGCAACTCTGTCGGCGAATCATCGACAATCAGAACTCGGGCCATGCTGTTCCCCATTGAAGGAAAGTGCCGCCGCCATGCCAGGCGCGGTCAGGATGCAGGTTGCGCCTGAGCGGCAAATTCCGGCACATGGGCCCGGATCGCCTCAAGCAATTCTTCTTTGCTGAATGGTTTGGTCAAAAATTGATCAGAGCCGACGACGCGGCCACGGGCCTTGTCGAACAGGCCATCACGCGACGACAGCAGGATCACCGGGGTGTCCTTGAAGGCGCTGTTGTGCTTGATCACGGCGCAGGTCTGGTAACCGTCCAGACGCGGCATCAGCACGTCGACGAAGATGATCCGCGGCCTATGGTCGACAATCTTGGCCAGCGCGTCAAAGCCGTCGCTGGCGGTGATCACTTCACAGCCGACCTCACCCAGCAGCAGCTGCGCAGTGCGGCGGATCGTGCGTGAATCGTCGATCACCATCACCTTCAGGGGTTGTTCCATAATCGCCTACCGACAATGACGTTGCGCCGCACAGTACAAGGTTCACGCGCCCGGACAAAGCGCTGCGCCAGCAACTGTGCGCATTTACCAGCAGCTTATAGCGTGCAGCTTGAAGCTGCACGCATCCTGACAGCCTTTGCCATCGCCGCCCCCTTGACCGACGGCGCGCGCGGCGCCACCCTGAGCCACTTTATCTATTGCCATCGCGGCCAATTGCCGCCAAGAGGAATTCCCCCATGAGCGTTCGCCTCGGGATTGTCATGGACCCTATCGCGTCCATCTCCTACAAAAAGGACAGTTCGCTGGCCATGCTGCTGGCAGCCCAGGCCCGCGGCTGGACGCTGTTCTACATGGAGCAGCAGGACCTGTACCAGAGCGCAGGCGTGGCGCGGGCGAAGATGCGCCCGCTGCAGGTATTCGCCAATCCCGAGAAGTGGTTCGAGCTGGACGCTGAAATCGACGCACCGCTGAGCGACCTCAACGTGATCCTGATGCGCAAGGATCCGCCGTTCGACATGGAGTTCGTCTACAGCACCTACCTGCTGGAGCAGGCCGAAGCTGCCGGGGTACTGGTGGTCAATCGCCCGCAGAGCCTGCGCGACTGCAACGAAAAGCTGTTCGCCACACTGTTCCCGCAGTGCACCCCGCCGACCCTGGTCAGCCGCCGCCCGGACATCATCCGTGCGTTTGCCGCCGAGCATGGCGATGTGATCCTCAAGCCGCTGGACGGCATGGGCGGCACCTCGATCTTCCGCCACCGGGTCGGTGACCCGAACCTGTCGGTGATCCTCGAAACCCTGACCGCGCTTGGCTCCCAGCAGATCATGGCGCAGGCCTACCTGCCGGCAATCAAGGACGGCGACAAGCGTATCCTGATGATCGACGGCGAGCCGGTGCCGTACTGCCTGGCGCGCATCCCGGCCAGCGGCGAAACCCGTGGCAACCTGGCTGCTGGCGGCCGTGGTGAAGCGCGCGAACTGAGCGAGCGCGACCGCTGGATCGCCGCCCAGGTCGGGCCAACCCTGCGCGAAAAGGGCCTGCTGTTCGTCGGCCTGGACGTGATCGGCGAGCATCTGACCGAAATCAACGTGACCAGCCCGACCTGCATCCGCGAAATCGACAACGCCTACGGCACCCAGATCGGCGTGCAGTTGATGGACGCCATTGATCGCAAGCTGAAGGCGCGCTGACCACCGACGCGAAGCGCAATCGCTCAGTGCGGTATGATGCCGGTCCTTTGACCTGCTGCCCCGCCTGGCGATTGCTGGATACCCGATGACGCTGCCCGCTGACATCCCTGCCGACCTGCTGCCACCCCGCGTTCGCCCGGTGGACCGGCTTGGCTTTACCTTGTTTCTGGCTGCCCTGGTGCACCTGGCGCTGATCCTCGGGGTCGGCTTCACGGTGGTCAAGCCGAGTGAAATCCGCCACACCATGGATATCACCCTGGCAACCTTCAAGAGCGAGAAAGCGCCTGAGAAGGCCGACTTCCAGGCCCAGGACAACCAGCAAGGCAGCGGTACCCTGGACAAGAAGGCAGTGCCCAAAACCACCGAGCTGGCGCCGTTTCAGGACAGCAAGATCAACAAGGTCACGCCTCCGCCGGCCGCCAAGCGCGAAACGCCACCCGCTCCGCAGAAGGCCGCAGTCGCCACCACGGCAGCCAAGGCGCAGAAGGTCGAACCCAAGCCCAAGGAAACCAAGGCCCAGCCCAAGCCTCCTGCGGCGACCCCGGAATTTGACAGCTCGCAGCTGTCGAGCCAGATCGCCAGCCTTGAAGCCGAGCTGTCCAACGAGCAGCAGCTGTATGCCAAGCGGCCCAAGATCCATCGTTTGAACGCGGCTTCGACCATGCGCGACAAAGGTGCCTGGTACAAAGAGGAATGGCGCAAGAAGGTCGAGCGGGTCGGTAACCTCAACTACCCCGACGAAGCCCGTCGCCAGCAGATCTACGGCAACCTGCGCATGATGGTTTCGATCAACCGCGATGGCTCGTTGTTCGAGGTGCTGGTGCTGGAGTCGTCCGGCCAACCGCTGCTGGATCAGGCCGCGCAGCGCATCGTTCGCCTTGCCGCGCCGTTCGCGCCGTTTACCGGTGATCTGGCCGAATTCGACCGTTTGGAGATCATTCGTACCTGGCGCTTTGCCCGCGGCGACCGGCTGTCGAGCAACTAAACCGCGTCAGTGGTTTTTTCTCACAGCTTGCAGCTTGAAGCTGGCGTCGCCTGGCGCCACACTACCCCCATGAAAAACCTCACTCCGAGTTACCTCAAGCATCAGTTCCTGATCGCCATGCCGCACATGGCCGATCCGAACTTTGCCCAGACCCTGACCTATATCGTTGAGCACAACGCCAATGGCGCCATGGGCCTGGTGGTCAACCGGCCGCAGGAACTCAACCTGGCAGACATCCTCGAGCAGTTGCGCCCGGACGAAGAACCGCCGTTGAGTACCCTGCAAGTACCGATCTACATCGGTGGGCCGGTACAGACCGACCGCGGTTTTGTTCTGCACAGCAGCGAGCGCAGCTATGAGGCCACCATCGAGCTCGAAGGCCTGTCGCTGTCGACCTCGCAGGATGTGCTGTTTGCCCTGGCCAACGGCGAAGGCCCGGCGCAGAGCCTGATCACCCTCGGTTACGCGGGCTGGGAAGCCGGCCAGCTGGAGGCCGAACTTGCCGACAACGCCTGGCTCAACTGCCCATTCGACCCTGAAATCATCTTCAGCCTGGCCAGCGACCAGCGCCTGAGTGCGGCAGCAGCGTCACTGGGCATCAACCTCAGCCTGCTGACCAGCCAGGCAGGTCACGCCTGATGGCCGAGGTGCGCCTGCTGCTGGGCTTTGACTACGGCACCAAACAGATCGGCGTGGCGGTTGGCCAGGTCATCACCGGCCAGGCCCGCGAGCTGTGCACCCTGCGTGCCCAGGACGGTATTCCGGATTGGGCCCAGGTGGAAAAACTGATCAAGGAATGGAAACCCGACGCCATCGTCGTTGGCCTGCCGCTGAACATGGACGGCACCCCCAGCGAGATGAGCGCCCGCGCGCAGAAGTTCGCCAACCGCCTGCACGGCCGCTATAACCTGCCGGTGCACACCCACGACGAGCGCCTGACCACCTTCGAAGCCAAGGGCGAGCGCATGGCCCGTGGCGGTCAGCGCGGCACCTATCGCGACAACCCGGTCGACGCCATCGCCGCCGCGCTGCTCCTGCAGGGCTGGCTGGAGGCCAATACCGGTCACTGATTCCACCTTTCGCTTTGCCGCCGGGTCTGCCGGCGCCCCGAGGAGCACGCAATGAGCCTACCCAACCCCGCCGAGTTGATCCGGCAGATGGCCGTCGACCTTCGCGCCCACCTGGCCCGCCGCAACATTGCCGAGCCGCGCTTCATCGGCATCCGCACCGGTGGTGTGTGGGTCGCTCAGGCGCTGCAGCAGGAGCTTGCCGACAGCAGCCCGCTGGGCACCCTGGATGTGTCGTTCTATCGCGACGACTTCAGCCAGAACGGCCTGCACCCGCAAGTGCGCCCCTCCGAGCTGCCGTTCGAGGTCGAAGGTCAGCACCTGGTGCTGGTCGATGACGTGCTGATGAGCGGGCGCACAATTCGCGCTGCCCTCAACGAACTGTTCGATTATGGCCGCCCGGCCAGCGTCACCCTGGTGTGCCTGCTTGACCTGGATGCCGGCGAACTGCCGATCCGGCCCAACGTGCTCGGCGCCACGCTGTCACTGGCAGCCCATGAGCGGGTAAAATTGACCGGCCCGGCCCCGCTCGCCCTCGAGCGCCAGGACCTTGCTACCGCTTCCGCCCTTTAAGAGTCCCCCGCGATGACGCCACTCGACGCCAAGCGCCCGCTGCAGCTCAATGATCAGGGCCAGCTGCGCCACTTCCTCTCGCTTGATGGTTTGCCCCGCGAACTGCTCACCGAGATTCTCGACACTGCCGACTCGTTTCTTGAAGTCGGCGACCGGGCAGTGAAGAAAGTCCCGTTGCTGCGCGGCAAGACCGTGTGCAACGTGTTCTTCGAAAACTCCACCCGCACCCGCACCACCTTCGAGCTGGCGGCCCAGCGGCTGTCAGCCGACGTCATCAGCCTGAACGTGTCGACCTCCTCGACCAGCAAGGGCGAGACCCTGTTCGACACCCTGCGCAACCTTGAGGCCATGGCCGCCGACATGTTCGTCGTGCGCCACTCCGACTCGGGCGCGGCGCACTTCATCGCCGAGCACGTGTGCCCGGACGTTGCCGTGATCAACGGTGGCGACGGCCGCCACGCGCACCCGACCCAGGGCATGCTCGACATGCTCGCCATTCGCCGCCACAAAGGCAGCTTCGAGAACCTCTCGGTAGCCATCGTCGGCGATATCCTGCACTCGCGGGTGGCCCGCTCCGACATGCTCGCGCTGAAGACCCTGGGCTGCCCGGACATCCGCGTGATCGGCCCGAAAACCCTGATCCCGGTGGGCATCGAGCAGTACGGCGTGAAGGTCTACACCGACCTCGCCGAAGGCCTCAAGGACGTCGACGTGGTGATCATGCTGCGCCTGCAGCGTGAGCGCATGGCTGGCGGCCTGCTGCCCAGCGAAGGCGAGTTCTACCGCCTGTTCGGCCTGACCACGGCGCGCCTGGCCGGGGCCAAACCGGATGCCATCGTCATGCATCCGGGGCCGATCAACCGCGGCGTCGAGATCGAATCGGCAGTCGCCGACGGTAAACATTCGGTAATCCTCAACCAGGTCACCTACGGCATCGCCGTGCGCATGGCGGTGCTGTCGATGGCCATGAGCGGGCAGAACACGCAACGACAACTGGACCAGGAGCACGCCCTGTGAGCATCAGTATTCTTGGCGCCCGGGTCATCGATCCGATTAGCGGCCTGGACAGCATCAGCGACCTGCACCTGGAAGCGGGCAAGATCGTCGCCATCGGCGCCGCCCCGGCCGGTTTCAGCGCCAGCCGCAGTATCGACGCCAACGGCCTGGTCGCCGCACCGGGCCTGGTCGACCTCGACGTCGCCCTGCGCGAGCCGGGCTACAGCCGCAAGGGCAACATCGCCAGCGAAACCCGCGCGGCCGTCGCCGGTGGCGTCACCAGCCTGTGCTGCCCACCGCAGACCAAGCCGGTGCTGGACACCTCGGCAGTGGCCGAGCTGGTGCTCGACCGTGCCCGTGAAGCCGGCAACAGCAAGGTCTACCCGATCGGCGCCCTGACCAAGGGGCTTGAAGGCGAGCAACTGGCCGAGCTGGTGGCCCTGCGTGATACCGGCTGCGTAGCATTTGGCAACGGTTTGAAGCAGATCCCCAACAACCGCACCCTGGCGCGCGCGCTGGAGTATGCCGCCACCTTTGACCTGACCGTGGTGTTCCACTCCCAGGACCATGACCTGGCCCTCGGCGGGCTGGCCCACGAAGGTGCGATGGCCAGCTTCCTCGGCTTGCCCGGCATCCCGGAAAGCGCCGAAACCGTCGCCCTGGCGCGCAACCTGCTGCTGGTCGAGCAAAGTGGCGTGCGTGCGCACTTCACCCAGATCACCAGCGCCCGCGGCGCCCGCCTGATTGCCCAGGCGCAGGCACTGGGCCTGCCGGTCACGGCCGACGTAGCGTTGTACCAGCTGATCCTCACCGACGAAGCGCTGCGCGACTTCTCCAGCCTGTACCACGTGCAGCCACCGCTGCGTACCGCGGCGGATCGCGATGGCCTGCGTGAAGCGGTCAAGTCGGGGGTGATCCAGGCGATTTCCAGCCATCACCAGCCGCACGAGCGCGATGCCAAACTGGCGCCGTTTGGCGCTACCGAGCCTGGTATCAGCAGTGTCGAGCTGTTGCTGCCGTTGGCGATGACGCTGGTCGAGGATGGCCTGCTGGATCTGCCGACCTTGCTTGCGCGACTGACCAGCGGGCCTGCCCAGGCACTGCGCTTGCCGGCAGGTGAGCTGAAGGTTGGCGGTGCGGCGGATCTGGTGTTGTTTGATCCACAGGCCTCGACCGTGGCCGGTGAGCATTGGCTGTCGCGCGGCGACAACTGCCCGTTCATCGGCCACTGCCTGCCGAGTGCGGTGCGTTATACGCTGGTGGACGGCCACATCTGCCACGAAGCCTGAGGCTTGGCGCGGCCGTTCCTGCACCGACCGCGAACACCGCGATCTGTAGGAGCGGCCTTGTGTCGCGAAAGGCCCGCACAGCGGGCCCGGCGATGTCGGCGGCGAAGCTGAAAATATGGGGCCGCTCCGCGACCCTTTCGCGACACAAGGCCGTTCCTACGCCGACCGCGTACCCCATCGGGCATCGCTTGGCCCTGAAACCAACCATCCATCCGCCAAGGTTGAAATCTTCCCCCCCTCCCCCCATATGAGTCTGCATCAGGCATTTTCGCCCCGCTGCGTGGAGACTCTCCCTTGACTACCATCGTTTCAGTCCGCCGCCACGGCAAAGTCGTCATGGCGGGCGACGGCCAGGTATCCCTCGGCAACACCGTGATGAAAGGCAACGCGAAAAAAGTCCGCCGCCTGTACCACGGTCAGGTCATTGCAGGCTTCGCCGGGGCCACTGCCGATGCCTTCACCCTGTTCGAGCGCTTCGAAGGCCAGCTGGAAAAACACCAGGGTCACCTGGTTCGCGCCGCCGTCGAACTGGCCAAGGAATGGCGCACCGACCGCTCCCTGAGCCGCCTCGAAGCCATGCTCGCCGTGGCCAACAAAGACGCCTCGCTGATCATCACCGGCAACGGTGACGTGGTCGAGCCAGAAGACGGCCTGATCGCCATGGGTTCCGGCGGCGCCTTCGCCCAGGCCGCTGCCCGCGCACTACTGGACAAGACTGAGCTGTCGGCTCGCGAAATCGCCGAAACCGCGCTGCACATCGCCGGTGACATCTGCGTGTTCACCAACCACAACCTGACTATCGAGGAGCAGGACCTGGCCGAGTGATCAGTTGTTCTGGCGTCCCGCTCAGCGCGGGACTTTTCCACACTGATTACTGTGCCCGAGGACCGAATAGATCATGTCCATGACCCCCCGCGAAATCGTCCACGAACTCAACCGCCATATCATCGGCCAGGACGACGCCAAACGCGCCGTCGCCATTGCCCTGCGCAACCGCTGGCGGCGCATGCAGCTGCCGGCTGAGCTGCGCGCTGAAGTCACGCCGAAAAACATCCTGATGATCGGTCCGACCGGCGTCGGCAAGACCGAGATCGCCCGTCGCCTGGCCAAGCTGGCCAACGCGCCGTTCATCAAGGTCGAAGCGACCAAGTTCACCGAAGTCGGCTACGTTGGCCGCGACGTCGAGTCGATCATTCGCGACCTCGCCGACGCTGCGTTGAAGCTGTTCCGTGAGCAGGAAATCATCCGTGTGCGCCACCGCGCCGAAGATGCCGCCGAAGACCGGATACTCGATGCACTGCTGCCACAGGCCCGCAGCGCCAGCAGCTTTGCCGAAGAAGCCGCGCCGTCGAGCAGCGATACCAACACCCGTCAGCTGTTCCGCAAGCGCCTGCGCGAAGGCCAGCTGGACGACAAGGAAATCGAGATCGAAGTAGCCGAGAGCATGGGCGTCGACATCGCCGCTCCGCCCGGCATGGAAGAGATGACCAACCAGCTGCAGAGCCTGTTCGCCAACATGGGCAAGGGCAAGCGCAAGTCGCGCAAACTCAAGGTCAAGGAAGCGCTGAAGATGGTCCGCGAAGAAGAAGCGGGCCGCCTGGTCAACGAAGAAGAGCTCAAGGCCAAGGCCCTCGAAGCGGTCGAGCAGCACGGCATCGTGTTCATCGACGAGATCGACAAGGTGGCCAAGCGCGGCAATGTCGGCGGCGCCGATGTCTCCCGTGAAGGCGTACAGCGCGACCTGCTGCCGCTGATCGAAGGCTGCACGGTCAACACCAAGCTGGGCATGGTCAAGACCGACCACATTCTGTTCATCGCCTCCGGTGCATTCCACCTGAGCAAGCCGAGCGACCTGGTACCCGAGCTGCAAGGCCGTCTGCCGATCCGCGTCGAACTCAAGGCGCTCACCCCGGAAGACTTCGAGCGCATCCTGCAGGAGCCGCACGCGTCGCTGACCGAACAGTACCGCGAGCTGCTCAAGACCGAAGGCCTCACCATCGAGTTCGCGGCCGACGGCATCAAGCGTCTGGCCGAGATTGCCTATCAGGTCAACGAGAAGACCGAAAATATCGGTGCGCGTCGTTTGCACACCCTGCTTGAGCGTCTGCTCGAAGAGGTTTCGTTCAGTGCTGGCGACCTGGCCAGCGCGCATGACGACACGCCGATCCGGATCGACGCCGAGTACGTCAACGGCCATCTGGGTGAGCTGGCGCAGAACGAAGATCTGTCTCGGTATATTCTGTAAGACTGCTGGGGGCTGCTACGCAGCCCTTTCGCGACACAAGGCCGCTCCTACAGACATCGCGGTCCCCTGTAGGAGCGGCCTTGTGTCGCGAAAGGGTCGCGGAGCGGCCCCCATGGCCCTCAGCTCCGAAAGAGATCCCGACCCATGCCCCGCCTCCCAACCGCGATCAACCTGCACAAAGCCTCGAAAACCCTCGCCCTGACCTACGCCCCCGGCGAGGTCTACCAGCTGCCCGCCGAATTCCTGCGGGTGCACTCGCCTTCCGCCGAGGTCCAGGGCCACGGCAAACCCATCCTGCAATTCGGCAAGATCAACGTCGGCCTCATCGGCGTGGAACCGGCCGGCCAATATGCACTGAAATTGATCTTCGACGACGGCCATGACAGCGGATTGTTCACCTGGGAATACCTCGAACAACTCAGCCTGCGTCAGGCCGAGCTGTGGGCCGACTATCTCGACGAGCTGCGCAAGGCCGGCAAATCCCGCGATCCTGCCGAATCTGTGGTCAAGCTGATGCTCTAGCGCAAGGATTGTCATGTTTAGAGCGCATTTTCTAATTTGCTCTGCTTGAATGGCTTGATGCCAGCCAGGGTTTGGGCTGTCTTGCGCAATACATGAAAGTCGGGTAACCAATGGAGCTGGCAAGCTCCCTGCATTGCATTCAGCCAAGCAGGGCCGAGCCGGTTGTTGTAGAGGTCGCGAGCGAAAGCAGGCTGTCTTCACACGCAGAATCCCCCGCAGCTCATCACCACTACGCATCCGCTCGCCGCAGCGCTGTTCCTTATAACTGGTCACCCGAGCGATCTGTACCGGCATGTGCTGTGTATCTGCCTCAGCCAGCCGGTACTCGTCTCAGGACAACGGAGCGTCGTAGATGAGTAACAAGAACAACGATGACTTGCAGCGCCAGGCCTCGGAAAACACCCTGGGCCTGAACCCGATCATCGGCATTCGCCGCAAGGATCTGCTCAGCACGGCGCGTACGGTGTTGCGCCAGGCCATCCGCCAGCCGCTGCACAGCGCCAAGCACGTCGCCCACTTTGGCCTGGAACTGAAAAACGTGCTGCTGGGCAAGTCCAGCCTGCAACCGGCCGGCGACGACCGCCGCTTCAATGATCCAGCCTGGCAACAAAACCCGCTGTACCGACGCTACCTGCAGACCTACCTGGCCTGGCGCCAGGAGCTCAACGACTGGATCAGCACCAGCGACCTGTCGCCACAGGACATCAGCCGCGGCCAGTTCGTCATCGGCCTGATGACCGAGGCCATGTCGCCGACCAATACCCTGTCCAACCCGCAAGCGGTCAAACGCTTCTTCGAAACCGGCGGCAAGAGCCTGCTCGATGGCATGTCCAACCTGGCCAAGGACATGGTCAGCAATGGCGGCATGCCCAGCCAGGTCAACAAGGACGCGTTCGAAGTGGGCAAGAACCTCGGCACCAGCGAAGGCGCAGTGGTGTTTCGCAACGACGTGCTCGAGCTGATCCAGTACCGGCCGATCACCGAACAAGTGCACGCCCGGCCGTTGCTGGTGGTGCCGCCGCAGATCAACAAGTTCTACGTCTTCGACCTGAGCCCGGACAAGAGCCTGGCGCGCTTTTGCCTGCGCTCGCACCAGCAGACCTTCATCATCAGCTGGCGCAACCCGACCAAGGCCCAGCGCGAATGGGGCCTGTCGACCTACATCGATGCGCTCAAGGAAGCGGTCGACGCGGTGCTGGCGATCACCGGCAGCAAGGACTTGAACATGCTTGGGGCCTGTTCCGGCGGCATCACCTGCACCGCGCTGGTCGGCCACTATGCCGCGCTCGGCGAGAACAAGGTCAACGCCCTGACCCTGCTGGTCAGCGTGCTCGACACCACCATGGACAACCAGGTCGCGCTGTTTGTCGACGAGCAGACCCTGGAGTCAGCCAAGCGCCACTCCTACCAGGCCGGCGTACTCGAAGGCAGCGACATGGCCAAGGTGTTTGCCTGGATGCGCCCCAATGACCTGATCTGGAACTACTGGGTCAACAACTACCTGCTTGGCAACGAGCCGCCGGTGTTCGACATCCTGTTCTGGAACAATGACACCACGCGCTTGCCGGCGGCCTTCCACGGCGACCTGATCGAGATGTTCAAGAACAACCCGCTGACCCGCCCCCAAGCGTTGGAAGTGTGCGGCACGGCCATCGACCTCAAGCAGGTCAAGTGCGATATCTACAGCCTGGCCGGCACCGCCGACCACATCACGCCGTGGCAGGCCTGCTACCGCTCGGCGCATCTGTTCGGTGGCAAGATCGAGTTCGTGTTGTCCAGCAGCGGCCACATCCAGAGCATCCTCAACCCGCCAGGCAATCCCAAGGCGCGCTTCATGACCGGTGAAGATCGCCCGGACAGCCCGCTGGCCTGGCAGGAAAACGCCATCAAGCACGCCGACTCCTGGTGGCTGCACTGGCAAGCCTGGCTCGGCGAGCGTGCGGGCGAGCTGAAAAAAGCCCCAGCGCGGCTGGGCAATCGGGCCTATGTCGCCGGCGAAGCTGCACCGGGCACCTACGTTCACGAACGTTGAGCATGACCGCCACGGCCTAGCGCCGTGGCGCTTCGTTCCTCACAGAGTTTCGCGCATGCCGCAACCCTATGTTTTTCGCACCGTCGAGCTGGACGACCAGTCCATCCGCACGGCGGTTCGCCCAGGCAAGCCGCACCTGACGCCGTTGCTGATCTTCAACGGCATCGGCGCCAACCTTGAGCTGGTGTTTCCATTTATCGAGGCGCTTGACCCGGACCTCGAGGTAATTGCCTTCGACGTGCCCGGTGTGGGCGGCTCATCGACGCCGCGCCAGCCATATCGCTTTCCTGGCCTGGCCAAGCTGACCGCGCGCATGCTCGACTACCTCGACTACGGCCAGGTCAACGTCATCGGCGTGTCCTGGGGCGGCGCCCTCGCCCAGCAATTCGCCCATGATTACCCCGAGCGCTGCAAGAAGCTGGTGCTGGCGGCCACGGCGGCCGGCGCGGTGATGGTGCCGGGCAAGCCCAAGGTGCTGTGGATGATGGCCAGCCCGCGGCGTTATGTGCAGCCATCCCATGTGATACGTATCGCCCCGCTGATCTACGGCGGCGCGTTTCGCCGCGACCCGGAACTGGCTGCCCGGCATGCCGCAAAAGTGCGCTCGGGCGGCAAGCTCGGTTATTACTGGCAACTGTTCGCCGGCCTTGGCTGGACCAGCATTCACTGGCTGCACAAGATCAGCCAGCCGACCCTGGTGCTGGCCGGTGATGATGACCCGTTGATTCCGCTGATCAACATGCGCCTGCTGGCCTGGCGCATCCCCAACGCCCAGTTGCACATCATCGACGACGGTCACTTGTTCCTGATTACCCGGGCCGAAGCGGTGGCGCCGATCATCATGAAGTTTCTCGAGCAGGAACGGCAGCGCGCACGGATGCACCCGCGCCCCGCCAGCGGCACCTAGCTACACCTGTGCATCTGGCGCTGTTCGGGCAGTGACGCCGCGACCGCGCTGGTGCAACCGACGCCATCACAACGAGGGAGTGTTGTCATGCAAGAAAAGCCGGCCAAAGGCAACTCACCCGCCCCGGTCACGGTGATGAATGTGCAGAACGCCATCACCGGCCTGCGCGGTCGCGACCTGATTTCGACACTGCGCCAGGTTGGCCGTCAGGGCCTGCGCGATCCGCTACACACCGCCCGCCACCTGCTCGCCCTGGGCAGCCAACTGGGCCGGGTGATGCTCGGCGATTCGCCGCTACAGCCGCACCCGCGTGACACCCGCTTTGCTGACCCGACCTGGCAGGACAACCCGCTGTACCGACGCGGCCTGCAGGCGTATCTGGCCTGGCAGAAACAATCGCGGCTGTGGATCGAGCACAGTTCACTGTCGGCAGATGATCGCGCCCGCGCGCAGTTTCTGCTCAACCAGATCAACGACGCGCTGGCGCCGAGCAACTCGCTGCTCAACCCGCTGGCCGTCAAAGAGCTGCTCAACACCGGCGGGCAGAGCCTGCTGCGCGGCCTTGGCCACCTGCTTGACGACCTGCGCCACAACGACGGCATGCCGCGCCAGGTCGACCAGAGCGCCTTCGCCGTGGGTGGCAACGTGGCCAACACGCCCGGCGCGGTGGTGTTTCGCAACGAGCTGCTGGAGCTGATCCAGTACCAGCCGATGAGCGAGCAACAGCATGCGCGGCCGCTGCTGATCGTGCCGCCGCAGATCAACAAGTACTACATTTTCGACCTCAGCCCCGGCAACAGCTTCGTCCAGTACATGCTCAAGAACGGCCTGCAGGTGTTCATGGTCAGCTGGCGTAACCCGGAACCGCGTCACCGCGAATGGGGCCTGTCGAGCTACGTGCAGGCGCTGGAGGAAGCGCTCGATGCTTGCCGCAGCATTACCGGCAACCGCGACCCGAACCTGCTCGGCGCCTGCGCCGGCGGCCTGACCATGGCGGCCTTGCAAGGCCATCTGCAGGCCAGGAAGCAACTGCGCAAGGTGCGCAGCGCGACCTATCTGGTGAGCCTGCTCGACAGCCAGTTCGACAGCCCGGCCAGCCTGTTTGCCGACGAGCAGACAGTCGAAGCCGCCAAGCGCCGCTCCTACCAGCGCGGCGTGCTCGACGGCGCTGAAGTGGCGCGGATCTTTGCCTGGATGCGGCCCAACGATCTGGTCTGGAATTACTGGGTCAACAACTACCTGCTCGGCAAGACCCCGCCGGCCTTCGACATCCTCTACTGGAACGCCGACAGCACGCGGCTGCCGGCAGCCCTGCATGGCGACCTGCTGGACTTTTTCAAGCTCAACCCATTGGCCCACGCCGATGGCCTGGAGGTGTGCGGCACGCCGATCAATCTCAAGCAGGTCGAGCTGGACAGCTTTCATGTCGCCGGCAGCAACGATCACATCACGCCCTGGGATGCGGTGTACCGCTCGGCGCTGCTGGTCGGCGGCAAGCAACGCTTCGTGCTGGCCAACAGCGGCCATATCCAGAGCATCATCAACCCGCCCGGCAACCCCAAGGCCTACTACCTCGACAACCCGCGCCTGAGCAGCGACCCGCGCGCCTGGTTCCATGATGCCAAGCGCAGCGAAGGCAGTTGGTGGCCACTGTGGCTGGAGTGGATCGGCCAGCGCTCGGGGCCACTGAAGGCTCCGCGCAGCAGCCTGGGCAACACCACCTATCCACCCCTGGCGCCGGCACCTGGCACTTACGTATTGGTGCGCTGACTCGATGAAGACCCGTGACCGTATCCTTGAGTGTGCCCTGCAGTTGTTCAACCAGCAGGGCGAACCGAATGTGTCGACGCTGGAAATCGCCAACGAGCTGGGCATCAGCCCGGGCAACCTGTACTACCACTTCCACGGCAAGGAGCCGTTGGTCAACGGCCTGTTCGAGCGCTTCGAAGAGGCCCTGATGCCGCTGCTCGATCCGCCGCTGGACGTGCGCCTGGACGCCGAGGACTACTGGCTGTTCCTGCACCTGATCGTCGAGCGCATGGCCCAGTACCGTTTCCTGTTTCAGGACCTGTCGAACCTGACCGGGCGCCTGCCCAAGCTGGCCCGCGGCATGCGCAGCCTGATCAACGCGATCAAGCGCACCCTGGCGGCGCTGCTGGCCAGCCTCAAGGCGCACGGACAGGTCACCAGCGATACTCAGGCGTTGGGGCAGTTGGTCGAGCAGATCACCATGACCCTGATGTTCTCGCTGGACTATCAGCGCGTGATCGGCCGCGCGGCCGACGTCGGGGTGGTGGTGTACCAGGTGATGATGCTGGTGGCGCCGCATCTGCAAGCACAGGCGCGGGCCGCGGCGGAGCAGTTGGCGGTGCGGTATCTGGAGGGGTAGACCTGAGGTTCCGGCGTTGGGGCCTTCGCGGGCAAGCCCGCTCCCACGGAGCCTGCGCTGAGCTGCTGATCGGCGCTGTACCTGTGGGAGCGGGCTCGCCCGCGAAGAAGACGACGCGTTATCAGATCAGGGTATCGGTACCCGTTGGTGCCGACGGCGTGCTGCTGCCCGGAGCCGCGGCAGATGCGGGTGCTGCGGTAGCGGCCGGAGCGGCGCTGGCTGCCGGTTTGGCCGGCGCTTTCTTCGGCGTAGGCTTCTTCGCTGCCGCTGCCTTGGCCGCTGCCGGTTTCGCCGCAGGCTTGGCAGCTACAGACTTGGCCGCCGGCTTGGCTACAGGCTTGGCCGCTGCGGTTTTAGCCGCTGGTTTGGCGGCTGCCGTTTTGCCTGCAGGCTTGGCGCCGGCGGTTTTGGCGGCTGCTTTGGCCAACGGTTTTGCAGCAGATTTGCTCGCGGCCGCCTTGGACACCGGCGTCACTGACGCGCCAGTCAGCTTCTCGATCTGCTTGGTCAGCGTGTCGACCTGCTGGTGCAGCGCCTTGATCTCGTTGCGGCTCGGTACACCGAGGCGCGAGATAGCACTGTTGAGGCGCTTGTCGAAGGCTTCTTCCAACTCGCCCCACTTGCCCAGCGCGCGCTCCTTGACGTCGGCAACGCGCGAAGTGGTTGCCGACTTGGCTTCATCAGCTGCCGAATCAACGGTCTTCTTCGCCTGCTTCTCGGCTTTTTCGCCGTCCTTGACCAACGAATCAAACAGCTTGGGGCCGTCCTGATCGACCTTGGAGTAGATACCCAGGCCAGCCAACCAGATCTTGCGGGAGTACTTCTCGATTCCGCCGATCCAGGAGCCGCCTTCTTTATCGATATTCTTCTTGCCAGCCATCCTGCTCTCCTTATGGTTTGCGCGCGACACGCTCGAGCAACTCGTGGAGTTGTTCCAACTTGATGGACAACGCCTCAACGTCATGTTTAGACGGAATGCCGAGGCGATTCAAGCCACGCGCGACACGCGCATCAAAAGCTTTTTCAATTTTGTCGAGTTGAACTTCAACCTTGCCACGTACGCGGCTGACTTCTTCACCGGCTTCATCGATCTGCTCGTTGGCGGCATCGAGCTTTTTGTCGATGACTTTCTTGCCACGCTTCTCGACGCCTTCGCCAGCCTTGACCAGCTCCTTGAAGTAGTCGGTGCTCTCCTGGCCGACTCGGGCATAGGCGCCCAGGCCTGCCAGCCAGACTCTGCGCGCATAGTTACGCACTTCGTCCAGCGTGCCTTGGGCGTCGTCTTTTTTCTTCAGATTGATCTTGGCCATGCTCTGCACCTCTCGCTCATAGGGGATGGAGGAACTGCCCACGGACTTCGGGCTTGAGCACAACGGTATGCAGAAAAATTAGAATTCTCACCCTAAGCGACGCAACCGCAACGACCAGGCCCACGTTTGATGTATTTACCGCAGGCCACCACCGCCGCTGGCCTAGCGTACGAGCTCCTTTCGCACTGGAGACCTGCACCATGCCGCTTGCCGCCCCAACGCCCGTCGCTTCGATCCAACGCCTCGTCGCGGCGCGCTTCGCCAACCGCCCCAGCCTGCGCCAGGTCATTGCCCACGAAGGCCTGGAGACGCTTGCCAGGCGCTATCCGTGGATTCGTACCAGCTACCCTCAGCTCGAATCGCTCGAAGGCTTCGGCATTATCCACGCCCAAGCCCCCGGCGCAGGGCCTGGGCAAAGCCCGCTGGTCGACACGCTGATCGCCCATCTGCTCAGCGGAAAGCGCATGGCGTTGGCGCCGACCGATCAGCTCAGCCTGGCAACGGGACAGGTGTTTCACCCGCAGCAAGCCGGGCCAGGCCAGCCAGAGATCGATCTGCGCATGGCCGACCTCAACCAGGATTTCGACGCCCTGCTGGCCTGCGTGATCGACAGTTTCCAGCAAGCCCAGATCGGCTTCTGGAACGCCCGCGAAGGCGATTCGGAAATCTCCGCTCTGCGCTGGATGCAACAGTTATTGAAAGCAAACCTGCTGGCCAACATCCAGCGCCAGGGCCTCGGCGACGCCGAGAAGAGCGTGCTGTACGGCTTGCTCGAGGGCCGCAGCGATGGCCTGGTGTGCCATGCCCTGCAGGTCAGGCTGAACAGCGCGGGGGTCGAGCACTGCCTCTCACTCAGCAGCACGTTGCTCTGTGCACGCCACGCCGATCGTGACTTGCTGCTCTGGTGCAAGCCCACCGGCACCGTGCACGGTTACCACGACCTGTCCGCCCTCGCCTGCGCCCTGCGCGACGAATTGGCACAGCGGTATCACTTCGAATCGATGGTGTGGGCGAAGGCGCCGCTGGAGGAGGATACGTTCGCACATCAGGCCCGCCAGCTGCTCAATGGCATCCTCGATGAGATTGGCCGCCTGCGACTGGCCGATATCGCTACCCCGCGTGAACTTGAAGCGGCGCTGAGCCTGCTCAGTGACCCTGCGGCCGGCTTTCTCGATCAGCCGTGGCCGCCAGCGGCCCAACCCACCATCGAAGTACCGGGCTGGCTGGCCCAGGCCAGCGCGGGCGATCGTTTCCAGTACCAGACGGCCATGCTCCAGTTAGCCGCCAGCCAAGCCTTGGCCAAAGGCGAGACCTCGTGGGGTGATATCGAAGACCTCAACCAATACGCCTCACGCTGCCTGCGTGAACAGATGCACGCGGATCATCCCCAGGGGAGGCTGTTACAGCCAGACCAGGTGCTGGCGAGCATTGCCCAAAGGGTGCAGACCTCTTCGCTGACCTTCGATCTTCAATACCACAGAACCGAGTCGCTCACCGCGCTGGCCATTACCCGCCTGCAGGTCGGCGAGCATGAAGCGGTGACCGGCATTCTTCTGGCCGACGGCTCGCAACCGCCTCAATGGCTGACTCCTGAGTATGTCGACAGGTTGATACGGACAGTCGACATCGGCGGGCGCTACCCGGGGTACGTCAACGCCGCGCTGCAGGATGCCCGCAACACGCCCCGCCGGGTGCGGCTGCACGCCCGCGAATGGCGCAGCCATCTGCTGCTCGGAGCCCTCCAGGCGAAGATCGCTGGCCAGTTGCGTGACCGCAGCTGGCAGGCGTTGGCCGATTTCTGTGACCGGCCCGGGGATCGCTCCAGCGTCCACGACATGGCCCCGCTGGCGTTTCTCTGTGCGCCGCAAGCGGCTGCGGCCAATGAGGTCCAGGGCATGTTCCTGATCCGGCTCCAGGCGAACGGGCCCTGGGTGCTTTACCGGGCGCTTTGCAACGAGCAGGTCGTACGCGAATTCGACGACCTCGAGCATCTGATGGACAGCGTTCTCGCCGATCAGCCCCTGCAGCAAGACATGCTGGACTGGATGGACGACGACGCTCGCGCGATCTATGAAGACGGTGGTTTCCAGCGACCGCACCTGCACCGCAATCTGTCTGAACTGGCGCACCTGCTGGCCCCTGCAGACATGCTGGATGCACTGCTGAGTCGATTGCGCCAGCCGGCAAAGGTGCGCTTCAGCGCCTGGCAGGGCGATCTTGACCAGCACATGTTCCAGGCCCGCGGCAAGGCCCTGCTGGTGCTGGCGTCCAGGCAAAGCGTCTCCAACGCTCAACAACGCTGGGCACTGATCAGTCAACTGGCCTGGCTGGCCTTCAACACGGTCGCATCGGTGCTACGCGGTCCAGCCGCGTCAGTGGCCTGGCTGATCATCAGCCTGGTGGCACTCAAGGATGACCTCGCCGCGCTGGAGCGGGGTACGCCTGAAGAGAAGGCCCTGGCTGTCACTGACGTGCTGACCAACCTGGCCATGCTGCTGGTTCACGGTCATGCCAGCGGAGCGCAACCGGACACACTGTCCACACCCCTCAAGCCACGTCTCGAAGGGCCAAGACCGCACGAACCCGGCGCCACGCTCAACCGTGAGGAACCCTCTCCGGCGCCCTGGCAGGAACCCGTCGACCAAGGCCGTCCGGCACCTTTGCGGGTGAGTGGTTGGCAGGGTGGGCAAGGCCCTGGCCATCTGCCCGCAGCGCAACGTGAGACACTGGCCGGCCTGCGCGCAAGGATCTCCCTCGCCGGGCACAGCGCCGAGCCGCACGGCCGCCTGCGCGGCCTGTTCAAGGTGAATGAACGTCACTATGTGGCGCTCGACCACGAGCCCTACGAAGTCCAGGAGACCTTTGCCGGTGTCCGCATCGTCGGCCCCGAGCAGAGCCAGAGTGAGTGGTCGGGACAGTGGGGCGGCGCGCCGGACGGTTACTACCTGCCTGATCGCGAACGTGCCCAGGGCCCCTGGATCACCCGCTGGAACGGCGAGTGGCGGCTCGACCTGAGGCTGGCCGGCGGGATGCCGAAAAGCAGGCGCCAGGCGGTCGCAGAGAAAGTGGACCATTTCAACGCGCTGCAGCAGCGTCGCCGCAACAACGACAGCGAGCTGACCAAGCTGGCACCGCTCGCAGAACGCAATGCGCAGTTGCTCAGCGCCTATGATCAAGAAGCCGCAGCTTTTCGGAGCGACATGGAAAAACTGCCGCCTGATGCGCGCGCAGCGCTCCCGGATGATCTGCGTATCCGTCTGGAAAACCTGCATGGGCAGCGCAAGCAACACCGCCCCATCCTCGGAATAATGGCCTCCATTTTCGAGAAACAGTCCGTGCTGATCGAGTCCAATATTGCGCTTTTCACTGAACTCGGCGAACCGCAGTACCAGCGCATGGACCCTGAGGCTCGCGCCCGTCGGGCCCTCAATCAATGGTATGAGCAATCCATAAACAACGATCAGTACCTTTATCATCGGTTACTGGAGCTGACCGATTACGACTCTCTCAGTCAGCAATCACGGGAGCTCGCACGCCTTCCTGTCGAGCCAGCCGAGATCGAATTTGCCACCACGTTTCGCCGCACTGTCGCCGAGGCCCTCACCACCCACCAGCGTATGCTCACCGTCAGCGAAAGGCTCGACGCCAACATCCGCATGATCTACGCCGACCACCGAATCCAGTTCGAGAACCAGCAGGAAAAGATGAGCAAGGCGGTTGCGTATCGCACCTATTCGACCCTCATGGTGCGTGGACAGATCTTCAGCGATCTCGCCCAGTTGGTGATCGACAGGACGCGTCTGGAGCCCGAGAGTTTTGAAGCAGTGCTGCGCCTGCAGGCGGGTCTTCGCAGCAGTGACTTTCATCAGGCCATGCTCAGCCATGACAGCCTCGAATGCACCGCCCTGGAACCCGCGGAGAGGGTGGAGGTGCTGGACAACGCATTGCGCGAATACCGCGCCTCGCTGGGCAAGGCCCACGAACTGTTGTCGCTCGACGAGCCTGCGGTGGACAAGCCCAGGGTCGAGGACTACATCCGCGAGCTTTCCCAACTGGAAGCACTGACCGTCGAGCAATTGAGCAACACCCTGCGCGACAACGACAGTGGCGCCACGCCGCCAGTTGTGCCGATGACCCACAGGGAACGACCGGGCAACCGTCGTTTGATCCGCACCGCTCGCGGCAAGCCGCTGCTCGCCGAGCAAAACGATCAAGGAACGCTTGCAGTCCAGCATGATCCGCTCACCGACCAGGCAGTCAGCCACTACGAGCAGCGTGACGGCCAATGGGCCGAGGCGGCCAAAGCCGCGCCGACCCCGCCCGGTAACGCCTACCTGCGCCGTGTTGGCTCAAGCCTGCTGGCGCGCAAGGACGCCAGGCTCGCACTGGCCGCCCGCTACCTGAACGAGCCCAACAGCCTCGCCGACCTGCTGGACTGGCACATCCAGGACATGGACGGCATTGCCACGCAGCTTGAAGCCGGCCAGGAGCAGGCGCTTGCCACCCAACTGCGTGAGGCCATCGGGCAAATGCAAAGTGAAAAGCGCCGCCTGCTGACGCAGGCCTACCTTGATACCCGCCACCCTGACAGCCAGGCGTTGCACTTTCTGGTGGCGCAAGGCGAGGTACAGATCCAACGCGTGCCGACCACGCTGCGTAAACGGCTCAAGGACAAGGATTACCTGGATGTCTACGCCATCAACCGCACGATGCCGCACCAGCAGCTATGGGAAGCGCACTTCCATTACTCCAGCGCACAAGCCGCGCCACGCGCGTTTGCCAAAGGCCACCTGAAGTTCTGGGAGCCACGCGCGATGAGCCGGGAAGAACAACTGCAGCGCACAGTCAACCCGGCGGAGCGGGTGCGCATCTACCGCGGGGATCTACGCCTGGAGCAGATCGAAGACCTGTTCCCGTTTTCCGCCCCCTAGCACGCCTCACTGAGCGCAGCTGTACTGGGACGGCTGCGCAGCCCATCGCGACGCAAGGCCGCTCCCACAGAGGCGGCACATGCCTCAAGACTGGAGGCTCAGGCCAAGGCCTTGTCCAATGCCCGTTCGATCTCGCCCTTGATGGTGCCGCTCATCATCGACATCATCATGCCCAGCTTCAATTGAACGCGGATCAGGTCGTCGCCGATTTCGACGCTGCCCTTGGCGCCGCTGCGCGAAACTTCGACCCGATCACCCTGCCAGTTGGCCTCCAGGCCATATTCGCGGGTCAGTTTGTCGACCAGCGCCTCGGCCTTGGCGCGGGCGGCTTCGCGGCCGAGGGCGTGTTTGCGTTCAACGCTGATCTGGGTCATGCGGGCAATCCTGGATATAAAGACAATGGCGCCATTATGCCCGCCCCTGCCCGAGGGCACACCCCGCCAAGACAAATCCGCCCATTGCCCCTAGAATGGCGATACTTTTTTCCGGTGATGCGATATGAACGACCAGCGCAAAGGCGAACACGCCGAACCCACCACTCATTTCGGCTACAAAGATGTGCCAGAAAGCCAGAAAGCGAAGAAAGTCGCCGAGGTTTTCCACTCCGTAGCCGCCAAATACGACCTGATGAACGACGTGCTGTCGGGCGGCATGCACCGCCTGTGGAAGCGCTTCACCATCGAGCTGTCCGGTGTGCGCAGTGGCAACCGGGTGCTGGATATCGCCGGTGGCACAGGTGATCTGGCAGCCAAGTTCTCGCGCCTGGTCGGCCCTACTGGCCAGGTCGTGCTGGCCGACATCAACGAGTCGATGCTCAAGGTCGGCCGTGACCGCCTGCTCGACCGTGGCGTGGCCGGCAACATCGAATTCGTCCAGGCCGACGCGGAAAAGCTGCCGTTCCCGGACAACCACTTCGACTGCGTGACCATCGCCTTCGGCCTGCGCAACGTCACTCACAAGGACGATGCCATCCGCTCCATGCTGCGCGTACTCAAGCCCGGTGGTCGCCTGCTGGTGCTGGAGTTCTCCAAGCCGA
The DNA here is from genome assembly GCF_014525325.1 of Pseudomonas sp. EZ-C24. Classification (NCBI taxonomy): domain Bacteria; kingdom Pseudomonadati; phylum Pseudomonadota; class Gammaproteobacteria; order Pseudomonadales; family Pseudomonadaceae; genus Pseudomonas; species Pseudomonas sp. EZ-C24. Next base: position 133,299 of record NZ_JACDIU010000003.1, on the reverse strand, counting down.
CCAGCAAGCTGATGTCCAAGGCCTACGACGCCTACTCGTTCGCCTTCATGCCGCTGGCCGGCAAGCTGATCACCAATGACTCGGAAAGCTACCGTTACCTGGCCGAGTCGATCCGCATGCACCCCGATCAGGAAACGCTGAAGGCGATGATGGTCGATGCCGGTTTCGACCGCGTCACCTATCACAACATGACCAGCGGTATCGTCGCCGTGCACCGGGGGATCAAACCCTGATGTTGCTGGCCGGGCTGCTCGCCAGCGTCGAGCATGGCCTCAACCGCGTCCTGCGTCTGGACAGCACGGCCTTGCCGCGGCTGGCCGCGCTGGAAGGCAAGGTGATCGCCATCGACTGTCTGCAGCCGGCCCTGCAGCTGTACATCCTGCCCGATGAAGATGGCCTGTTGCTGGCTGCGCATTGGGAAAGCGAGGCCGACTGCACCCTGCGCGCACCGGCCAGTAGCCTGGTCCAGTTGGCCCTGGCCAAGGACAAGACCGCTGTACTGCACAGCCCGCAGGTGCAGCTGCACGGCGACAGCGCCGTGTTGCTCGACCTGGTGGCCGTGCTGCAAGACCTCGAGCTGGACTGGGAGTACGAGCTGTCGCGTTGGCTGGGCCCGGTGCCCACCGCCCTGCTCGCCGGCCACCTGCGCCTGCGTGCACGCTGGACCCGGCAGGGCCTGGCGCGCTTCAGCCAGAACCTCTCCGAGTACCTTGCCGAAGAATCCCGTACCCTGGTCGGCCGCCGCGAAGCCGAGGCCGCATTCAGCGAGCTCGACCGCGTCAAGGTCGATGTCGAACGCCTCGAGGCGCGCATCCGCCGCCTTGCCCGATCCCTTGATACCAGCGATAACGCATGAAGTTGCTCGCCGTCCGCCGCCTGTTTCGTATCCAGCGTGTAGTGATTCGCTACCGCCTCGATGACATTCTGTTCGAGCAACCGCTGCCCTGGTGGCTGATGAGCCTGCGTTTGCTCATGCCCTGGCGCTGGCTGCCACGCAAGCCCTCGCCGCTCAGCCGAGGCGCACGGGTGCGCCTGGCGCTGCAGGACCTGGGTCCGATCTTCATCAAGTTCGGCCAGTTGCTGTCGACCCGCCGCGATCTGCTGCCAAGCGACGTCGCCGACGAGCTGATGTTGCTGCAGGACCGCGTACCGCCATTCGACCCGCAACAAGCAGTGGCGCTGATCGAAGCGCAACTGGGCGCCAAGGTCAGCGAAGTGTTCAGCCGCTTCGACGTCGAGCCACTGGCCTCGGCCTCGGTCGCCCAGGTCCATAGCGCACGCCTGAAGACCGGCGAAGAGGTAGTGGTCAAGGTGGTGCGCCCTGGCCTCAAGCCGATCATCGCCCAGGACCTGGCCTGGCTGTTCCTGATCGCCAAGGGCGCCGAGCGGTTGTCCGCCGATGCCCGCCGCCTGCACCCGGTGGAAGTGGTCGGCGACTACGAAAAAACCATTTATGACGAGCTCGACCTGCTCCGCGAGGCGGCCAACTCGAGCCAGCTGCGGCGCAACTTCGAAGGCTCCGATCTGATGTACGTGCCGCAAGTGTATTGGGACCTGTGCCGGCCCAAGGTGCTGGTGATGGAGCGCATCTATGGCGTGCCGGTCACCGACATGGTGGCCCTGGCCGACCAGCGCACCGACATGAAGCTGCTGGCCGAGCGTGGCGTCGAGGTGTTCTTCACCCAGGTGTTCCGCGACAGTTTCTTCCATGCCGACATGCACCCAGGCAACATCTTCGTCAGCACGGTCAAGCCATGGAGCCCGCAGTACATCGCCATCGACTGCGGGATCGTCGGCAGCCTCACCGCCGAAGACCAGGACTACCTGGCGCGCAACCTGATCGCCTTCTTCCGCCGTGATTATCGCCGTGTAGCAGAGCTGCACATCGACTCTGGCTGGGTCCCGGCGCATACCAAGGTCAATGAATTCGAAGCCGCGATCCGCACCGTGTGCGAGCCGATCTTCGAGAAGCCGCTGAAGGACATCTCGTTTGGCCAGGTGCTGATGCGCCTGTTCCAGACCGCGCGGCGCTTCAACATGGAAGTCCAGCCGCAACTGGTCCTGCTGCAAAAGACTCTGCTCAACATCGAAGGCCTGGGCCGTCAGCTGTACCCGGATCTGGACTTGTGGAGCACGGCCAAGCCGTTTCTGGAGCGCTGGATGCGCGAGCGCATGAGCCCCAAGGCGGTGCTGGGCAATATCTACAGTCAGGCCGAGCAACTGCCGCACCTGGCCGACATGACCCGCGACCTGCTCGAGCGCCTGTCGCAACCGCACCTGCACGACCCGCAGATGCCCCAGCGCCGTCGTAACGGTGATCAATGGGCGCTGCGCCTGCTCGGTGCCGGCCTGCTCGCTGGTGGCGCCATCCTTGCCACGGGCGCCGTCAGCCTGGGTGCGCCAGCGGCGTGGCCGGCCTGGCTGATGCTCAGCGCCGGGCTGTACCTGGTGGTACGCCGATAGCCAGCCACGCTGCTGGCTGGCACACTAATGCAACAGGCCCGATAGCGAAGCGGGTCCGGTTTTGGAGTCGACGATGAAAGACTGGCTGGACGAGATCAAGTGGGACAGCGATGGCCTGGTGCCGGCAATTGCCCAGGACCATAAAAGCGGTCGGGTGCTGATGATGGCCTGGATGAACCGCGAAGCGCTGGCTCTGACGGCCGCCGAAAACCGTGCTATCTACTGGTCGCGCTCGCGTGGCAAGCTGTGGCGCAAGGGTGAGGAGTCCGGCCATGTGCAGAAGCTGCACGAGATGCGCCTGGACTGCGACGCCGATGTGATCATTCTGATGGTCGAGCAGCTGGGCCAGATCGCTTGCCACACCGGCCGCGAAAGCTGCTTCTACCGCGTCTTCGAAAATGGCCAATGGGTCAGCGTCGACCCGGTTTTGAAAGATCCCGATGCAATTTACCGCGCAGGCCACTGACATGAGCGATACCCTGACCCGTCTTGCCGAAGTACTGGAGGCCCGCAAAGGCGCGGCCCCGGACAGCTCCTACGTTGCCAGCCTCTATCACAAGGGTTTGAACAAGATCCTCGAGAAGGTCGGTGAAGAGTCGGTCGAGACCATTATTGCTGCCAAGGACGCTGCGCACAGCGGCGACTGCAGTGATGTCATCTACGAAACGGCTGACTTGTGGTTCCATAGCCTGGTGATGCTTTCGGCACTGGGGCAACATCCGCAGGCGGTGCTGGATGAGCTGGACCGCCGCTTTGGTTTGTCCGGGCATGATGAGAAGGCAGCGCGGCAGCCTTCGGCCTGATAGTGATGCACTGATTGATGGGGCTGCCTTGCAGCCTGTTCCGACCGATCCGGCGCCCCGGCAAGGCCGCTCCTGTACAAGGAGCGTATTGGCGAAGCCGACACACCTTTTTCAGGAGTACAAAATGGGTATTTTTGACTGGAAACACTGGATCGTCCTGCTGGTCGTGGTGGTCCTGGTGTTCGGCACCAAGAAGCTGAAAAACTTCGGTGGTGACCTCGGTGAGTCGATCAAGGGCTTTCGCAAGGCCATGAGCGATGAAGAGCACAAACCTGCCGAGCAGACCCCGCCGCCGGTGCAGCCAGTGCCGCCAACCCAGCAGCCGCATACCACAGCGCCACTGACTCAACCGCACACCACCCTCGAGGGCCAGGCCCAGCCGGTCCAAGAGCAGCAGCGGAAAGACTGACCCATGTTCGGCATCAGCTTCAGCGAGTTGCTGCTCGTCGGCCTGGTCGCCCTAGTGGTGCTCGGCCCCGAGCGCCTGCCCGGCGCCGCGCGTACGGCGGGGCTGTGGATCGGCCGGCTCAAGCGCAGCTTCAACAGCATCAAGATGGAAGTCGAGCGCGAAATCGGCGCTGACGACATCCGCCGTCAGCTGCACAACGAGCACATCCTGTCGATGGAGCAGGAGGCCCGGCGCATTCTCAACCCACAGGCAGAGCCACCCAAGCCAGCCCAACCGCCGGTAGACGCTGGCGCGCCGATCGTGCCGCTGGCAGAGCCACCAGCCGCCGTGCAGGCCCCTACTGCAGTGCCCGCCGAGCCGAGCACGCCTGTTGCCCCGGCCGCCATCCCTGAGCCGCCCCAGACGCCACGAGCCCCATGAGCGATAGACCGGACCACGACCAGCCGATGCCGCTGGTCTCGCACCTGACCGAACTGCGGACACGCCTGCTGCGCTGTATCGCGGTGATCTTCCTGATCTTTGCCGGGCTGTTCTCGTTTGCCCAGCAGATCTACACCCTGGTCTCGGCGCCGCTGCGCGACCACCTGCCGGCCAACGCGACGATGATCGCCACTGACGTGGCCTCGCCGTTCCTGACGCCGTTCAAGCTGACCATGATCGTTTCGCTGTTCCTGGCGATCCCGGTGATCCTCCACCAGATTTGGGGTTTCATCGCACCGGGCCTGTATCGCCATGAGAAACGCATCGCGATCCCGCTGCTGGTGTCGAGCATCGTGCTGTTCTATGCCGGCATGGCTTTCGCCTACTTCCTGGTGTTCCCGCTGATCTTCGGCTTCTTCGCCAGCGCCACCCCGGAAGGGGTGTCGATGATGACCGACATCGCCAGCTACCTCGACTTCGTCATGACCTTGTTCTTCGCCTTTGGCGTGGCCTTCGAGATCCCGGTGGCGGTGGTGTTGCTGGTGTGGATCGGCGTGGTCGACGTCAAATACCTGCGCAAGATCCGCCCCTACGTGATCATCGGTTGCTTCGTGGTCGGCATGGTCCTGACTCCGCCGGATATCTTTTCGCAGACCCTGCTGGCCGTACCGATGTGGTTGCTGTTCGAAATCGGCGTGCTCTGTGGTGGCCTGATCCGCAAGCGTGGCCCGCTCGATGAACCCGCTGCCGACGATCCGGAAGACCAGCCGCCAGCGACCCAGCCATGAACCTGCTGCTGCTTGAACAGGCCGACTTCATCGCGGCCGACCGCGTCGTGCTGGCTGATCGGCGCTTCACCCACATGCAGGAGATTCATCGCGTTGCAGTGGGCGACAACCTGCGCGTGGGTCAGATAAACGGGCTGATGGGCCAAGCCAGCGTGGTTCGCCTGGAGGGGCACGAAGCGGAGCTGCAGGTCAGCTTTGATCAGCAGCCACCGGCCAAGCTGCCGTTGACCCTGATCCTCGCCGTACCGCGGCCGAAGATGCTCCGCCGGCTGTTCCAGACCATCGCCACCCTCGGCGTGCCACGGCTGATCCTGCTCAACAGCTACAAGGTCGAGAAGAGCTTCTGGCAAACGCCGTTTCTCACCCCCGAGGCAATCCGCGAAAACCTTATCCTCGGCCTGGAACAGGCGCGCGACACGGTGCTGCCGGAAATCATCATCGAGAAGCGCTTCAAGCCGTTCGTCGAAGACCGGCTACCGGCCATCGCCGCCGACACCTTGGGTCTGGTTGGCCACCCCGGCGACTACCCGGCCTGCCCTCGCGCCGTGCAGCAGCCGGTCACCCTGGCAATCGGCCCGGAAGGCGGCTGGATCCCCTATGAAGTCGACTTGCTGGCCAAGGCAGGCCTGCAACCGGTGCAGTTGGGTGCACGCATCCTGCGGGTCGAGACCGCCGTCACTGCCCTGCTCTCGCGCATTTTCTGACTGATCGGTCAGAACTTTTCCGTCAAGTTTCCCCAGCCAAGGCCGATGCCCTGAGCAGCACAAGAAAAAATCTGCAGCGCCAACGCCGGGGGAGTCGAACATGTTCCAGTGGGTTGCCCAGTCTCTGGGAAATATGAGTGTCAGCCGCAAGCTCGGCTTTGGTTTTGGCCTGGTCCTGTTGCTGACCCTGGCAATCACCTTGACCGGCTGGTCCGGCATCAACGGCGTTACCTCGCGCGGTGACACGCTGGGCAACATCTCGGTGATCCATCAGTACACCCAGGAACTGCGCATCGCTCGCCAGCAATATGAGCGTGACCGCGACGAGAAAGGCGTCGCCGCGCTGGAAACAGCCTTGGGCAACCTGGACCGTCAGGTGCAATTGATGCTCGGCCAAATTGAGCAACCTGCCGACCTACAGCGCCTGGAGCAGCAACGTGAGGCGGTGCGTCAATACCAGCAAGCCTTTGCTGACATCCGCCAGGCCGGCCAGCGACGCGATGCCAGCCGCAGCGTGCTCGGCGACAGTGCCGACAAGGCCGCTGCGCTGATCAGCCAGGTCCAGCAGCGCCTGCTAGCGGCCGGCGATGTCAACCAGTACCAACACGCGGTCGAGGTCAGCGCCCTGCTGCAGCAGGCACGCTTCCAGGTGCGCGGTTACACCTACAGCGGTAAACCTGAATTCCAACAGACCGCTCTGACGGCCATCGACCAGGCCTTGGCCGTGCTCAACGCGCTGCCGACCAAGCTGCCGGCTGAATATGCCGCGGGCCTGGATGACGCCTCCACAGCGCTGGCCGCCTACCGCGATGCGGTCAATCAGTTTGCCAGTGCCCAGACCGCCGCCGAGCAGGCACTGCAGCGCATGACCGAGCAAGGCGCTGTGCTGATCGACACCAGCAAGCAGATGAGCAGTTCGCAAACCGAGGTGCGCGACCAAGGCACCCAGCAAGCCAAGACCGTGCTCGCCGGCGCCACCGCGTTGGCCCTGTTGCTCGGCCTGATCGCGGCATGGGCCATCACCCGCCAGATTGTTGTGCCACTGCGCTACACCCTGACCGCAGCCGAACGGGTAGCCAGCGGCGACCTCAGCCAGAACCTGCAGATCGACCGTCGCGATGAACTCGGCCAGTTGCAGGCCAGCATGCAGCGCATGACCGTGAGCCTGCGCGAGTTGATCGGCGGTATCGGCGACGGCGTCACCCAGATCGCCAGTGCGGCTGAAGAGCTGTCGGCAGTCACCGAGCAGACCAGCGCCGGGGTCAATAATCAAAAGGTCGAGACCGATCAGGTCGCCACCGCCATGAACGAGATGGCCGCCACCGTGCATGAGGTTGCGCGCAACGCCGAACAGGCCTCCGAGGCGGCCCTGGCGGCCGACCAGCAGGCCCGCGAAGGTGATCGCGTGGTCGGCGAAGCCATCGCTCAGATCGAGCGTCTGGCCAGCGAGGTGAACAACTCCAGCGAAGCGATGAATCAGCTCAAGGGCGAAAGCGACAAGATCGGCAGCGTGCTCGATGTGATCAAGGCAGTGGCTCAGCAGACCAACCTGCTCGCCCTCAACGCCGCCATCGAGGCCGCCCGCGCCGGTGAGGCCGGGCGCGGCTTTGCGGTAGTGGCCGACGAAGTGCGCAGCCTGGCCCAGCGCACACAGCAGTCGACCGAAGAGATCGAAGCGCTGATCGCCGGCCTGCAGAGCGGTACTCAGCGTGTAGCCAGCGTGATGGACGCCAGCCGCGACCTGACCGAGAGCAGCGTCGAGCTGACCCGCCGTGCTGGCGGTTCGCTGGAGACGATCACCCGCACGGTGTCGTCGATCCAGGCCATGAACCAGCAGATTGCCACTGCCGCCGAGCAGCAGAGCGCGGTCGCCGAAGAGATCAACCGCAGCGTGATGAACGTGCGCGATATCTCCGACCAAACCTCGGCAGCCAGTGAAGAGACCGCCAGCTCCAGCGTCGAGCTGGCGCGCCTGGGCACCCACCTGCAGGGCCTGGTGGGGCGCTTCCGGCTCTAGACGAGCAGCCGAACTGCGTGCGGCCTAGGAATTTTCCTAGGCCGCGCAGTGAACTTTCCTACAGGATTTGCAGGTCAAGTCCTACAACCTCCGCGCCGATGAGCAGGCATGGCCACAGTCCGTGGTCATCTTGAATGGACGGAGGTATGCCATGTTCGGCTTTATCAATCGCACGCTCGGCAACCTGAGCGTCAGGCTCAAGTTGGCGCTGGGCTTCAGCGTGGTGCTGCTGCTTACCCTGGCCACCACAATAAGTGGCTGGAACGCCCTCGACGGCGCCATCAGTCGCTCGCAACAGCTCAGCGAAATCACCCGCATCAACGACCTGAGCAAGGACCTGCGCGCAGAACGGATCACCTACCGGGTGCTCGCCGACGACACCAGCAGGACGCGCATCAGTGCCATCATCGAGCAGCTCGAGAGCATGCTCGCCACCCTCCAGCAACGCAGCTCAGTCGACCAGTCACGCCAGCTGCTCACGCAAAAACTGGATCAGCTCAAGCGCCTGCGCGAAGACTTCGGCCTGCTCCAGCAAGCCGTGGCCAAACGCGGCCAGCTGCGCGTCGGTATGCAGCAGCAGGAACACACGCTGGGTGAGGCCATAGACGAGTTGCAGAACCAGACCCTGCTCAAGCTCTCGGCCGATGGCCAACAGAGCAACCTGATCAGCCTCATGGACAGCTTTTCGCGGCATGTCGAGGGTGCCAACCAGCAAAGCCTGCTGCCGGCCTATACCTACTCGCCGCTGGAGGCCTTCGCCAAGGTCGGCGACTCGGCGTTGGCCGCCGCCGACAGTACGCTTGCGCAATTGCGCGGTGCCCTTGCACCGTTGGGCCTGCCGCGCGCCCTGAGGGAGCGGCCAGGCACCGAGCTGGCGCGCTATCGCAGCAGCCTCGAGCAGTACCGCAGCGCTGCGATCGAGGTGGAGCAACTGCACGACAACATGGAGAAACTCGGCGACCAGCTGAGCGCCGCCAGCGTTGCCCTGGCCAAGCAGAAGATCGAGCAGCGCGACCATGAGGCGGTTGAAGACCGCTCGCTGCTGACCAGCGTCGCCTTGTTGGCCTTGGTGGTCGGGGTAATCGCCGCCTGGTTGATCACCGGCCAGATCATCCAGCCCCTGCGCCAGACCCTGGCCCAGGCCGCGCGTATTGCCCGCGGCGACCTCAGCCAGCTGGACACGGTTGAGCGGCGCGACGAGCTGGGCCAGCTGCAGGCCAGCATGCGCGACATGACCGTGAGCCTGCGCGAGCTGATCGGCGGCATCGATCAGGGCGTCGGCCAGCTCTCCAGCGCTGCCTCGCAACTGGCTGTCGCCAGCCAGGACACCAAGGCACGGATCAACCAGCAGAAGGAGGATACCGACCAGGTCGCCACGGCCATGAACCAGATGAGCGCCACCGTGCAGGAGGTCGCGCAGAACGCCGAGCACGCTGCACAGGCGGCCACCAGTGCCGATCAGCAGGCGCAACAGGGAGATGCGGTAGTGACCCTGGCCGTGGCTGAGATCGAGCAGCTGGCCGCGCAGATGGACCACTGCCTGGAGGCCATGCACCACCTCGCGGCTGAGAGCCAGCGCATCGGCAGTATTCTGGATGTGATCAAGTCAGTATCGGTCCAGACCAACCTGCTGGCCTTGAACGCCGCCATCGAAGCAGCGCGAGCTGGCGAGGCGGGCCGTGGCTTTGCCGTGGTTGCCGACGAAGTACGCGGCCTGGCGCAACGAACCCAGCAGTCGACCGAAGAGATCGAGCAGTTGATCGACAACCTGCACAGCGGTACCGATCAGGTCACGCAACTGCTCGACGACAGCAAGCAGCTCACCGAGCGCAGCGTCGAGCTGAGCCGCAAAGCCGGCGATGCCTTGGGCCAGATCACCCAGACGGTGTCTAATATTCAGGGTATGAACCAGCAGATCGCCACTGCCAGCGAGGAGCAAAGCGTGGTCGCCGAGCAGATCAACCGCAGCGTGCTGAGCGTACGTGATGTGTCCGATCAGACCAGCGCGGCGAGTGAGCAGACCGCCGCCTCAAGCGGCGAGCTGGAGCAGCTGGGCCGGCAACTGCGCAGCATGGTCGGTCGCTTCAGCCTGTAACCCGAGCCCGTCGCCAGTCCGGCTGGCGACGGGCCCTGCGCTTACAGCACCTGGCGCAGGAAAGCCTGAGCGCGCGGGTCTTTGGGCGAATCAAAGAACGCCGCCGGTGCCGAATCTTCCAGCAACTTGCCATGATCGAAAAACAGCACGCGGTCGGCCACCTCGCGGGCAAAGCCCATTTCGTGGGTCACGCAGACCATGGTCATGCCTTCTTTGGCCAAGGTCTTCATCACGTCGAGTACCTCGCCGACCATTTCCGGGTCGAGCGCCGAGGTCGGCTCGTCGAACAGCATCACCTTCGGCTCCATCGCCAATGCGCGGGCAATCGCCACGCGCTGCTGCTGGCCACCGGACAGCCGCGACGGGAATTCGTTGGCCTTTTCGGCTATCCCGACCTTGTCCAGCAACGCCCGTGCCTTGGCCTCACGCTCGGCCTTGTTGCGTTTGCGCACGACCTTTTGCGCCAGGCACAGATTCTCCAGCACGGTCATATGCGGGAACAGGTTGAAGTGCTGGAAGACCATGCCGACTTCGCGGCGATAAGCATTGATGTCGGTTTTCGGGTCGGCCAGCGGTATGCCGTTGATCGACACGTGGCCGGCATCGAAGTGCTCGAGGCCGTTCAGGCAGCGCAGGAAGGTCGACTTGCCCGAGCCCGACGGGCCCAGTACTACCACCACTTCGCCCTTGGCTACACCGGTACTGACGTTATCCACCGCGCGCACCATCTGGCCGCGGGTGTCGAACACTTTCAACAGATCACGGACTTCAATCACTTTGCGCAAGCCTCCGCTCGAGCCGGCTGGCGAGGTGCGACAGCGGCAGGTTGATCAGCAGGTACAGCCCTGCCACGCAGAACCAGATTTCAAAGGTCGAGAACGAGGTGGTGATCGCCTCGCGCCCGCTCTTGGTCAGTTCGGTGATGGCGATCACCGAGACCAGCGAGGTGTCCTTGACCAGGCTGATGAACTGCCCGGCCAGCGGCGGCAACACCCGCTTGAACGCTTGCGGCAGGATCACATGGCGCATCGACTGGCTGGCATTCAGGCCCAGCGAGCGCGCGGCTTCGTTCTGCCCACGGGCAATCGACTGCACCCCGGCACGCACGATCTCGGCCACGTAGGCGCCGGTGAACAGCGCCAGCGCGGCCACCCCGGCGAACTCGCGCGAGAGGTTGAGCACCGTGCCGATGAAGAAATAGAAGATGAATATCTGCACCAGTAATGGCGTGCCGCGTACCAGCTCGACGTAGACCGTCGACAGATCGCGCAGGGTCGGGTTGTTGGACAACCGGCACAGCCCGGCAAACAGGCCGATCACCAGGCCCAGCGCCCCGGACACCACCGACAGCCACAGCGTGGTCCACAGGCCCCAGGCCAACGGCCCGGCCGCCCAATGGCGGGTGACACCGATCTGGTCGCCTTCGGCAACGTCATCGCCGCGGCTCAGTTGCAGGCTGTCTTTGACCACGTCCAGTACTTGCTGCTCGCCGCCTTCACCCTTGAGGGTAACGCGTGCGTTGTCGCCCTGGACTACGATCTCGGCAACCGTGCCATAGCTGGCGGCGCGCTGGGCTTCTTCAGCCTGGTAGGCGAAATACTGCGGGACGCGGTTCCAGCGCCACTCGTAGGCCATCATCGACGTGGCGAGGTACAGGCTGATGGCCAGACCGACCAGCACCAGCGCGGTCAGCCCGTGCCAGGGCCACTGGGCTTTCTTGTGTTTGATCACGTGGGTACTTCCGTAAATGCGAACGCGCAGGGTTTGCCTGCGCGTCGGGGGTCAAAGCCTGGGCTTGTGGCCTGGGCCCTTATTCCATTTCCTTGAGCCAGTCCTTGTTCTTGAACCACTTGTCGTGGATCCGATCATAGGTGCCGTCGTGCTTGATCTGGTGCAGGAAGTTGTTGATGAAGTTGATGCTGTCGTAGTCGCCTTTCTTCAAGCCGAATGCCAGTGGCTCGTAGGTGAAGGGTTCTTCGAGGAACAGCAGCTTGCCAGCGCCGGCCTTCTCGACCGCCACCACGTTGTAAGGGGCGTCGTAGACAAAGGCATCGGCCTTGCCGTTGACCACGTCCATGACCGCTTCCTGCTCGTTGTCATAGCCGTGGTACTTGGCTTTGCTGATGAGCTTCTTGGAAACCATCTCGCCGGTGGTGCCGAGCTTGGAGGTGATGCGGTACTTGTCGCTGTTCAGGTCCTTGTACGACTTGATCTCGCCCGCCAGCTCCTTGCGGATCAGCAGGGTCTGGCCGACCACGATGAACGGTTCGCTGAAGTTCAGGCGCAGGTTGCGTTCCTGAGTCAGGGTCATGCCGCTGCCGATCATGTCGAACTTGTTGGTCAGGAGAGCGGGGATGATGCCGTCGTAGGCGGTGGAGACGGTCTCCAGTTTGACGCCCATGGACTTGGCCATGGCTTTGAGGATATCGACTTCAAAGCCGATGATCTCGCCACGCTTGTTGGTCATCTGGAACGGCATGTAGGTGGGGTCCATACCGACCCGCAGGGTGCCGCTCTTGACCGCATCGTCGATGGCGCCGGCCTGGGCCGCAGTCACCGCGACCAGCGCCGTGACGCCGACCAGCAGTCGCGACAGGTATTTCTTCATCATCACCAAGTCCCCTAGCAAAGAAAGAGTACGAATCTTATTGTTGGCACGGCCGTACTGGCCTGCTCGGAATACCGGAAGCGATGCTAACGCATGCGCGGCTCGGGACCTAGAGCTGGGGGGGACTTTGTTGGCCAAAAAGAATGCGTATCTCGGGGGCCCTGGAGGGCGCTCTGCGCCCTTTTCGCGACACAAGGCCGCTCCTACACGGGATCGCGCTGTACCTGTAGGAGCGGCCTTGTGTCGCGAAAAGGGCCGCAGCGCGGCCCTCAGGGTTGTATCAGGCGCCGACCAACGTCGGCTGCCCATCACCCTCGGGATGCAACGGCAACAACGGCGAATGCGGATCGCTGTTGATCGAACTGCGCCAGGCGTCGATCCAGGCTGCATGTTCGCCAGCCCAGACCCGCTCGTGCAGACGCGACAGCGCGACCGGGTCGCTCAACAGCGCCAGGCGCGTATTGCCATCCAGCGCGGCCGGGCCGACTTCCAGCGCCTTGGCGATGCGCTCTTCACGCAGTGCCTCGATCGCCGCCGACTGGCCATGCCGGGCAGTGCCCATGGCGCAGGCCAGCGCATTCTGCCGCGGGTCGACCACAGCCCGCACGAAGCCGTCGTTCAATGCATGCCAACGGTTCTCGTGGGTGTACTGGTCAGTGGCGAGCAGCTCGGTTGGCGTGGCGTATTCCTCAGGAATCAGGAACAGCTTCTCGTCCTTGGCGCGCAGACCGAGGCCCACGCGGCTGGAAATCACCGATACCGGAATCGACAGCATCAGCGAACCAACAATCGGCACCAGCCACCACAGGAAGCTTGGGTTGAGCCAGGCTACCAGCACCGTCCAGGCCACACCGAGCAGGGTCTGCGGACCATGCCGACGCACCGCTTCGCTCCACGGCGTGGAGTCGTCATCACGCTGCGGCGAGTTCCAGGTCGCTGCCCAGCCGAGGAACGCGGCAAGCACGAAGCGGGTGTGGAAGATCATCCGTACCGGCGCCAGCAGCATCGAGAACAGCATCTCGATCAGCATCGACACGGTCACCTTGAAGCGCCCACCGAATTCGGTAGCGCCCTTGGCCCAGATCAGGATGATGCTCAAAAGCTTGGGCAGGAATAGCAACACCACCGTGGTGGAGAACAGCGCAATGGCCTTCTCCGGGTGCCATTGCGGCCACAGCGGGTACAGCTGGAACGGCTCAACGAAGTATTGCGGCTCCATCAAGGTGTTGGTCGCCAGCAACGCCGTCGACAGCACCAGGAAGAAGAACCACAACGGCGCGGACAGGTACGACATCACCCCGGTCAGGAACACCGCGCGGTGCACCGGGTGCATGCCTTTTACCAGGAACAGGCGGAAGTTCATCAGGTTGCCGTGGCACCAGCGACGGTCACGCTTGAGCTCGTCGAGCAGGTTGGGTGGCAATTCTTCGTAGCTGCCGTCCAGGTCATAGGCAATCCACACACCCCAGCCGGCACGGCGCATCAGCGCTGCTTCGACGAAGTCGTGGGAGAGGATCGCGCCGGCAAAGGCACCTTTACCCGGCAACGGCGCCAGCGCGCAGTGCTCGATAAAGGGCTTCATGCGGATGATCGCGTTGTGCCCCCAGTAGTGCGATTCGCCCAGCTGCCAGAAGTGCAGGCCAGCGGTGAACAGCGGGCCGTACACGCGGGTAGCGAACTGCTGCAGACGCGCATACAGGGTGTCCATGCCCGACGCCTTGGGCGCGGTCTGGATGATACCGGCGTCCGGGTTGGCCTCCATCAGGCGCACCAGGCTGCTCAGGCATTCACCGCTCATGACGCTGTCCGCGTCAAGCACGACCATGTACTTGTACTCGCTGCCCCAGCGACGGCAGAAGTCGTCGAGGTTGCCACTCTTGCGTTTGACGCGGCGGCGGCGGCGGCGATAGAAGATCCGGCCAAAGCCTTTGGCCTCGCGGCACACTTCAAGCCAGGCCTGTTGCTCGGCCACGGCGATATCCGGATCGTTGGAGTCGCTGAGTACAAAGAAGTCGAAGCGGTCGAGGTTGCCCGAGGCGGCGACCGACTCGAAGGTCGCGCGCAGGCCGGCGAACACCCGCGGCACGTCTTCGTTGCAGATCGGCATGACCAGCGCAGTACGCGCCTGGGCATCGATCGGCTCGTTGCCGGCACTGCTGCCGGAAATCTTGTACTTGTCGCGCCCGGTGAGCAACTCCAGGAAGCCCATCAAGGCGGTCCAGAAGCCGGCCGAAACCCAACAGAAGAGAATGCCGAAGAGGATCAGGATCGAGGTCTGCAAGGCATACGGCCAGACCTGCACCACGGTGTCCCACAGCGGTTGGCTGAACACTTCGTCAAGGTCGACGAACGACCAGCCCTGGTACGGCAGGATGCCCTTCATGTACCAGCCAGCAACAATCGTCTGGCCGAGCATCAAGGTCAGCAGGATGTAACGGCGCATCGAGCCGACCCAGCGCCAGCGTGCCGCCGGCAGCTCGCGCTGGGGTGGTTGCGGGGCGTTGGGGCGGCCGGTCATGCGCCGCCACATGCGCACCAGCACATTGGTCCGCCATGGCTCTGGCAACACCCGGGTGCGAGTGATCGGCGGAGCGATCTTCAGGCTCAGGTTGCCATTGCTGTCAACGCCGAGCATCTCGGCCTCTTCCATTTCGCCGGCACTGCCGACGGTCAGGCGGGCAGCCACCGACGCCTCGGCAGAGCCGGCGGCCGGATCGGCCGCCAGACGCTGGTGCAGCTCGCTGAATGAGTTGCAGTCGGCCAGTTGCGCGCGCTGCTCGTCACTCAGGGGCAGGTGGGCCAGATACTCGGCAACCGAGACTGGCCGTAGGTTCGAATTACTCATCGGCAGGCAACTGATAGGTCCAGGTCTCGGTCAACACTTTCTCGGTGGTGGCCGGGGCCGCAGGGGTGGCTGCCGCGTCTGCAGCAGGTTGCTCGGCAGGCTTTTCAGCCTTGGCATGCTTGGCCGCAGCCTTGGCATGCTTGCTGTCCTTGGCCGGTTTTGGCGCTTCTACCGGGACGTCCTGCAGCAGCGCTGCACGCATCTCGGTGGACTTCTTCGGATCCTGGATCTTCAACCGCAGGGTCAGGCGCCAGCCTTTGGTTTCCGGGTTGTAGCGCAGGTTGTTCTCGACCACCTCGGCATTGTCGCCAACGCTGATCTGGCTGCGCACGGTGCTGTCTTCAGGCAAAGCGGCAAGCACGGGACCTGCGAAATCGACCAGGAAGGCTACGCTGCCATCCGGCTGACGGATCAGGTTGGACTGCTTGACGTCACCGGTGGAACGCAGGGTCTGCTTGACCCAACCCAGATCAGGGGCCTGGAACTTGGCCTCGTCGATGGTCCAGTGCAGGCGATAGTTGTAATCCGCTGACTGGCCTGGCTCAGGCAGGGTTTCCGGGCTCCAGAAGGCAACGATGTTGTCGTTGGTTTCATCTGCGGTCGGAATCTCGACCAGATCGACAGTGCCCTTGCCCCAGTCGCCTTGCGGCTCGATCCAGGCGCTTGGACGCTTCTGGTAGTTGTCGTCGAGGTCTTCATAGTCGCTGAAGGCGCGGTGGCGCTGCATCAGGCCGAAACCACGCGGGTTTTCCACGCTGAAGTTGCTCACGGCCAGGTGGCGCGGGTTGTTCAGCGGACGCCACAGCCATTCACCATTGGCTGCATGGATCGCCAGGCCTTCGGAGTCGTGCAGGGCTGGGCGGTAGTTGAGCACTTTGGACGGCTGGTTAGGGCCGAACAGATACATGCTGGTCAGCGGTGCAACGCCCAGACGGCTGACGTGGTCACGCAGGTAGATGCGCGATTTGACGTCGACGATGGTGTCGTTGCCCGGGCGTACGGTCAGCTTGTAGGCACCGGTGGAGCGCGGCGAATCAAGCAGGGCGTAGATCACCAGGTGCTTGTCGGCAGGCTTGGGCTTCTCGACCCAGAATTCGGTAAAACGCGGGAATTCCTCACCCGACGGCAGCGCGGTGTCGATGGCCAGGCCACGTGCAGAAAGGCCGTAGGCGTGGCCCTTACCGACTACGCGGAAGTAGCTGGCGCCAAGCAAGGTCATGATTTCGTCTTGCTTGTCAGCCTTGTTGATCGGGTAGAGGACGCGGAAACCGGCGTAGCCGAGGTTTTCCACGGTCTTGGCGTCGTGCGGCACGTCGCCGAAATCGAAACGACTGGCGTCGTACTTGATCTCTTCAACCTTGGAGGCAGTGACTTCGTTGATTTTCACTGGCGTGTCGAAGTGCATGCCCTGGTGATAGAACGACAGCTTGAACGGGGTCTTGTCCTGAGCCCACTCGGCCTTTTCCTGGAGGAAGCGGATCTTCTGGTAGTCGGCGTACTTCATGTCACGGAACACCGTCGGCAGATTGCTCTTCGGTGCTTCGTACTTCTGACCGGCCAGATCCTTCGCCTTGGCGGCGACATCGTCAAGGTTGAATGCCCACAGCTGACCCGCGCTCAGCAGGCCGACCAAGGCCACGCCAGCCGCCAGGGCGGTACGCAACCGATTGCCGGGGATCTTTGGTGCATTACGGGGACTTACAATCACGAGCAACCCTCGCCGAAAACAGATCATGAAACCAACGGCCAGCTACAAATGCCGGGTTGGCGAGCACTGTTCGGACCCCGTAAGGGCTCAATGATTCCCCAAACGGCTCCAGACAGTCCTCAAGTCTTGGTACAACGAACCTGCGAACGCAGGTCCCTACAGCCGCGCGATTATCTAGCAGGCCGCGTGACAACGCATCAGGCGGCAACAACTATTTATCGTCAAAACCCTCTTGTTTTGTACAAACAAGCGGTTATTTCGCCTCAGATTTGTAACATAAATGTTACGGGGCCATCATTGACCAGATGGACCTGCATATCTGCGCCAAAACGGCCACTGGCTACGTCGTCGTGTGACGTCCGCGCCTGACCCATCAGATACTCGAACAATTCAGCGCCAAGTGCAGGTGGCGCGGCGGTCGAGAAGCCCGGGCGCATGCCACTGCGGGTATCGGCCGCCAGGGTGAACTGCGACACCAGCAGCAAGCCGCCGCCAATGTCCTTCAGCGACAGGTTCATCTTGCCATCGGCATCACTGAACACCCGGTAGTTAAGCAGCTTGTGCAACAGTTTGTCGGCATGCTCGCGTGTATCTGCAGGCTCGACCGCCACCAATACCAGCAAGCCCTGCTCGACCGCACCGACCACTTCGCCGGCAACTTCGACGCGGGCGTTCAGCACGCGCTGCAGCAGGGCCTTCACGCTTCTTCCAACGGCAGGTCCAGCAAGCGCCGGGCCATCTGGTCGGCGGCGCGCACCAGCGCGTCGGTGATACCCGGCTCGGACGCGGCGTGGCCGGCGTCGCGGATCACTTTCAGCTCGCTGTTGGGCCAGGCCTGGTGCAGCTCCCAGGCGTTGTCCAGCGGGCAAATCACATCATAGCGGCCATGCACGATAACCGCCGGCAGGTGGGCGATGCGGGGCATGTCGCGGATCAGCTGATCGGGTTCGAGGAAGGCATCGTTGGTGAAATAGTGGCATTCGATACGGGCAATCGACAGTGCACGCTGCGGCTCGGAGAAGCGATCGACCACCAGCGGATTGGGCCGCAGGGTGGCGGTGCGGCCTTCCCAGGTCGACCAGGCCTTGGCGGCGTGCATCTGCGCGATCTGATCGTTGCCGGTCAAGCGCTTGTGGAAGGCCGTGACCAGATCGCCACGCTCGTCGTGCGGGATCGGTGCGATGTAGTCCTGCCAGTAGTCAGGGAACAGCCGGCTGGCGCCTTCCTGGTAGAACCAGCGGATCTCCTGGGCGCGGGCGAGAAAGATGCCGCGCAGGATCAGCCCGTGCACGCGCTCTGGGTGCTTCTGTGCGTAGGCCAGGGCCAAGGTCGAGCCCCACGAGCCGCCGAAGAGCACCCATTTGTCGATGCCCAGGTGCTCGCGAATACGCTCCATGTCCTCGACCAGGTCCCAGGTGGTGTTGTTTTCCAGGCTGGCGTGCGGGGTGGAGCGGCCACAGCCGCGCTGATCGAAGGTAATGATGCGGTACAGGTTCGGGTCGAAATAGCAGCGGCTCTGCGCGTCGCAGCCGGCACCCGGACCACCGTGGATGAACACCACCGGCAGACCTTCTGGCGAACCGCTCTCGTCGACATACAGCACATGCGGCGCTTGCACGGCCAGATCGTGACGGGCGTAAGGTTTGATCTGCGGGTACAGGGTCTGCATTGCGCACTCCATGAAGGGCTATTCTTCGGCTGCCGCCATCATAAACCCGAATCATGTCAGGGCGCATCGGCAACGCACGCTAACAGTCTGCGTCACCTGCGCAGTGCTACCGCCTTTAGGATAGCGACCCGCTCTTTCAACAGCCGGAAACACCCTAAGAAAATCCTGCATGTCGCCCTGCTGGCGTTGCTCGCGCCTGCTGCGTTCGCTGCTTCCGACGACCCGCGCCTGGAGCTGCGCAGCGCCATGCTGATGGCCGATGCGGCCCAGCAAGCCGCCGTAGCGCAGGGCTACAACATCGTCATCAACGTGCACGACCAGCACGGCAATCTGAAATACCTGCGGCGCGACGCCGCCGCTGGAGTGCAGGCTTACCAGGCGTCCGCGCCCGAGTGAAGCCTGCGCCTGCCTGGTCTCGAGCAACTGCACAGCCCTGTGCCGTGCGCGTCTAGCGCGCGTACCGCGCCTGCCCCCACGCAAGCATCACTTCGAGCAACTGGCGCAGCACTGCCTGAGTAGGCTGGGCCAGGTCTTCACGATAGGCGAACGGCTCGGTTTCGTTCATGTAGGTGCTCTGCGCCAGCTCCAGCTGCACGGCATGCACGTGTTGGGCCGGGGCGCCGTAGTGACGAGTGATGTGCCCGCCCTTGAAGCGTCCATTGAGCACATGGCTGTAGCCCGGCGCCTGGGCGCAGGTGCGCTGCAGTTGCTCGGCCAGTGCCGCGTCGCAACTGGCGCCATTGAAGGTACCGAAGTTGAAGTCCGGCAGCTTGCCGTCGAACAGGTGCGGGATGTGCGAGCGGATCGAATGCGCATCCCACAGCAGTGCATAGCCGAACTCTTCACGCAGACGCGCCAGTTCCCCGCGCAGGGTGTCGTGGTAGGGGCGCCAGATCTGCTCGAGATACTCCGCCCGCTGCGCCGCAGACGGCGCAAGGCCGGCAACGAACAGCGGCTCGCCGTCGAACAGGGTGGCCGGAAACAGCCCGGTGGTGGCCCCGGCATACAACGGCTGGTCATCTTCTGGCCGATTGAGGTCGATGACGAACCGCGAGTACTCCGCGGCGACCACGCTGGCACCCAGTTCACGGGCGAAGTCATACAGCCGTGGGATATGCCAGTCGGTATCGGGCAAGCTGCGCGCCTGTTCGACCAGGCCGTCACGCACGGCGGCGGTCAAACCGAGGCCGGCGTGGGGCATGCTGATCAGCAGCGGCAGGCGGCCTTGGTGAAAGCTCAATACGTTGTCCATGAGGCCTCGCTCAAAAAGTTGATTGCACACCGCCGCGCACTACCCGCTTGGGCAAGTCGCCGCCCAGCCAGTACGCGAGGTCGGCCGGGCGATCGATCTGCCAGGCGACAAAGTCGGCGACCTTGCCGGCTTCCAGCGTGCCGTGAGTGCTGCCCAGGCCCAGTGCCGTGGCGGCATGCGCGGTAACCCCGGCCAACGCCTCTTCAGGGGTCATGCGGAACAGCGTGCAGCCCATGTTGAGCATCAGCCGCAGCGACAGGGCAGGCGAGGTGCCAGGGTTGAGGTCGCTGGCCAGGGCGATCTTCACCCCGTGCCGACGCAGCGCGTCCATCGGTGGCAGCTGGGTTTCGCGCAGGAAGTAGAACGCGCCCGGCAGCAGCACCGCGACGGTGCCCGCCGCGGCCATGGCAATGGCGTCGTCTTCGGTCATGAACTCCAGGTGATCGGCCGACAGCGCCTGATAACGGGCAGCCAGGCTGGAGCCGTGCAGCGATGACAACTGCTCGGCATGCAGCTTGACCGGCAAGCCCAGTTCGCGGGCCTTGATGAACACCCGCTCGACCTGCGCCGGCGAGAACGCCAGGTGTTCACAGAAGGCATCGACCGCATCGACCAGGCCTTCGCCGGCCAACGCTGGCAGCAGCTCATCGCAGATGTGCTGGATGTAGTCATCGCCGCGCCCGGCATATTCCGGCGGCAAGGCGTGAGCGGCCAGGCAGGTGCTGCGCACGGTCAGCGGTAGCGCTTCGCCCAGACGCCGGGCCACGCGCAACATCTTGCGCTCGTTGGCCAGGTCCAGGCCGTAGCCTGACTTGATCTCAAGGGTGGTCACCCCATCGCGCATCAACGCCTCGACCCGCTGCCGAGCGCTGGCCAGCAACTGCTCTTCGCTGGCCGCGCGGGTGGCGCGCACGGTGCTGGCAATGCCGCCGCCCTGGGCGGCAATCTCGGCATAGCTGACACCCTGCAGGCGCTGCTCGAACTCGCCACTGCGGTTACCGCCAAACACCGCATGGGTGTGGCAGTCGATCAGCCCCGGGGTGACCCAGGCACCGCCCAGATCGACCGTCTCCAGGTCGGCCTGTGGCGCCAGCTCGGCGCGTGGGCCGATCCATTCGATCAGACCGGCGCGGGTGATGATCGCCGCATCCTCGATGATCGAATAGCTGCCGCCGACCATGCTTGCCACATGGCAGTGCTGCCATAACGTTGCCATACACTTCCTCCGTTACTAGCGGTGCAGCTCGGCCTGCTGCTCGGCCAACTGACCCTGACCTGCACGCGGCTTGCACCAGAGCAGGTAGGACGCGACCAGAAACACCACCCACACCACCCCGACCAGCAACGCTGCCTGAGTATCCGGGAAGTAGCCGAGCACACCAAAGATGAACACCATGAAGGCAATCGCCAGGGCCGGCCCATAGGGCCAGAACGGTACCGGGAACTTCAGTTTGGCTGCTTCCTCACGGCTCATGCTGCGGCGCATCGCCACTTGGGTGAGCAGGATCATCAACCAGACCCAGACCGTGGCGAAAGTGGCGATCGAGGCGATCAGCAGGAACACGTTCTCCGGGATCAGATAGTTGAGCACCACGCCGATCAGCAGCGCCGCGCCCATCACCACAACCGTCAGCCACGGCACACCATGCTTGGACAACTGGGCAAAGCCACGCGGGGCATGGCCCTGCTGCGCCAGGCCGTACATCATGCGCCCGGCACCGAAGATGTCGCTGTTGATCGCCGACACTGCCGCAGAAATCACCACTACGTTGAGCACGGCAGCGGCCGAGCCTATCCCGAGGTTGCTGAAAATCTGCACGAACGGGCTGCCTTGGCTGCCGATCTGCGGCCAGGGGTACAGGCTCATCAAGACAAACAAGGTGAGCACGTAGAACAGCAGGATACGCAGCGGCACGGCGTTGATTGCCTTGGGGATGACTCGCTGCGGGTCTTTCGCTTCGCCAGCAGTGATACCGATGATTTCGATACCGCCAAAAGCGAACATCACCACGGCAAACGAGGCGATCACCCCGGCAATGCCGTTGGGCATGAAGCCGCCATGCTCGAACAGGTTGCTCACGCCGACCGCCGAGCCACTACCGACCTGGCCCATGCCGAAGGCCATGATGCCAAGCCCGGCGAGGATCATCGCGACAATCGCGCCGACCTTGAGCAGCGACAGCCAGAATTCCATCTCGCCGAACACTTTGACGTTGCACAGGTTGAGCCCGCCGATCAGGAAGACGATGCCCAGCACCCAGATCCAACGCGCCACTTCAGGGAACCAGAAGCCCATGTAGATACCGAAGGCGGTCACGTCGGCGATACAGACAATGATCATCTCGAAGGCGTAGGTCCAGCCCAGCACAAAGCCGGACATCGGCCCCAGGTAGGTACTGGCGTATTGGCCAAAGGAGCCGGCGACCGGGTTGTGCACGGCCATTTCGCCGAGCGCGCGCATGACCATGAACACGGCGGCGCCACCGATCAGGTAGGCCAGCAGTACCGCTGGGCCGGCCATCTGGATGGCTGAGGCAGAGCCATAGAACAGCCCGGTGCCGATCGCCGAGCCGAGCGCCATGAAACGGATGTGGCGGGACGTCAGCCCGCGTTTTAGACCTTGAGATTGTTGCATGCTGCGTCCCTTTTATTTTTATGGACGGATTAGCGCGTTGGGGGCCGCTTTGCGGCCCTTCGCGGGTGAACCCGCTCCCACAGGTTACGGCGGCGCTGCAAATCCTGTGGGAGCGGGTTCACCCGCGAAGGCCTGCGCAGCAGGCCCCCAGCTTTTCACAGGCTTGGCAATACTCCAGCCGGCAACAACCCGGTCAGCGTACCTTCGGCCAGCAGCGCGCTGGCCATTTCAATATCCGGCGAGAAGAACCGGTCACGCTCGTAGTGGGCAACCTTGGCACGCAGGGCGCGGCGCGCCTGCTCCAGCTTGGCCGAGGTTTTCAGGCCCTTGCGCAAGTCCAGGCCCTGGCAGGCACCGAGCCATTCGATGGCAAGCACGCCACGCGTGTTCTCGGCCATTTCCCACAGGCGCTTGCCTGCTGCCGGCGCCATCGACACGTGGTCTTCCTGGTTGGCCGAGGTCGGCAGGCTGTCGACGCTGTGTGGGTGCGACAGCGCCTTGTTCTCACTGGCCAATGCTGCGGCGGTGACCTGGGCGATCATGAAACCGGAGTTGACCCCTCCGTTTTCGACCAGGAACGGCGGCAGCTGGGACATGTGCTTGTCCATCATCAGTGAAATGCGACGCTCGCTCAGCGAACCGATCTCGGCAATCGCCAGGGCCAGGTTGTCAGCGGCCATGGCCACCGGCTCGGCGTGGAAGTTGCCGCCGGAAATCACATCACCTTCGGCGGCGAACACCAGCGGGTTGTCGGAGACAGCGTTGGATTCGATCGCCAGCACTTCCGCGGCCTGACGCAACTGGGTCAGGCAAGCACCCATCACCTGTGGCTGGCAGCGCAGCGAGTACGGGTCCTGGACCTTGCCGCAGTTTTCGTGGGAGCGCGACACTTCGGTCGAGTCACCGAGCAGGTCACGGTAGCAGGCCGCGGCGTCAATCTGGCCGCGCTGGCCGCGCACTTCATGGATGCGCGCATCGAACGGCGAGCGCGAGCCCAGCGCGGCTTCGACGGTCAGGCCGCCGCAGGTGATCGCGGCGGCAAACAGGTCTTCAGCGTAGAAAAGGCCGCGCAGGGCATAGGCGGTAGACGCCTGGGTGCCGTTGAGCAAGGCCAGGCCCTCTTTGGCGGCCAGGGTCAGCGGTTCGAGGCCGGCCACAGCCAGTGCTTCGTTAGCTTCCAGCCACTGCCCCTTGTAACGGGCCTTGCCCTCGCCGAGCAGCACCAGTGACATGTGCGCCAGCGGCGCGAGGTCGCCGGAGGCGCCGACCGAGCCTTTCAGCGGAATGTGCGGATAGACTTCGGCGTTGACCAGGCTGATCAGCGCATCGATGACCTTGCGCCGAATGCCGGAGAAACCACGGCTGAGGCTGTTGATCTTGAGCACCATGATCAGCCGCACCAAAGCGTCGTCCAGCGGCGCGCCGATGCCTGCGGCGTGCGACAACACCAGTGAACGCTGCAGGTTCTCGAGGTCTTCACGGGCGATGCGGGTCGAGGCCAGCAGACCGAAACCGGTGTTGATGCCGTAGGCGGTGCGGTCTTCGGCGAGAATCTGCTCGACACAAGCGACGCTGGCATCGATCGCCGGGCCCGCGCTGTCATCCAGGCGCAGCTTGACGGGTGCGGCATGAATGGCGCGCAGCTGGGCCAGGGTCAGGGTACCGGGCTTGAGGGTCAGTTCGGTCACTTCGCTACTCCATTGGCGGGGCCCGCAGGCCCCTTCTTGTTATTCAGTATCGGCGTTGTCGGCGGCGGCTGATCAGCCGTTGATCATCGGCAGATCGAGGCCCTGCTGGTTGGCGCAGTCAACGGCGATCTGGTAGCCCGCATCGGCGTGGCGCATGACGCCGGTGCCCGGGTCGTTGGTCAAGACGCGAGCAATACGCTCGGCAGCTTCATCGCTGCCATCACAGACGATGACCATACCCGAGTGCTGCGAGAAGCCCATGCCAACGCCGCCGCCGTGGTGCAGCGACACCCAGGTCGCGCCGCTCGCAGTGTTGAGCAAGGCGTTGAGCAGCGGCCAGTCGGACACGGCGTCGGAGCCATCCTGCATCGATTCGGTTTCGCGGTTGGGGCTGGACACCGAACCAGAGTCGAGGTGGTCGCGGCCGATCACGATCGGTGCCGACAACTCACCGCTGCGGACCATCTCGTTGAAGGCCAGGCCGAGCTTGGCACGCTGGCCCAGGCCAACCCAGCAGATCCGCGCCGGCAGACCCTGGAAGCTGATGCGCTCACGGGCCATGTCCAGCCAACGGTGCAGATGGGCATCGTCGGCGATCAGCTCTTTGACCTTGGCATCGGTCTTGTAGATGTCCTCGGCGTCACCCGACAGCGCCACCCAGCGGAACGGGCCTACGCCGCGGCAGAACAGCGGGCGGATATAAGCCGGAACGAAACCGGGGAAGTCGAAGGCATTGCTGACGCCCTCCTCCATGGCCATCTGGCGAATGTTGTTGCCGTAGTCGAAGGTCGGCACGCCTTGCTGTTGGAAGTCGAGCATGGCTTTGACGTGCACCGCCATCGACTGCTTGGCGGCCTTGACCACTGCCGCCGGGTCGGTCTGCGCACGGTCGCGGTACTGCTCCCAGCTCCAGCCAGCAGGCAGGTAGCCGTTGAGCGGGTCGTGGGCGCTGGTCTGGTCGGTAACCATGTCCGGGCGCACGCCACGCTTGACCAGCTCAGGCAGGATCTCGGCAGCGTTGCCGAGCAGGGCAATCGAGATCGCCTTGCCTTCTTGGGTGTATTTGGCGATACGCGCCAGGGCGTCATCGAGGTCGCTGGCCTGTTCGTCGACATAACGGCTGCTCAGGCGGAAGTCGATGCGGCTCTGCTGGCACTCGATGTTCAGCGAGCAGGCACCGGCCAGGGTTGCGGCCAGCGGCTGTGCGCCACCCATGCCGCCAAGGCCTGCAGTGAGCACCCACTTGCCTTTGAGGCTGCCGTTGTAATGCTGGCGGCCGGCCTCGACGAAGGTTTCATAGGTGCCCTGGACGATGCCCTGGCTGCCGATGTAGATCCAGCTGCCTGCGGTCATCTGGCCGTACATGGCCAGGCCCTTGGCATCCAGTTCGTTAAAGTGTTCCCAGTTGGCCCAGTGCGGCACCAGGTTGGAATTGGCGATCAGCACGCGCGGGGCGTTGCTGTGGGTCTTGAACACGCCCACCGGCTTGCCCGACTGTACCAGCAGGGTCTCGTCGTCTTCCAGGCGGGTCAGGGTCTCGACGATTTTGTCGTAGCTTTCCCAGTTGCGCGCAGCACGGCCGATGCCGCCGTACACCACCAGCTCCTTGGGGTTCTCGGCCACTTGTGGGTCGAGGTTGTTCATCAGCATGCGCAGCGGCGCTTCGGTCAGCCAGCTTTTGGCGGTCAGCTTGTTGCCACGTGGGGCACGGATTTCTACGTCACGGTATTTGTTGTTGTCAGTCACGGGAGAGGTCCTTTGCGGTCATCCGACGGCGGGGTGTCGATGAGTAATATACAAACACACCTTTACTTGTATGTACAAGCATGGACAACCAAATTATTCGGAGCTCGCCGTTAGATAGCCGGGGGCGCTACGCACCCCTTTCCGACCGGTCCGGCGCCCCGGCAATCTCAAACCGTGATCAATTCAATCAGGCAAAACCGCCCCTGCACGTCCAACTCCAGCAACCCGTCGTTGCCCTCCAGGCGCAAACAGTCATACAACCCAAGCCGCTGCAGCTCGCGCCCGGCCATCTGCACTTCAACCTGGCTACCAGCGGCAAACAGCAACAGCGTCGACGCCGAGCTATACAGGCGGCTGGTGCCATCGAACCACTGCAACCGCGCCCGATAGCGCTGCGGCGCGTAGATCAGGTTGAAGTCGCGGATCATCCCGCCCAGCAGCTTGCACTGAACCTGGCTCTCGCCGCCGAAGGCAAACGCATCGAACGCCAGCAACGGCCGGCTGAGCTGGCCGTCGACCACCAGACGCATGCCATCCCCCTGCAGCACACTGATGATCCGCTGGTACCCGGCAAAGCTGGAAAAGCCGCCCGACTCTTCGATATCGGCAATCGACAGGCGCCAGCCAAATCCATCCAGGCCATCGCCAGCATCGCGGGCGATCTCTTCGGTAAACCCGCCGCCGTTCTTCCATGGCATGCGCGGGTAATCCGCCGCGTGTAGCAACTGCATCTGGCTCATTTGCTGAAGCGTCCTTCCAGGCGATGGCGGGAACCGGGGTGAATCAGGCGCGCGGCGGTGACCGGCTGGCGACCCGACCAGGTGCGGCGGCGGATCAGCAGGCATGGCTCGCCGGCATCGATCTGCAGCAGGCGACACTCGTCCGGCTCGGCCAGAATCGCCTCGACCACGTGCTCGCCTTCAGTCAGTGGCGCCACCTGCGAAAGGTAGGCATAGGGTGTCTGCCGGGTAAAGTCCTGCTTGAGGTAGTCCGGGGCAATCGCGGCGTTGACGTAGCGATCCTCGATCTGCACCGGCACGCCGTTTTCGTAATGCACGATCAACGAGTGGAATACCCGCTGGCCTTCGCGCATATCCAGCGCCAGGGCGCGCTCGGAACCTGCGGCCTCTTCGCCGAGCACGATCACCTGGCAACTATGCTGATGGCCACGGCCGGCGATCTCGTCGGCAATGTTGTTGACCTCGAACAGCGCGGAACGGCTCTTGGGCTCGGCGACGAACGTGCCGACCCCCTGCATGCGCACCAGCAACCCGTCAGCAGTCAGCTCGCGCAGGGCGCGGTTGATGGTCATGCGGCTGAAACCCAGCTGGTTGACCAGCTCGCTCTCGGACGGCACCCGGTGATGCGGCGGCCAGCTGCCGTTTTCGATCTGCTGGACGATCATCTGTTTGACCCGGGCATACAGCGGCGCCGGCCCTTCGCCCATCTGGGCAACCAGCGCGGAGACAGGAGGTGTCGGCACGGCTTTGATCCTTGTGCGGTTTGAGTGAGCAGTAGCTTGCCGCAGTTTACCGGGCAGGCAAACGCCTGTATATGTATATACAAGCTAACAAGAACAGGAAGATGCTTACATGTCCGTGTACTTTGCCGAGCGCGCCCTGCTCCCCAGCGGTTGGGCGCATAACGTCCGTCTAGAGGTCGACGCCCAAGGCCAGCTTGCCAGCCTGCAGGTCGATGCTTCGGCAGACGGCGCCGAGCGCCTGGCCGGGCCGCTGCTGCCGGGCATGCCCAACCTTCATTCGCACGCCTTCCAGCGCGCCATGGCGGGCCTGGCAGAAGTGGCCGGCAACCCCAACGACAGTTTCTGGACCTGGCGCGAGCTGATGTACCGCATGGTTGGCCAGATCAGCCCGGAACAACTGCAGGTCATCGCCCGCCAGCTGTACATCGAGATGCTCAAGGCCGGCTATACCTCGGTCGCCGAGTTCCATTACGTGCACCACGATCGCGATGGCCAGCGCTATGCCGATCCCGCCGAGCTGTCACGGTGCATCAGTGCCGCCGCCAGCGCCGCCGGGATTGGCCTGACGTTGTTGCCAGTGCTGTACAGCCACGCAGGATTCGGCGGCCAGCCCGCCAGCGAGGGCCAACGCCGCTTTATCAATAGCAGCGAGCAATACCTGCGCCTGCACGAACAGCTCAAACCAGTGCTGGCGGCACAACCGGCGCAGCGCCTGGGCTTGTGCTTCCACTCGCTGCGCGCGGTCACTCCCGAGCAGATTGCCACGGTGCTGGCCAGCGGCGAGCAGGACTGCCCGGTACACATTCACATCGCTGAGCAGCAAAAGGAAGTCGACGACTGCCTGGCCTGGAGCGGGCGTCGTCCGCTGCAATGGCTATATGAAAACGTCGAGGTCGACCGCCGCTGGTGTCTGGTACATGCCACCCACGCGGCGCCGGACGAGGTCGCAGCGATGGCCGAAAGCGGCGCGGTAGCTGGTTTGTGCCTGACCACCGAGGCCAACCTGGGCGACGGCATCTTCCCCGCGGTCGACTACCTGGCACGGGGCGGGCGCATGGGGATTGGATCGGACAGCCACGTGTCACTCAGCGTGGTCGAGGAACTGCGCTGGCTCGAATACGGCCAGCGACTGCGTGATCAGCGCCGCAATCGGCTCTATCGCAGCGACCAGCCAATGGTTGGCCGCACCCTTTATGACGCAGCGCTCAGCGGTGGCGCGCAAGCCCTGGGGCAGCCGATCGGCGAGTTGACGGTGGGCAAGCGCGCGGACTGGCTGGTGCTCGACGGTGAGGACCCGTACATCGCTACTGCCGAAGGCGACGCCATTCTCAACCGCTGGCTGTTTGCCGGCGGCGACCGCCAGATCCGCGACGTGATGGTCAACGGCGCGTGGGTGGTGCGCCAGGGCCGCCATGCTCAGGAAGCCGAGAGCAACCGAGCGTTTGCCGAGGTGCTCGGCCAGTTGCTTGGCTGAGGGCTCAGTGTGCGGCGGCGATGTCGCGGTCGGCTACGCGCCAGATCAGGCGATTGGTGTCGTAGCCTTGCTGACGCGCCTTGGCCAGCAGGCTCTCGCGCTCCCAGGCCGGCAGGCTCGGCGTACGCGACAGGACCCACAGGTACTTGCGGTCCGGGCTGCCGACCAATGCGGTCTGATAACGCGAGTCGACATACAACACCCAGTACTCGCCCTTGGCCACACCAGGCGCCAGGCGGGTGAACCAATTGTCGAACTCGACCCAGAGCTTGTCGGTATGCCCGGCCTCCTGCGGCGTGGCGCTGCCTTCGGCGCGGATCCACTGGCCGTCGAGCATGCGGCAACGGTTGAGCACGCCGATGCTGCCATCAGGCCGGGCGTTGTAATGCGCCTCGGATTGCGCGCAGTCGCGCTGGAAGTACATCGGCAGGCGGGCCAGCTCGAACCATTTGCCCTGATAGCGCTTGAGGTCGACGGCGCCTGCCGTCTTCGGCGCCAACGGGTCATGGCTACCCGTGGCGCAGCCGCCCAGCAACAGGCTCAGGCATAGCCCAAGCAGCAGACTCACGTGCCTCATTTAAGGCCCTGCCCGGAGTACATCAATACTTTGTCCGCTGCATACTGCACACTGATGAAGCTGTTCTGGTCACCCCAGGTGCAACTGCTCATGCCCAGCGCGCCCGAGCACTCGGTAGGTGTACCCAGCAGTTGTTCGACCGCCGCGCGGTTCATGCCGGCGCTGAGTTTGGAGTAATTTTCCTGGTTGATCTTGCTGCACGCAGTCAGCACGACGCACAACGACAACAGGGCGAGGGAACGCAACGACATGAAGGGACACTCCTGGACACGGACATCAGGCGAGGCGCCTGTGGAGACCTTGGAGAGCAAAAAGCCTCCGTGGTTCCCTGACCGCAGCGCTTAAATGCCGGCCGTTGGTCGTCTGACCGGCCAACGACTCATGTTTTACCCGCACAAGTCGACACAACGAGCAGTGGAGCAGCAGCCTGCCCTACCCCCTGCCCTTCGACGTGCATTCGCGCAGACTCAGCCATGACCAAAAATCTCAAGTTCAGCCACAAGATCCTGCTGGCCGCAGCCCTCGTAGTCGCGGTCGCCTTCACCTGCTTCGTACTGTTCAACGACTACCGGCAACGCCAGTCGCTGCGCAGCGACACGCAGACGTCGCTGCAGGACCTGGGCAGCCTGACTGCAGGCAACATCCGCAACTGGCTCGACAGCCGCGTGCAGGTGCTCGACAGCCTGGCCCAGCAAGTGGCCGTCGATGGCCCCGGCAAGCCGAGCCTGGACCGTGCCCTGGCACTGCCGGTGTATGCCAACAACTTCCAGCTGAGCTACTTCGGCGGCCAGGACGGCAGCATGCAATCGGTACCCGCCGGCAACCGTGCCGCCGACTACGACCCGCGCCAGCGTGGCTGGTACAAGGCGGCGACTGCTGCCAACCAGACTATCGTCACCGAGCCGTACATTTCCGCCTCGGCTGGCAAGCTGGTGATCACCCTGGCCACGCCGGTGCAACAGGGCGGTCGCCTGCTCGGCGTGAGTGGCGTCGACACCGACCTGCAGACCATCAGCAAGCTGATCAACGCGCTGGACTTCGATGGCAATGGCCATGCCTTCATCGTCAACGGCGAAGGCAAGATCATGATCCACCCCAAGCCTGAGCTGGCCCTGAAAACCCTCGCCGATCTGTTCCCTGGCGACACGCCGCAGATCAGCAGCGGGCTGAAGGAAGTCGAGTTCGACGGGCGCAAGCAGTTCATCAACTTCACCCACGTCGACGGCATCTCGTCGGTCGACTGGTATGTCGCGCTGGTGCTCGACCAGGATGCCGCCTTCGCCATGCTCGGCGAGCTGCGCACGTCGGCAGCCGTGGCGACGCTGATCGCGATCATCGCCATCATTGCCCTGCTCGGCCTGCTGATTCGCGTGCTGATGCAGCCGCTGCACGCCATGGGCCGCGCCATGCGTGACATTGCCGAGGGCGAAGGCGACCTGACCCGGCGCCTGACCATCCATGCTCAGGACGAATTCGGCAGCCTTGCCCAGTCGTTCAACCGCTTTGTCGAGCGTATCCACGAGTCGATCCGCGAAGTCGCCTCGGCGACCGGCCAGGTGAATGCCGTGGCCGGCCAGGTGGTGACTGCCTCCAACGCCTCGATCAACAACGCCGATCAGCAGTCGAGCCGCACCAGCAGCGTTGCCGCTGCAATCAATCAGCTCGGTGCCGCCGCCCATGAAATCGCCCAGAACGCCGCGCTCGCCTCGCAGCATTCGACCGCCGCGCGCGGTCTGGCCGAAGAAGGCCAGCAGGTGGTCGGGCAAACCATCAGCACCATGCATCAGCTGTCGGCGCGCATCAGTGACTCGTGCGAGAACATCCAGACACTCAATTCGCACACCAGCAACATCGGCCAGATCCTCGATGTGATCACCGGCATTTCGCAGCAAACCAACCTGCTCGCGCTGAACGCTGCCATCGAAGCCGCCCGCGCCGGCGAGGCCGGGCGTGGTTTTGCCGTGGTTGCCGATGAGGTGCGCAGTCTGGCCCACCGCACTCAGGAATCAGCGCAGCAGGTACAGCGTTTGATCGAAGAGCTGCAGGCCGGCGCGCAGATGGCGGTCAGCACCATGAACCAGAGCCAGCAGCAGAGCGAGCACAGCGTGGGGATTGCCAACCAGGCCGGTGAACGCCTGGGCAGCGTGACCCAGCGCATCGGCGAGATCGACGGCATGAACCAGTCGGTTGCCACCGCCACCGAAGAGCAGACGGCGGTGGTCGAGTCGATCAATCTCGACATCAGCGAGATCAATACGCTGAATCAGGAAGGCGTGCACAACCTGCAGAGCACCTTGCGTGCCTGCAACGACCTGGAACACCAGGTCGAACGGTTGCAACAGTTGGTTGGCAGTTTCAGAATCTGAGCCGGGTGCTGCCCCATTCGCCTACGCAGATGGGGCAGCCGCTCAGCGCTGCATCAGAACCGTGAACCCGGCTCGAGCAGGAAATCCATCTCTTCATCGGTGCTCGGACGGTCCAGCAGCAGATTGCGCTGCGGGAACCGGCCAAAGCGCTCGATCACGCGCTGATGCTGCTCGGCGTAGTCAAGGAAGCCTTCGAACAGGCGGCGGTTGGCCTCCGGTTGCTCGTCCAGCAACTGCCGATAGCGCTCGACACTAAGGTGCTGCCAGTCGAGCACCTCGGCGTGTTCCAGCACCAACAGCACGAACACCCGCTGGATCGGCAGCAACTGGTAATCCCAGTCATGCTGCAAACCCTGCATGGCCACCACCTGCGCGCGCCGGTCACCTTCAAAGGCGCGCGGCGTGTCGCGGTAGATCATGCGCGGCAGTTGATCGAGCAGCAGGATCAGGCCAAGCCAGCCCTGCGGGCTTTGCTGCCAGTCTTCGAGACCACCCGCCAGGGCCTGCTCGCACAGCGCGCCGAAACGCTCGCGCGCCTCGTCATCATGGTGCTTGCCGAACCACAGCGTGCTCTTCTCGTCAGCCACGGCCTGCGGGCTCTTGCCCGGACCGAACCACCACTCCAGCAACGGCTGCCAAGGTGCGAGCATGATTTATTCCTTGTGGTAGGCCGTAACGCGCTCGACCTCTTGCTTCGAGCCGAGGATTACCGAAACGCGCTGGTGCAGGCTGTCCGGCTGGATGTCGAGGATGCGT
The DNA here is from genome assembly GCF_014525325.1 of Pseudomonas sp. EZ-C24. NCBI lineage: Bacteria > Pseudomonadati > Pseudomonadota > Gammaproteobacteria > Pseudomonadales > Pseudomonadaceae > Pseudomonas > Pseudomonas sp. EZ-C24. The sequence goes on along the minus strand of NZ_JACDIU010000003.1, from coordinate 100,793 downwards.
TGCTCACCGTTGGTGGCCGCGCCGCCGGCCTGTTCGATGATGAACGACATCGGGTTGGCCTCGTACATCAGGCGCAGCTTGCCTGGCTTGCTCGGCTCACGCGAATCGCGTGGGTACATGAACAGACCGCCACGGGTGAGGATGCGGTGCACATCAGCCACCATCGAGGCGATCCAGCGCATGTTGTAGTTCTTTTTCAACGGCCCGGTCTCACCGGCCAGCAGCTCGCCGACGTAGCGCTGGATCGGCGCTTCCCAGTGACGCTGGTTGGACATGTTGATAGCGAACTCGGCAGTGGTCTCCGGCACCTGGATGTTCTCGTGAGTGAGGACAAAGCTGCCCAGCTCGCGGTCCAGGGTGAAGCCTTTGACGCCGTTGCCCAGGGTCAGGATCAGCATGGTCTGCGGGCCATAGATCGCGTAACCGGCGGCGACCTGCTCGGTGCCAGGCTGGAGGAAGGCGTTTTCGTTGAGGGTTTCGTTCTGGCTCAGGTATTCCTGCGGGCAGCGCAGAACCGAGAAGATGGTGCCGACCGAAACGTTGACATCGATGTTCGACGAGCCGTCCAGTGGGTCGAACACCAGCAGGTAGGCACCCTTCGGGTATTTACCCGGGATCTGGTAGGCGTTGTCCATTTCTTCGGACGCCATGCCGGCCAGGTGACCACCCCACTCGTTGGCTTCGAGCAGAATGTCGTTGGAGATCACGTCGAGCTTTTTCTGCACTTCGCCCTGTACGTTTTCGGTACCCATGCTGCCCAGCACGCCGCCGAGGGCGCCTTTGGACACGTGGTGGCTGATTTCCTTGCACGCGCGCGCCACCACCTCGATCAGGAAGCGCAGATCGGCAGGAGTATTGTTGCTGCGGGTCTGCTCAATCAGATAGCGACTCAGGGTAACGCGGGACATGTATGGCTCCGAAAGGGAAAGAGGGTGAAAAACCCTCGCAGTTTACAGTAATGCCGATGGTTTGGCGTAAAGGCTAGCTAGCAAACACACTCGCCTGGCCGATCAGACGGTCGAACCGGAGTCTAGTTCAGCACGGCACCGGCCGGCGGTCGGCCAGGTGCCCTGCCATGGTCAGCTCAATCCAACGCTTTCCAGATCTCGGTGGCGTACTCGCGTATGGTCCGGTCCGATGAGAACCAGCCCATCCGCGAGGTATTGAGCACCGCCATCCGCCACCATTGTTCCGGCTGATGCCACAGCTCATCGACCTTGCGCTGGGCGTCCCAGTAGGCGTCGAAATCGGCGCAGACCAGGAAGCGGTCATGGTCGAGCAGCGAGTCGATCAACTGGGTATAGCGCGACGGGTCATCCGGCGAGAACACCCCGCTGCGAATGGCGTGCAGCACATCGCTGAGGCGGTGCGACTCGGCCACCGCTGCACTGGCACCAAAGTCACCCGCGCGCTTGCGCGCCTCGACCTGCTGCGCCGTCAGCCCAAAGATGAACATGTTCTCTGCACCGACCTGCTCGCACATCTCGACGTTGGCGCCGTCCAGGGTGCCGATGGTCAGCGCGCCGTTGAGGCCGAACTTCATGTTGCTGGTGCCAGACGCTTCGTAGCCGGCGGTGGAAATCTGCTCGGACAAGTCCGCCGCCGGGATGATGCTCTCGGCCAGGCTGACGTTGTAGTTGGGCAGGAATACCACCTTGAGCAGCCCGCGCACGGTCGGATCGTTGTTGACCACCCGGGCGATGTCGTTGGACAGCTTGATGATCAGCTTGGCCTGGTGATAGCTGGCGGCCGCCTTGCCGGCGAAGATCTTCACCCGCGGCACCCAGTCGGTGCTCGGTTCGGCGCGAATTGCCTGATACAGCGCCACCGTGTGCAGCAGGTTGAGCAGCTGGCGCTTGTACTCGTGGATGCGCTTGACCTGTACGTCGAACATCGCTTCGGGGTTGACCGTCACGCCGACGCGGTCCTGGATGATGCTCGCCAAGGCACGCTTGCTGTGCAGCCGCTGCGCAGCGAACTGCTTGCGAAACGCCGGTTGCTCGGCGAACGGCTCAAGGTCCTTGAGGCGCACCTCGGCGTCATCCAGCACCTCGCGCCCGAGGGCCTCGATCAGCATCGCAGTCAGCTGCGGGTTAGCCTGGTGCAGCCAGCGGCGGAAGGTGACGCCGTTGGTCTTGTTGTTGATCCGATCCGGGTAGAGCTTGTGCAGCTCGGCGAACACCGTGCTCTTCATCAGCTTGCTGTGCAGCGCGGACACGCCGTTGACACTATGCGAACCGAGAAACGCCAGGTTGCCCATGCGCACGCGACGGCCGTTGTCTTCTTCGATCAACGACACCGCGCGCAACACGTCGAAATCGTGTTGGCCTTTGGCCCGCAGGGCATCGATATGGTAGGCGTTGATCAGATAGATGATCTGCATGTGCCGCGGCAGCATGCGCTCCATCAGCGCCACCGGCCAGGTTTCCAGCGCTTCGGGCAACAGTGTGTGGTTGGTGTAGGCCAGGGTACCGACGGTTACTTCCCAGGCTTTGTCCCATGGGATTTCATGCTGGTCGACCAGCAAGCGCATCAGCTCCGCCACCGCAATCGAGGGGTGGGTGTCGTTGAGCTGGATCGCCGCCGCATCAGGCAGGTTGAGCAAGCTCTTGTGCATGTTCAGGTGCCGGCGCAGCAGGTCTTGCAGCGAGGCGGAAACAAAGAAGTACTCCTGGCGCAGGCGCAGTTCCTGGCCCGCCTCGGTGCTGTCGGCTGGGTAGAGCACGCGCGAGATGCTCTCGGCGCGGGCCACCTCGGCGACTGCACCCAGGTGGTCACCGGCGTTGAAGCGCTCCAGGTGCAGCTCTTCCAGCGCGCGTGCACGCCACAGGCGCAGGGTGTTGACGCTGGACCCGCGCCAGCCGACTACCGGCGTATCGTAGGCAACCGCCCGCACGGTTTCGCCAGGGGTCCAGATCTGCCGTTGCTGGCCGTCGGCAGCCGTCACGGTTTCGACGCCACCACCAAAGCTGATCGGATAGATCACCTCGGCCCGCTCGAACTCCCACGGGTTGCCGAAATCCAGCCAGTTCTCGGTTTGCTCCTGCTGCCAGCCATCGACCACGGCCTGGCGGAACAAGCCGTGCTCGTAGCGGATACCGTAGCCATGGGCGGCAATGCCCAGAGTCGACATGCTTTCCATGAAGCACGCCGCCAGCCGGCCAAGGCCGCCATTGCCGAGCGCGGCGTCCGGCTCCAGCAGGCGAATGCGATCAAGGTCGACACCGAGGCCATCCAGCGCCTCGCGGGCGATTTCCAGGTAGCCGAGGTTGCTCAGGCTGTCGTACAGCAGCCGGCCGATCAAAAACTCGAGGGAAAGGTAGTAGACGCGTTTCTGACTACGTCGGTAGGCCTGCCGGGTGTGGTCCATCCAGTGATCGACCATATGGTCGCGCGCAGCCAGGGCAATGGCTTCGAACCAGTCGTGATCAAAGGCGTGCTCCGGGTCCTTGCCAACCGCGTAGGTCAGCTTGGCCAATACAGCGGCACGAAACTCGGTGACCTCGACGTCACGTGCTTTGGGTTGCTGAGACATGTGACATCCTCGGGCAAGTGGGCGAAGGCAGGAGAGTGTTCAGACTAGACCCTTCGACAGGGGCTGGCAGTTGTTGTTCGCAGTTTTCATGCCGACAAGCATAATCGGGCGAAAGGTTGTTCACAATTTGAACAACTCCGGTATCATCGCGCGCCCCTCCACCGTGATTCGCTCCTTATAACTATGAAACCGACCCTGATTGCCGCGGCTGAAGTCGACCGCCTCGATACCTGGCAGCGCTACTCCAGCCATATGTGCGGGGGCTGCCATTCGACCTGCTGCACGCTGCCGGTGGAAGTGAAGATCAAAGACCTGATCCGTATCGGCGTGGTCGATGACTTCGACAAGGACGAGCCGGCCAAGAACGTTGCCAAGCGCCTGCAGAAGGACGGCATCATCGAGCGGTTCAACCAGAAGTCGGGGATCTTCACCTTGACCCGAATGAGCAACGATGATTGTCTCTATCTGGATCGTAAGAGCCGCCTGTGCACCATTTATGACAAGCGCCCCGATACCTGCCGCAACCACCCCAAGGTCGGCCCACGGCCGGGCTTCTGCGCGTATAAACCGAAGGTGGTCGGGCGCTGATGGTCGGGGCTGCGTCGCGGCCTCTCCCATCTAAGCCGCCCTCCTGAGCGGCTCGCTGCGGCGCTGGAGCGGTCGGAAAGCCAGCAGCGCTAAACTGAAATCTGGGGCCGCTGCGCAGCCCTTTCGCGACACAATGCCGCTCCTACACGCACCGCGTACGATCGGCATGCGCGGTCAATTGTAGGAGCGGCCTTGTGTCGCGAAAGGCCAGCAGCGCTGGCCCGGCGATATCGGCCGCGAAGCTGAAATCCTAGCGCTGCTGCGCGACCCCAAAATCCTCAGACAAAAACGCCTCGGCCTTTTGACAGGGGGCATTTTTTTTCTGTGGTCCAGGTACACATAAAGCAGCCTGCAACGCCGGTGCTCACCCCCAGCAGAGCGACTGTGAAGGCGCTATGTTTCGAACGTGCTCTGCGAGACACGCTGGCGCCGATGACGCACCAGCATGACTATCACACCTATGGCAGGCAGTAGTGCAACCACACTACCCATGACGACTGCCGCTTCTATCGAGGCGTTGTTCATATCCACAACCTGTCGATAGAGTCGATCATTGAAGAGAACTCGACCGTCCAACGTAGCCAGCTCACGCACTACGCTCCCACCATTTACGCGTTCTGCCACGAGCACCACCTTGGAATTGATCCGAAGGCCAGAGGCTTTGTACAGCTTATGGGGCGTATAAATACGTTTTCCCTCCCGTTTCCCATCAAGCGTGTACGCTACACTGAAGTGCATCAACGAACGATCAACTTCCCAACTGCTCGGATAACCAGAGACTCTCCCCTCGAGGGCTGTCAACTTAGACATATCAGGGGCAACGTACACTTCACGCTGACTGACAAAAAGTGCAATGCACGCAAGCATGGTAACTAAACAAGCCGAAAGCGCTCCCGCGGACCTCAAGGGAGGAGACACTTTTAATAATCGCAAGAACTCGGAAAATGAGTACAAATGCCCCCCCTTACTCAAGCCGGGCACATCGGCACCGCCGGCCCTTAGTGATATCTATCAAGCCCAGCACCACCCCCACCAGGCGCGATGACCTGAATGGGTCCGATGTCAATGCTCCACCCTGGATACTCCGGCAACGGGAATATCATAACGCCACCATCTCCACCGGGCTCGAAATACCCCCCACCGCCGGCGGTTATTCCGTACGGATAGGTATCGTCACGCCCCAGCCCTACTTCATGTGAGTCAGGGTCCCAGCGACTGACAGCAATTTGGCTCGTATAGCTTGCGCTGATTTTCGCGAGCGACACAAGTGCCAAATCCGGCGCCACCCAATAACCTGGATATGCCGCATTCGTATTTGTGGCGAAATGTTTTTCGACAACTGGCAAAATCAAAGATTGATACAAATTTTTAACCGCATCGGAGGTCACTATCCCCGCGGCAGTTGCGGTAACACCTACGCCAGTAAATACAAGTGCTGGACCGCTTGCACCGGCGAGCAAAGTAATGCTTGCGACAATCCCGGCAACATTACCAATAAGACTCAGGACATCTCCATTATCAAATTTTTGATTAGTCTTGTATTCAGCTGTGATCTTTAGAAATACCGTCGTCGCCGCAAGCGTGTTGGCTTTTATGTTGAGAAACGGTGTGAATCCCGCGGTCAGTTTTACGATAGAGATCACGCTCGCGACTGTAGCACCGGTTTGTGCTGTCTGGTTGACGAGGGAGAACCCGGACTTATCGGTGTTGTACTGATCCGTAAGGGAGGCAGCTGCGCCGCCAACCGCTACGGGCTTATCGACGTACCCCAGAATGATTTCGAATTTTTTCGACATCGTTCGTTACTCCCTGATCAGAGTCTTGAAAGCGATGCTCATGCGCAGCCTGTTGCAATTTGCTGCCGGCGCCCGCGCGCCATGCGGCACCTCGCCATTGAACACTACGACTCTCTTCGGCTTGGGCTGCACGGACAGCATAATATTTTCTTTGGCAGTATCGTAAAAGACCAGCTCTCCTCCCCAACACGTAGCCCAATACTCACTGCAGAACAGCATGACCGTTTTGCCGGGCAGCTCGACTGTATTGTCGTGGTGGATAGGACCGTCCTGACTACTTGTTTGGCCATTGGCGTAGACACCTAATAGCTTTGCCGAGGGTAGGTGCACCGCTTTGATCCGCGCCCAGATATCCGCGAGAAATGCCCAATCAGGTCGAGCCCGCAGCTCTAGCTCACAATCTTCAAGCTCGTCTCTGCGAGTACCTGCAATAAAGCTGTGCCAGCAGGGACGATCAAGAGGTGAATAGGGATAGGGCCAGCCATATCGCCAAAGCGAGCCGGTCAGCAGTTTCAAGATCTTGGTATGCTCTTCGTCCGTTATTCCATCATCAATCACACAAATACGTTCACCCGCAATGACAACCGACATAGTTCAATCTCCTTATCAAACATAACAAGTGAAGACCGAAGTTAAATCAGCACAAGAGAGCTGCACAGCGGGAAATATAGGCTGCGGGGGAGGTATTGTCGCTGATGGCTTTATGAAACTCACATCTACGACGAGCGCTATTCTTCAGCAGTGCATCGTAGCGAATTATGAAACTTGCAAAAAAAACGCCCCCGGCCTTTCGACCGGGGGCGTTTTCATTCAGCTAGATCTGGACTCAGATCTTGGCTTTCTTGGCAGCGCGGGTACGCTCGCTTTCGTCGAGGATCTTCTTGCGAAGACGGATCGACTTAGGCGTGACTTCGCACAGCTCGTCTTCCTGGATGTATTCCAGAGCCTGTTCCAGAGTGAAGCGAACTGGCGGAACCAGAGCGATGGTTTCGTCTTTACCCGAAGCACGCATGTTGTCGAGCTTCTTGCCTTTGGTTGGGTTTACACCCAGGTCGTTGTCGCGGCTGTTCTGGCCGATGATCTGACCGTTGTAGATCTCTTGACCGTGCTCGACGAACAGTTTGCCGCGCGCCTGCAGGGTTTCCAGCGAGTAGGTCAGAGCTTTGCCGGTTTCAACCGAAACCAGTACGCCGTTCTGACGGCCGGACATGTGGCCCGACTTGACTGGAGCGTAGCGATCGAAGATCGAGGTCAGGATGCCAGCACCGTTGGTCAGGGTCAGGAACTGGTTACGGAAACCGATCAGACCACGAGCAGGGATGTTGTATTCCAGACGCACACGGCCTTTGCCATCCGGGACCATGTTGCTCAGGTCGCCTTTACGCAGGCCCATCTCTTCCATGACCTTGCCCTGAGCTTCCTCTGGGATGTCGATGGTGACGTTTTCGAACGGCTCTTGCTTGACGCCGTCCACTTCACGAATGATCACTTCCGGACGGCCCAGGGCCAGCTCGAAGCCTTCGCGACGCATGGTTTCGATCAGTACCGACAGGTGCAGCTCACCACGGCCGGAAACCTTGAACTTGTCTGCCGAGTCGCCTTCTTCAACGCGCAGTGCAACGTTGTACAGCAGCTCTTTGTCCAGACGATCCTTGATGTTACGCGAGGTCACGAACTTGCCTTCTTTACCGCAGAATGGCGAGTCGTTGACCTGGAAGGTCATGGAAACGGTTGGCTCGTCGACGGTCAGAGGCTTCATCGCCTCGACGGTCAGCGGGTCGCACAGGGTGTCGGAGATGAACAGCTCGTCGAAACCGCTGATGCAGACGATGTCGCCGGCGGCAGCTTCTTCAACGTCGACACGGTGCAGACCGTGGTGACCCATCAGCTTCAGGATACGGCCGTTACGCTTCTTGCCGTCGGTATCGATGGCAACAACCGGGGTGTTCGGCTTGACGCGACCACGGGCGATACGGCCAACGCCGATAACACCGAGGAAGCTGTTGTAGTCCAGAGCGGAGATCTGCATCTGGAACGGGCCGTCACGGTCAACAGCAGGTGGTGGAACGTGGTCGACAACCGCTTGGTACAGCGGGGTCATGTCTTCGGCCATGGCAGTGTGGTCCAGACCGGCAATGCCGTTCAGGGCCGAGGCGTAGACGACCTGGAAGTCCAGCTGCTCGTCGGTAGCGCCGAGGTTGTCGAACAGATCGAAGATCTGGTCCAGAACCCAATCAGGACGCGCGCCCGGACGGTCAACCTTGTTGATTACAACGATTGGCTTGAGGCCAGCTTCGAATGCCTTTTTGGTCACGAAGCGAGTTTGCGGCATAGGGCCGTCTTGGGCATCGACCAGCAGCAGCACGGAGTCGACCATCGACATTACACGCTCAACTTCGCCACCGAAGTCGGCGTGGCCGGGGGTGTCGACGATGTTGATGTGGTAGCCATTCCAGTTGATGGCGGTGTTTTTCGCCAGAATGGTAATACCGCGCTCTTTCTCCTGGTCGTTGGAGTCCATGACGCGCTCGTCATTGAGCTCGTTACGCTCCAGGGTGCCCGACTGACGCAGGAGTTTGTCGACCAGAGTGGTTTTACCATGGTCAACGTGGGCGATGATGGCGATGTTACGCAGATTTTCGATCACAAATGTATCTCGATCAGAGGATTCGGTTGCCGCCTATTCTAGACGGCCAATATGAAGGTAAAAGGCTCAGCGGGCCCGCGGGTCGGGAGGGCGATGGCGGATGCTGCCGCCATACAGCCCTGGCAGTTTATGCCGGACGATAAACACGCACATTGGCATGTCCCTCACTGAGCAGATGATGCGCATGCAGGCGACTCATGACGCCCTTGTCGCAATAAAGTAGGTACTGACGGTTGCCATCGAGCTGCTTGAAGCGGCTGTTGATGGCATAGAAAGGCATGGTCTGGACTTCGATACCGTCGATCACCAGAGGTTGATCCTCTTGCGCATCGGGGTGACGAATGTCGATGACGATCTGGCCTGGAGTGGCCTCGGCCACCTCTTCAATCTGAATGTCCTGGCTCAGTTCGTCGATCACATGGTCGATCGAGATGAAGCGAGCACGTTCCAGCGCGCGCTCCAGGATCTGCATATCGAACTGGGCCTCCTCATATACAACCCGCTGCGGTTTGGCGCAGGTAGTCGGGTTGACCGAGATGACGCCGCAGTATTCTGGCATGTGCTTGGCAAACTCGGCTGTGCCGATCTGATAAGCGGTATCGATGATGTCCTGTTTGTGGCTGGCCAACAGCGGACGCAGGACCAGCTTGTCAGTGGCCTGGTCGATCACTGTCAGGTTGGGCAGGGTCTGGCTCGACACCTGGGAAATCGCCTCACCAGTGACCAGCGCGTCGATCTGCAGGCGGTCAGCGATGTTGGCCGCTGCGCGCAGCATCATGCGCTTGAGGGTAACGCCCATGTAGCTGTTGTCGACCTTGCCGAGAATCTCGCCGACCACTTCTTCGAACGGCACGCTGATGAACAGCACGCGCTGGCTGCTGCCGTATTTTTTCCACAGGTAGTGAGCGACTTCCATCACCCCCAACTCGTGGGCACGGCCGCCGAGGTTGAAGAAGCAGAAGTGGGTCATCAGGCCGCGACGCATCATCTGGTAGGCAGCCACGGTGGAATCGAAACCACCGGACATCAACACCAGAGTCTGCTCCAACGCGCCCAACGGGTAACCGCCGATACCTTGATGCTGATTGTGGATGACGTAAAGGCGCTGATTGCGGATTTCCATCCGCACCTTGATTTCCGGGTTCTTCAGGTCGATACCGGCGGCGCCGCACTGCTGGCGCAACTGGCTGCCAACATAACGGTCGACATCCATCGAAGTGAAGTCGTGGTGGCCGCCACGCTTGCAGCGTACGGCGAAGCGCTTGCCGGCCAGCAGATGGCCGTAGTGCGCCTTGCACTTCTCGACGATATCGTCGAAGTCGCCCAGCGGGTATTCCTCTACCTGAAGGAAATGGGTGATCCCCGGCGTGCACGACAGCCGGTCGATGATCTCGCGCTGAAGCTTCTCGTCTTCGATGCGGGTGACCACTTCGAGATTATCCCAGACACCGTCAACCTTCAGCTCAGGGTCGATATCCTTGAGCACGTTGCGGATGTTCTTCGAGAGCTGACGGATGAAGCGCTTGCGCACCGGCCGGCTCTTGATGGTGATTTCTGGGAAGACTTTGACGATGAGTTTCATGGGTAAACAGCGCGCCCAGGGCCTGCCGAAAATGAGGGGCGCGAATTATAGCGGAAATTGCTCAGGATTTGACCAACTTTTGAACAGAAAGGTTTGAGATGAGTGCAAGAGATTGATTTTGCCGCGCCTGTGCCGGCTCTTTAGCGGCGATCCGGCGTCCCGGTGAACCCGCTCCCACAGGATGGTGCAATGCCCGACTCCACCGCTATCTCTGTGGGAGCGGGTTTACCCGCGAAGAGGTTCCAGAAAACGCCCCCGCAAAGATGCGCACTAATTTGGTGCGCAGTTCGCAATTTCCGCATCTAAAAGGTGCGCTTTTGCTCGGACCACTACCAATAAGTGCCCCTGAACGCCCGCTTTTATCTCAGACTCGCCATTTTCGGGCACTGGCATGCAATTTGCTCTCTTGTGAGGCAGGTAAGCTTGGCCGACTATCCGCGCCCAGCAACACCCTTTTTCCAGGGCAGCGGCCCACCGCGCTCTAGACCCTCCGGAGGACAACATGTCGAAGTCGGTTCAACTCATCAAAGATCATGACGTCAAGTGGATTGATCTGCGTTTCACGGACACCAAAGGCACTCAGCATCACGTGACCATGCCGGCGCGTGATGGTCTGGACGAAGACTTCTTTGAAGTCGGCAAGATGTTCGACGGTTCGTCGATTGCCGGCTGGAAAGGCATCGAAGCCTCCGACATGATCCTGATGCCGGTTGACGATACCGCTGTGCTCGACCCGTTCACCGAAGAGCCAACCCTGATCATCACCTGCGACATCGTCGACCCGTCGAGCATGCTCGGCTACGATCGCGACCCACGTGCTATCGCCAAGCGCGCTGAAGAGTACCTCAAGAGCACTGGCCTGGGTGACACCGTGTTCGCCGGTCCAGAGCCTGAGTTCTTCATCTTCGACGAAGTGAAGTTCCAGTCCGACATCTCCGGTTCGATGTTCAAGATCTTCTCCGAGCAAGGCTCGTGGATGACCGGTGCTGACATCGAAGGCGGCAACAAAGGCCACCGTCCAGGCGTCAAAGGCGGCTACTTCCCAGTACCTCCGTTCGACCACGACCACGAAATCCGTACTGCCATGTGCAACGCACTGGAAGAAATGGGTCAGATCGTTGAAGTTCACCACCACGAAGTGGCGACTGCCGGTCAGAACGAAATCGGCGTCAAGTTCAACACCCTGGTGAAGAAAGCTGACGAAGTCCAGGCCCTGAAATACGTCGTGCACAACGTTGCCGACGCTTACGGCCGCACCGCTACCTTCATGCCGAAGCCACTGTACGGTGACAACGGTTCGGGCATGCACGTGCACATGTCGATCTGGAAAGACGGCAAGAACACCTTCGCTGGCGAAGGCTATGCCGGCCTGTCCGATACCGCCCTGTACTTCATCGGCGGCATCATCAAGCACGGTAAGGCACTGAACGGCTTCACCAACCCGTCGACCAACTCCTACAAGCGTCTGGTCCCAGGTTTCGAAGCACCGGTAATGCTCGCCTACTCGGCCCGTAACCGTTCCGCATCGATCCGTATTCCTTACGTCAGCAGCCCGAAAGCTCGCCGTATCGAAGCGCGCTTCCCGGACCCGTCGGCCAACCCATACCTGGCCTTCGCAGCCCTGCTGATGGCTGGCCTGGACGGCATCCAGAACAAGATTCACCCAGGCGATGCTGCCGACAAGAACCTCTACGACCTGCCACCAGAAGAAGCCAAGGACATTCCGCAAGTCTGCGGCAGCCTGAAAGAAGCTCTGGAAGAGCTGGATAAAGGCCGTGCGTTCCTGACCAAGGGCGGCGTGTTCTCCGACGACTTCATCGATGCCTTCATCGAGCTGAAGAGCGAAGAAGAAATCAAGGTGCGCACCTTCGTACACCCGCTGGAATACGAGCTGTACTACAGCTGCTGATGTAAGCGACGCCTGTCGTCGCTAGGCATCAACTGAAGACGGCCTCCCTCGGGAGGCCGTTTTCCGTTTCGCCAGACAGGATTTTCAGAAGCGTCCGACTTGCGCACCCTCAGCATCACCGCACACTTCCAGCCTCCACTGAAAAGGAGACTGCCGATGCGCTTTGCCCCCTTTATCCTCGCCTGCGCCCTCGGTCTGAGCGGCTGCAGCGCCACCTCTGACGACCCCACCTTCTCACCCCTGCTTGACCTGGTCGAGCGGCGACTGGCCGTGGCCGATGTGGTGGCGCTGCATAAATGGGATAACGCCCAGCCCGTCCAGGCAACCGAGCGCGAGCAAGCCATCATTGCTGCCGTGCGCAACGCGGCGCCTGGCTATGGCCTTGACCCTGCGCGTGCAGCGGCGTTCTTTGATGATCAGATAGAGGCCAACAAGCTGGTGCAGTATGCGCGGCTGTCGCAATGGCAGCTCGCCGGAGCCGCGCCGGCACTGCCACGACATGACTTGCAACGCATCATCCGCCCGCGGCTGGACGGGCTGCAGACAGACCTGCTGCACCAATTGGCGTCTTTCGATCAAACCCGCAGCCGCCAGTGCGCGCGCAAGCTGGCCCTGGCATTGGCGCAACGCCAAGGCGATGCACTGCACCGTGCCGGCATGATCCGCGCCACCGGACAGCTCTGCAACTGAGCACGCGACCAAGATGCTCTATATTGGTGCATGGCGGGACCTACTGCTCTGCCATGCAGCCCAATATGGTTCAAGTGAATCGTTTCATCGATAGTTTTTGGCCTGCAATAGCGCATGAACAGGGCTTTTTCCGGTAATTGCGCTTCTTTTCGGAGCCTTGGTTTGTTTCTTGCATTTTCAAACCATCACGCGGATCACCAGCGCGCCCGCTCTTGGCTCAGCCAAGGGCGACCCATGTGCCAAAAGAGGTCGACGACGCCCCATGACCATCAGCGATGCGCAGCACCGTCTACTCCTGGACAACCTGACCACAGCGACCCTGCTGCTCAATGCCGAACTGCGCCTGGAGTACATGAACCCGGCCGCAGAGATGCTGCTGGCGGTCAGCGGTCAGCGCAGTCATGGGCAGTTCATCAGCGAGCTGTTCACCGAGTCGACCGAGGCGCTCAACTCACTGCGCCAGGCCGTTGAACAGGCTCACCCGTTCACCAAGCGCGAGGCGCAACTGACCTCGCTGACCGGGCAAAGCATCACCGTCGATTACGCGGTTACGCCGATCCTGCATCAAGGCCAGACCTTGCTGCTGCTCGAGGTGCACCCGCGTGACCGGCTGTTGCGTATCACCAAGGAAGAGGCCCAGCTGTCCAAGCAGGAAACCACCAAGATGCTGGTGCGTGGCCTCGCCCATGAAATAAAGAATCCGCTGGGCGGCATTCGTGGCGCGGCGCAATTGCTCGCCCGCGAGCTGCCCAACGACGGCCTGCGCGATTACACCAACGTGATCATCGAAGAAGCCGACCGCCTGCGTAACCTGGTCGACCGCATGCTCGGCTCGAACAAACTGCCGTCGCTGGCGATGACCAACATTCACGAAGTGCTGGAGCGCGTCTGCAGCCTGGTCGAGGCCGAAAGCCAAGGCTGCATCACTTTGGTGCGTGATTACGACCCAAGCCTGCCGGACGTATTGATCGACCGCGAGCAGATGATCCAGGCCGTACTTAACATCGTGCGTAACGCAATGCAGGCGATCAGCAGCCAGAACGAATTGCGCCTGGGCCGCATCAGCCTGCGCAGCCGCGCCGTGCGCCAGTTCACCATTGGCCACATCCGTCATCGCCTGGTAGCACGCGTCGAAATCACCGACAACGGCCCCGGCATCCCGGCGGAACTGCAGGACACCCTCTTCTATCCCATGGTCAGCGGGCGCCCGGACGGTACCGGCCTCGGCCTGGCCATTACCCAGAACATCATCAGCCAGCACCAGGGCCTGATCGAGTGTGAGAGCCATGCCGGCCACACCACCTTCTCGATCTTCCTGCCTCTGGAACAAGGAGCCACTGCCCCATGAGCCGAAGTGAAACCGTGTGGATCGTCGACGATGATCGCTCCATCCGCTGGGTCCTGGAAAAAGCCCTGCAACAGGAGGGCATGACCACCCAGAGCTTCGACAGCGCTGACGGAGTCATGGGTCGCCTGGCCCGGCAGCAGCCGGACGTGATCATTTCCGACATCCGCATGCCTGGCGCCAGCGGCCTGGACCTGCTGGCGCAGATTCGCGAACAACATCCGCGCTTGCCGGTGATCATCATGACCGCGCATTCGGACCTGGACAGTGCGGTTGCCTCCTATCAAGGCGGCGCTTTCGAGTACCTGCCCAAGCCGTTCGACGTTGACGAGGCGGTCTCGCTGGTCAAGCGGGCCAACCAACATGCTCAGGAGCAGCAAGGCCTGCATGTCGCGCCGACGCTGACGCGCACGCCGGAGATCATTGGCGAGGCGCCGGCGATGCAGGAAGTATTCCGCGCCATCGGCCGCCTCAGCCACTCCAACATCACCGTGTTGATCAACGGTGAGTCGGGTACCGGTAAAGAGTTGGTTGCCCACGCCCTGCACCGTCACAGCCCAAGGGCTGCTTCGCCGTTCATTGCGTTGAACATGGCGGCGATCCCCAAGGATCTGATGGAGTCAGAGCTGTTCGGCCATGAGAAAGGCGCCTTCACCGGCGCTGCCAACCTGCGCCGTGGCCGCTTCGAGCAGGCCGATGGCGGCACGTTGTTCCTCGACGAAATCGGCGACATGCCAGCCGACACCCAGACCCGCCTGCTGCGGGTATTGGCTGACGGTGAGTTCTACCGCGTGGGCGGGCATATCCCGGTCAAGGTCGATGTACGCATTATTGCCGCAACGCACCAGAACCTGGAAACCCTGGTCCAGGCGGGCAAATTCCGTGAGGACTTGTTCCACCGCCTGAACGTGATCCGCATCCATATTCCGCGACTGTCCGACCGCCGTGAGGATATCCCCACCCTCGCCAGGCACTTCCTCGGCCGAGCGGCGCAAGAGCTGTCGGTCGAGCCAAAGCTGCTCAAGCCGGAGACCGAAGAGTTCATGCGCAACCTGCCGTGGCCGGGCAACGTGCGCCAGCTGGAGAACACCTGCCGCTGGATCACGGTAATGGCCTCTAGCCGCGAAGTGCTGGTGGGTGACCTGCCGCCGGAGCTGCTCAACCTGCCGCAGGATGCTGCGCCGGTGACCAACTGGGAGCAAGCACTGCGCCAGTGGGCGGATCAGGCGTTGGCGCGGGGGCAGTCCAACCTGCTCGACAGCGCGGTGCCGAGTTTCGAGCGGATCATGATCGAGACCGCACTCAAGCATACCGCCGGGCGTCGGCGTGATGCTGCGGTGTTGCTGGGTTGGGGGCGTAACACCCTGACCCGCAAGATCAAAGAACTGGGGATGAAGATCGACGGCGGCGATGAGGATGACGGCGACGATCATTGATCCACGCTTGACGCCATACACGCCGGGCCGCATAGCGGCCTTTTTCGACCGGTCCATCGCGCCCCTCTAGGAGCGGCCTTGCCGGGGCGCCGGACCGGTCGGAAAGGGCTGCGTAGCGGCCCCAGGATCTGCACAACGCCACAGAATCGCCGGGCCAGCTTCGCTGGCCTTTCCGACCGGTCCGGCGCCCCGGCAAGGCCGCTCCTACAGGGACCGCGCTCGGTTGCGGATCGGCGCAGTCTGTACCATGCACCGAGATCGTGCCCAACGCACCGCAGCAAGGCACAAACGACATCAAATCCCGGCCTAATCACCCGCAAACCCTAACAAACACAGCGTTTGAAAACCTGGCACGCCCCCTGCAATAGCTATTGCACAACCAGTTTCGGGGGCCCTGGTACAGGCAGGCCGGGTGACCCCTATTTTATTCGCAAGTCGAGCAAGTTCTGGGGACCTCGGTACAGGCAGGCCGGGAATCCCCTCTTTTATTCGTGCAGCCTCACCTGCACACGCCAACGTCCCGCGTCCTCTGCAGCGCTCCATTCGCCCTGCAGGGGGCGCGCGGCCACCACCGTCAGCAGCAAGCCCTTGTCGCTGTTCTGCAAACGCCAGCCGACCGGCTTCTCCTCCAGCATCAGTTGCCCGCGCTGCGCCTTGCCCTTCGCTTCGAACACAATCGCCACCGTACCTTCGACGTTCTCGCCATGCAGCTTTGGCTCTTCGTTGAACCACAGGTCAAGCCCGCCCTGCACTACTCCGATCTGCTCCAGCACACGCTCTTCAGGCGTGGTCAGGCGGCCGATCATCAAGCCGACCATCACCCCGACGATGGCCAGCGACAGCATTACCCGCGGGAACGCTTTCGAACGCTGATCCGGTTCAGGGGTAGAATGCTCGTCATCTTCACGCTTGGAGCCGTGCATGTTTCACGTCATCCTTTTTCAACCAGAAATTCCGCCGAATACCGGCAATATCATCCGCCTGTGTGCCAACAGCGGCTGCGCCTTGCACCTGATCGAGCCGATCAGCTTCGAGCTGGACGACAAGCGCCTGCGCCGGGCCGGGCTGGACTACCACGAGTATGCCACGCTCAAGCGCCACGAGAGCCTGGCGGCGTGCCTGGAAAGCCTCGGCCAGCCGCGTCTGTTCGCCTTCACCACCAAGGGCTCGCACCCGTTTCACGAGGTTGCCTACCAACCAGGCGATGCCTTCCTGTTCGGCCCGGAAAGCCGCGGCTTGCCGGCCGAAGTACTCGACGCCCTGCCCGCCGAGCAGAAGCTGCGCCTGCCGATGCGCCCGGGCTGCCGCAGCCTGAACCTGTCCAACACCGTGGCGGTGACGGTATATGAGGCCTGGCGCCAGCAGGGCTTTGTCTGAGCCACAAAAAAAGCGCCCAACAGGGCGCTTTTCTCGGTCTGGCAGCCGTGCTTATTGCAGCGACGGTGCTTCGCCAGCGGCCTGCATGCGCTCCATTTCCTGCGCGTACAGGGCGTCGAAGTTCACTGGCGACAGCATCAGCGCCGGGAACGAGCCGCGGGTTACCAGGCTGTCCAGGGTTTCGCGAGCGTACGGGAACAGGATGTTCGGGCAGAACGCGCCGAGGGTGTGGCTCATGGAAGCCGGGTCAAGGTTCTTGATCAGGAAGATACCGGCCTGCTGCACTTCCGCGATGAAAGCCACTTCGTCACCGTTCTTGACGGTCACCGACAGGGTCAGCACGACTTCATGGAAGTCGCCTTCGAGGGCTTTCTGACGGGTGTTGAGGTCCAGCGAAACAGCCGGCTCCCACTGCTGACGGAAGATCTGCGGGCTCTTCGGTGCTTCGAAAGACAGATCGCGCACGTAGATACGCTGCATGGAGAATTGTGCTGCGTTGTCGTCAGTGGCAGCGCCGTTGTTCTGTTGCTCAGTCATGGCTGATCCTAATCCTAATGGGTTGAATGCGGTGTGACTCAGGCCGCGAGGAGGCTGTCGAGCTTGCCCGCGCGCTCGAGGGCGTACAAGTCATCGCAACCACCGACGTGGGTGCTGCCGATCCAGATCTGCGGTACCGAGGTACGGCCGGCCTTCTGGCTCATTTCGGCGCGAACCTGGGGCTTGCCGTCGACCTTGATTTCCTCGAACGGCACGCCTTTGCTTTGCAGCAGTTGCTTGGCGCGGATGCAGAACGGGCAGTAGTCGCTGGAATAGACGATGACGGGCTTCATATCACTTCACCAGGGGCAGGTTATCGGCTTTCCAGCTGGAAATGCCACCGCTGAGCTTGGCCGCGGTGTAACCAGCTTTGAGCAGTTCACGGCAATGGGTACCGGATTGCTGACCCATGCTGTCGACCACGATCAGGGTCTTGTCTTTATGCTTTTCCAGCTCGGCCATACGGCTGGCGAGCTTGTCTTGTGGGATGTTCAGGGCGCCAACGATGTGGCCGGCCGCGAATTCCTTGCTGGTGCGGATGTCGAGCACCACGCCTTTGTCGGCGTTGACCAGTGCAGTCAGCTGGCCGTTGCTCAGGCTCTGGCCGCCACGACGGATTTCGTTGAGCAACAGCAGGATCAGCAGAACAAAGAAAATCGCCACCAGAATGAAGTGGTTTGTGGCAAATGTAATCAGGTTAGCAACCATCAGGTGTGTTCCACGCGATTGAAAATGTCGGCCAGTATACACAGCAGCCAAGGCCCACCAAAGCCCGCCCGCCGGGCAGGCGTGCAGCATTCATCTGCAAACGTTGCAGCGCCAGTCGGCAAACACGATGAATTTTCGCCTGGGGTGGCGCATTTGCCCTAAAATCGGGTCTTTATCATCTTCTGGCAACCGTGAGTGCGATTGATGACGAACACCCCCAAGCCTCTGGTCCTGATCATCCTTGATGGTTTCGGGCACAGCGAACACGTCGAATACAACGCCATCCTTGCCGCGCAGACGCCGGTCTACGATCGCCTTTGCGCTACCCAGCCGAACGGCTTGATCTCGGGTTCGGGCATGGACGTCGGCCTGCCTGACGGGCAGATGGGCAACTCCGAAGTCGGCCACATGAACCTCGGCGCTGGCCGCGTGGTGTACCAGGACTTCACCCGGGTGACCAAGGCCATCCGCGATGGCGAGTTCTTCACCAATCCGGTGCTCTGCGATGCAGTCGACAAGGCTGTCGGCGCCGGTAAGGCCGTGCACATCCTCGGCCTGCTCTCCGACGGTGGCGTACACAGCCACCAGGATCACCTGATCGCCATGGCCGAACTGGCCGCGCAGCGCGGCGCCGAGAAGATCTACCTGCACGCGTTTCTCGATGGCCGCGACACGCCGCCACGCAGCGCGCAGTCGTCGCTCGAACTGGTCGACGCAGCGTTCGCCAAACTGGGCAAGGGCCGCATCGCCAGCATCATCGGCCGCTACTTTGCGATGGACCGGGACAACCGCTGGGACCGCGTCGCTGCGGCCTACAACCTGATCGTCGATTCCAGTGCCGACCACACTGCGGCTAGCGCCGTGGAAGGGCTTGAGGCCGCCTACGCGCGCGGCGAGAGCGATGAATTCGTCAAGGCCACGCGGATTGGCGAAGCGGTCACTGTCGAAGATGGCGATGCGGTGATCTTCATGAACTTCCGTGCCGACCGCGCCCGCGAACTGTCGCGGGTGTTCGTCGAGCCTGACTTCAACGAGTTTGCCCGCACCCGCCAGCCAAAAGTGGCAGCCTTCATCGGCCTGACCCAGTACTCGGCGAAGATCCCCGCGCCGGCAGCCTTCGCCCCGGCCAGCCTGGACAACGTGCTTGGCGAATACCTGGCAAAAAACGGCAAGACCCAACTGCGGATTGCCGAAACCGAGAAGTACGCTCACGTCACCTTCTTCTTCTCCGGTGGCCGCGAAGAGCCGTTCGAAGGCGAAGAACGTATTCTCATCCCGTCGCCCAAGGTTGCTACCTATGACCTGCAGCCCGAGATGAACGCGCCTGAGGTCACCGACCGCATCGTCGAAGCGATCGAGCAGCAGCGCTACGACGTGATCGTGGTCAACTACGCCAACGGCGACATGGTCGGCCATACCGGCGTGTTTGCCGCTGCGGTCAAAGCCGTCGAGGCGCTCGACACCTGCGTCGGGCGCATTGTCGATGCCCTGGACAAAGTCGGTGGCGAAGCACTGATCACCGCCGACCACGGCAACGTCGAGCAGATGGAAGACGAGAGCACCGGCCAGGCGCATACCGCGCACACCACCGAGCCCGTGCCGTTCATCTATGTCGGCAAGCGCCAGCTCAAGGTGCGTAAAGGCGGCGTGCTGGCCGATGTAGCACCGACCATGCTGACCTTGCTCGGCCTGGAAATCCCGGCAGAAATGACCGGGACTTCGATTCTGGTCGAATAAACCGCCCGCTACACCGCTGTTTCCAGACAAACGCCCCGCTGCAGATGCCGCGGGGCGTTTTGTTTGCAGGCCCAGGCGGGCATACTAGGCCAGTCTCCATCCCTGGTACGCCCACTCCATGTTCCGCGCCCTGATCCTTCTCGCCCTGTCATGCCTGCTCAGCCCGGCCTTTGCCGATGAGCGCGCACAGACCCAGCAACAACTGGATGCCACCCGCCAGGACATCGCCGAGCTCAAGAAGATGCTGGGCAAGCTCCAGGAAGAAAAATCCGGTGTGCAAAAAGACCTGAAGAGCACCGAAACCGACATCGGTAACCTGGAAAAGCAGGTGGAGGCCCTGCAGCAAGAACTAAAAAAGACCGAGGGCGAACTGGAGCGCCTTGATACCGAGAAAAAAAAACTCCAGTCCGCCCGCACTGAACAACAAGGCCTGATTGCCAGTCAGGCCCGCTCGGCTTATCAGAACAACGGCCGCGAGGAATACCTGAAACTGCTGCTCAACCAGCAGAACCCAGAGAAATTTGCCCGCACCCTCACCTATTACGATTACCTGAGCAAGGCGCGTATGGAGCAGTTGCGCGTGTTCAACGAGACCCTGCGTCAGTTGGCCAATGTCGAGAAGGACATTGCCAGCCAGCAGGCGCAGTTGCTCGCCCAGAGCGGCAACCTCGACAGCCGCCGGCATGAGCTCGAAGCCGAGCGCGACAAGCGCAAGGCGGTATTGGCCAAGCTCAACAGCGACTTGAAGCAGCGCGACCAGAAGCTGCAAGCCCGCGAGCAGGACCAGGCCGAGCTGGGCAAGGTGCTCAAGACCATCGAAGAAACCCTCGCGCGCCAGGCCCGCGAAGCTGAAGAGGCGCGGCAAAAAGCCCTGATCGCTCAGCGTGAAGCCGAACAACGCCGCCAGCAGGAGGCCTTGGCCGCACGCCAGGCCCCAGCCGAGGCGCCGGCCGAGCCACCGAAAAAGGCCCTGACCACCCTCGGCCCGATGGTTTCCGGCGATGGCGCCAGCTATGGCGGTGCGTTTTCTGCAGCGCGGGGCAAACTTCCATGGCCAGTCAATGGTCGATTGCTGGCACGCTTCGGTGATGCCCGTGGTGGTGATGCCCGCGCCAAATGGGATGGTGTGATGATCAGCGCCAGCAGTGGCACCCAGGTTCGCGCAGTGCATGGCGGCCGAGTGGTATTTGCCGATTGGTTGCGTGGGGCTGGACTTCTGGTCATTCTCGACCATGGTAATGGCTATCTGAGCTTGTATGGCCACAATCAACGCCTGCTCAAGAGCGCCGGTGATGTGGTCAAGGCTGGGGAAGCCATATCCACCGTGGGTGACAGCGGTGGCCAGGAAAGCGCAGGTCTGTACTTTGCCATTCGTCAGCAGGGCCGCCCGAGCGACCCGGCGCAATGGTGCCGTGGCTAGGCATTTCAACTTATTTACGGTGGCTGCACCGAGGCTCCTGCGGGAGCGCCAACAGGATCAGGAGTTCGTTCGACATGCTGCACTCGCCTCGCCTCACCCAACTGGCCCTGACCGTCGCCCTGGCGATCGGCGCGCCCCTGGCCTATGCCGCCGAGCCGGCCAAGCCAGCCGCAACGCCAGCTCCCGAGGCCACGGCGAAGTCGCCGCTGCCGCTGGAAGAGCTGCGCACCTTTGCCGAAGTCATGGACCGCATCAAAGCGGCATATGTCGAACCGGTGGACGACAAGACCCTGCTGGAGAACGCCATCAAGGGCATGCTCAGCAACCTTGACCCGCACTCGGCCTACCTCGGCCCGGAAGACTTCCAGGAACTGCAGGAAAGCACCAGCGGCGAGTTCGGCGGCCTGGGCATCGAAGTGGGCATGGAAGACGGTTTCGTCAAAGTTGTCTCGCCTATCGACGACACCCCGGCCTCGCGTGCCGGCATCGAAGCCGGCGACCTGATCGTCAAGATCAATGGCGCGCCGACCCGTGGCCAGAGCATGACCGAAGCGGTCGACAAGATGCGCGGCAAGATCGGCGACAAGATCACCCTGACCCTGGTCCGCGATGGCGGCACGCCGTTTGACGTGACCCTCGCCCGTGCGGTCATTCAGGTCAAGAGCGTCAAGAGCCAGCTGCTGGAAAGCGGCTACGGTTATATCCGCATCACCCAGTTCCAGGTCAAGACTGGCGAAGAAGTCGGCAAGGCCTTGGCCAAGCTGCGCAAGGACAACGGCAAGAAGCTGCGCGGGGTCGTGCTCGACCTGCGCAACAACCCCGGCGGCGTGTTGCAGTCGGCGGTCGAAGTGGCCGACCACTTCCTGACCAAAGGCTTGATCGTCTACACCAAAGGCCGCATCGCCAACTCCGAGCTGCGCTTCTCGGCCGACCCGGCCGACGCCAGTGAAGGCGTACCACTGGTAGTGCTGATCAACGGCGGCAGCGCCTCGGCTTCGGAGATCGTCGCCGGCGCCCTGCAAGACCAGAAGCGCGGTGTGCTGATGGGCACCGACAGCTTCGGCAAAGGCTCGGTGCAGACCGTGCTGCCGCTGGCCAACGACCGCGCCCTGAAGCTTACCACCGCGCTGTACTTCACCCCCAACGGCCGCTCGATCCAGGCCCAGGGCATCGTCCCCGATATCGAAGTGCGCCAGGCCAAGCTCACTGCCGAGGCCGACACCGAGAACTTCAAGGAAGCGGACCTGCAAGGCCACCTCGGTAACGGCAACGGCGGCGCCGACCGCCCGACCGGCAGCAGCAAGCGCAAAGAGCGTCCGCAGGATGATGACTTCCAGCTGAGCCAGGCACTGAGCCTGCTCAAAGGCCTGAACATCACCAAGGGCGAATGATCCGCTGATGCGTTATCTGCTGTTGACCTTGCTCTGCCTGCTGACCGGCGCCGCCCATGCGGCGCCGGCCAAGGCTTACATGAGCATCATCATCGACGACCTTGGCCAGAGCATCGAGCGCGACCAGCGCACCCTTGCCCTGCCCGGCCCGGTGACCATGGCGGTGATGCCTGATACCCCGCACGCCAGTGACTTCGCCCGTCAGGCCCATAAAGCCGGCAAGACGGTGATCCTGCACATGCCGATGGACCCGGCCACCGGCCCATATGCCTGGCACCCTGGCCTACCGACCGAAGAGCTCGCCCGGCGCCTCGACGCAGGGTTGCTCAAGGTGCCGTTTGCCGCAGGCGTGAACAATCATATGGGCAGCCGCATGACCGCTGAGCCAACTGCCATGGCCTGGTTGATGGCTGAGTTGCAGCGCCGTGACCTGTTCTTCGTCGACAGCCGCACCAGTGCCGCTACCGTGGCTGCCGCCAAGGCGCAGGAAGACTGCCTGGCACACGTGTCACGGGATGTATTTCTGGACGACGTGCGCACCAGCGAAGCCATCACCGCTCAGTTGCGTGAAGGCGTCGAGCTGGCCCGCAGGCAGGGCTCTGCTGTGCTGATTGGCCACCCCTACGCACAAACGCTGGAGGTTCTGGAAAGAGAAATGCCCCGGCTCAAAAGCCAGGGCATCGAACTGATAGAGCTGCGCCAGATGATCGCCGTGCGCAGCAATCTGGCCATGCCTGCACATGGCAAGCAAGGCCGCTACAGCAATCGCTGAAGCCTACTCGAACGGGATGATGCCGAGCACATCGGCCTTGGTCAGCTTGCTGCGGTAGATCTCCAACACCTCACTGTTCTGCGCTGCACGTAATTGAGCGTCGCGGCCCAACGCGCGCTGCGCCCAGGTCTTGAGGTGCCCGGCGACAAAATCAAGGTCAGCTGCGCCCTCGCTGGCGTAGTGGAAATGCGCCTCCCACAAGCCAATGCCTCGACCATGTCCGGACACGGCCAGCCGCTTGATTTCATAGATATCCAGGTAGTCGTTGCGGGGCAGCGGTCTGCGTTTGACGGTGCGTACAATAGTCAGTTGTTTCTGCTCGTGCAGGTACTTGAGCGCTCGTGCCGTTGGGTGAGTGGTGTTGAAGTAGATCGATCTGAGCAAGTCATCCTGGGTCGCCTGCAATGACTCGATGCCCGTTTCAAGATCTTCATACAACGCTGCATCGCCTTCGCTGCGAGGCAGTGCTGCGAGCACCTCGCTGAGTTTTTCGCGGTGCAGCTCCAATACCGTGCTCAAGCCCAACGGCTCGTCAGATGAAACATAGCGCCGAGCGATCTTGACCACCGAATCCATCTCGTCCAACAGCGTGCGCCCGCGTCGGCGGACACTGGCAAGCCCTTGCGTCGATGGGGAAGCTCTGTCGAGCGGGTTGGACTCGGCGTCTTCGACCCATGCACTGTTCTGGCGTCTGAAAGTTTTCAAAACCTTGGAGTAGGAATCTCTTTGCTGGATAACCGACTCGCCATCGACCTGCACCTCCTCTCCCACCACGCTTCGGCCACGGTGCGTGCGGACCACTCGACGTATGCCGCCACGCTTCGCATAGAGAGGCGTACGCACCCTCGGTACATCCGCCAGCTCAAGTTCACGCAGGTCGCTGGCAATCTCGATCCTGACCGAATCCTTGAGTTTGCCGAGCGTCTGCTGGTATAGCCGCAGCTTGTCCGCTCGGATGACTCTCTTGCCCACGCTCAGCAAGTAATCGGCCATACTTGCTGCTTCCTCGTAGGCATCCATCACACCGTTCAGCACTTCCAGGCGCTCGCTCAGCGCGAGGTCCGCACCCGCCAGCTCGGCGTGCGCAGCACCAGCACTGGCCAACGCCGGGCCGTTGAGATAGTTCTGGTACTCGTTCAAGGTCGCTTCGTCGGCCCCACCAAGGCGATCCAGACTAAGCTCGGCAAGGTCCTGCAGCATACGGAATTCAAGGTCTACCGCGTTCGCTCGCCTTGTCTCGATGATCCGATTGAGCATCTGAGCCTTGGTGTCTCTGCCGCCTTCCTCGGATTTGAAATGAATCGTGCTGTCCTTTAGCGTTTCCTCGAGCAGGGCGTCGAACGGCCCGGACAGTTCGATCAACTCCTGCTCCCACACCTGCACGCCCTCAAGCGCCTTGGTGAAGTCCCGATAATGCTGGATTTCGACCTCGGTTTCCGGGAGGACCATCAGCTGCTCCCTTTGCTCCTCCACGTCTTCCTCGTTGATCATGTCCGCCAGACGGTTGTAGTAATGCCCACAGTTCTCGACCAGGCTGCGCCGAATATCGCTGCGCTGTGCGTCCAGCACCTGATCCAGCAATGGGTCAACGGACCTGACGGCAGTGATATCGGTCAGAATACGATCATGCTTGCGGTCTACCTCGATCAGTCGTTTATAGCCACCGGCAACACGCTCGCTGTAGCGCTTCTGAAGGCTCCTGAGCAGCGCCAACTTGCTTACTTGAACGCTGTCCAGTGATGCCTCCTGTTCCAGATCAAGGATCAGCGCCTTGTTCTCGAACTCTTGCCTGATATATTTTTCGAGGTCTCGCCGCCGTGGTTCGCTGTCCACGATAAGCGCACTTTCCTGATTCTTGAGCAGATCAAGCTGCTGCTTCTTGGTTTCCTGCAGGCGCTGAACGCGATTACGCGGCATACCGCCATCCAAGCGCAGCCGAGCATCGATACGCCACGCTCCGAACTCGCGCAGCAGCCACGGCCCGACGGCGCCGTCCCGGCCTTCAATGCGTGCGCCTTCGGCGCTGAGCGCCACCGCGTAGGTGTCCCCGCGCAGCGACACGTAATGCTGCCCGTCCTTGATGTACAAGCCTTGTTCAGGGCCAGCACTCAGCGGCTGAATGCCGTTGAGCGATACAGCACTGCGCATCGCCAGCAAGGTCTGCCGCCGTTGAGGAGGCAGGACATTGAAGCCCTGCCCTCCACTGAAGGAAAAGTCCAGGTTCACGCTGGCCTGGTTGAGCACCTCGCCAGGCAGGTAAACCTTGCCTTGGACTGGGCGAGTCATCGCCGTGGATGCACCGTTGCCTGCGATTGTCGGCCCGCGCAACAGATCCAGCGGCGGTTGCTCTACGGGGACGGGCTCCTGCAACTGCGGCAACCGCGCATGCAGCAGCGCCATGCCGGCATTGAGGATCAGGTCGACAACCGCCGCTGAGCGCCCGAAGGCACTAGCTTGAGCCAACGCGGTGAGGTCATTGTCGACGCTCTTGGCCAGTTGCACCATCCAGGCCACCACTGCCACCGGCCCGCGCAGTTGCAAGGTAATCAGGTCGAACAGCAACCAGGCACCTTCACACAGAATGGCCCAACGGCTCTCGGCATTCGACACACTCTGCCGGTCAGCCAGCTCCACCAGCAGGTCGCGGTTTGCTGCATACATCTTTGCGTCGACATCAACGCGCCAATACTGCGGCCAGAACGCAGGCGGTTGCACGCGCTCGGGCAGGAGCGAGGAATCGATGATCGGCACACCCAGATGCGGCTCGGTAAATCCGCCGTGCGCATACACGCTTCGAGCCTGTGGCAGGATCCACTCAAGGATGTCCTGCTGCAAGGCCATATCGGAACGAATCGCCTGCATCATCGCATCCAGACTGGCAAACTCGCACACCGAGCGCGATGCATACAACGGCCGATATAGCACAACCACCGCAGGCTCGACGCAAAACAGCACATACATTCCACGCACCAGGTCGTAGTGCTCACTGCTGGGCTCGCGCCGAAATGCAAGTGGCATCAACATGCTGCCTGGCAACTGCTTGTCATCCAGCCCCCGGCAGTAATTGACCACGGCTTGCAGCGCGGCCTCACTCAGGCTACCTGCCAGTTTTGCCTGCAAGGCACTGAACAGGAAGGAACAACGCCATTCACGTGCGAAACGACTGACGCGCAGCTCACGCTGGGCCGGCTCATCCAGGCGGTCAGCGACATACACCGGATAATGAGCACCGATGTCGACACGCTGGATAAGTGCCTTGACGTACTCGACGTTCATCCAGTCCATGATCAGTTGATCGTCCCGATGCTCGATCGCCGTCACGGTAGCTCCAGCCAGTGAGCTCAAATTGCCTACGGCAAGCTGGGTAAGCGAAACCTTGCGCGTTTCAACCACCCCACCGCCAACACCTGCGCCCGCACCGCCGGGCACTCCCCTGGCCACGCTCAGGGTCAGCAACAGGTCATCCGCAAAGTAGTTGGCGTCGATCGGATGATCACTCAACATCTGCTCACGCAAACGCTGGCTGGCGTAGCCATGCAGGTCAAGAATGCCATCAAGTGCAGCGATACCATCGGAGTCAGCCTGCGCCAAGGCCAGCTCGAACAGGCCACACTGGTAGGCAAAGCTGTCCTCGGAAGACGCTCTATTCAGTCCTGGAGGCAGGATCAGTTTGGTATCGCCAACGTTGGAATAGGCCGGGATGAAGAAGCTGGCAGGATCGCTCAGTGAGGCATATGCCTGCTCAAGCGCGCTGACATCTGCCAACAAGGGGGGGCGCAGCCGCGACAGCGTCGCCAGGAGAATATCCAGCAACATTGCCGCCTGCTGCACAAAGCAGTCGCCCTCCAACGCAAAGCGGTGCCAGGTCATGGCCTCGAAGCGGTAACGCACGCCGAGCTCGTCGGCAAGCGCAGCAGCAAACTCGTCGAACGAGTCGAATGCACGGATGATCCCCGAGGGTGCGCACCACAGAAGGGACTCGCGCTCGTCCCATTGCGCCTGAATCAGCAGGTTTGGCAATGTCTCGCTGAAGGTAGCCCCGCCAATGTCCAGTTCGACCTGCACCAGATACACACCGGACGGCACATTGCCGCGTGCCAGCAGCTCGCGCACGCACTGCGCCTGCTGTTCGTCCAGCGCCTGCCAGGGCAAGTTGCAGAGTAGCGCCGATTTGAGCAGTTGCTGCAGCCAGCTCAGGTGGTCGACGCCCATGTTGCCAGTCGCCCGCCAATAGTCGACCTGGGCCTGACAGAAGTCATCTGGCAACTGCTTGATCAGTTCGTCGAAGGCTGTCTGCAGCCGCTCAGGCTTTATGACATCGCCCTCGCCGGTGGTCATGGAGTCTTCGATCGCATAAAAGCGCCTAGCCGGTTCCAGGCAGAAGTACTGGGCAACGTTGTCTACCGGCGACAAGTCCAGCAACTTGCCGTCCATCAGCGCTTGCAGCACCAGGTCGACCAGCGGTCGGAGAGGAAGTCCAGGTGTCATCAGCATCAGCCCTTCAGCTGAATGCATGTCAGGTCTGGCAGTCTTGAGAATGGGATGGTGTTCGATCAAGAGTTGCATGATCCGCTCAGCCGCGATCTGGCGCAGGCCAGGGCGGTTGGCGAATTGAGCAGCTACGCTGGCACGGAAATCAAAAGCTGTTGCGGATGGGTTGCTGGGCATGGCGGCACTTTCCTGAGGAGAAAAGGCTCAACCTAACGCGTAGTGCAGGGTGCTCCGGTGTTAGTTATTGCTGGGGTCGACACTGCGCCATCAGGCAGTTGGCGCTATAACGAAACAGGCCCTGTCCAACGGACAAGGCCTGTTTCAAGCAGAGCTGCGCACGTGTTCTAGCTGTACACGCGACCCAGCACCTGGCGATGGCTCTCGAACTGATCAAGCACGTCGCGAACGATCTGCTCCGGCAAGAAGCCCATCAGGTCGTACTCCTGACTACCATCGTGCAGATAGACCTCGGCGCGATAATAACGTTGGCGCACATCGGCCTCGCCTTGCACCTGTGCCTCGTTGGGCGCCGCCAGGTAGCCGTCCAGGCTGACCTCGTAGACGAACGGGTTGCCCTCTTCCATCATCACCCGCAGGCCCATCATATTGCGCGACTGGCCTAAGCGGGTCTCGACTTCGAAACCCTGCGCCTGCAGCTGCGCTGCGGCGTCCTTGAGGGCCGGACTGACGTGTTTGTCCATGAAGCGCTGAACCACCGCCTGGGTCGGCTGCAACTCCATCGCACTGAGCCGCTCGCTGAAACCGCGACGGCCACGGGCGGCCAGCTCGGCCCGCTCCTGCTCCAGTTGCGCGTCCTGCTTCATGGCCTTGTACAAGCCGAACATGAACAGCACCAGCACCACCGAGAACGGCAGCCCTGCGAGCACGACCATGGTCTGCATGGCGGCGAAGTTGCCGGCCAGCAGCAGGCCAATGGTCACCAGGGTGATGACCACCGACCAGAACACCACCATCCAGTGCGGCGCGTCCTCGTCGACCTGGCCGCCCTTGCACGACAGGTTGGCCATCATCACCGCGCCGGAGTCGGCCGGGGTGAGGAACAGCACGAAGCCGACGAATACCGCCACCCCGATGACGATCTTGGCTGCCGGGAAGTATTCCAGCAGTTGGTAGATCGACATCGATGGCTGCTCAAGCGCCGTCTTGCCCAGCTCCACCGCACCATGGTTCATCACCAGGTCCAGTGCGGTGTTGCCGAAGATCGACAGCCAGGCCAGGGTAAAGCCCAGCGGGATCAGCAGCACGCCGGCAACCAGCTCGCGCACGGTGCGGCCCTTGGAGATACGGGCGATGAACATGCCCACGAACGGCCCCCAGGAAATCCACCAGGCCCAGTAGAACACGGTCCACAGGCCCAACCAGCGCTCGGACTTGCCCGCTTCGTTCTCGTACACATACAAGTCGAAGGTCTTCAGCACGATGCCGTTGAGGTAGTCGCCGGTGTTCTGCACAAAGCCGTTGAGCAGGTGCAGGGTATCGCCGGCCAGCAAAACGAAGATCAGCAGGCCGCTGAACAGCACGATATTCAAGTTGGACAGGCGGCGGATGCCGTTTTCCACACCCGATACCGCGGCCACCGTCGCCACCGTCGCCATGACCAGAATGACGATCAGCAGGTTAGTGTTGCTGTGCGTCATGCCGAACAGGTACTCGAGCCCCGAGGCAACCTGCATCGAGCCGATACCGAGGTTGGTCACCAGCCCCAGCAGGGTCACGAACATGCCGAAAATGTCCACCGCATGGCCGGCGCTGCCCTTGACCCAGCGCTCGCCCATCAACGGGTACAGCGCCGAACGCAAGGCCAGCGGCTGGTTGTGCCGATAGGCGAAGTAGCCGACTGCCAGGCCAACCAGGGCATAGATCGCCCAGCCGTGCAGGCCCCAGTGCAGGAAGGTCAGCTGCAGGCCCTGGCGCGCCGCTTCTGCGCTGGCCGAGGTGCCTTCGGGCGGGTTGAAGTAATGATCCAGCGGCTCGGACGCACCGAAGTACAGCAGCGAGATACCGATGCCCGACGAGAACAGCATGCCGGCCCAGGCACCGTAGCTGAAGTCCGGTTGGTCATCCTTGCCGCCCAGCTTGAGCTTGCCGAAGCCGGAGAAGGCCAGAACGATGACGAACACCAGGTAGCCGCCAATCACCAGCATGTAATACCAGCCGAAGCTGCGCGTCAGCCAGGTCTGGGCGACGTTGAGCACTTCACCGGCGGTGTCGGGTACAGCGATAAGCAAGGCAGTCAGAACAAGGATCAGCAGCGCAGAGGTGATGAACACCACGTTGTTGACCCGGACCCTCTCGGCGGGGGGTTTGGTTAGGGAGGCAGAACTCATTGCACGAATGCTCCGGGCAGTGCTGGGGTGGAGGCTAATCAGTCAATCCCGTGCAATTGGTCAATTAATGCCACTGCGACAGGTGTTATAAAAGCACTCAGGAAAACCGTGATCCCGTAGCGAAACGATGCACAACTACAGAGCCAAGCCCCGCTCCGAGGGCCCTGCGCGCAGTCTCGCGACCGCTCGGCAGATTCTGTATCGCGCAGCGCCCATGCCCGTCAACGCCTTGTATTCCGGGGGTTGCACGTTTTTCTGGGGTGCCAATCGATGCCTTTTCGACAGCCTTAAACAACTGTCAATGGCACAAATTGTCGCAGAGCTTATTCTTTATTGATTGAACGTTCAATCAAAACAAAATAGACTGGCCTTCGCCGAGGCAGCCGCTTGTCGTCTGCCCGCAGGCCTGAGGAGATTTGCCAGATGCCCAAGGTCGGTATGCAACCCATTCGCCGTCAGCAGTTGATCGAAGCCACCCTGCAGGCGGTCGATCAGGTCGGTCTGGGAGATGCCAGCATTGCGCTGATCGCCCGTTTGGCTGGAGTGTCGAACGGCATCATCAGTCACTACTTTCAGGACAAGAACGGCCTGATCGCAGCGACCATGCGCCACCTCATGAATGCGTTGAGCGAAGGCACCGTCGCCCGTCGACTAGCCCTCACCGACGACAGCCCGCGGGCGCACCTGAGAGTCATCGTCGAGGGCAACTTCGACGCCAGCCAGGTCAGCGGCCCGGCAATGAAAACCTGGTTGGCCTTCTGGGCCGCCAGCATGCACCAGCCGTCCTTGCACAGGTTGCAGCGGATCAACGATCACCGCCTTTATTCCAACCTGTGCTGCCAGTTTCGCCGCGTCCTGCCGCTCTACCATGCGCGCAAGGCCGCCCGTGGCCTGGCAGCCTTGATCGACGGCCTGTGGTTGCGTGGCGCACTCTCGGGCGACGCGTTCGATACCGAGCAGGCAATTCGGATTGCCTACGAATACATGGATTTACAACTGGCTAAGCAGCACGCCCTGGATACAACGCCCCAGGCGGCTGAACGATCGCACGCAGCGACTGCCTCATTAGCAGGAGCGCAACGCGGCTAGCCAATCACACACTGCACTTGCGAGGATTCTATGGCCCGTTTCGGAACGCAAAAACTCTACATCGATGGTGGTTATGTCGACGCTGGCAGCGATGCCACCTTCGAAGCCATCAACCCGGCGACCGGCGAAGTCCTCGCCCACGTCCAGCGCGCCACTGCCGCTGACGTCGAACGTGCCGTCGAGAGCGCCGAACGTGGCCAGAAAGTCTGGGCCGCGATGACTGCCATGCAGCGTTCGCGCATCCTGCGTCGTGCCGTTGACATCCTGCGCGAGCGCAACGATGAGCTGGCCATGCTGGAAACCCTCGACACCGGCAAGTCCTACTCGGAAACCCGTTACGTCGACATCGTCACCGGCGCCGACGTGCTCGAGTACTACGCAGGCCTGGTCCCGGCCATCGAAGGCGAGCAGATCCCGCTGCGCGAAAGTTCCTTCGTCTACACCCGCCGCGAACCGCTGGGCGTGACCGCCGGTATCGGCGCGTGGAACTACCCGATCCAGATCGCCCTGTGGAAATCGGCGCCAGCCCTGGCGGCCGGCAACGCGATGATCTTCAAGCCGTCGGAAGTTACCTCGCTGACCACCCTGAAACTGGCCGAGATCTACACCGAAGCCGGCCTGCCGAATGGCGTGTTCAACGTCCTCACCGGCAGCGGCCGTGAAGTCGGCACCTTGCTGACCGAGCACCCGCGCATCGAAAAAGTATCGTTCACCGGCGGCACCACCACCGGCAAGAAAGTCATGGCCAGCGCCTCGAGCTCGTCGCTCAAGGAAGTCACCATGGAACTGGGCGGCAAGTCGCCGCTGATCATCTGCGCCGATGCCGACCTCGACAAGGCCGCCGACATCGCCATGATGGCCAACTTCTACAGCTCCGGTCAGGTCTGCACCAACGGCACCCGGGTATTCATCCCGGCTCCGATGAAAGCCGCCTTCGAAGCCAAGATCGCCGAGCGCGTTGCGCGCATCCGCATTGGCAACCCGGAAGACGAGAACACCAACTTCGGCCCGCTGGTCAGCTTCCAGCACATGGAAAGCGTGCTCGGCTACATCGCCAAAGGTAAGGAAGAAGGCGCCCGCGTCCTCTGCGGCGGCGAGCGTCTGAGCGAAGGCGACCTGGCCAAGGGTGCCTTCGTTGCGCCGACCGTGTTCACCGACTGCAGCGACGACATGACCATCGTCAAGGAAGAGATCTTCGGCCCGGTCATGAGCATCCTCAGCTACGAGACCGAAGAAGAAGTCATCCGCCGTGCCAACGATACCGAATACGGTCTGGCTGCCGGCGTCTGCACCAACGACATCAGCCGCGCCCACCGCATCATTCACCAGCTTGAAGCCGGCATCTGCTGGATCAACGCCTGGGGCGAGTCGCCGGCAGAAATGCCGGTCGGTGGTTACAAGCAATCCGGTGTCGGCCGCGAAAACGGCGTCAGCTCGCTGGCCCAGTACACCCGCATCAAGTCGGTTCAGGTCGAGCTCGGCGGCTACACCTCGGTGTTCTAAGCACCCTGTGTAGTTAGGCCCGCGCCTTATGGCGCGGGCGCTTTGCTCCCTGACACCGCCACAACGAGGGTACTTGCATGTCCCAACAATTCGATTACATCATCGTCGGTGCCGGCTCGGCCGGTAACACCATCGCCACCCGCCTGACCGAAGACGCCAACGTCAGCGTGCTGCTGCTCGAAGCTGGCGGCCCTGACTACCGCTTCGACTTCCGCACCCAGATGCCGGCCGCGCTGGCCTTCCCGCTGCAGGGCCGTCGCTACAACTGGGCCTACGAAACCGATCCAGAGCCGCACATGGACGGCCGTCGCATGGAATGTGGCCGTGGCAAAGGCCTGGGTGGCTCGTCGCTGATCAACGGCATGTGCTACATCCGCGGCAACGCCATGGACTTCGATGGCTGGGCCAAGCTGCCAGGCCTGGAAGACTGGACCTACCTCGACTGCCTGCCGTACTTCAAAAAGGCCGAAACCCGCGATATCGGCCCCAACGATTATCACGGCGGTGACGGCCCGGTCAGCGTTGCCACGCCCAAAGCCGGCAACAACCCACTGTTCCACGCCATGGTCGAAGCCGGCGTACAGGCTGGTTACCCGCGCACTGAAGACCTCAACGGCTACCAGCAGGAAGGCTTCGGCCCGATGGACCGTTCGGTGACCAAGAACGGCCGTCGCTCGAGCACCGCGCGCGGCTACCTGGACCAGGCCAAGAAGCGCCCGAACCTGACCATCGTCACCCATGCCCTGAGTGACCGGATCCTGTTCGAAGGCAAACGCGCTGTCGGCGTGACCTACCTGGTCGGCGACAGTGAAGAGCGCATGGAAGCCCGTGCGCGCAAGGAAGTCATCGTCAGCTCCGGCGCGATTGCTTCGCCGCAACTGCTGCAACGCTCCGGCGTCGGCCCGCGTGCACTGCTCGAAAGCCTCGACGTGCCCGTGGTACACGACCTGCCAGGCGTTGGTGAAAACCTGCAGGATCACCTTGAACTGTACCTGCAGTACGCCTGCACCCAGCCAGTCTCGCTGTACCCATCGCTGCTGTGGTGGAACCAGCCGGCCATCGGTGCCGAATGGCTGTTCAACGGCACCGGTATCGGCGCCAGCAACCAGTTCGAGGCGGGCGGCTTCATTCGCTCCCGGCCTGAATTCGAGTGGCCGAACATCCAGTACCACTTCCTGCCGGTGGCGATCAATTACAACGGCTCGAATGGCGTCAAGGAACACGGTTTCCAGGCGCACATGGGCTCGATGCGCTCGCCTAGCCGCGGCCGTATTCAGCTCAAGTCCAAGGATCCGCGCCAGCATCCGAGCATTCTCTTCAACTACATGGCGACTGAACAGGACTGGCAGGAATTCCGCGACGGTATCCGTTTGACCCGCGAGATCATGGCCCAGCCTGCGCTGGACCAGTACCGCGGCCGCGAAATCAGCCCGGGCGCCCACGTGCAAACCGATGAAGAGCTCGACAAGTTCATCCGCGAGCATGCCGAAACCGCATTCCACCCGTCCTGCTCGTGCAAGATGGGCACCGACGAGATGGCCGTGGTCGACGATCAGGGCCGTGTGCATGGCATGCAAGGGCTGCGGGTGGTCGATGCGTCGATCATGCCGATCATCATCACCGGCAACCTCAATGCCACCACGATCATGATCGCCGAGAAAATCTCCGACAAGATCCGTGGCCGCCAGCCGCTGCCGCGCAGCACCGCCAAGTACTACGTGGCCAACGGCGCGCCGGTCAAAGGCAAGCCGATGCGGGAAGTGAAGCAGCCGTAACTCAGGCTAAATGGGGTCGCTTTGCGGCCCCAATCGTTACGTCGGCAGCGGAAAGAACCGCCGCATCAATGAATCATCTCCGCCTGCCCCCAACCGCTGCGCCAGCACCTCCCGATCAAACACCTCGCCACTACGCAGATCATGCACCAGGCCTCCTTGCAGAGGCTGCGCCAGCGCCCTCAGGCGCACCTCGATAAAGCGATACCGCGCATTGTCGACGGCGGTGATGCGCGTGACCTCGACATAGCGCCCAGGTAGCATCAACGACTCAGCCTCATCAGGTCTGCTGGAAAACGCCGCGACCGGTGTCGCCCGCACATGCTCGCCTGTTTCCAGCACATATACCACCGCGCCATCATCGAAGGCTGGCCTGCCGGATATCTGCACCTCAGGGCTGTTGAACACCTCCCAAAGCACGTAGGGATTCTCGGTGAACGAGGTGAACTCGGTACTCACCAGTACATCTCCCACCGTGACCTGACCACTGCGAAAAGCCGCAGTACCGGTGCTGCGCATACCTGAAGCAGCGCGATACAAGGTGACCGGGCTGTACTGACCAATCTGCTCAAGTGCCTCGGCCAGGGCATGGCTACGGTCGATACAGACCGCCAGCCGATCGTCCAGCGGTAGCCCGCGCCACAGGTTGTTGTAGCGCTGCGGCGCATGGCTGTACTCGGCTATCGCCGGTGCGCCATAGCCGAGTTCATCGCGATAGACCGCGTAAGGCTCACTGAACGCATCCAGATACCACCCGCGCTCATCGACCTGGCCGGCGTCGGCCCACGGCACCCGCGCCAGCGCCGTTTGCTGACGGGCCAGAGCTTGATCGGAACGGACCAACAGCGCGTCAGCGGCGGGCTGCATGAATTCTTCCCAGCTGTCGTCGGCAATCGCCAGCGGCGCCTGGAGCGTGCGCGGCGGTGGTAACCGACCTGGAGCAAACAGCTCGGTGGAGCGCATCAGTGCGCTGTCCAGGAGGATGAACAGGATATCCAGCAACACCGCCCACCAGGCAGCTGCGCGCCACTCGCGCTTACCATTGATGGCCTGGTCCACATGCAGCGCGAGGCAACCGACACCGATGCCCAACGCTGTCAGGGCCACAGGCCAACCCGCAATGCTCATGGGCGCCAGGATCAACGCCGCAGTTTGCAGCCCGGACAGCCAGCGCTGCCTGCGTAACTGAGCGTTGGTAGTAAGGCGCTCATCGGCATCACTGGCCAGGGTAACCAACGCCTGATCACGCAGGCGCACGAACACATCTCCGCGCAGCGGCTGGCTGCTGATCAGCAGCGTATGATCGGGCTGCGCCAGCAAGTCCAGGTACTTTTGCAGACGCGGACGCAGCGACTGGCTCAGCAAGTCACTGCCGACAAAATCGCTCATCAACCGCTCCTGCCCCTGCGCTGTTGCCGCTTGCTCGACCAGCCACGCCTCAAGCGTCTGCTCATCGTTGAGCAGCACCATGCCGGCATGCTCGCCTGCCAGATACAGGCAGCGTTTGCCACTGGGCAACGTACGCAGCAGCAGGGTTCGCGCCGCAACCCCGCCCAGACTCAGGCGAGCCCAACCGCTGAGGTGGTTGTCGCCATACGACAGGCGCAGAGCCTTGCGGGTCGCTGGCAACTGCGAGCGGACCAGCGAGGCCGCGAGTATTTCGTGCCGCTCATCGTTGCTCAGTGCAGCCTGGCCGAGTACAGCCAGAAACCGCGAGCGGGCTAACAGGCAGAAGTCCTCGCCGCGCTCGGCTCGAAACCGCGCCAAACGCTTGCGGTAGGTTGCCGCGAAGTCCATCGCCCAACACTGCTCCAGCACGCTCTGGGCCGCCAGACGCAGCTCGTTGCGCTCATCGAAAACGGTATGGCTGGCGTCCACTCGATAAAAGCCGCCGTACACCGACAACTGGTCGATATTGGCCTGTTGCGCCGGGCTGAAGCGCTGGATCATCAGCTCGGTCAGGCTCATCGAGCGCCGCGGTGGGCCGCCGTGGCAAAAACCGGTGTAGGTCCGCGGGCTGCTGCTGGCGCTGTCGAACTCATGCCAGAACACCTGATCAGGGTCGAGCCAGTGACCGAGCTGACGGCGCAGCACATGGCCGGCGGCCTGACGGGCCAGCCCATGCAGGTCAGGGAACTGGCCCAGATAACGGCGGGCAATGTCCGCCAGAGGTATATCGTCGGGGTGGATCATGCGCGGTGGCCTGTGCAAATGGGAGCCCGCACTTCAACCTGGATGCCGCATCAATATGCGGTAACGCTTTACAGCCCGCGAGCGCCTCGGGTTAGAATCAGTTGGCACGCAACCTGCGTAACAGCGCCGCCTGTCCCCCCGTTTCTCCGGAGTACCGCCCTTGGATGCAAGCACCATCAACAGCCTGTTCCTGATCGGCGCATTGCTGGTGGGTGCAAGTATTCTGGTCAGCTCGCTGTCATCGCGCCTGGGCATTCCGATTCTGGTCATCATTCTGGCGGTCGGCATGGTGGCCGGCGTCGACGGCGGCGGGATCATTTTCAACAACTACCCGACTGCCTACCTGGTGGGCAACTTGGCGCTGGCGGTAATCCTCCTCGACGGCGGCCTGCGCACACGGGTGGCGAGCTTTCGCGTAGCGCTGTGGCCGGCGCTGTCGCTGGCCACGGTCGGGGTATTGATCACCACGGCGCTGACCGGCATGGTCGCGGCCTGGCTGTTCGATCTGAGCCTGATCCAGGGCCTGTTGATCGGCGCCATCGTCGGCTCGACCGACGCTGCGGCGGTGTTCTCGCTGCTCGGTGGCAAAGGCCTCAACGAGCGGGTCACCGCCACGCTCGAGATCGAATCGGGCAGCAACGACCCGATGGCGGTATTCCTCACCGTAACCCTGATCGACATGATCGCCAGCGGCCAGACCGGCCTGCACTGGAGCCTGCTCACTCACCTGCTGCGCGAGTTCGGTATCGGCGGCCTGCTGGGTTTGGGCGGCGGCTGGCTGATGCTGCAGATGGTCAACCGCATCAACCTCGCCAGCGGCCTCTACCCGATTCTGGTAGTGGCTGGCGGGCTGGTGGTGTTTTCGCTGACCAACGCCCTGCACGGCAGCGGCTTCCTCGCGGTTTATCTGTGCGGCCTGGTGCTCGGCAACCGGCCGATCCGCAGCCGCCACGGTATTTTGCACATGCTCGACGGCATGGCCTGGCTGGCGCAGATCGGCATGTTCCTGGTGCTCGGGCTGCTGGTCACGCCACATGACCTGCTGCCGATTGCAGTGCCGGCGCTGGGCCTGGCGCTGTGGATGATCCTGGTGGCGCGGCCACTGTCGGTGCTCGCCGCGCTACTGCCGTTCAAGGCCTTCCATGACCGTGAAAAGGGCTTCATTGCCTGGGTCGGTTTGCGCGGCGCGGTACCGATCATTCTGGCCGTGTTCCCGCTGATGGCGGGGCTGCCGCAAGCGCAGCTGTTCTTCAACCTGGCCTTCTTCATCGTGTTGATCTCGCTGCTGGTGCAGGGCACCAGCCTGCCGTGGATGGCCAAGCTGCTCAAGGTCACGGTACCGCCAGACCCGGCACCAATCTCGCGCTCGGCGCTGGAGGTACACATCACCAGCGAGTGGGAGATGTTCGTCTACCGCCTCGGCGCAGAAAAGTGGTGCATCGGCGCCGCCCTGCGCGAGCTGAAGATGCCCGAAGGCACGCGGATTGCCGCGCTGTTTCGCGGCGAGCAGCTGCTGCACCCATCCGGCAGTACCGTGCTGGAAGTGGACGACATGCTCTGCGTGATCGGCCACGAGCATAACCTGCCGGCGCTGGGCAAGCTGTTCAGCCAGGCGCCACAACGTGGCCTGGACCTGCGTTTCTTTGGCGATTTCGTTCTCGAAGGCGATGCCGAACTGGGCCAGGTGGCAGCACTTTATGGCCTGCAACTGGACGGTTTGAACGCCGATATGGCGCTGGCGCAGTTCATCCGACAAAAGGTCGGAGGCGCTCCAGTAGTAGGCGATCAGATCGAATGGCACGGCACAATCTGGACGGTCGCAGTCATGGACGGGAACAAGATCGACAAAGTCGGCGTCAAATTCCCCGAAGGAACTCGCCCCGGCCCGGGCTTGTTCCTGTAGCCCTCGACTTGCCTCGTATCACACGAACCCCTGACAAGACTCTGCTTATGTCCCTGCGCGTGCACCTTCGCGCAGCCCTGCTCGGGCTGTGCCTGTCCCTCTCTTTCGGCGCCACCGCTGCCGAGGCCCCGACCACTGCCAGCGTGCAGAACAGCCTCGACAAGATCGCCGAGCGCAAGCTGCCCGAGGCTGACCAGAAGAGCCTGCAGCAAGTGCTCGAGCAGACCCTGAGCCTGCTCGCCAGCCAGCAGGACAGCGCGGCCAAGCTCAAGGCGCTGAAGCAGCAGTTGGCCGACGCGCCGCGCTTGACCAGCGAGGCCCAACGCGAGCTGGCCAAGCTCAAGGCGAGCACACCGGCTCCCGTCACCCAGCGCTATGCCAACCTGAGCGTGCCGCAACTCGAGCAACTGCTCAGCGAGCGCAGCACGCTGCAAGGCGAGCTGCAAAAGGCGCTGGCCGATGCCAACAGCCTGATGATCAGTTCGCAGACCCGCCCGGAACGGGCGCAAGCGCAGATCAGCAACAACCAGACGCGCATCCAGCAGATCAACAGCAGCCTCAAGTCCGGCAAGGACGCTGGCAAGGCCCTCTCCGCCGACCAACGCAATCAGCTCGCCGCCGAGCTCGCCTCGCTCAACGCGCAAACCCTGCTGCGCCGCCAGGAACTGGCCGGCAACGGCCTGCTGCAGGACCTGGGCAGCGCTCAGCACGACCTGCTGGTCGAGCGCACCGCGCGCCTGGAGCAGGAAATCCAGCAACTGCAGACGCTGATCAACGACAAACGCCTTGCGCAGTCGCAGCAAGCGGTGACCCAGCAATCGCTGGAAGCGCAGAAGTCCGGCGGCAGTGTCCTGCTGGCCAATGAGAGCGCCGCCAACCTCAAGCTCTCCGACTACCTGCTCAAGAGTACCGACCGGCTCAACGAGCTGACCCAGCAGAACCTCAAGACCAAAACTCAGCTCGACAGCCTGACCCAGGCCGATCAGGTGCTTGATGAACAGATCGACGTGCTCAAGGGCAGCCTGTTGCTGTCCAAGATCCTCTACAAGCAAAAACAGAGCCTGCCGCATTTGAAGCTCGACCGCGACCTGGCCGACCAGATCGCCGATATCCGCCTGTATCAGTTCGAGGTCAACCAGCAGCGCGAGCAGATGAGCAGCCCCGTCAGCTACGTCGATGGCGTGCTCGCCAGCCAGCCTGCCGAGGACGTCACGCCCGAACTGCGCAAGGCACTGTTGGAAGTGGCCATCACCCGCAGCGACCTGCTCGAACGGCTCAACCGTGAGCTTTCGGCATTGCTCAACGAATCGATCACCCTGCAGCTGAACCAGAAGCAGCTGGTCAGCACCGCTCAGGGGTTGCGCACCACCCTGGAAGAGCAGATGTTCTGGATCCCCAGTAACAAGCCGCTGGACTGGGAATGGCTGAGCAGCGTGCCCGGGCGCCTGATCGATCAGGTGGCCAACCTGCCGTGGGGTTCGGGCGTCAAGGAAGTGCTGCAAGGCCTCAGCCTGCGGCCATTGCTGTTCCTGCCGCTATTGCTGCTGATAGGAGTGCTGCAGTGGCGCCGGCGCTACTTGTATCAGCGCTTGAGCAAGGTGCATCAGGACATCGGCCACTTCAAACGCGACAGCCAGTGGCACACGCCGCAGGCGCTGCTGATCAACGTGCTGCTGGCGATGCCGCTGAGCCTGACCCTGGCCTTGTGCGCGTATATCCTCCAGGTCGATGCACGCGGGCAGAATGCCAACCTGAGTGCTGCCTTGTGGCAGCTGGCTCAGGCCTGGCTGGTGTTCTACACCGCCTACCGGATTCTCGCGCCGGGCGGCGTGGCCGAGGTGCATTTCCGCTGGCACAAGCCGCAGGTGCAGTTCCTGCGTGGCTGGGTGCGGCGTCTGGGTACCGTGGTGCTGGCGCTGGTCGGGGTGGTCGCCGTGGCCGAACACCAGCCGTCGGCGCTGGCCAGTGACGTGCTTGGCATCGGCGTAGTACTGACCTGCTATGCCTTGATGGCCTGGTTGCTCAGCCGCCTGCTGTTGAGTAGCCCGGCGCACCGCGACACGTCACTGTTTCGCAAGATCGTCGGGGTGGCCTTCACGGCGCTGCCGATGGCGTTGTTCGTGGCCGTGTGCTTCGGCTACTACTACACCGCCCTGAAACTCACCGACCGTTTGATCTACACCTTGTACCTGCTGCTGTTCTGGCTGGTGATCGAGGCAGCGTTCGTACGCGGCCTGTCGGTTGCCGCGCGGCGCCTGGCCTATCAGCGCGCGCTGAGCAAGCGCCAGGCAAGCAAGGAAGGGCTCGACGGCGAGGTGATCGTCGAGGAGCCGACCCTGGACATCGAACAGGTCAACCAGCAATCGCTGCGCCTGATCCGCCTGGCCCTGCTCGGCGGCTTCATCGGTGGCCTGTACTGGGTCTGGGCAGACCTGCTTTCGGTGTTCGCCTACCTCAACAACTTCACCCTTTACGAGTACACCAGCGGTACCGGCGCCGCCGCCAGCATGGTGCCGATCAGCCTGGGTGACCTGCTCGGCGCACTGGTGATCATCGGCATCACCTTCGCCCTGGCCGGCAACCTGCCGGGCCTGCTCGAAGTGCTGGTGCTGTCACGCCTGAACCTGGCGCAGGGCAGCGCCTATGCCACCACCACACTGCTGTCCTACGTGATTGCCGGGGTCGGTTTCGTCAGTACCTTGTCGACCCTGGGCGTCAGCTGGGACAAGCTGCAATGGCTGGTGGCTGCACTGTCGCTGGGGATTGGCTTTGGCATGCAGGAAATCTTCGCCAACTTCATCTCCGGGATCATGATCCTGTTCGAGCGCCCGGTGCGTATCGGCGACACCATCACCATCGGCAACCTGTCCGGCACGGTGAGCAAGATCCGCATCCGCGCCACCACCATCACCGACTTCGACCGCAAGGACATCATCGTCCCCAACAAGACCTTCATCACCGGCCAGTTGATCAACTGGTCGCTGACCGACACGGTCACCCGGGTCACGCTGAAACTGGGCATCGACTACGGCTCGGACCTGGACCTGGTACGTGAACTGCTGCTCAAGGGCGCACATGACAACCCGCGCGTGCT
This sequence comes from Pseudomonas sp. EZ-C24, assembly GCF_014525325.1. Taxonomy (NCBI): domain Bacteria; kingdom Pseudomonadati; phylum Pseudomonadota; class Gammaproteobacteria; order Pseudomonadales; family Pseudomonadaceae; genus Pseudomonas; species Pseudomonas sp. EZ-C24. The sequence goes on along the minus strand of NZ_JACDIU010000003.1, from coordinate 58,930 downwards.
GAAAGACCCAGAACCGCTGGTGTATTTCCTCAACTTCGGCGAGAGCTCGCTGGATCACGAGTTGCGCATGCACGTGCGCGACCTCGGTGACCGCAACCCGACCCTGGACGAGATCAACCGCTACATCAGCCGCGAGTTCAAGGCCCACGACATCAAGATCTCGGTGCGCCAGGTCGAAGTGTTCCTGATGGACACCCAGGGCCACAAACAGAAGCTGATCGCCGTTGAAGGTGGCGACGGGACAAAACCCGAAGGCACTCAACCGTTCTGACTGGACTCAAACCGGCATGCACCGCACACTCGCGGCGAGGGCCTGGCCCTCGTCCGCCATGCCAGGAGCCGGCCCGTGAAAGCCCTAGACCAACTGACCTTCGACAATCGCTTCGCCCGCCTCGGCGATGCCTTCTCCACTCAGGTACTGCCTGACCCGATCGCCGAGCCGCGGGTGGTAGTGGCCAGCGAGTCGGCGATGGCCCTGCTCGATCTCGACCCGGCGCAGGCAGCGCTGCCGCTGTTTGCCGAGCTGTTCAGCGGCCACCAGTCCTGGCAAGACGCCGACCCACGGGCGATGGTCTACTCCGGGCACCAGTTCGGCGGCTATACGCCGCGTCTGGGCGATGGCCGCGGATTGCTGCTGGGCGAAGTAGTCAACGATGCCGGCGAGCACTGGGACCTGCACCTCAAGGGTGCCGGGCAAACGCCTTATTCGCGTATGGGTGATGGCCGCGCCGTGCTGCGCTCGTCTATCCGCGAGTTCCTCGGTTCCGAAGCCCTGCACGCCTTGGGCATCCCCAGCAGCCGCGCGCTGTGCGTGATCGGCTCGAGCACGCCGGTGTGGCGTGAGACCCAGGAGAGCGCGGCAATGATCCTGCGCCTGGCACAGAGCCATATCCGTTTTGGCCACTTCGAGTATTTCTATTACACCCGCCAGCCAGAACAGCAGCAGCTGCTGATCGACCATGTGCTGGAGCAGCATTACCCTGAATGCCGCAGCGCCGAGCAACCGTACCTGGCGATGTTCCAGACCATCGTCGAGCGCAACGCCGAGTTGGTCGCGCGCTGGCAGGCCTATGGTTTCTGCCATGGGGTGATGAACACCGACAACATGTCGATCCTGGGCATCACCTTCGACTTCGGCCCGTTTGCCTTCCTCGACGACTTCGACGCCAACTTCATCTGCAACCACTCTGACAATCAGGGGCGTTACAGCTACAGCAATCAGGTGCCCATCGCCCACTGGAACCTCAGCGCACTGGCCCAGGCCTTGACTCCGTTTGTCGAGGTCGAGGCACTGAAGCAGGCGCTGGGCCTGTTCCTGCCGCTGTACCAGACCCACTACCTCGACCTGATGCGCCGCCGCCTGGGCCTGACTACCGCCGAGGACGACGACCTGCAATTGGTCGAAACCCTGCTGCAACGTATGCAGAGCGGCGGCGTCGACTACACGCTGTTCTTCCGCCGGCTTGGCGATCAGCCCGCCGCAGCGGCCCTGCAGGCAGTACGCGACGATTTTGTCGATCTGGCCGGCTTCGATGCCTGGAGCGCGACCTATCTGGCCCGCTGTGAGCGCGAGCCAGCCAACGCCGAGGGCCGCCGCGAGCGTATGCATGCGGTCAACCCACTGTACGTGCTGCGCAATTACCTGGCACAGAAGGCCATCGAAGCGGCCAATGGCGGTGACTACACCGAAGTGCGCCGCCTGCATCAGGTGTTGAGCAGGCCGTTCGAAGAGCAGCCGGGCATGCAGGCCTACGCCGAGCGCCCGCCGGAGTGGGGCAAGCATCTGGAAATCAGTTGCTCGTCGTGAGTAACTTTTGAGGACGTCGGGGGGCGCTATGCGCCCCTTTCGCGACACCAGGCCGCCCCTACAGGCACCGCGTAATACCGACGTACGCGGTCAACTGTAGGAGCGGCCTTGTGCCGCGAAAGGGCTGCAAAGCAGCCCCAGAATTTCCGGTCAGAATCGCATTCATAAGGAGTCACAATGTCCGATCCACTAGTGATCCCCTGCCCACACTGCAACGGCCTCAACCGCCTGCCGGCCGAGCGCCTGAACGACACGCCCAAATGCGGCCGCTGCAAACAGGCCGTGTTGCTGAGCCGGCCGTTCGATCTGAGCGAGGCAAACTACGCCAGCCAGATCAAAGGCGATCTGCCCTTGTTGCTGGACGTCTGGGCCGACTGGTGTGGGCCGTGCAAGTCGTTCGCGCCGATCTTCACCCAGGCAGCGGCGCAACTGAGCGGTCGCTGCCGTTTGGCCAAGCTCGATAGCGAAGCCAACCGCAATCTGGCCAGCCAACTGGGCATCCGCTCGATCCCAAGCTTGATCCTGTTCAAGAACGGTCGCGAAATCAGCCGTCAGGCTGGCGCATTTCCACTCCACTCATTACTGGAGTGGCTGCGCAGCCAGGGCGTTTAGGCGTTTTCTTCGAGCAACGCGTGCAGCTCGACGAACTGCTGGGTCAGCTTGTGCCGCGGATCCAGGTGGATCAGCGGCAGGCTGGCATGGTGCGATTCGCGCATCTTCACCGAGCTGGTCAGGTACACCGGCAACACCGGCAGGCCCTCTTCGATCAGCTCATCGAGCATCTGCTGCGGCAGGCTGGCGCGTGACTGGAATTGATTGACCACGATGCCTTCGACCAGCAGGCCTTCGTTGTGGTCGTCCCTCAACTCTTCGATCTCGGCCAGCAGGCCGTACAGCGCCTGGCGCGAGAAACTGTCGCAGTCGAAGGGGATCAGCACTCGATCAGCCGCGATCAACGCTGATACCGCATAGAAATTCAGCGCCGGCGGGGTATCGATGTAGATCCGATCGTAATCCTCGTCGAGCTCTTCGAGCAATTTGCGCAGCTTGTTGATCTTGTGCTTGGCCTCGAGCTTGGGCTGCAGGTCGGCCAACTCCGCCGTGGCGGTAACCACGTGCAGGTTGTCGAATGGGGTTTCGTAGATATCGACCTTGTTCTTCTTCGAGAACGGCCCGGTCGACAGGCTCTGCTTGAAGAAGTCGGCGATGCCCATGGGGATGTCGTCGCCGGTCAGCCCGGTCAGGTACTGGGTCGAGTTGGCCTGGGAGTCCAGGTCGATCAGCAGGGTCCGGTAGCCTTCGTTGGCGCTGACCGCTGCCAGGTTGCAGGCAATGCTCGATTTGCCCACGCCACCTTTCTGATTGAATACCACGCGCCGCATGAGAGACCTCCGTGTATCAACGAATGTCCGAGTATGTGTCGAGGCCCGTGCATTGGCCAGCGCAACTTCGCTTAAGCCGCTCCAACGGCAGCTGCCATGCGGGCAGCACCGCTTGTCGGAATTTGCCTGCACCACATGTCGGCGTTGTGCAAAACGTAAATGAACTTGTCTGATGGCGATTATGTAACCAGCAATTGCTACACATCGCTGGCGCCGTGATAATGCGCGCCACTCGGCGAATATGCCAACCCTGTCAGGTCGTTGTTACGAGTCATTCCTCGGCAAGGCAGTCCTTCAGGGCGGAATAAAAAGCACCGTGATCACCTTCGATATCAGCCAATGGCGTGCCTGGGCTCCAGGCCTGGTGACGCCTGCCGACTGGCAGGCGTGGGCCCAGGGCAGCCGACACAGCTGCAGTGAAGCGGCGTCGCCAGACGTCTCGTTCCTGCCGGCCATGCAGCGCCGTCGCCTGAGCAATCTGGCGCGCATGGCCTTTGCTGTCGGCTGGCCGCTGGCTGAAGGGTACGAGGCACTGCCGCTGGTATTTGCCTCGCGTCATGGCGAAACCCCGCGCACCTTTGCCATTCTCAGTGACCTGGCTGATCAGCAACCGTTGTCGCCGACCCAGTTCAGCCTGTCGGTGCACAACGCGGTAATCGGGCTGTGGTCGATCCTGCGCGGCGAAACCAGCGAGATGACCGCCATCGCCGCCGCCGGCGATGGCCTTGAGCAGGGCCTGCTGGAGGCTGCGGCGCTGTTGGCGGAGGGCGCGCCGGCGGTGTTGCTGATCGTCTGCGAAGAACTGCCGCCGGCGGTCTACGATGCCTGGGTCAACGATGTGCCTTTCGCCTACGCCCTAGGCCTGTTGGTCACCCCGGGTCAGCAGTGGCAACTGAGCCCTGGCCCGGCAGCCACGCAGTCGTTGCCGGCCGCCCTGCCACATGCCCTGAACTGGCTGCAGGCCACACTGAACGGCGTGAATTGCTTCACTCATACCTGGAAGCGGCGGTCATGGACCTGGCAACGGCAGCCGTGAGCAAGACCCGCGATCACTACTACTGGCGCCTGCTGGCGACAGCTGCGTGCTTTTGCCTGTTTGGTCTCGGCGGCCTGTGCCTGCGCGTGCTGGTGTTTCCGTTGCTCAGCTGCTTGCCGGGCGGAGTGGTGCGTCATCGTCAACGCGCGCGCTACACCATCAGCTGGCTGTTCTGGCAGTTCGTACGGGTGATGCGGTTCAGTGGCGTGCTCACCTACCAGATCGACGGCGCCGAGCGCCTCGGCCGCCCCGGGCAGATGATCATCGCCAACCACCCCTCGCTGATCGATGTGGTGTTTCTCATCGGTCTGGTGCGTCAGGGCAATTGCGTAATCAAGCAGAGCCTGTTCGACAACCCCTTCACCCGCGGTCCGGTCAGTGAAGCGCAGTACCTGGGCAACGATGGCAGCATGGACATGCTCGACAACGCCGTGCAATGCCTGCGCGATGGCCAGCCGCTGGTGATATTCCCGGAGGGCACACGCACCCCGCCCGGCCAGGCGCCGGCCTTTCATCGCGGCGCCGCCGCGATTGCCCTGCGCGGTGCGAAGATCATCACCCCCGTAACCATCAAGGTCAGCCCGAGCACCCTGACCAAGAACGAACCCTGGTATCGCATCCCTCAGCGCCGCGTGCACTTGAGCCTGAGTGTCGGCGCCGATATCGACCCACAAACGTTCGCCGCCCTCGGACCTGCGCCAAAGGCGTCGCGCGCACTCAACGATTATCTGCATCAGTACTACATCAAGGAGCTCGCCATCGATGAGCGATCCACAGCAAGACCTTAACCGTGACCTCAAGCAATTGATCATCGACGCACTCGGCCTGGAAGACATAGCCGTGGACGACATCGACGACCAGCAACCGCTGTTTGGCGACGGCCTGGGCCTGGACTCGGTGGACGCTCTCGAGCTCGGTCTGGCGATACAGAAGCGCTATGGCATCAAGATCGACGCCGACGCCAAGGACACCCGCAACCATTTCAGCAGCGTCGCCGCACTGGCGGCGTTCGTCACTGCCCGCAACGCCGCCTGAGAACTCACATGCAAACCCGCGAAGACATCTTCAATATTTTGCGCGATGCGCTGGTCGAGCTGTTCGAGCTGGAGCCAGAGCGCGTAACCCTGGACGCCAACCTGTATCAGGACCTGGAAATCGACAGCATCGATGCGATCGACCTGATCGACCACATCAAGCGCCAGACCGGCAAGAAAATCGCCGCCGAAGAGTTCAAGGCCGTGCGCACCGTCAATGATGTGGTCGAAGCGGTGTTCCGCCTGGTCAACCCGGCCGCATGAAACGCCTGATCGGCCTCGGTCTGGTCGTGGCTGGGGTGCTGTACCCGTTTGCCGTGCATTTCGGCCTGGCGCACTTTGCCCCGTGGCAGTTCGCCCTGCTGCTGGGTGGCCTGTGGCTGGCCCGCGCCTTGAGCGCGCCGCGCCGCCCCGCCAGCCTGTGCATGGCCGCGCTGGCGTTGGCCTTCTGCGCCCTGCTCGGGCTGAGCGACAGTGCCCAACTGCTGCGCTGGTACCCGGTGCTGATCAGCACCTTCATGCTCGGCCTGTTCGGCTCCAGCCTGCTCCACGGCATGCCCATGGCCGAGCGCCTGGCACGCCTGCAAGAGCCTGATTTGCCAGCGCGCGCGGTGGAGTACACCCGCCGGGTGACGCAGGTGTGGTGCCTGTTCTTTCTGCTTAACGGGCTGATCGCAGCGGGCCTGACCCTGTGGGCGCCACTGAGCTGGTGGACCCTGTACAACGGCCTGATCGCCTATATCGCGATGGGCCTGCTGTTCGCTGGCGAATGGCTGACAAGACAACGTGTGCGAGGACGCCCATGAACTGGATCAATCTTCACCACCTGCTGCGCCCGCTGGATGCGCCGCGCCAGGTGACCCAGGCGCCGGCGCTCGACCACGCCGAGCTGTGCACCCAGGCCTTGCGCCTCGCCGGTGGCCTGCAGCAGCGCGGCGTGCAGCGCCTGGCGGTGCACCTGGAAGACGCCGCCGAGCTGGCGATCGCCCTGCTCGGCGCCTGGCGCGCTGGCGTCACCGTGTTGCTGCCAGCCGATCTGCAAGCCGCCACGCGGGCGCGCTGGAGCGAGCAGGTCGACCTGTGGCTCAGCGACCAGGCCGGCGATCATTCATTGCTCAGCCTGCTCGGTGAGCCACTGCCGGCAGCCGACCTCGACCCGCACACCTGCTCGATCAGCCTGTGCACCTCCGGCTCCAGCGGCGAGCCCAAGCGCATCGACAAGCAGCTGAGCCAACTGGCCAATGAAGTCAGCGCGCTGCAGGCACTGTGGGGCGCCAGCCTGGGCGATGCCTGGATCATTGGCAGCGTCGCCACCCAGCACATCTATGGCCTGCTGTTCCGCGTGCTCTGGCCACTGTGCGCGGGGCGCGGCTTCGAGCGCCGCCAACTGCCGTTCCCCGAAGACCTGCAACGGGCCAGCCGTGAACATGCAGACTTCGCCTGGGTGGCCAGCCCGGCCCTGCTCAAACGCATGGGTGACAACCTCGACTGGCCAGCGCTGGGCCACGTGCGCCGGGTGTTCACCTCCGGCGGCGCCCTGCCCGCCGAAGCCGGCCAGCGCCTGCAGCAGTTGCTCGGCCAATGGCCGACCGAGATCTTCGGCAGCTCTGAAACCGGCGGTGTCGCCTGGCGTCAGGGCGACACCCTGTGGCAGCCCTTTGCCGAGGTGCAACTGAGCCAGGACGCGCACGGCGCCCTGCGCATTGCCTCACCCTACCTGCCCGTCGGGCATGTCGAGCAAACGGCCGATGCGGTCCAGTTCAGCACCGACGGGCGCCTGCGCCTGCTCGGCCGGCTCGACCGGATCGTCAAGCTGGAAGAAAAACGTGTGTCGCTGCCCCTGCTCGAACAAGCGCTGTGCAGCCATGCCTGGGTCAGCGAAGCGCGGCTGGGCATGCTCGAACAGGGCCGCGCCTACCTCGGCGCCTTGCTGGTGTTGTCGGCCAGCGGCCTGCACGCCCTGCGCAATCAGGGCCGACGCGCGTTGATCGAAGGCCTGCGACGGCACTTGGCCGATCATTGCGAAGCGGTCGCCCTGCCGCGGCGCTGGCGACTGCTGCGCCAGCTGCCGCTGACCAGCCAGGGCAAGCTGCCCGAGGCCCAGGTGCAGGCGCTGCTGCAAGCCTCACGCAGCATGCAGCCAGAGCTGCTCGAACAGCGCCAGGAGCAGGACCAGCACCTGCTCACACTGCACGTGCCGCTGGACCTGGCCTGCTTCAGCGGGCACTTCCCGAAAACGCCGGTGCTGCCCGGTGTGGTGCAGGTCGACTGGGCGATTGCCCTGGCCAGCGAACTACTGCCGGGCCAGCGCCGCTTTGCCGGCATGGAAGTGCTCAAATTCCAGCAACTGGTGCGCCCCGGCGACGAAGTGCTGCTGAGCCTGCGCTGGGACAGCGAGCGCGGCAAACTCTACTTCGCCTACACCTGCGCCGGGCAGGCCTGCTCCAGCGGCCGCATTCTGATGGAGACGGTCGATGCATAAGCCTTGCGCAGTGATCCCGGTATACAACCACGAGCACGCGCTGCCAGCAGTAGTCAGCGACCTGCAGCGCGCCGGGCTGCCCTGCGTGCTGGTTGACGACGCCAGCAGCCCCGCATGCGCCTCAGTGCTGGCACAGCTGGCCACTCAAACGGACATCTATCTGGTCAGCCTGAGCGTCAACCAGGGCAAGGGCGGCGCGGTGATGGCCGGCCTGCGCGAAGCGGCGCGGCTGGGTTTCAGCCATGCACTGCAAGTAGACGCCGACGGCCAGCATGACCTGGGCGACATCGGCCGTTTTCTTGAGCTTTCGCAGAATGATCCACAGGCACTGGTGTGTGGTTATCCGCAATACGACGCCAGCGTGCCCAAGGGCCGTCTGTATGCGCGCTACCTGACCCATGTATGGGTGTGGATCAACAGCCTGTCGCTGCAGATTCCCGATTCCATGTGCGGTTTTCGCGTCTACCCGCTGCCTGCCACGCTGGCCCTGATCAACAGCGTCAAGCTTGGCCGGCGAATGGATTTCGATCCGGAGATCCTGGTGCGCCTGGCCTGGCGCAACCAGCCGATGCGCTGGCTGCCAACCCGCGTGCACTACCCGCAGGACGGCCTGTCGCACTTTCGCCTGGTGCACGACAACGCGCTGATCTCGACAATGCACGCCAAGCTGTTCTTCGGCATGCTGCTGCGCGCGCCGCTGATCGTCTGGCGCAGGTGGCGCGCATGACTACTCCTGCGCGGCACTGGGCACAGCATCAGGAGCGCGGCAGTTTCTGGCTGATGAAGCTGACCGCAACGCTGGTACGGCTGCTTGGCCGGCGCGTGCTGAGCCCGCTGATCCACGTCATCGTCGGCTACTTCTTCCTGTTCGGCCGCCGCGCCCGGCGCAGTGCCTGGCAATACCAGCAACGGCTCAGCGCATGCAACGGCGGACAGACACCGGCGCCGAGCCAGTGGCAGGTGTTCCGCCAGTTCATGGCGTTCGCCGACGCCCTGCTGGACAAGCTCGACGTATGGAATGGCCGCCTGCGCCTGGAAGACATCGAAATCGACGACCCAGCGCAACTGCGCACGCAATTGCGCGGCGAACGCGGGCAGATGCTGGTGGGCGCCCACTTGGGCAACCTTGAAGTGTGCCGGGCGCTGGCCGAACTGGGCGAGCAGGTGACCATGAACGTGCTGGTGCACACCCGCCACGCCGAGCGCTTCAACCGCCTGCTGGGCGAGGCCGGCGCGACCAATCTGCGCCTGATTCAGGTCAGCGAATTGGACCCGGCAGTGATGCTGCAGTTGTCCGAACGGCTCGAGCGCGGCGAATGGCTGGCGATTGCCGGTGATCGGGTACCGCTGCATGGCGCGCGCACCGTCGAGGTGGATTTCCTCGGTCACCGCGCCGCATTCCCGCAGGGGCCGTGGCTGCTGGCGGGGATCCTTGGCTGCCCGCTCAACCTGCTGTTCTGCCTCAAGCTGCAAGGCCGCTACCGAGTCACCCTCGAACCCTTTGCCGAGCGTGTGCAATGGCGCCGCGGCCAGCGCGACCAAGTGATTGCCGAATGGACCACGCGCTATGCGCAACGCCTGGCGCACTACTGCAGCCAAGCGCCGCTGCAGTGGTTCAACTTCTACCCTTTCTGGAAGACCGACGACGATGCATCCGCATGAGCCTGTAACTTTCGGTGAGTCGCACCTGGCCATCGAAGCTGTTGTAGCCCTGGCCGAACGCCGGGCCAGCGCCCACTTGCAGGACGACGCCGCCTACCGCGAACGCATCGCTCGTGGCGCGCGCTTTCTCGACACCCTGCTGAGCAAAGAAGGGGTGATCTACGGCGTCACTACCGGTTACGGCGATTCCTGCGTGGTGGCCGTGCCGCTGGAGCATGTCGAAGCGCTGCCGCAGCACCTGTACACCTTCCATGGCTGCGGCCTGGGCCGCCTGCTCGAAGCACCGGCGGTGCGCGCCGTGCTGGCGGCCCGCCTGCGCTCGCTGAGCCACGGCGTGTCGGGGGTGCGCCTGGAGTTGCTGGAGCGCCTGCGCGCGTTCCTCGAGCACGACATCCTGCCGTTGATCCCGGAAGAAGGTTCGGTCGGCGCCAGCGGCGACCTGACGCCGCTGTCGTACGTCGCAGCGACCCTGTCCGGCGAGCGCGAGGTCAGCTACCAGGGCCAGCGCCGCAGTAGTGCCGACGTGCACCGCGAGCTGGGCTGGCAGCCCTTGGTGCTGCGCCCCAAAGAGGCACTGGCATTGATGAACGGCACTGCGGTGATGACCGGCCTGGCTTGCCTGGCCTTCTCCCGCGCCGACTACCTGCTGCAACTGGCCACGCGCATCACCGCCCTCAACGTGATCGCCCTGCAGGGCAACCCGGAGCACTTCGACGAGCGCCTGTTCGCCGCCAAGCCGCACCCCGGCCAGACACAAGTCGCCGCCTGGTTGCGCCAGGACCTGGCCATCGACGCCCCGCTACCACCGCTGCACCGCCTGCAGGACCGTTACTCGCTGCGCTGCGCGCCGCATGTACTGGGCGTGCTCGCCGATAGCCTGGGCTGGCTGCGCGGTTTTATCGAAACCGAGCTGAACAGCGCCAACGACAATCCGATTATCGACGGCGACGCCGAGCGCGTACTGCATGGCGGGCACTTCTATGGCGGCCATATCGCCTTTGCCATGGACAGCCTGAAAACCCTGGTGGCGAACGTTGCCGACCTGCTCGACCGCCAGCTCGCGCTGCTGGTCGATACCCGCTACAACCACGGCCTGCCAAGCAACCTGTCGGGCGCCCCGGCCGAGCGGGCGATGATCAACCATGGCTTCAAGGCCGTGCAGATCGGCGCCAGCGCCTGGACCGCCGAAGCGCTCAAGCTGACCATGCCGGCCAGCGTGTTCTCGCGCTCCACCGAATGCCACAACCAGGACAAGGTGAGCATGGGCACCATCGCTGCGCGCGATGCCCTGCGCGTGCTGGAGCTGACCGAGCAGGTTGCCGCTGCGACCCTGCTGGCGGCGAACCAGGGCGTGTGGCTGCGTGCCCGCCAGGCAGAAAGACATGCACTGCCGCCAGCACTGGCGCAGATGCACGAAGCCCTGCTCGTCGAGTTCGTCCCGGTGATCGAAGACCGCGCGCTGGAAGCCGACCTGCGCCACTGCCTGCTGCGCATCGGCCAACGTCACTGGAGGCTGCATGCGTAGTGCGGGAGTGATCCACGTCGACACTGAAGTGCAGGTGCCGTTTTTCGACGTCGACAGCATGCATGTGGTCTGGCACGGCCATTATGTCAAATACCTGGAAGTGGCCCGCTGCGCGCTGCTCGACCAACTCGGCCACAACTACGTGCAGATGCAGGCGAGCGGTTTTGCCTGGCCGGTGATCGACCTGCAGCTGCGTTATATCCGCGGCGCCACCTTCGGCCAGCGCTTGACCGTGCGCGCGAGCCTGGTCGAGTGGGAAAACCGCTTGAAGATTCATTACCTGATCAGCGACGCCGAAACCGGCGAGCGGATGACCCGCGCGAGCACGGTGCAGGTCGCGGTGCACATCGACAGCGGCGAAATGCAGCTGGCCTCGCCGCAGGTCATGCTCGACGCCGTACAGAGGGTTTTGCCATGAAGCGCCTGTGCACACTGCTGACCCTTGCCCTGAGCCTGCTCAGCCCGCTGGCGCAAGCATTCAGCCTTGATGACCTGCAGCGCCAGCTCAGCGCGCCGGCCGTGGTCAAAGGCCCGTTCATTCAGGAAAAGCACCTGCGCGCTCTACCCCAGCCGTTGCTGAGCAAGGGCCAGTTCGTGCTGGCCCGCGAGCATGGTTTGTTGTGGCTGTTGCAGACGCCGCTGCGCCAGGACTACCGGATCGACGCCAACGGCATTGCCCGGCGTGATCCGAGCGGCTGGCAGCGCCTGCCCAGCGCCAGTGCCGGCGCCGAGCAGAACCGGCTGTTCTTTGCCGTGCTGCAAGGCGACAGTGCCGGTCTCAAGCGCGACTTCGAACTGAGCCTGAGCGGTGACGCCACGCACTGGCAGCTGCAACTGACCCCGCGTTCGCTGCTGCTCAAACAGATCTTCACCCGCATCGACATCAGCGGCGGGCAGTTCGTCGAACAGATTCAGCTCAGTGAAACCCAGGGCGACAGCACGCTGCTGCGCATGACCGACAGCCATGGCGCTGCCGCCCTCAGCGACACGGAGCGCAGCGATTTTGTCGATTGAACGCTGGTTGCCGCGCGGCTTTCTCGCCCTGCTGCTGGTGATGCTGGCCATCGCCGGCTGGCAATGGCAGCGCGGCGCGCCGCTGTCAGCCGACCTGATGGCGCTGGTGCCGGGCGCCACCGAAGACGCCCTGGTCAAGCGCGCCGAATTGCGCGTGCAAGAGCCCCTGAACCGCGAGGTACTGGTACTGGTTGGCCACGCCGAACGCCAGCAAGCGCTGGCCCTTGCCGAGCAACTGGCCGGCCAATGGCAGGCCAGCGGACTGTTCGAGCGCGTGCAGTGGAGCCTGCAGACAGACCTCGGCGCGGTCCGCGAGCAGTTGCTCGCCGGCCGCGTGGCGATGCTCTCGGCAGCTGACCGCGCGCAGCTGCGCGAACGGCCCGCGGCATTCATCGAGCAGCGCGTGCAGAGCCTGTTCGACCCGTTTTCCGGGTTCAGCCTGGTGCCTGCCCAGGACGACTGGCTGGGCTTGACCGGGCGTATTCAGAACAGCCAGCCGAAACCCGTCAATATCGAACTGGACACGGCCAGTGGCGCCTTGATCGCGCAGGCCGATGGCCGCCAGTGGGTGCTGCTGCGGGCGCGCACCCTGGGCACTGCCTTCGATATGAAGCTACCGCTGCAGGTGGCCGAGCTGCTGGCTGATGCCCGCCGCCAGGCCGAACCGCATGGCGCCCAGTTGCTGGCCGCCAGTGGCCTGCTGTACGCGGCCGCCGGCCAGCAGCAGGCCAGCCGCGAAATCACCTGGGTCGGCGGTGGCGCGACGTTGAGCATTCTGTTGTTGCTGCTGCTGGCGTTTCGTCGCTGGCGGGCCCTGCTGGCGTTCGTGCCGGTGCTGACCGGCATGCTGTTCGGCTCGGTGGTGTGCGTGGCGCTGTTCGGCCACATGCACGTGATGACTCTGGTACTCGGTTCGAGCCTGATCGGCGTAGCGGTGGATTACCCGCTGCATTACTTGTCGAAGAGCTGGAGCCTCAAGCCATGGCGCAGTTGGCCGGCGGTACGCCTGACCCTGCCAGGGCTGAGCCTGAGCCTGGCGACCAGCTGCATCGGTTATCTGGCGCTGGCGTTCACGCCGTTTCCGGCCCTGACCCAGATTGCCGCGTTCTCGGCCGCCGGCTTGATCGGCGCCTACCTGTGCGCGGTGTGCCTGCTGCCGGCATTGCTGGGCCAGGTCGAGCTGAAGCCGGCGCAGTGGCCGCTACGTATCGCGCAAGCCCTCACCGACTGGCGCGAGCGGCTGTTGCGCAGAGTGCCCAGCGCAGTGCTGCTGGTGCTGGTGCTGCTGTTTTGCGGCGCTGGGCTGTGGCAGCTGGACACGCGTAACGACATCCGCCAATGGGTGGCGAGCCCGCCGCAACTGCAAGAGCAAGCCCAGGCAGTCGCACGCATCACCGGCTACCAGCCAACCAGTCAGTTCTACCTGGTGCGCGGGGCTGAGCAAGAGCAACTGTTCCAGCGCCTGCAGGCGCTGTCGGCCAAGCTCGACGAGCTGCATGACCTAGGCAAGCTCAAGGGTTATCTGAGCCTCTCGCAGATCGTCGCCAGCCCTGAGCAGCAGGCACAAACCCGGCAGGCGCTGGCCCACCTGAGCGACTATTGGCAGCCGCTGGTTGAACTCGGTGTGCCGCAAGCCGGCCTGCAAACCCAGCTGCAACAGCTGCAAACGTTGCCGCCCCTGAGCATCGAGCAGGCCCTCGCCGGTCCGCTTGCTGAAGCCTGGCGACCGCTCTGGCTTGGCCAGGACGCTACCGGCGTCGCCGCCATCGTCAGTCTGCAAGGCCTGAGCGATGCCAGCCTGCTGCGCTTGCAGACCGACGACCTGGATGGCGTGCAACTGGTCGACCGGCTCGGCGAACTCAATCAACTGTTCGCCGCCACCCAGATCAGCGCCGCCGAGCTCAAGCTGCTGTCCTGCGCACTGATCCTGGTGCTGCTGGCAGTCCCGTTCGGCCTGCGCGGTTCGCTGCGCATTGTCGCCCTGCCGCTGCTGGCAGCGTTATGCAGCCTGGCCAGCCTCGGTTGGCTGGGGCAGCCGCTGACACTGTTCAGCCTGTTTGGCCTGCTGCTGGTCACGGCCATCAGCGTCGACTACGCCATCCTCATGCACGAGCGTATCGGCGGGGCTGCGGTGAGCTTGCTCGGCACCTTGCTGGCGGCTCTGACCACCTGGCTGTCGTTCGGCCTGCTGGCGCTGTCGCAGACGCCTGCGGTGAGCAACTTCGGCATGGCCGTCAGCCTCGGGTTGATCTTCAGTTTCCTGCTGGCGCCGTGGGCAGCGGCACGCGAGACGCCGGCGGTGCAGCCATGAGCATCGTCCTGTTCTGGCTCATGGCCCTGGCCCTGTTTGCCGTGGCCAGCGCATTCGGCAAACGCCTGGGGCTTATCCCTATCGTCAGCCAGCTGCTGTTGGCCGCGCTGGTGCTGCCGCTGCTGATGCTGTTGTGGGTACAACCGCACTGGCAGCTCGACGGCGCCCAGCTGATCGCCCCGATCTGGCTGAAGACCCTCTACGGCTGCAGCTTTGCTCTGTTGCTGGGGCACATTCTCGCTGACGTCGCGCACCTGCGCCTCGACCCGCAAGCATTGAAGATCGCCCTGCCCAGCTTCGCCGTGCCGTTTGCCTGCGGCGTGGCCTGCGCGCTGTGGCTGCTTGAACTGAGCGGGGTCAGCGCCCTGGCCATGGGCCTGGTCTTCGCCATCACCGCAATCCCAGTGCTGTACCTGTACCTGCGCGCCATCGACTACCCGCCAGCCGCCAGCCAGCGCCTGCTGCAGGCCGCGATCGTCATCGACCTGGCCTGCTGGCTATTGCTCGGCATGGGCCAGGGCAGCCTGCAACCAAGCAGCCTGGCCCTGCCGGCGCTGGCGGCGCTGACGCCGGTAGTGCTGCGTGGTCTGGGCCTGCGCGCACCACGTCTGTACGGCCTGGTTTTCCTGCTACTGCTGTTTGCCGCCGAGCACTTCCGGCTCAACGCGCTGATCTTCGGCGTTGGCTATCTGGCCTGCTTGCGCGTGCTTGGCCTGCAGCTACGCCTGCCGCTGACAGACGCCAGCAACCGCCGCCTGCAACAAGGCCTGGCCGTGCCGCTGATCCTCACCTACGGCGTGGTCCAGATCGACCTGCAGCATGCCTTCGCAGGCTTCGACGCCAGCCAGCTGCTGGCGCTGCTGGTGCTGCCGATCCTGAGCAAGCTGCTCGGTAACTGGCTCGGTTTGAGCTGGGCGACCGCCTCGTTCGCCGGCGCCAGCAAGTGGCGCGAGAGCCTGCTGCTGAACATCCGCGGTCTCAGCGAAATCGTTTTTCTCAATCTGTTGCTGACCCAGCAGCTGATCAGCCCGGCGTTGTACTTCGCGCTGATGCTGATGAGCCTGATCGCCACCCTCATGCCTGCCTTCGCCGGCCTGCATCGCATCCCGCAGACTTCCCTCACACCGCCAAGGAGGCCACATGCCGAACTGTGAACTGCAACACCACCAGGTCGTGGTCATCGGCGCTGGCCCCTCGGGCGCCATCGCTGCCGCGTTGCTCAAGCGCCGCGGCCACGATGTGCTGGTCATCGAGCGCCAGCGCTTCCCGCGCTTCTCCATTGGCGAAAGCCTGCTGTCGCACTGCATCGACTTCGTCGAAGAAGCCGGCATGCTCGAAGCGCTCGAAGCGGCGGGTTTCCAGTACAAGGACGGCGCCGCCTTTGCCTGGGGTGATGAGTACAGTGCGTTTGATTTCGGCCAAACCTTCAGCCAGGGCCGGCCGAGCACCTTCCAGGTCCAACGGGCGCGGTTCGACAAGCTGCTGGCCGACCAGGCCGAGGCCCAGGGCGTGGAAATCCGCTACGAGCACGAGATCATCAGCGCCGACATGAGCGCTGCGCAGCCACGCCTGCGCGCACGCCGGCCAGACGCCAGCGAATACGAAGTGCAGGCCGACTTCGTCCTCGATGCCAGCGGCTATGGCCGCGTGTTGCCGCGCCTGCTCGACCTGGAAGCACCGTCGAATTTCCCGGTGCGCCAGGCAGTATTCACCCACATCGAAGACCGCATCGATCTGCCCGGCTTCGACCGCAACAAGATCCTTATCACCACCCACCCGGAACACCGCGACATCTGGTTCTGGACCATCCCGTTCAGCGACGGTCGCGCGTCGCTGGGTGTCGTCGCGGCCGCCGAGCGCTTTGCTGCAGCGCCGACCGATCTGGACGCCTGCCTGCAGCATTTCGTGGCGCAGACGCCAAGCCTGGCCAAGGTCTTGGCCAACGCCGTGTGGGACACCCCGGCGCGGACCATCGGCGGCTACTCGGCCAACGTCAAAACCCTGCATGGCAACGGCTTTGCCCTGCTCGGCAACGCCGCAGAGTTTCTCGACCCGGTATTTTCGTCCGGAGTCACCATTGCCATGCGCTCGGCCAGCATGGCTGCCGCCCTGCTCGACCGCCAGTTGCGCGGCGAAGCGGTCGACTGGCAGCGGGAGTTTGCCGAGCCGCTCAAACGTGGGGTGGATACCTTCCGCGCCTATGTCGAGGGTTGGTATGACGGCAGCTTTCAGGACGTGATCTATCACCCCGGCAGCTCGCCGCAGATTCGCGCCATGATCAGCTCGATTCTGGCTGGCTACGCCTGGGATGAGCGCAACCCGTTCGTGGCTGAACCACGGCGCCGGCTGGCGACTCTGGCGGCGCTTTGCGCGAGGGGCCAGGCATGAGTCAGCCTCCGTTCCTCAGCGCCAGCTATGTCGAAGAAACTCGCTTTGGTTTCTGGTTCCTGCGCAGCCACACCTGGCAGCATCACGTACTACGGGTGGCGATCGACGACCTGCGTCAGTTGTTCGACAGCCCGCTGCCAGCGGCGCCGGTGCTGCTCGATGCCGGCTGCGGCCAGGGCAAATCGTTCAAGCATCTGCAGCGAGTGTTTGCGCCCGGCCGATTGATCGGTATCGATGCCGACCCGCACAGCCTGCAACTAAGCGGCGCCGAAGCTACGCGCCAGGGCCTTACGGTCGAGCTGCTGGGCAGCGACTGCGCCCAACTGCAACTGGCAGACGCCAGCGTCGATATCGTCTTCTGCCATCAGACCTTCCACCATCTGGTGGAACAGGACCAGGCCCTCGCCGAGTTCTGGCGGGTGCTTAAGCCTGGTGGTTATCTGCTGTTCGCCGAATCCACCGAAGCCTATATCGACACCTGGGTGATCCGCTGGCTGTTCCGCCACCCAATGCATGTACAGAAGAGTGCCGAGGGTTATCTGCAGATGCTGCGCGAACAGGGCTTTGCCTTCACGGCGCGCAATGTCTCCTACCCGTACCTGTGGTGGAGCCGCGCCAAGGACTTCGGCCTGCTCGAACGGCTGCGCCTGCGCAAGCCGCCCGCGCCAGGCCAGCGCGAAGAAACCCTGGTCAATGTGGTCGCCCGCAAGCCGCTGGTGCAGCCATGAGGGCGCTGCTGCTGGCGACGCTGTGCCTGGTGCTGGCCGCCTGCAGCAGCCGCGCGCCGCTGCCCGCGCAGATGCCGCAGTTGCAGTTGCCCCAGCAGTTGCACGTGCAGCGCGAGCAGGCCGGCGAGCGCCAGGACTGGATGCTCGTGGTGCAGGCCGAGAACGGCCAACTGCGCTGGTCGCTACTCGATCTGCTGGGTATCCCCCAGGCACGCCAGTTGTTCGATGGTCAACACTGGCAGGCCGACGGCCTGTTGCCACCCAATCCGCCGGCACGCGAGCTGTTTGCCGCGCTGCTGTTTGCTCTGACCCCCTCCGAGCAACTGGCGCAGCTCTACCCGGATGCCCGCGAACAAGGCCAGCAGCGCTGGTTGGGCGAGCGTTGGCAGGTCAGCTATCGGCAGCCGGGCGCTTTTGACTTGAAACTGGCCCACGGCCTGCGTTATCTAGTCGACCCCCTACCCAGCGAGCGCCTGCCATGACCGCCTACCTGAATGCGCTGGGCCTGACCTGCGCCCTCGGCCGTGGCCAGGCTGAGGTCGCCGCACGCCTGTTTGCCGGTGACTGTTCGGGCATGCAGGCCCAACCTGGGTGGATCCCGGAGCGCTGTCCGACCGTCGGCGCGGTGCAAGCTGAGCTGCCGGCGGTGCCGCTGCCAACGCAACACAGCCGCAACAATCAATTGCTCTACAGCGCCGCTATGCAGATCGAGCCGGCAATCCGCCAGGCTATCGCCCGGTTCGGCGCGCAGCGTATCGCGGTGGTGCTCGGCACCAGCACCTCGGGGATTGCCGAGGGCAGCGCAGCCATCGCCCAGCAGCGCCGGAGCGGGCAGTTTCCGCCGGACTATCGCTACGACCAGCAAGCCCTCAGCGCGCCGGCAGAGTTCCTTGCCGACTGGCTGCAACTGAGCGGCCCGGCCTACGTGATTTCCACCGCCTGCACCTCCAGCGGGCGGGCCTTGCTCAGCGCCCGGCGCCTGCTCGAGCTGGGCGTCTGCGATGCGGTGCTGTGCGGCGGCGTCGACAGCCTTTGTGGCCTGACCCTGAACGGCTTCAACTCCCTTGAGGCGATCAGCCAGGCACGCTGCAATCCGTTCTCGCAGAACCGTGACGGGATCAATATCGGCGAAGCGGCTGCGCTGTTTCTGATGACCGCAGAGCGTAATACCGATGGTCCTTCACTGGCCCTGCTTGGCGCTGGCGCCAGCAGCGATGCCTACCATATTTCAGCGCCTGACCCGAGCGGCGCCGGCGCGCGGCAAACCATGGCCCTGGCCTTGAACAACGCCGGCCTTGCGCCCGAACAGATCGACTATCTGAACCTGCACGGCACCGCCACCGAGCACAACGACGCCATGGAAAGCCTGGCGGTGCACGGCCTGTTCGGCGCGCAGCTGGCCTGCTCGTCGACCAAACCGATGACCGGCCACACCCTAGGCGCCGCCGGCGCGCTGGAAGCCGCCTTCTGCTGGCTGAGCCTGAGTGAGCACAACCCGCACGGCCAGTTGCCACCGCATGCCTGGGACGGCCAGGCCGACCCGCGCCTGCCTGCCCTTAACCTGGTCGACGGCACGCAGCGGATGCATGCGGCGCGGCCACGCCGGATAATGAGCAACTCGTTCGCCTTCGGCGGCAACAATGTCAGCCTGATTGTTGGAGACACCCCATGATTGCCTGGCCTCTGGCCGAACTGCTGCCGCATTCCGGCGACATGATCCTGATCGATCAGGTCGACAGCTGCGACGACGAGCAGATCCACACCCGCAGCACAGTGCGCCCTGGCGGCCTGTTCAACCGCGCCGACGGCAGCCTGCCGGCCTGGCTCGGCCTGGAGCTGATGGCGCAAAGCGTTGCCGCCTATGCCGGTTGCCGCGCCCGTCGCGATGGCCGGCCGGTGGAGCTGGGGTTTCTCCTCGGCACGCGCAACTACCAATGTGATGTCGAACACTTCCCTGCCGGCGCCGAGTTGCACATCCACGCCCTGCGCTCGCTGGAAGACGACAACGGTATGGGTGTGTTCGAGTGTCACCTGCGCGGTCCGGGGCTGCATGCCAGCGCCCGCCTGAATGTCTATCGCCCGCCACAGGTCGCTGGTTACCTGACCGAAGCGGCCCCTGAGGAACCTTGCCATGACTGATACCATCCTGGTCACCGGGTCGAGCCGCGGCATCGGCCGAGCGATCGCCCTGCGCCTGGCGCGTGCCGGTTATGACCTGGTGCTGCATTGCCGCAGTGGCCGTGCCGAAGCCGATGGCGTTGCCGGCGAAATCCACGCCATGGGTCAACAGGCCCGGGTGCTGCAGTTCGACGTAGCCGACCGCGAAGCCTGCCGGGGCATCCTCGAACAGGATGTGGAGACCCACGGCGCCTACTATGGCGTGGTCTGCAACGCCGGCCTGACCCGCGATGGCGCCTTCCCGGCGCTGACCGACGCTGACTGGGACCAGGTCCTGCGGACCAACCTGGACGGTTTCTACAACGTTCTGCATCCGCTGAGCATGCCCATGATCCGCCGTCGCAAACCGGGCCGGATCGTCTGCATCACCTCGGTTTCGGGGTTGATCGGCAACCGCGGCCAGGTCAATTACAGTGCCTCCAAGGCCGGCGTGATCGGCGCGGCCAAGGCGCTGGCGATCGAGCTGGGCAAACGTCAGATCACCGTCAACTGCGTAGCCCCAGGGCTGATCGACACCGCCATGCTCGATGAGCACGTGCCGGTCGACGAGCTGATGAAGATGATTCCTGCCGGACGCATGGGCACGCCCGAGGAAGTCGCCGGCGTGGTCAATTTCCTGATGTCGGCGGAAGCCGCCTACATCACCCGGCAGGTGCTGGCGGTCAACGGAGGGTTGTGCTGATGCGTCGCGTAGTCGTCACCGGCATGGCCGGCATCACCTCCCTGGGCAGCGACTGGGCGACCATCGCCGGCCACTTCGCCAACCAGCGCAGCGGTATCCGGCGCATGGCTGAATGGGATCGCTTCAGCGAGTTGAACACGCGTCTTGCTGGCCCGATCGACGATTTCAAGGTGCCCGGCCACTGGACCCGCAAGCAGTTGCGCAGTATGGGCCGGGTATCGCGCCTGGCCGTGGCTGCGGCCGAGCAGGCGCTGGCCGATGCCGGCCTGCTCGATGATCCAATCATCCGCGACGGCCGCATGGGCGTGGCCTGCGGCTCGTCGACCGGCAGCACCGACGAGATCAAGGCATTCGGCAACATGCTGCTCAACTCGGTAGCCGATGGCCTCAACGCCAACTCCTACGTGCGCATGATGCCGCACACCACTGCTGCCAATATCAGCATCTTTTTCGGCCTGACCGGGCGCCTGATCCCGACCTCCAGCGCCTGCACCAGCGGCAGCCAGGGCATTGGTTATGCCTATGAAGCGATCAAGTTCGGGCGCTTGCCGATGATGCTCGCCGGCGGCGCCGAAGAGCTCTGTCCGACCGAGGCGATGGTGTTCGATGCGCTGTACGCCACCAGCCTGAAAAACGACACCCCGCAGCTGAGCCCACGTCCTTACGACAATGGTCGCGACGGCCTGGTGATCGGCGAAGGCGGCGGCATGCTGGTGCTCGAAGAGCTCGAGCATGCCCTGGCCCGCGGTGCGCGCATCCACGCCGAGATCGTCGGCTTTGGTAGCAATGCCGATGGCCAGCACACCACCCGCCCCGAGCAGAGCACGATGCGCCGGGCCATGGAGCTGGCCCTGGAGGACGCTGCTCTGGCGCCAGAGGCCATCGGCTACGTCAACGGCCACGGTACCGCTACCGAACAGGGCGATATTGCCGAAACACTGGCCACCAGCAGCCTGTTTGGCCCGCACATGCCGATCAGTTCGCAGAAGAGTTTTCTCGGCCACACCCTCGGCGCCTGCGGCGCGCTGGAGTCGTGGTTCAGCATCGAGATGATGAACAGCGACCTGTATGCGCACACCCTCAACCTGGATGAAATCGATCCCCGCTGCGGCGAGCTGGACTACCTGCGCGGCGAGTTTCGCAGGATGAGCAACCAGCATGTGATGAACAACAACTTCGCTTTCGGCGGCGTCAACACTTCGTTGATATTCCGCCGCTGGCCCTGAACACACCCCGATCGAGGAACGATCCGATGCGCCTGAAGACCTGGACTGCCACCACCGCCCTGCTGCTCTGCGCCCTGCCCGGCATCAGCCAGGCACGCGATACCGCGCTGTACCTGCCCTTCGACAAGGTCGTCCAGCAAATGCTCGCCGAAAAGAAACTCGACGGTTCGGTGAAGTTCTATTTGGCCGGTGTACAGCCGCGCGGCAAGGTCAGCGTGATCCAGCCCGGCGCGGTCACCAACAAGAAGACCAATGCCTTCAACAAGACCGACCAGGGTGCCTGTGAGTGGGCCTTGCAGTCGGCCCTGCTGACCCTGCAGGACGCTGCGCGCCGGGCCAATGCCAACGCAGTGACCAACATCGCCAGCTACTACAAGAAGAACGAGCGCAAAGATGCCAGCACCTACGAGTGCCACGCCGGCGCCGTGATCGCAGGCGTCGCACTGAAAGGCGACCTGGCTCGCGTCGACTAAACCGCCGCCATCAGGCGTTGCCGATCAGCAGGTCGGCAAACGCCTTGGCCATCACCGAGCTGCCAGCCTGGCGCTGGACCAGCCACACGGCGGTATCCGCCCCTTCATCCAGCACCGTTCGATAGACCACGCCATCGATGCGCATGCGCTGGTACGAGGCTGGCAGCACCGAGACGCCGAGACCTGCCGAAACCAGGCCGATAATCGTCATCGCCTCGCCAACCTCCTGGGCAAAATGCGGGCTGAAGCCTGCCTGGCGGGCCAGCGCCAGCAACTGTGCATGCAAACCACTGCCGTAACTGCGCGGGAAGAACACGAACGGTTCACGGGCCAGATCAGCCATGTGTAACCCTTGTTCACTGGCGGCAACCAATGGGTGCGAAGCATTCAGCACTGCCACCAGCGGCTCACGGAAAAGCTCGGTGACCTGCAGGCCGTCGGGCAACGGCATCGGCCGCATCAGGCCAACTTCGATCGATTCATCGAACACCGCCGCCGCAACATCACGGCTGCTCATCTCCTTCAAACTCAGGTGCACCGCCGGGTAGCGCTGACGGAACGCATGGATCGCCTTGGGGATCTTCGAGGTGAAGGGCGCTGATGAAGTGAAGCCGATCTTCATCTCGCCGAGCTCACCCAACTGCGCACGGCGGGCGACGTCGGCAGCTTTATCGACCTGTGCCAGCACCTGCCGCGCCTCCTCGAGGAACAAGCGCCCGGCCTCGCTCAGCTCGACCCGACGATTGGTGCGCTCGAACAAACGCGCCCCCAACTCATGCTCCAGCGCCTGAATCTGCTGGCTCAGCGGCGGCTGGGAGATGCCTAGTTGCTGTGCAGCCCGGCCGAAGTGCAGCTCCTCGGCCACGGCAATGAAGTAACGCAGATGACGCAATTCCATAGCTGCTCCGAACGAGTCGTTAAACGTCTTAAACAGGTCGAACAATATATTGGATCTAATCATTAGCCAGCTATATGATTTTTTCCAATCAGCAACATCGGCCAGCGCTTTTGAGGGATCCGTCGTGAAAACTGCTGCAATGCCCCACGTGATCGAAGCCGCCCCGCTGCCGGATATCTGGATCGAAAAAGGCAGCCCGGCGTTCATGAAAACTGTGCTGGCGCTATTCAGCGGCGGCTTTGCCACCTTTGCCCTGCTCTACTGCGTACAGCCGATGATGCCGCTGCTGTCGCAGGAATTTGCCATCAACGCTGCGCAGAGCAGCCTGGTGCTGTCGGTAGCCACCGCCATGCTTGCCATCGGCCTGCTGATTACCGGGCCGATCTCCGACCGCATCGGCCGCAAGCCGGTGATGGTATTCGCCTTGGTCTGCGCCGCCCTGTCGACCCTGGCCAGCGCGGTGATGCCAAGTTGGGAGCTGGTGCTGGCGACCCGCGCGCTGGTCGGCCTGTCGCTGAGCGGGCTGGCGGCGGTGGCGATGACCTACCTGAGCGAAGAGATCCACCCACAGCACATTGGCCTGGCGATGGGCTTGTACATCGGCGGCAACGCCATTGGCGGCATGTGCGGGCGGCTGATCAGTGGCGTGCTGATCGACTTCGTCAGCTGGCACACAGCGATGCTGTGCATCGGCGGCCTGGCGCTGGTGGCAGCAGTGGTGTTCTGGAAGGTACTGCCCGAGTCGCGCAACTTCCGCCCGCAGACGCTGAATCCTCGCAGCCTGCTCAACGGCTTTGTCATGCACTTTCGCGACGCCGGCCTGCCCTGGCTGTTCCTCGAAGCATTTTTGCTGATGGGTGCATTCGTTACCCTGTTCAACTACATCGGCTACCGCTTGTTGGCCGAGCCTTATCACATGAACCAGGCACTGGTCGGGCTGCTGTCGATTGTCTACCTGTCGGGCATCTACAGCTCCGCCCAGGTCGGCGCCCTGGCCGACCGGCTGGGCCGGCGCAAGGTGTTCTGGGCAAGCATCGTGGTGATGGCCGGCGGCATGCTGATGACCCTGGCCAGCCCGCTGGCGATGATCATCATTGGCATGCTGGTGTTCACCTTCGGCTTCTTCGGCGCGCACTCGGTGGCCAGCAGCTGGATCGGCCGGCGCGCCTTGAAAGCCAAGGGCCAGGCGTCCTCGCTGTATCTGTTCAGTTACTACGCAGGGTCGAGTGTGGCGGGTACCGCGGGCGGGGTGTTCTGGCACATGGCCGGTTGGAACGGCATCGGCCTGTTCATCGGTAGCCTGCTGGCCGTGGCCTTGCTGGTGGCGCTGCACCTGAGCCGGCTAGCACCAAAAACCGCGTGAAGCCAAAGGCTGCACGCGGTCGCTTTGAAGTCATCGATCAGTTGATGATTTCGACCAGGTCGACATCCACTTCACGGCTCATCAGGTTTTTTTCCACTTCACCGGTCAGCTTGACCTTGGTCTTGTCGTTGAAGCCAGCTGCAGGCATGTCTTCATCGTCGATTTCAACCTTGATGGTGCCGGTGTTGTCCTTGAACTCGAACTTGTCGTCGTTATCCAGCTTCTTGGTAACGAAGCCCTGCAGGACCACACGAGTGTCGTCAGCCGCATCGTTGGCAGCGGCCACGGTGGTAACCGGCTGCGCGCCTGGGCCGGTGTAGGTGGTGGCCAGAGCAGCAGTGCTGAACAGTGGGGCAAGGATCAGAGCGAGGTAGCGAGCTTTCATGGTGATCAAGTCCTGTATCGGTTGAGATGGGACCAGATTAACGATGATCGCTGAATTTAAGCTTAACGCAATATAAACCCGGCACATGGCCTAATGGTGTTCACTTAAGCTCTACATCGCCTGCATGGGGGCCGCTTTGCGGCCCCGGCATTCTTAGGTAAACAGCGTCAGGCACATGGCCGGGTTTTTATTCAGCGACTGATCACTGATGGTATTGCGCCGACAGGTCATGCACGGCGTTGATGAACGCACCCGCATGTTCCGGATCAACCTCAGGCGTGATGCCATGGCCAAGGTTGAACACGTGGCCAGTGCCTTTGCCATAGCTGGCCAGGATGCGCCCGACCTCCTGACGAATCGCCGCAGGCTTGGCGTACAGCACGGTCGGGTCCATGTTGCCCTGCAGGGCAACCTTGTCGCCGACACGGCGGCGGGCATCGCCGATCTCGCAGGTCCAGTCCAGACCCAGTGCATCAGCGCCACAATCAGCAATGCTCTCCAGCCACATGCCACCATTCTTGGTAAACACAATGACCGGCACCTTGCGCCCATCATGCTCACGGATCAGCCCGCTGATGATCTTGCGCATGTAAGCCAGTGAGAACTCCTGATACGCCGCCGCCGACAGGTTGCCACCCCAGGTATCGAAGATCTGCACCGCCTGCGCACCAGCCTGAATCTGCCCGTTGAGGTAGCTGGTAACCGACTGAGCCAGCTTGTCCAACAGCAGGTGCATCGCCTGCGGATTGTCATAGAGCATGGCCTTGCTCTTGCGGAAGTCTTTCGACGAGCCGCCTTCGACCATGTAGGTGGCCAACGTCCACGGGCTACCGGAGAAACCGATCAACGGCACGCGCCCATTGAGCTCACGGCGGATGGTGCTGACCGCATCCATCACATAGCCAAGGTCCTTGTGCGGATCAGGGATCGGCAGCGCCTCGATATCGGCGAGGGTGCTGACCACCTTCTTGAAACGCGGGCCTTCGCCGGTCTCGAAGTACAGGCCCTGGCCCATGGCATCAGGGATGGTGAGGATGTCCGAGAACAGGATCGCCGCGTCCAGTGGGTAACGATCGAGCGGCTGCATGGTCACCTCGCAGGCGAACTGCGGGTTCTTGCACAGGCTCATGAAGTCGCCGGCCTGAGCACGGCTGGCGCGGTACTCCGGCAGGTAACGGCCGGCCTGGCGCATCATCCAGACGGGCGTGACGTCTACGGGTTGCTTGAGCAGTGCACGCAGGAAACGGTCGTTCTTCAGGGCAGTCATGTCGGCATCCGGAAAAAAAGTGCGGGCATTTTCTCAGACGCCAGCACAAAAGGCACGGCCAAGGCCATGCGTTTTGTCTATTGGGTGTCTTGGGTCAAACGATTTTGTATACAAGATGGCGGGAATGGGGCTGCTTTGCAGCCCCGGCGATCAGTCAGACCTCGAGATAATCCAGAATCCCCTCAGCCGCAGTACGGCCTTCAAAGATCGCAGTCACCACCAGATCCGAACCCCTCACCATATCCCCGCCAGCAAACACTTTCGGGTTGCTGGTCTGGTGCTTGAAGCGCGCCTGCTCCGGAGCAATCACCCGGCCCTGGCTATCGGTCTGGATGTCGAACTGCTCGAACCACGGCGCCGGGCTTGGGCGGAAACCAAAGGCGATCACCACCGCATCTGCCGGCAGGATCTCTTCGGAACCCGGAATCGGCTCAGGGCTGCGGCGGCCACGGGCGTCTGGCTCACCGAGACGGGTCTCGACCACCTTGACGCCTTCGACCTTGTCTTCACCGACAATCGCGATGGGCTGGCGGTTGTAGAGGAACTTCACGCCCTCTTCCTTGGCGTTCTTCACCTCTTTGCGCGAGCCCGGCATGTTCGCTTCGTCACGACGGTAGGCGCAGCTGACCGACTTGGCGCCCTGGCGGATCGAAGTCCGGTTGCAGTCCATCGCGGTGTCACCACCGCCGAGCACCACGACCTTCTTGCCAGCCATGTCGACGAAGTCTTCCGGCGACTTTTCAAAGCCCAGGTTGCGGTTGACGTTGGCGATCAGGAAGTCCAGCGCATCGTGCACGCCTGGCAGGTCTTCACCGGGGAAGCCGCCCTTCATGTAGGTGTAGGTACCCATGCCCATGAACACGGCATCGTACTCGGCCAGCAACTGCTCGAGGGTGATGTCCTTGCCCACTTCGGTGTTCAGGCGGAACTCGATCCCCATGCCGGTGAAGACTTCGCGGCGATTGCTCAGCACGGTCTTTTCCAGCTTGAACTCAGGGATGCCGAAGGTCAGCAGACCGCCGATTTCCGGGTTGCGGTCGAACACCACCGGGGTTACCCCAGCGCGCACCAGCACGTCGGCGCAGCCTAGCCCAGCCGGGCCAGCACCAATGATGGCAACCCGCTTGCCGGTCGGTTTGACCTTGGACATGTCCGGGCGCCAGCCCATGGCGAAGGCGGTGTCGGTGATGTACTTCTCGACCGAGCCGATGGTCACCGCACCAAAACCGTCGTTGAGGGTGCAGGCACCTTCACACAGACGATCCTGCGGGCAGACCCTGCCGCACACTTCCGGCAGGGTGTTGGTCTGGTGCGACAGTTCGGCGGCCGCGAGGATGTTGCCTTCGGATACCAGCTTCAACCAGTTGGGGATGAAGTTGTGTACCGGGCACTTCCACTCGCAATACGGGTTGCCGCAACCCAGGCAGCGGTGCGCCTGATCGACAGACTGCTGCGGCTTGAACGGTTCGTAGATCTCGACGAACTCCTTCTTGCGCTGGCGCAGCAGTTTTTTCTTCGGGTCTTTGCGCCCAACTTCGATGAACTGGAAGTCGTTGTTCAGACGTTCAGCCATTTTCAATACCTCTTCACAGCAGCTGCGAGCCGTTAGCTGCACGCCGCAAGACAATCACGTAAGCCGGGCAACACCCCATGCTGCTTTTGGCCGCAGCTTGGGGCTTGCCACTTGCAGCTGCTTTTACTGCGGGTTGGCACGGGTGCTGGACAACAACTGCTTGAGCGTCGCAGCCTTTGGCTTGACCAGCCAGAAGCGGCGCACATAGTCGTCCAGGTTTTCCGAGAGCTCACGCCCCCACTCGCTGCCAGTCTCCTCGACGTACTCGGCAAGGACCCGCGCCAGATGGCTGCGGTAGGCTTCCATGGCTTCACCACTGATGCGCTGGATTTCCACCAGTTCGTGGTTGAGCTTGTCGAAGAAGCTGTTGTCCATGTCGAGCACGTAGGCGAAGCCGCCAGTCATGCCAGAGCCGAAGTTGTAACCGGTCTTGCCCAATACGCAGACAAAGCCGCCGGTCATGTATTCACAGCAGTGATCGCCGGTACCCTCGACCACCGCATGGGCGCCCGAGTTACGTACCGCGAAGCGCTCACCGGCAGTACCGGCAGCGAACAGCTTGCCGCCGGTGGCGCCATACAGGCAGGTGTTGCCGACGATAGCGCTTTCCTGGGTTTTGAACGGGCTGCCAGCAGGCGGCACGATGGTCACCTTGCCACCGGTCATGCCCTTGCCGACGTAGTCGTTGGCGTCGCCCTGCAGGTGCAGGTTGAGGCCACCGGCGTTCCACACGCCAAAGCTCTGCCCGGCAGTGCCCTTGAAGCGGAAGGTGATCGGCTTGGCGGCCATGCCCTGGTTGCCGTACAGCTTGGCGATTTCACCAGAGATACGCGCACCAATCGAACGGTCGCAGTTGCAGATGTCGAGGTCGAACTCGCCACCGGCCTGATCGCGGATCGCTGGCAAGGCCATCTCGACCATCTTCTCGGCCAGCTCGCCCTTGTCGAACGGCGGGTTCTTGTCGACTTCGCAGAACTGCGGCTTGTCGGCCGGGATGTGCGAGCTGCCCAGCAGCGGGCTGAGGTCCAGATATTGCTGACGCTCGGTGTCGCCCGGCAGCACTTCGAGCAGGTCGGTGCGACCGATCAGCTCGCCGAGGCTGCTAACGCCCAGTTTGGCCAACCACTCGCGGGTTTCTTCGGCAACGAAGGTGAAGAAGTTGATCACCATGTCGACGGTGCCGATGTAGTGGTCCTTGCGCAGCTTTTCGTTCTGCGTGGCTACACCGGTGGCGCAGTTGTTCAGGTGGCAGATACGCAGGTATTTGCAACCCAGGGCGATCATTGGCGCGGTACCGAAGCCAAAGCTTTCGGCGCCGAGAATGGCCGCCTTGATCACGTCGAGGCCGGTTTTCAGGCCGCCGTCGGTCTGCACTCGGACCTTGCCGCGCAGGTCGTTGCCGCGCAGGGTCTGGTGGGTTTCCGCCAGGCCCAGTTCCCACGGTGCACCGGCGTACTTGATCGAGGTCAGCGGCGAAGCGCCGGTGCCGCCGTCGTAGCCAGAGATGGTGATCAGGTCGGCATAGGCCTTGGCCACGCCGGCCGCGATGGTCCCGACACCGGCTTCTGCTACCAGCTTGACCGAAACCAGCGCTTGCGGATTGACCTGCTTGAGGTCGTAGATCAGCTGCGCGAGGTCTTCGATCGAGTAGATGTCATGGTGCGGCGGTGGCGAGATCAGGGTTACGCCAGGCACTGCATAGCGCAGCTTGGCGATCAGGCCGTTGACCTTGCCGCCAGGCAGCTGACCGCCCTCGCCCGGTTTGGCGCCCTGCGCGACCTTGATCTGCAGCACTTCGGCATTGACCAGGTATTCCGGGGTGACGCCAAAGCGGCCGGTGGCCACCTGTTTGATTTTCGAGCTCTTGATCGTGCCGTAACGGGCCGGGTCTTCGCCGCCCTCACCGGAGTTGGAGCGCGCGCCCAGGCGGTTCATCGCTTCGGCCAGTGCTTCATGGGCCTCGGGCGACAGCGCGCCGAGCGAGATGCCGGCCGAGTCGAAACGCTTGAGGATGGCCTCCAGCGGCTCAACCTGGTCGATCGCCAGCGGCTGCTCGGCAACCTTGACCTTGAGCAGGTCACGGATCATCGACACCGGACGCTTGTCGACCAGCGCGGTGTATTCCTTGAACTTGGCGTAGTCGCCCTGCTGCACGGCTGCCTGCAGGGTGTTGACCACATCCGGGTTGTAGGCATGGTATTCGCCACCGTGGACGAACTTGAGCAAGCCACCTTGCTGGATCGGCTTGCGCGCGCTCCAGGCTTCGGCGGCGAGCAGCTTCTGATCGCCTTCGAGGTCGACAAAGCGCGCACCTTTGATGCGGCTCGGTACGCCCTTGAAGCTCAGGCCGACCACTTCGTCGGACAGGCCGATGGCTTCGAACAACTGCGCACCGCGGTACGAAGTGATGGTCGAGATGCCCATCTTCGACAGGATCTTGAGCAGGCCTTTGGAGATGCCTTTGCGGTAGTACTTGAACACTTCATCCAGATCGCCCAGCACTTCACCGGTGCGGATCAGGTCGGCCAGCACTTCGTAGGCCAGGTACGGGTACACCGCCGAGGCGCCGAAGCCGAGCAGCACAGCGAAGTGATGCGGGTCACGCGCGGTTGCGGTCTCGACCAGGATGTTGCTGTCGCAACGCAGGCCCTGCTCGGTCAGGCGGTGATGCACCGCGCCAACTGCCAGCGAGGCATGCACCGGCAGCTTGCCCGGGGCGATGAAGCGGTCGCTCAGCACCAGCTGGGTCTTGCCGCTGCGCACCGCTTCTTCAGCCTGATCGGCGATGTTGCGGATGGCCGCTTCCAGACCCAGGCTTTCTTCGTAGTTGAGGTCGATCAGCTGCCGCTCGAAACCTTCGCGCTCGAGGTTCATCAGCGAACGCCACTTGGCCGGGGAGATCACTGGCGAGCTGAGGATCACGCGCGAGGCGTGCTCAGGCGATTCCTGGAAGATGTTGCGCTCGGCGCCGAGGCAGATTTCCAGCGACATCACGATCGCTTCGCGCAGCGGGTCGATCGGCGGGTTGGTCACCTGAGCGAACTGCTGGCGGAAGAAGTCGTACGGCGAACGCACGCGCTGCGACAGCACGGCCATCGGCGTGTCATCGCCCATCGAGCCGACCGCTTCCTGGCCCTGTTCGCCGAGCGGACGCAGCACCTGGTCACGCTCTTCGAAGGTGACCTGGAACATCTTCATGAACTGTTTGAGCTGGTCAGCGTCGTAGCTGGCCGCGCCCTGGTCGTCGCTCAGGGTGGCCTGGATGCGCGTGGCATGCTGGCGCAACCAGCGCTTGTACGGATGGCGCGACTTGAGGCGGTTGTCGATGGCGTCGGTATCGAGGATCTGCCCGGTTTCGGTGTCCACGGCAAAGATCTGCCCAGGGCCCACGCGGCCTTTGGCAACCACGTCTTCCGGCTGGTAGCCCCATACGCCGATTTCCGAGGCGATGGTGATGTAGCCATTGCGGGTGGTGACCCAACGCGCCGGGCGCAGGCCGTTGCGGTCGAGCAGGCAGACCGCATGGCGACCTTCGGTCATGACGATACCGGCCGGGCCGTCCCACGGCTCCATGTGCATGGAGTTGTATTCGTAGAAGGCACGCAGGTCGGCGTCCATGGTCTCGACGTTCTGCCAGGCTGGCGGTACCAGCATGCGCACGCCGCGGAACAGGTCGATGCCGCCGGTAACCATCAGCTCCAGCATGTTGTCCATGCTCGATGAGTCGGAGCCGACCCGGTTGACCAGTGGGCCGAGCTCTTCGAGGTCGGGGATCAGGTCGTTGGCGAACTTGGTGCGCCGGGCCATGGCCCAGTTGCGGTTGCCGGTGATGGTGTTGATCTCGCCGTTGTGGGCGAGGAAGCGGAACGGCTGCGCCAACGGCCATTTCGGCAAGGTATTGGTCGAGAAGCGCTGGTGGAACACGCAGATCGCGGTCTGCAGGCGCTCGTCACCCAGGTCCGGGAAGAATGCGGCGAGGTCCGCCGGCATCATCAGGCCTTTGTAGATGATGGTCTTGTGCGAGAAGCTGCAGATGTAGTGATCGCTGTCGTGGGCGTTGGCCACGGACGAACGGCGACGGGCACTGAACAGCTTGATCGCGATGTCCTGATCGCTCAGGCCTTCACCACCGATGAACACCTGTTCGATCTGCGGCAGGCGCTCGAGGGCCAGACGACCCAGCACGCTGGTATCGATTGGCACCTTGCGCCAGCCGATCAGCTGCAGGCCGGCCGCGATGATTTCGCGGTCCATGTTGGCCCGCGCAGCTTCGGCTTTGATCGGGTCCTGGTTGAAGAACACCATGCCGACGGCGTACTGCTTGGGCAGTTCGGCAGCAAAGTGCTCTTTGGCCATGGCACGCAGGAACTGATCGGGCTTTTGCATGAGCAAGCCACAACCGTCACCGGTCTTGCCGTCAGCGTTGATGCCGCCGCGGTGGGTCATGCAGGTCAGCGCTTGCATGGCCGTTTGCAGGAGGTGGTGACTTGGCTCGCCCGTCATATGGGCGATCAGGCCAAAGCCACAGTTGTCCTTGAATTCTTCGGGATGGTACAGACCTGTTTTCATAGACACATTCTCACCAGGTTCGCCCCTCGACGGAGGCAAATCTCTTTTTAGTACAACCACTTACCATCCACACCGGTCGAATGCCAGCTTTTTTGCGGGGGGCAACGTGAAACCATTGTTGCACAGCGACAGGGAAGCCCACAAATTCAAACGACGAATCGTTGTAAATTTATGTCGCATTTTTGAATGTTTTTGAACATTTGCCGTGGTACGGCATGGTTCGGAGTCTGAAGCGTTTCAGCCTGAACTGCAACTAGAGGCTTGTGGCCGGCAGTCTGGGACAGAAAAGCCTGCCGCGATCACACGCAGCAGGCTAGACGAAAGTCAGGAGTCGCTCAGCAACTGGGCGGCGGGGTGGTGCCGCCCGGAAGGTATCAGCGGGTCGTGGTCAGCTCTTGTTGGACGCTGCCGACGGTACGTGGCCAAGGTTTACCAGCCTGGACCTTCGCTGGCAAGTTCTTGATTGCAGCAACTGCTGCATCACGGTTGGCAAAGTTGCCGTAAGTGACGACGTAAAGCGGTTTGCCCTGCAAGGTTTTCTTGAAGTAGCGATAGTCGCCACCCTGCGCCTTGACGAACGACTGGGCAGACGCCTCGGAGCTGGTGCCGAGAATCTGTACTACATAGTTGCCGGCTTTCTGGCTGCCGTACCAGGCGCTGTTGCCGCTGCCGCCAGCGGCAGTCGACGCAGGCTTGGCGCTGGCAACCTGGGTTGGCGCCGGGGCCGGCTTGGCCGCTGCAACAGGCTTGGCTGGCTGGGTCGCTGGCTGAGCCGGAGCAGGCTTCGGCGCAGGTGCAACCGGTTGCGCTGGCGCGCTGGCGATTGGCTGCGCAGGAGCCGCGGCAGGGCCTGCCGGCACGCCTTCAGGCGGGGCAATGGTGGTCACGGTTGGTGGATTGGCAGGCTGCAATGCGGTGTTGCCGGCTGGGCTGGCTTCTTCACCGTCACCCATGCCTGCAGCCTGGGCCAGCGGCTCGCGCATGACCGGTTGCGACTGGCCATTGAGCGGCAGTGGTGTTGGCTGCGAGCCGGAGAACTCGATAGCCGGGTTGCTGCTGTTGGCCTGACCTTCGCCCAGCGGCAGTTGAGCCTGCGCTGCGGGTGCGTCGGTAGCAGGCTTGTCAGCGCCTTTCTTCGGCATCAGGACCGCCGCCGCTACGGCGACCACGACAACTGCAGACAGCGCGAGTACGTGTTTCTTAGGCATCTTGAACCCCATGGATGGTCGCTTCGCCGTGCTGCGCGTGGCGATCATGGCTTCGATCAAAGTGTCGCGGGCAACCTGGTTGATGTTGCCAGGCCAGCCATCCGCATGTTCGTGGATATCGGCGATCTGCTCGGCCGTGAATACCTCGATACCGCGGCCAGCGCCTTCCAGGCGTTGTTCAAGGTATTCGCGGGTTTCCTCCTCGCTGTAGGGTTCAAGCTCGATGATGTGGAAACGATCTCCCTCACCATTGAGCTGATCCAACCCAGCAATCAGCGAAGGCTCGCCAAACAGGAATACGTGCGGGCGCCCTTCGGCAACGCCTGCCGCCAATTCCAGCAACGCTTGGAGTGCCGACTCGTCGAGTTGTTCCGCATCGTCCACCAACAGATAGACTTCCTGGCCGGTCAGGGCCAGTTGCACCACCTGCGACAGGATCGCCTGCACTTCCGGCTGCGCCACGCCAAGCGCCTGAGCCACCTGGCCGAGCACGCTGGCCGCGTCACTGGCACCGCGGGCCGAGACCACCACGCTCTGCACCGACTGCTTGTTGGTGCTGGCGACCAGCGCCTGACGCAGCAGGGTCTTGCCGCTGCCCACCGGACCTGTGACCACCAGCATCAGGTGGCTGTAACGCGCCAGGTGATGCAGTTGGCCGAGCACTGGCTTGCGCTGGGCGGGGAAGAACTTGAAACCGGGCACACGGGGCGCGAACGGATCGTGGCTCAGCTGGTAATGGTCGAGAAACGCCTCATCGGCATGCAAACTGGTCATTGCGCTGTCACAACCTCAAAGCTGGGCCACAATGGCGCGGTAATCCGCTGCCAGCGTGGCCTGAAGGATCTCTTGCGGATAGTCGTCGGTAATCACGGCTTCGCCGAGCTGGCGCAACAGCACCAGCCGCATGCGCCCGTCGAGGACCTTTTTGTCGACCGCCATATGCTCCATGAAATGCGCCGGGGTCATTTCCTGTGGTGGCACCACCGGCAATCCTGCGTCCTGCAGCAGGCGAATCGAGCGATCACGTTCGGCCTGATCAATCCAGCCCAGACGCATGGACATTTCCAGCGCCATCACGGTACCTGCAGACACCGCCTCACCATGCAGCCAGACGCCATAGCCCATGTGGGTTTCGATGGCATGGCCAAAGGTATGGCCGAGGTTCAGCGTGGCGCGCAGGCCGGTTTCGCGCTCGTCGGCGCCCACAACCGCGGCCTTGGCCGCGCAGGAGCGACGAATCGCTTCGGTCAGCGCCGTGTTGTCGAGACCACGCAGGGCGGTCATATTCTCTTCGAGCCAGGCGAGGAATGGCTTGTCGCAGATCAGGCCGTATTTGATCACTTCGGCCAGGCCTGCCGACAGCTCGCGCGCCGGCAGCGTCTTCAGGCTGGTGGTGTCGATCAGCACCGCATTGGGCTGATAGAACGCGCCGACCATGTTCTTGCCCAGCGGATGGTTGATGCCGGTCTTGCCACCCACCGACGAATCGACCTGGGACAACAGTGTGGTCGGCACCTGAATGAAGTCGACACCACGCTGGTAGCAGGCGGCGGCGAAACCGGCCATGTCACCGATGACCCCGCCGCCCAGCGCGATCACGGTGGTGCGGCGGTCGTGGCGAGCCGTCAGCAGGCCATCGAAAATCAGTTGCAGGGTTTGCCAGTTCTTGTGTGCTTCACCGTCCGGCAGTACCACCGGCAACACCGAATAGGCACCCAGGGTCTGGCTCAGGCGCTGCAGATACAGGGGCGCGACAGTTTCGTTGGAGACAATGGCGACCTGCCGGCCGGCAATGTGCGGGGCCAGCAGTTCAGGCTGGTCCAGCAGGCCTTCGCCAATGTAGATCGGGTAGCTGCGTTCGCCCAGATCGACCTTAAGTGTCTGCATGTATCCCCACAATGTCTGGAGCGCGGCGTCGCCTGGACGACACACGCGGTAAGGTTGAACCCCTGCCTCGGCGTTGGTGGCCGAGAATAGTCCCGGCTTAGCGGGGCGGCAACTGCTCGAGGCGCTCGAGAATATCCTGGACCACCATGCGCGGCGGCCGTTCGTCGGTTTCCACGATCACGTCGGCGATCTCGCGATAGAGCGGATCTCGCGACTCGAGCAAAGCACGCAGGGTCGCTTCCGGATTGGCGGTGCGCAACAGCGGCCGATTGCGATCGCGTGCCGTGCGCCCGACCTGCTGCTCAACAGAGGCGTGCAGATAGATCACCCGGCCACCGGCATGCAGAGCACGCCGATTGGCATCACGCATGACTGCACCGCCGCCGGTAGCCACGACTACGCCGTCCAGCTCACAGAGCTCGGCAATCATCGCTTCTTCACGATCGCGAAAGCCCGGCTCGCCTTCCTTGTCGAAGATCCACGGGATATTGGCGCCCGTCCGCAGTTCGATTTCCTTGTCGGAATCCTTGAACAGCAGGCGCAGCTCTTTGGCCAACAGGCGTCCGATGGTGCTTTTGCCAGCGCCCATGGGCCCTACAAGTATCAAATTTCGCACAGAATCAACGACTCACAGCAATCGCCTGGTCACTCATGATACGCGGAGTCAGGAAGACCAGCAGCTCGGATTTTTTCTCTTGTAATGCATCGCGTCGAAACAGCCGCCCAACATACGGCAGATCACCGAAAAATGGCACCTTGTCGACCACATTGTTTTGCGTAGTCGAGTAGACGCCACCGATGACGATGGTCTGGCCGTCGGCCACGCGCACCTTGGCGTTGACCTCGTTCTTGCGAATCGGTGGAACATCGTTGAGTGCATTGACGTAATCCGGCTCGTCCTTGGTCACGCGCACGGTCATGATTACCTGACCATCGGCGGTGATCTGCGGGGTAACTTCGAGCGATAGCGAGGCTTCGCGAAACGACACCGAGGTCGCGCCGCTCTTGCTGGTTTCCTGATATGGCACTTCGGTGCCCTTGAGGATGCGCGCGGTCTCCTTGTCGGCGGTCACCACCTTGGGCTGCGAGATGATTTCGCCATTGCCGCTCTTTTCCATCGCGCTGAGCTCCAGATCCAGCAAGGCGTCGCCGCGCAGCAACCCCAGGCCCACCGCTGAAGTTGGCCGATCCACGCCGAGATCGACGAACAGCCCTTTGCCGCTGCGGCCTTCGGCGCCGCTGAACGGCTTGCCCCAGCGCACCCCGAGGCTTTTTTCATAGTCGACGTTGGCTTCGACAATGCGTGCTTCGATCAGCACCTGCCGCACCGGCACATCCAGCTCGGTGACCAGTCGGCGCAGCTCGGCAAGTCGCTCTGCCGGTTGATGTGCCACCAGCGTGTTGGTCCGCGCATCGACACCCAGGCTGCCGCGCCCGGTCAGGATGCCGTCGTCGGCCAAGGTCGCCAGCAGCAACTCGGCCAGCTCCGCTGCCTTGGCGTGATGCACTGGCAACAACGCGCGTTCGAGCGGCTGCAACTGGGCGTCCAGCTCCCGACCCAGCCGTTCTTCGCGGGATTGCCCAGCCAGCTCGGCCGCCGGCGCTACCAGCAGCACATTGCCTTCCTGCCGGCTCGCCAGCCCTTTGCTGCGCAGGACCAGATCCAGCGCCTGATCCCAGGGCACCTGTATCAACCTCAGAGTAACGTTGCCGTTTGCCGTATCACTGACCACCAGGTTGATCCCAGCATAGTCGGCCAGCACCTGCAGCACTGCGCGAACTTCAACATCCTGAAAATTCAGCGATAGCGGTTCACCCTGATAGGTCTTCGCTTGCGCCCCGTGCATCGCCAGAACCGTCGCCAGCAGCATTGCCAGTTGTCCGAGCTTCATCCATGCCTCCTTGCGTCACATGCTTTCGTAACCCAACCAGGGTTGATCGCTCCTGCCAGGCTCCACCAAGCAAGACCTGCTCGCGTACCTCCATCTGCCGTTCGTCAACCCGCACAACCACACCCTGGTCGCGACCCAATGGGTCACCCGCGCGCACGCGATACAAACGCCCGGACCACCACACCAGAGCCTGATACTGGCCATCGCGGGCGAGGCTGCCGACCATCTGCAACTGAGCCAGCGGCACCCGGGCCAGACCATCGGCTGCGCTGCGTGCAGACCAGGCCTGGAATGGATCGACCTGCGCTGGCGGTGGCCGCTGCCTGGCGGCTTCATGCGCTAGCGAGGTCGGCGCCGGTAACTGCTGGCCCGCGTCAAAGGCCTGCACGTGCAAGCGCAGCCGCAGCATCCCGGGCTGGTCTGCTGCGGCAAGCTGCAGAGTCGAGACGTGCAGCAGGCGGATCTGACCCAGCCAGTCATCCAGCCATGCCCGCAGCGCCGGGTAATTGCCGATCACCTGCAACTGCAGCGGCGCGACCAGGTAGCCGGCCGCCTGGCTCGGCTCGCCGACATCCACCTGCTCGATCAGCAGCCCATGGGCATGGCCTAACCGCGCCAACTGATCGAGCAGGTCGCTCATTTCCTGCCCAGCCGCCAAGCGCCAGCGGGCGTCCTGCAACTGCACCTTACTGTCAGCAAGTGCCTCCTGCGCGGCGGGCAAGTCCTGCACGCCTAGCGCCTTGACCCCGAACGCCTGCTCCAGTGCCTGCAGTGTTGCCGTCTGCATCCGGTAGGTGCGCTGCACACCCTCAAAGCGCATCAGCCAGGCCATACTGGCCACAATCAGCAGCGGTACGAGCAGCATCGCCAGCCTGGCCAGCAGCGAACTGCTCACCACTTGCTGCCAGTCGGGAGGCCATGGCCCGCTCACAGCTCAAGCGCCGACAGACGTGCCAGCAACAGGAACTCATCGCCGTCGGCAACTGCACGGATATGCTTCAGTTCAAGCGCGTCGAATTGCCTTGATTGCTGCAGATCGCGGATGAACTGCGCCACTACCGCAGGCGACGCCGCCAACCCGAGCAGTTGCAACTGCCCCTCCTGGATGGACATCTCGGTCAGCTGCAAACTGGCACCGAATGCCCGCTCCAGCTCAGCGAACACCCTCGGCAGCAGGTCTTGGCCATTGCGCAGCGCTTGCAGCGCTGCTGACTGCGCCATTACATCAGCGTGGCTGCCCTGCACCGCCTTCAACTGCTGCAGTTGGATGTCGAGTTGGGCGACGTCAGCCTGGCGCTCGGCAATCGCCGCCAGTTGCTGCTGACCACGCTGGCGCGCCAGCTGGTCAAGCATGATCACGCCGGCGAGCGCCAGCAGCAGGCTGCCAATCAGTGCCAGCTGAAACCGTCGCAGCGCCGCCAGCCGCTGCCGTTCGCGCCAGGGCAGCAGGTTCAAACGCAGCATCAGCAGGCACCGCCGAGTGCCAGAGCGCAGGCCAGCGCCATGTGCGGCGCCACCCGCACCAGCTCGGCACGATTGCTCAGGCCAGCCGAGCCCAGACCGTGCAACGGCGACAGCGCATCGCAGGGCAATCGAGCAGCGAAAGCGGGTAGCCAGCGTGATGCCTGTTCGCTGGCCGCGACCACCTGCACACCGTGCTCGCCTGGCAGCGCCGCTGCGCACAACTCAAGCACGCGCTGCAGGCGTGCATCGTCCGGCTCATGGGCGCCGAAAGTCAGTTCCTGACGCTGCGGCAGGCCACTTGCCGACCAGCTATGTAACGCTGCCCCGCCCTGCTCGATACGCAGCAAGGCCTGGCCGTCGGGCACCAGCCGGCGCAGGGCGATGCTGTCGACTTCGACTGCCACCGCGCACAGGCCTGCGGCCTCCAGCAGCTGCTCGAGCTGATCCAGTGAGCGCTGGCGGCAAGCGGCAACCAGCACATTGACATGCCCCACCGGCTCGACTGCCGGGCCGAGCACCTGAAAGTCCAACGCCAGGTCTTCCAGGGCAAACGGGAACATCTGCTCGGCATCGACCAGCAGCCGCTGCTCCAGTTGAGCCGCCGACAAGCCTGCTGGGAGGCAACAAAGCTTGCACAACGTCGCCCCGCCCGGCAGCGCAACTGCAACCTGCGCACACCGACTGCCGCAGCGCTCAAAAGCGCAGCGCAGCGCGTCTATCAGAGCATCTGGGGCTTGCGCCCAGTCATTGCCAACTGCCCCCGGCAGCGGCTGATACGCCCAGCCAACGACCTGCTCAGTCCCCTGGCGCCCATGCAATTGCAGCATGCGCACCGAGTCGGCGGCTATTTCCACACCCAACAATGAACCGGCATCCTTGCCCAAGCGTCCAAGCATCGCTGTCTCCCTGCTCCATGATTGTCAGCCCGCGCCATTGGCCCGACCGGTCGCCCCGACGGTCGCCCGATGGGGCGAAAACTGCTTATAATGCCCAGCGTTTTTGCCTGTCCGCCGGACCTGTGCGCACTCCATTTCTCAACCTGGACACCCAAAAGCCTTGATACGCCTGCTGAAGTTCTTCTGGTGGTCTTTCGTCGCAGTCATCTGTGCCCTCGTACTCGGTCTGAGCGGGGCGTTTCTGTATCTTAGTCCCAGCCTGCCCTCGGTCGACTCGCTCAGAAGCATCCAGTTGCAGATCCCCCTGAGGGTTTACAGCAGCGATGGCAAGCTGATTGCCGAGTTTGGCGAAATGCGCCGCTCGCCGATCCGCTTCGCGGAAATTCCCCCACAGTTCATTCAGGCGCTTCTGTCAGCCGAAGACGACAATTTCCTCAACCATTACGGGGTCGATCCGAGCAGCTTGATGCGTGCCGCGACCCAACTGGTCAAATCTGGTCATATCCAGACGGGTGGCAGCACGATCACCATGCAGGTGGCGAAGAACTTCTTCCTT
This sequence comes from Pseudomonas sp. EZ-C24, assembly GCF_014525325.1. NCBI lineage: Bacteria > Pseudomonadati > Pseudomonadota > Gammaproteobacteria > Pseudomonadales > Pseudomonadaceae > Pseudomonas > Pseudomonas sp. EZ-C24. Next base: position 19,044 of record NZ_JACDIU010000003.1, on the reverse strand, counting down.
ACCAGCGAGCGCAGCTTCTCCCGCAAGACCAACGAAATCCTGCTGGCCCTGCAGATCGAACGCGAACTGACCAAGGACGAGATCCTTGAGCTGTACGTCAACAAGATCTACCTGGGTAACCGCGCCTACGGCATCGACGCCGCAGCGCAGGTCTACTACGGCAAGTCGATCCGCGACGTCAGCCTGGCGCAGATGGCCATGATCGCCGGCCTACCGAAGGCCCCTTCGCGCTTCAACCCGCTGGCCAACCCGACCCGGGCCAAAGAGCGCCGCGACTGGATCCTCGGGCGCATGTACAAACTCGGCAAGATCGACCAAACCAGCTACGAGACCGCCCTGGCCGAGCCGCTGAACGCCAGTTACCACGTGCCGACGCCGGAAGTGAACGCGCCGTACATTGCCGAAATGGCCCGTGCTGAAATGGTTGGTCGTTATGGCAGTGAGGCCTACACCGAAGGCTTCCGGGTGACCACCACGGTGCCTAGCGATATGCAGAACATGGCCAACAGCGCCGTGCTCAATGGCTTGTCCGATTACGATGAGCGCCATGGCTACCGCGGCCCTGAGTCACGCTTCCCGGGCAAGACCCACGCCGCCTGGCTGCAGGAGCTGGGCAAGCAGCGCACCCTTGGCGGGCTGGAGCCAGCCATCGTCACCCAGGTCGACAAGACCGGCCTGAAAGTGCTCACCCGCAACGGTGAAGAGCAGGACGTGGCGTGGGACACCATGAAATGGGCGCGGCCGTATCTGAACACCAACGCTCAAGGCCGGGCACCACAATCGCCTGCCGATGTCGCCCAGGTCGGCGACCTGATCCGCGTGCAGCGCCTGGATGAAGGCAAGCTCAAGTTCAGCCAGGTCCCGGGCGCGCAGAGTGCGTTGGTCACCCTCGACCCGTACAACGGCGCGATCCGCGCCCTGGTCGGTGGCTTCTCGTTCGAGCAGAGCAACTACAACCGCGCCATGCAGGCCAAGCGTCAGCCGGGCTCGAGCTTCAAACCGTTCGTCTACAGCGCGGCCCTGGACAGCGGCTACACCGCCGCGAGCCTGGTCAACGACGCGCCGATCGTGTTTGTCGATGAGTACCTGGACAAGGTCTGGCGGCCGAAAAACGACACCAACACCTTCCTTGGCCCGATCCGCATGCGCGAAGCGCTGTACAAGTCGCGCAACCTGGTCTCGATCCGCCTGCTGCAGGCGATGGGCGTCGACCGCACCATCGACTACATCGCCAAGTTCGGCTTCAACAAGCAGGACCTGCCGCGCAACCTGTCGCTGGCGCTCGGCACCGCGACCCTGACCCCGATGGAAATTGCCACCGGCTGGAGCACCTTCGCCAACGGCGGCTACAAGATCAGCCCGTACCTGATCGAGCGCATCGAGAGCCGCAACGGCGATACCCTGTTTACTGCCAACCCTGCACATGTGCCGCAGGGCGGCGGCAGCGATGAGGCCGGCATCGCCGCGCCAGAGCAGCCGATCAGCAGCAGCGGCATGCCGGGCGAAGCGCCGACCGCCAACGCCCAGTTCAGTGCGCAGACACCAGTGCTCGCCGAACAGATCATCGACCCGCGCACCAGCTACATCCTCACCAGCATGCTGCAGGACGTGATCAAGCGCGGCACCGGCCGCCGGGCGATGGCTCTGGGCCGCACCGATCTGGCTGGCAAGACCGGTACCACCAACGAATCGAAGGACGCCTGGTTCTCCGGCTACAACGCCGACTACGTGACCACTGTCTGGGTTGGCTTCGACCAGCCAGAAACCCTCGGCCGCCGCGAATACGGTGGCACTGCGGCTCTGCCGATCTGGATGAGTTTCATGGGCGCCGCCTTGAAAGACAAACCCAACCACGCTCCAGCCGAACCTGAAGGCATCCTCAGCCTGCGGGTCGATCCGGTCAGCGGCCGCGCAGCGACCCCAAGCACGCCGAACGCCTACTTCGAACTGTTCAAGGCCGAAGATTCGCCGCCGTCGGTGGATGAACTGGGCAACGGCGCAGCGCCTGGCAGCCCGCTGCCAGCGGACGAAGCAGCGCCGATGGACCTGTTCTAAGCCCAAAAGCCGGGGCCGCAGAGCGGCCCTAGCTCTTGATCTGCGCCAGCGCAGCGAGGCGTGCTCTTGATCTTGATCTGCTTTTGATCTTGATCCACCGGCGACTCAGGAGGCCGAGCGCAGGTCTTGCGGAGGGAGGTGACGGGCATGGATGCCCGTCAAGCGCTGCGGGCCAGGAGGGCCCGTTCAGTGCGGTCCTCCCGGGAGCAAGACCGGAGCGAGGGAACCCCGCAGCGCAGCGCAGGGGCCGGATGTGGAGCCAAGCATTTTTTTGGTTACTTTTTTGGGGCGTTTGCCAAAAAAGTGACTCGCCGTAAGGGCGAAAGGGGCCCGCAAGGCCACCACAGAAAATGGATAAGACCACAGGAACAGTGAGCGAACCACAGATAGCCGGGGCCGCTGCGCGACCCTTTCGCGACACAAGGCCGCTCCTACACGGACCGCCGTTGAGCTGCGCGGTGTGGCCGCCGCGGCAAACCAAACCCCAGCCATAAAAAAACCGGCCCATCAGAGCCGGTTTTTCATAACGCCATGCCTATTAACCGTTGAACACATCGTCCACGCTTTTCAGCGGGTAGTGCTTCGGATAAGGCAGGGTAGCAACACCGCTTTCGATCGCAGCCTTGGCCACCGCATCAGAAACCAGAGTAATCAAACGTGGATCCATCGGCTTCGGAATGATGTACTCACGACCAAACTCCAGGGCCTGCACGCCGTACGCATCGCAGACTTCCTTAGGCACTGGCTGCTTGGCCAGGTCCTTCAGAGCGATGGCCGCAGCGATCTTCATCTCTTCGTTGATGCGCTTGGCACGAACGTCCAGAGCACCACGGAAGATGAACGGGAAGCCCAGAACGTTGTTGACCTGGTTCGGGTAGTCGGAACGACCGGTAGCCATGATCACGTCGTTACGGGTGGCGTGAGCCAGTTCCGGGCTGATCTCTGGATCCGGGTTCGAGCAAGCGAACACGATCGGGTTGGCAGCCATCGACTTGAGGCCTTCAGCGCTCAGCAGATTCGGGCCGGACAGACCTACGAATACGTCAGCACCTTGCAGGGCATCAGCCAGGCTGCGCTTGTCGGTAGCGTGGGCGAACTGCGCCTTGTACTGGTTCAGGTCTTCACGGCCGGAGTGGATAACACCGGTACGGTCGATCATGAAGATGTTCTCGACCTTGGCACCCATGCTGACCAGCAGCTTCATGCAGGAGATCGCGGCAGCGCCGGCGCCCAGGCAGACGATCTGCGCTTCTTCGAGCTTCTTGCCGGCGATTTCGAGGGCGTTGATCATGCCGGCCGCGGTGACGATGGCGGTGCCATGCTGGTCATCGTGGAATACCGGAATGTCGCACTGCTCGATCAGGGTGCGTTCGATTTCGAAGCACTCTGGCGCTTTGATGTCTTCGAGGTTGATACCGCCGAAGGTGATCGAGATACGGCGCACGGTGTCGATGAAGGCCTGTGGGCTTTCCGACTCGACTTCGATGTCGAATACATCGATACCGGCGAAACGCTTGAACAGAACGCCCTTGCCTTCCATGACCGGCTTGGAAGCCAGTGGGCCGAGGTCACCCAGGCCAAGAATGGCGGTACCGTCGGAGATCACTGCGACCAGGTTGCCCTTGCCGGTGTACTTGTAAGCCAGCTCTGGATCACGACCGATCTCGCGCACAGGTTCGGCAACGCCCGGGCTGTAGGCCAGGGACAGGTCGCGCGCAGTGGCGGTTGGCTTGGTGAGCTCGACGCTCAGTTTCCCCGGACGAGGCTGAGCATGATATTCGAGAGCGGCGGTTTTCAGGTCTGACATGGTGGGCAATTCCGCTTATTTACTGTTCTGACGGACCGCCGAGGATACGCAAAGTGCCGGGGGGCGACAAGACTGCCCGGTCACATGTGTCAAGGCCCATGGCCTACGACTTTACGCTACAACCCACGGGGCATGCGGGATTCAGTGTGTACAATTGCAGGCATTAATGTCTACAATTTTTTAGCCAGAGGCCCGTTTGAGCATGCTCGGATCGGTCAATGGCAGCAGCCAGCGACGCTGCCCGGGCTTGATCACACCCTTGCGGGAACGGTCGATCACCCAGCCGCGGACCTCGACCTGGCGCCCTTTGAGGTTATCGAAGAAGCGCGCCGGGAAGTGCCGCTGCAGACGAGCGGGCACCTGCACCACCACGCGTTCGCCAAGGTCCAGCCAGACCCCGCCCCGATTGCGCTCGATACGCCTCACGGTGCCGCTGAGCACGGCAAATCCGGACTGGCGCAGGGCGCTCTCGCGCTGCACCGGCGATTGCCGCCACAGCCCGAGGCGAGCAGAACGAGCCGCCTGCTCGGCCGCATCCTGGCAGCCCGCCAGGCGCACATTGGGCGCTATGGCCACGCGCAAGCCAAGGCCCTCGCTGAGCAGCACCGCCTCAAGATTGTCGCCATTACGCCCATAGATATGCGCCAGAGTGCGGCCATATTTGTCTTTCGCCTCAGCTCCGCGCACCAGCCCGACCCGGCCATCACTGGCCTTGATCAAAGCCTGCAGGCGCTGCCTGGCGGCTTCGGCATAGGGCTCGCTCGGGCGGCCCTTGCGCCCCAGCTCAGGGGCATTGATGCCGATCAGGCGTACGCTGCGGCCATCGCTCAGGCGCACGGTGTCGCCATCCAGCACCTGACGCACGGCGACTTGCTGCGGCTTGACCGGCAATGGGCAGAAGGCCTGCGCCGGCATGGCACAAATCGCGGCCATAAAAAAAGCGCCCACAAGGGACGCTTTTCGTTGCAGCAGCGCGAGAGCCAAGGGCTTCGCCATGCGCAATCTTACTTCTTGGCACCGAACATGCCGAAGCGATCTGCGAACTTCTGTACGCGACCACCGGTGTCCAGGACTTTCTGCTTGCCAGTGTAGAACGGGTGGCACAGGGAGCACACGTCGATCGCCAGCGGCTTGGCCAGGGTCGAACGGGTTTCGAATTTGGCGCCGCAGCTGCAGGTGACTGCAACTACTTCGTAGTTCGGATGAATATTCTCTTTCATGGTCACTTCCTCGAGCTGCGTGCCGCCACCCAACACCTATTGTTGAATACCGCACGTAATTAGGCGGGGAATAATACCAGAGCGCAGCGTCAGCGCAAGTTGTCGCACGCACCGACCGTCGTCTGCTAGGCTCGGCGCTGCCCTGAACTGTTCCGAAATGCCCTTCAGAGACCTTCTGCGTGTCCGACGTCATCCTGCGCCTTGCCCTGCCTTCGCCCCTGCGTCGCCTGTTCGACTACCGGGCCACGGCCGCCATGGCCCGCCAGCCGCTGACCCCGGGCATGCGTATCCGCGTGCCGTTTGGTCGCCGCGAGATGATCGGCATCCTGGTCGAGGTCTGCGCCACCAGTGAGGTGCCGGCCGACAAGCTCAAGGCTGCGATTGCCCTGCTCGACCCAACCTCACCGCTGCCGCCAGCGCTGTTCAAGCTGTGCCTGTGGACCGCTCAGTACTATCAGCACAGCTTGGGCGATACCCTGAGCTGGGCCCTGCCGGTGCTGCTGCGCCAGGGCGAAGCAGCCGAAATCCGCCAGGAGCGGTTCTGGCAGGTCACCGCTGACGCGCGCCTGGACGACCCGCGGATTGCCCGCGCGCCGCGTCAGCGCGAAGCCCTGCAGACCTTGTCGCAGCACCCGCACGGCGTTGCCCACAGCCTGTTGAGTAAGCTGGGCCTGAACAAGGACAGCCTCGACCTGCTGCTGGCCAAACAGCTGGTCCAGCTCGAGGTGCGCCGGCAACGCCCGGCCACCCGCCATGAACACTGGCTGGCGCAGCCGGAGCTGCCGCTCAACGACGAACAGCGGGCAGCCTTCGAAGCCGTGCGCTCGGGCTTTGGCAGCTTCCATGCGTTTCTGTTGGCAGGGGTTACCGGCAGCGGCAAGACCGAGGTCTACCTGCAACTGATCCGCGAAACCCTGGAGGCCGGCAAGCAGGCGCTGGTGCTGATCCCCGAGATCAACCTCGGCCCGCAGACCCTGGCGCGCTTCGAGCAGCGCTTCAATGCGCGCATCGCTCTGCTGCACTCGGCGGTGAACGACCGTGAGCGCCTGGATGCCTGGCTGGCGGCGCGGGATGGCGAAGCCGACATCATTATCGGCACCCGTTCGGCGCTGTTCACGCCGATGAAAAACCCTGGCCTGATCATCATCGACGAAGAGCACGACGGCTCATATAAACAGCAGGAGGGCCTGCGCTACCACGCCCGCGATCTGGCGCTGGTACGCGCGCATCAAGAGAACGTACCCATTCTGCTCGGATCGGCCACGCCCTCGCTGGAGAGCCTGCACAACGCCCACACCGGCCGTTACGGCCTGCTGCGCATGAACCACCGCGCCGGGGGTGCGAAACAGCCGCGCTTCCTGCGCCTCGACGTGCGCAGCCGGCCGCTGGACAGCGGCATCAGTGGCCCGCTGCAACAGGCCATCGGCAAGACCCTCGAAGCCGGCCAGCAGGTGCTGGTATTCCTCAACCGGCGCGGTTTTGCCCCGACACTGCTGTGCCACGACTGTGGCTGGATGTCGGGCTGCCCGCGCTGCGATGCACGCATGACCGTGCACCAGCGTTCCGGCGTGCTGCGCTGCCACCACTGCGGCTATGACGAGCGCCTGCCGCTGCGCTGCCCCAAGTGTGCGCATGTCGACCTGCGCCCAGTGGGTGCCGGCACCGAGCGCGCCGAAGAGCGCCTGAAAGTACTGTTCCCGGACTTCCCGGTATTGCGCGTGGACCGCGACAGCACATCGCGCAAAGACGCCATGCACAACCTGTTCACCACCATCCAGCGCGGCCAGCCGAGCATCCTCGTCGGCACGCAGATGCTCGCCAAGGGCCACCATTTTCCGCGAGTTACCCTGGTGGCGATCCTCGATGCCGATGGCGGGCTGTTCTCTGGCGACTTCCGCGCCAGCGAGCGCATGGCCCAGTTGATCGTGCAGGTCGCCGGCCGCGCCGGGCGCGCCGAAGAGCCGGGCAAGGTCATCGTGCAGACCCACCTGGCCGAGCACCCGCTGCTGGTGCAGTTGACTGAAGAAGGCTACTTCGCCTTTGCCGAACAGGCCCTGAGCGAACGCCGCAGCGCCGGCCTGCCGCCCTTCGCCCACCTCGCCCTGCTGCGCGCCGAAGCGCACAAGCCGGGCCAGGCCGAAGGGTTTCTGGATGAAGCGTGCAGCGCCGCCGAGCGCTTGCTGGCCGAACAAGGCGGCCAGGGCATCGAGTTGCTCGGCCCGGTGCCGGCACCGATGGAACGCCGCGCCGGGCGCTTTCGCGCGCAGCTATTGTTGCAGGCCAGCGCCCGCGCGCCGCTGCACCGGCTGATCAGCGCCTGGCTGCTGGAGCTGGAACAGATGCCCAGCGGGCGTCAGGTGCGCTGGTCGCTGGACGTCGATCCGGTCGACCTGTACTGAGCTGTTGACGCGCCGTTGATACCCGCAAAGGTTGGCAACCACGGCTCAGCCACGGATAATGCTCAGTTTTTCCACCTGCGCATCGAAGCGCTCCGCCGCGCTTGCGGTCGAAAAGAGATTCCGATGAAAGACACCATTCGCCAGCTGATCCAGCAAGCCCTCACCCAACTCGTCGCCGACGGTGTGCTGCCTGACGGCCTGACCCCGGCGATTCAGGTGGAAAACGCCCGCGACAAGACCCACGGTGACTTCGCCAGCAACATTGCCATGATGCTGGCCAAGCCAGCCGGGATGAAGCCGCGAGACCTCGCCGAAAAGCTCATCGCAGCACTGCCGACCAGCGCTGACATCAGCAAAGTCGAGATCGCCGGTCCGGGCTTCCTCAACTTCTTCCAGAACACCGCCGCCCTGGCCGAGCGCCTTGATGCTGCCCTGGCCGATAGCCAGCTTGGCGTGCGCAAGGCTGGTCCGGCCGAGAAGGTCGTGGTCGACCTGTCGGCGCCGAACCTGGCCAAGGAAATGCACGTCGGCCACCTGCGCTCGACCATCATCGGTGACAGCGTTGCGCGAGTGCTGGAGTTTCTCGGCGACACGGTGATCCGCCAGAACCACGTCGGCGACTGGGGCACCCAGTTCGGCATGCTGATGGCCTACCTGCAGGAAAATCCGATCACCAGCGACGAGCTGTCTGACCTGGAAAACTTCTACCGCGCCGCGAAGAAGCGCTTCGACGAATCCGAAGAATTCGCCACCCGCGCCCGTGGCCTGGTGGTCAAGCTGCAAGCCGGCGACCCCGACTGTCTGGCGTTGTGGACGCGCTTCAAGGACATCTCGCTGTCGCACTGCCAGAAGACCTACGAGCTGCTCAACGTCAAGCTGAGCATGGCCGACGTGATGGGCGAAAGCGCCTACAACGCTGATCTGGCCAACGTCATCAGCGACCTCAAGAGCAAAGGCCTGCTGGTCGAAAGCCAGGGCGCGCAGTGCGTGTTCCTCGAGGAATTCAAGACCGCCGATGGCGAGCCGCTGCCGGTGATCGTGCAAAAGGCCGATGGCGGCTACCTGTACGCCACTACCGACCTTGCCGCCGTGCGCTACCGCAGCAACGTGCTCAAGGCCGATCGCGCGCTGTACTTCGTCGACCAGCGTCAGGCACTGCACTTCAACCAGGTATTTGAAGTGGCCCGCCGCGCAGGCTTTGTCGGCCACCCGATGCAGATGGAACACATGGGCTTCGGCACCATGAACGGCGCCGATGGCCGCCCGTTCAAGACCCGTGATGGCGGCACCGTCAAGCTGATCGACCTGCTCAACGAGGCCAAGGACCGCGCCTATGCGCTGGTCAAGGAAAAGAACCCGAGCCTGGCCGAAGACGAACTGCGCCAGATCGCCGAAGTGGTCGGTATTGGCGCGGTGAAATACGCCGACCTGTCCAAGCACCGCACCAGCGATTACAGCTTCAACTTCGAACTGATGCTCAACTTCGAAGGCAACACCGCGCCGTACCTGCTGTACGCCTACACCCGGGTCGCGGGCGTGTTCCGCAAGCTGGGCAAGGGTTACGACCAGCTCGACGGCCAGATCGTGCTGCAGGCCCCACACGAGCAGGACCTGGCCGCACGCCTGGCGCAGTTCGGCGAAGTGCTCAACAGCGTCGCCGACAAAGGTACCCCGCACGTTCTGTGCAGCTACCTGTACGACATCGCCGGGTTGTTCTCCAGCTTCTACGAGAACTGCCCGATCCTCGCCGCCGAAACCGCTGAACAACAACAGAGCCGCCTGCGCCTGGCCGCCCTGACCGGCCGCACGCTCAAGCAAGGCCTGGAGTTGCTCGGCCTGGAAACCCTGGAGCGCATGTAAGTTGGCTGCCAAGAAAAAACCTGCACCCAAGCGCGGCGCCAGCCGCCAACAGGCCCCTGCCAAACAGCCGATCCCGGGTTGGATCTGGCTGGCGGTCGGCCTGACGGTTGGCGCGTTCATTGTCTTCCTGATGAAGCTCGAGCCTGGCGGTGATGACATCAGGCGGGCCAAGCCGGAACAGCAAAAACCGGGCAGGACTGCCGAAGCAGCCAAGACCACCGCGGCCACGCCGCAGGTACCGGTCAAGCCAAAGTACGACTTCTACACCTTGCTGCCTGAGTCGGAGGTGATCGTGCCGCCTGAGGCCGTGCCGGAGAAAACGCCGCCGGTACCGGCGCAACCGGTGACCCCGGCCGAGGCTGCGAAAATCGACACAGCGCGCGCGCAGGCAGCACTGCTCGGGCAGACTCCGCCGCCGCCACCGCCGGTGATCAAGCCAGCGGCAACCACGCAGTTCTTCCTCCAGGCCGGTTCGTTCCGCAAAGAGGCCGATGCTGACAAGGTGCGGGCGCAGATCATCCTGCTCGGCCAGGTGGTCAAGGTCGAGTCGGGCACGGTCAAGGAGGAGACCTGGTACCGGGTGCTGGTCGGCCCTTTCAGCAACCGTGAACAACTCACGGTTGCCCAGAAGCAGCTGGCCGGTGCGGGCTTCAGCAACCTTCTGCTGCAACAGCGACAGACCCGTCAGTAACTGAAAAGGCCTTGCCGCGAATCGCGCCAAGGCCTTTTTTTCAGCTCGTCATTGAGGCTGGAACGGATCAGTCAGACCCGGCCGCTGTTCACATCGGAAATCTGCCGGTTGAGCGTCCAGAAGTCGTAGAGGATGCCAAGCAGGAACAGGCCCCCGGTAAAGAAGTAGATGATCGCCGTGATCCATTTACCCATGTACAGCCGGTGCACGCCGAACAGCCCGAGGAAGGTCAGCAGTACCCACGCCAGGCTGTAGTTGACCCGACCCGACTGGAAGCGCATGTCTGCCTCGCGGTCCATCGCCGGGATCAGGAACAGGTCGATCAACCAGCCAATGCCCAGCAGGCCCAGAGTGAAGAACCAGATAGTCCCGGTAATCGGCTTGCCGTAGTAGAAACGGTGCGCGCCGAGGAAGCCGAAAATCCACAACAGGTACCCCAGTACCTTGCTATGGGTGTCGTGATAAGGCGCCCCTTGTTGATAAGTATTCATTCCTAGCCCTCGTGGCTTAGCCAAAAATATTCTCAGAATAAATGTGACTTTTTCATGTGAAGCCGACGCATGGTTCCTTGCAGTCGACCAACGGATCATTTTTTGAGCAAAAAGCTGTTATAAAGTTGCGCGTCATCACCTAATCATCTTTCAAGAGCTTCATCTATGCCGCCTTTATTCAAGACATGGCTGACCCTCTGCCTCTTGTTACCCCTGGCAGCCCACGCCACCAATCGTGAGCAACGACTTCCCAACGGCTTCACTGGCTACACCACCAACGCCACCGTGAAGCATGCACCGGTCAAACATGCAGCAGCCAAATCGGCCAATCTGCTTGCCCGCCCAAGCAATGCTGCCAACGCCTTGCCGGCTGTGGCCATGTCCGCCAAGCAGAGCAGCAACGTGCTAAGCCGCGCGGTGAATGTGCTCGGCACCCCTTATCGCTGGGGCGGCAGCACGCCAGGCAAGGGCTTTGACTGCAGCGGGCTGGTGAAATATGCGTTCAACGACGTGGCAGACGTCGATTTACCGCGTACCTCCAATGCCATGGCCCAGGGTCACGGCGTCAAGGTTGCCAAGGGCGATCTGAAGCCAGGCGACCTGATCTTCTTCAACATCAAGAGCCGCCGGGTCAATCATGTTGCCATTTACCTGGGCAACGACCGCTTCATCCATGCACCGCGTCGTGGCAAGTCGGTCAGCATCGACCAACTGAGCAAGCCGTACTGGCAGAAACACTACGTAGTCGCCAAGCGCGTCCTGCCGAAGGATCAACAGCTGAGCCTGGCCAAGCGCTGACAGGTGCACGCGCTGGCCTCGCAACGAGGCCAGTGCAGATGCTACCCCGTTTCGATCACGCCTTCAGCGCGCAACTGTTGCAAAGCTGCATCCATGGTCTTCATCCCCGCCGCGCCTCCCGCCTGCATCAGTGAGTAGATCTGCGCCAACCGTCCCTCGCGGATCAGGTTGCGCACAGCCATGTTCGCCAGCAGAACTTCCCGCGCCGCAACCCGACCGGTACCGCGCCGTTTGACCAGCATCTGCGCCACGACCACGCACAGCGAGTCGGCCAGGAGGGTACGCACCAGCGGTTTCTCGTCGGCGGCAAACACCTCCACCATACGGTCGATGCTGCTCACCGCCGAGCGCGTGTGCACGGTCGCCAGTACCAGATGCCCGGTCTGCGCCGCGCGCAGCGCCAGGCGGATCGACTCCAGATCACGCAGTTCACCCAGCACGATCACGTCAGGGTCCTGACGCAGGGCGCTGCGCAGGCCTTGGGCAAAGTCACTGCTGTGCTGGCCGACCTCACGCTGGGTGACCAGGCTGCGCTGGCTGCTGTGGATAACTTCGATCGGGTCTTCCAGGGTGATGATGTGTAACGAGCGCTCACGATTGAGCCAGTCGACCAGTGCGGCCAGGGTGCTCGACTTGCCGCTACCCGTTGCCCCGCCGATCAGCACCAGGCCATCGGTGCACTGGGCAACAGCTTGCAATACATCTTCCAGACCAAGCTCGGTGATGCTTGGCACATGGCTCGGGATCAAGCGCAGGCTGGCGGCCAGGCCGTTACGCTGGCGAAACAGGTTGAGGCGGCAGCGGCAGCCCTGGTTCAGGGTCACTGCCAGATCCAGTTCGGCACCGGCCAGCCATTGCTGCATCTGGTGCTCAGCCAAAAGCGGCGCCAGCCCTTGCTGCAGTTGGCCGGCAGGCATCGGCGGCAGATCGAGTCGGCGCAGGTCGCCGTCCACGCGCAGCAGTGGTGGTTCGGCCTCGGCCAGATGCAGGTCGGATGCCCCCGCAGCAGCGGCCTGGGCCAGCAGGTCAGTCACGTCCATGAGACTCCCCAAAGGCTATCAAGCAGGTAGAATGGCGCAGATCACTGAGCCGCCGGCATTCTTCCATGTCCACCATAGCAGACCACCTCGGCGCCCTCGCCGCCCGTATCGACAGCGCAGCGCTCGCCTGTGGCCGCGACCCAGCCAGCATCAAGTTGCTGGCCGTGAGCAAGACCAAACCCGCCGCCGCCGTGCGTGAAGCCTACGCTGCCGGCGTGCGCGACGTGGGTGAAAACTACCTGCAGGAAGCCCTGGCCAAGCAAGATGAATTAACTGACCTGGCCTTGACCTGGCACTTCATCGGCCCCATTCAATCGAACAAGACCCGCGCGATTGCCGAGCATTTCGCCTGGGTGCATTCGGTAGACCGCTTGAAGATCGCCCAACGCCTGTCCGAACAACGCCCGACCGAGCTGGCGCCACTGAACATCTGCCTGCAGGTCAACGTCAGTGGCGAGGACAGCAAGTCTGGCTGTACCCCGGCTGAGCTGCCAGCATTGGCAGCAGCGGTGGCCGCACTGCCGGGCCTACGTTTGCGTGGTTTGATGGCCATCCCCGAGCCGAGCGATGAGCGCGCGGTGCAGGAGGCTGCCTTTGCCCGACTGCGCGAGCTGCAGGCCAGCCTGAATCTTGGCCTGGACACCCTGTCGATGGGCATGAGCCACGACCTCGAGGCCGCCATCAGCCAAGGTGCGACCTGGGTGCGTATTGGCACCGCCCTGTTCGGCGCGCGCGATTACGGGCAGGCTTGAATCCATGCTTTACTCACTTTTTTCTAAGGACCTGACATGAGCAAGACACGTATTGCCTTTATCGGCGCCGGCAACATGGCCGCCAGCCTGATTGGCGGCCTGCGTGCGCAGGGTCTGGACGCTGCGCAGATTCGCGCCAGCGACCCTGGCGCCGAGACCCGCAGCCGGGTTCGCGCCGAGCACGCAATCGAGGTGTTCGAAGACAACGCTCAAGCAATCGCCGACGCCGACGTGATCGTCCTGGCGGTCAAGCCGCAGGTCATGAAAAGCGTCTGCCAGAGCCTGCAGGCCAACCTGCAGGACGGCCAACTGATCGTCTCCATCGCCGCCGGGATCACCTGCGCCAGCCTGCAAGACTGGCTCGGCCCGCGCCCTGTGGTGCGCTGCATGCCCAACACCCCGGCCCTGTTGCGCCAAGGCGTCAGCGGCCTGTACGCCACCGAGCAGGTGTCTGCCGAGCAACGTCAGCAGGCCGAAGAACTGCTGTCGGCCGTAGGCACGGCGCTGTGGCTGGAGCACGAGCAGCAGCTGGACGCCGTAACGGCAGTCTCCGGCAGCGGCCCGGCGTACTTCTTCCTGCTGATCGAAGCAATGACCGCTGCCGGCGAAAAGCTCGGCCTGCCGCGCGAAACCGCTTCCCAGCTGACCCTGCAAACCGCCCTCGGCGCGGCGCACATGGCAGTCGCCAGTGATGTCGATGCCGCTGAGCTGCGCCGCCGGGTCACCTCGCCTGCCGGGACCACCGAGGCGGCGATCAAATCGTTCCAGGGCAATGCTTTCGAGGCCATCGTCGAACAGGCGCTGCAGGCCGCGGCAACGCGCTCCGCCGAGCTCGCCGAACAATTGGGCAAATAAGGAGCTGTTGATGAATGCACTGTCTGGCGCCGCTATTTTCGTGGTGCAAACCCTGGTCAGCCTGTATCTGGCGATCGTTCTGCTGCGCTTTGTGCTGCAACTGGTCAAGGCCGACTTCTACAACCCGCTGAGCCAGTTCGCGGTGCGCGCCACGCAACCGCTGCTCAAGCCTATCCGGCGCATCGTGCCGAGCATCTTCGGCCTGGATACCTCGTCGCTGCTGCTGGCGATCCTGATTCAGGCGCTGCTGATGGCCTTTGTGCTGATGATCACCTACGGCACCGCCGGTGACATCCTGCACCTGCTGATGTGGGCGATCATTGGCGTTACCTCGCTGTTCCTGAAGATCTTCTGGGTCGCGATGATCGTCATGGTCATCGTCTCCTGGGTTGCGCCCAACAGCCACAACCCGGCTGCCGAGCTCGCCTACCAGATCGCCGAGCCAGTGCTGGCGCCGTTCCGCCGCCTGATACCGAACCTGGGCGGCCTGGACATCTCGCCGATCTTTGCCTTCCTGGCGATCCAGGTGATCCAGTCGTTCGTGATGCCACCACTGGCAGCCTACGCCGGCATGCCGCAAGAGCTGTGGCGAATGATCTGACCCGTGCACCGCCAGCGGCAGCCTGTGCTTGCCGCTGGGGGTAGCGCTCTTTAGACTTACGCCTCCGTCAAGCGTGAGCAGGGTCGATGTCCACTGTCTTTCCCGAAGATTCCGTCGGTCTGGTAACACCGCAGACTGCCCGGTTCGATGAACCGTTGGCGCTGGCCTGCGGCCGATCGCTGGCCAGCTACGAGCTGGTCTATGAAACCTATGGCACGCTCAACAGCAGCGCGAGCAATGCCGTGCTGATCTGCCACGCGCTGTCTGGCCATCATCATGCCGCGGGCTTTCACCGTGCCGACGAGCGCAAGCCCGGCTGGTGGGACAGCTGTATAGGCCCTGGCAAGCCGATCGACACCAACCGCTTCTTCGTGGTCAGCCTGAACAACCTTGGCGGCTGTAACGGCAGCACCGGCCCGAGCAGCGTCAACCCGCTGACCGGCAAGCCCTACGGCGCCGACTTCCCGGTGCTCACCGTGGAAGACTGGGTACACAGCCAGGTGCGCCTGGCCGACCGCCTCGGCATCAACCAGTGGGCCGCCGTGGTGGGTGGCAGTCTCGGTGGCATGCAGGCCCTGCAATGGACCATCACCTACCCTGACCGGGTCCGCCACTGCGTCGATATCGCCTCCGCGCCCAAACTGTCGGCGCAGAACATCGCCTTCAACGAAGTTGCCCGCCAGGCCATCCTCACCGACCCTGAGTTCCACGGTGGCTCGTTCCAGGACCAGGGCGTGATCCCCAAGCGCGGCCTGATGCTGGCGCGCATGGTCGGCCACATCACCTACCTGTCGGATGACTCGATGGGCGAGAAATTCGGCCGCGAACTCAAGAGCGACAAGCTCAACTACGACTTCCACAGCGTTGAGTTTCAGGTCGAAAGCTACCTGCGCTACCAAGGCGAAGAATTCTCTGGTCGCTTTGACGCCAACACCTACCTGTTGATGACCAAGGCGCTCGACTACTTCGATCCGGCAGCCACACATGGCGGCGATCTGGCGGCAACCTTGAGCAACGTCACGGCAGACTACTGCGTGATCTCGTTCACTACCGACTGGCGCTTCTCGCCGGCCCGCTCGCGAGAAATCGTCGATGCGTTGATGGCCGCACGCAAGAACGTCTGCTATCTGGAAATCGACTCGCCGTACGGCCACGACGCCTTCCTGATACCAACGCCTCGCTACATGCTGGGTTTCTCGAACTACATGAACCGCATCGCCATCTGAGGACCGCATGAGAGCCGACCTGGAAATCATCCAAGACTGGATCCCCGCCGGCAGCCGGGTCCTCGACCTGGGCTGCGGCAACGGCGAGCTGCTGGCGTCGTTGCGCGACCTCAAGCAGGTCACCGGCTACGGCCTGGAGATCGATGCCGACAACATCGCCGCGTGCGTGGCCAAGGGCGTCAACGTCATCGAGCAGGACCTCGACAAGGGTCTGGGCAACTTTGCCAGCAACAGCTTTGACGTGGTGGTCATGACCCAGGCCCTGCAGGCGGTCGAATACCCCGACCGGATCCTCGCCGAAATGCTGCGGGTGGGCCGCGAGTGCATCATCACCTTCCCCAACTTCGGCCACTGGCGCTGCCGTTGGTACCTGGCCAGCAAGGGCCGCATGCCGGTTTCGGACTTCATGCCGTACACCTGGTACAACACGCCGAACATCCACTTCTGCACCTTTGCCGACTTCGAGCAGCTGTGCGTCGATCACCATGCCAAGGTCCTCGACCGGCTGGCCGTCGACCGCCTGCACCGCAATGGCATCGGCGGCCGGGTTTGGCCTAATCTGTTGGGAGAAATCGGCATCTATCGCCTCAGCAGCCCGAGCCTGAGCGAACACCAGATCGCCGTCTGACCCCGTACCGCTTGGAGGATTCGCCCGATGCGTCGACTCGCTGTATTACTGCTCGGCCTGTGCATGGCCCTACCGGTGCTGGCTGCCGATGCGGCCAAGGCCCAGCGCAAGGAAGTATTCGGGGATGTCACCGTGCATTACAGCGCCTTCACTTCGAGCATGCTGCAGCCGGCGATTGCCACCGCCAATGGCCTGATCCGCAGCAAGAACCAGGGCGTGCTGACCGTGTCGGTGCTCAAGGGCGGCAAGCCGGACATGGCCATGGTCAGCGGCAGCGTCAAGGACCTCACCGGGCGCAGCAGCCCGCTGGCGTTCCGCCAGGTCGGCGACCCTAGTGGCGTCAGCTACCTCGCCCAGTTCCCAATCGAGCAGGCGCAGACGCTGATCTTCGAACTCACGGTTGCCAGCGGCGGCGCCAGCCATTCTTTCAGCTTCAACCAGGAAGTGTTCCCAGGCGAATGATCAATCTTCAGCAACTCGTATTGGCCAGCCATAACGCTGGCAAGCTCAAAGAACTCCAGGCCATGCTTGGCGAGTCGGTGCACCTGCGTTCGATCGGCGAATTCAGCCAGGTCGAGCCGGAAGAAACCGGCCTGTCATTCGTCGAAAACGCCATTCTCAAGGCCCGCAACGCGGCGCGCATTTCCGGCTTGCCGGCACTGGCCGATGACTCGGGCCTGGCCGTGGACTTTCTCGGCGGCGCGCCGGGCATCTACTCGGCACGCTATGCCGATGGCAAGGGCGATGCCGCCAACAACGCTAAGCTGCTCGACGCGCTGAAAGACGTGCCGGATGAGCAACGTGGTGCGCAGTTCGTCTGTGTGCTGGCGTTGGTACGGCATGCCGATGACCCACTGCCGATCCTCTGCGAAGGCCTCTGGCACGGCAGCATCCTGCGTGCTGCCAGTGGCGAGCATGGCTTTGGCTACGATCCGCTGTTCTGGGTGCCCGAGCGCAACTGCTCGAGCGCAGAGCTCGCGCCGCTGGAGAAGAACCAGCTCAGCCACCGCGCCCGCGCCATGGCCCTGCTGCGTCAGCGTCTGGGCCTGGCATGACCGACAAGCCGTCGATCCAGCTGCTCCATCCGCGGGCCTCTGGCGCGCGCCTGGCATTGCCGGAGCTGCCCCCGCTGTCGCTGTACATCCATATCCCCTGGTGCGTGCGCAAGTGCCCCTACTGCGACTTCAACTCGCACCAGGCCGGCCCTGATCTGCCTGAAGAAGCCTACGTCGACGCCTTGCTGGCAGACCTTGAACAAGAGCTGCCTGCCGTGCAGGGCCGCACCATCAGCACGATCTTCTTTGGCGGTGGCACGCCAAGCCTGTTCAGCGCCGCTGCGCTGGACCGCCTGCTGCGGGGGGTTGAACAGCACATTGCGTTTGCCGCCGATATCGAGATAACCCTCGAGGCCAACCCGGGCACCTTCGAGCAGGACAAGTTCAAGGCTTACCGGCAGACCGGTATCAATCGCCTGTCGATCGGCGTGCAGAGCTTCCAACCGGCCAAGCTGGAGAAGCTTGGCCGCATTCATAACGGCGACGAGGCGATCCGCGCAGCCGACATGGCGCGCGCAGCAGGTTTTGACAACTTCAACATGGACCTGATGCACGGCCTGCCCGATCAGTCGTTGGAGGACGCCTTGGGCGACCTGCAGCAGGCAATCGACCTGGGCCCGACGCACCTGTCCTGGTATCAGCTTACCGTCGAGCCGAACACGGTGTTCTGGAACCAGCCGCCCGAGCTGCCTGAAGACGACATCCTCTGGGATATCCAGGAAGCCGGGCAGTTGCTGCTGGCCAACAATGGTTTCCATCAGTACGAAGTGTCGGCCTATGCCCAGGCCGATCGCGCCGCACGGCACAACCTCAATTACTGGCGCTTCGGCGACTTCATCGGCATCGGCGCCGGCGCCCACGGCAAGCTGTCGTTCGCCGACGGGCGCATCCTGCGCACCTGGAAGACGCGTCTACCCAAGGACTACCTGAACCCGGCCAAGCCGTACAAGGCTGGGGAGAAGCTGCTGCCAGTGGATGAGCTGCCGTTCGAGTTTTTGATGAATGCGCTGCGCCTGACGGATGGGGTCGAGGCTGAGTTGTTCCACCGCCGCACCGGTCTGCCGCTGGCGCAGCTGGCCGAAGCCCGGCGCCTGGCCGAACAAAAGGGGCTTTTGCAGGTCGAACCGGATCGGCTGGCAGCAACACCGCGCGGCCAGTTGTTCCTCAATGACCTGCTGCAGTATTTCTTGACCTAAGGATGACCCATGGACCTGGTACTTGACCTGCTTGCGACCGTGTCGCGCTGGAGCCGCAGCAACCTGTCGGAGATCTCGCTGGCGCTGGTAGGCTGCCTGCTGGTGCTGTTCGGCACGGATATCAAGGGTTGGGTAGACCAGCGCCTGGGCGGCCTGGCCGGCGCGTTGCGCATACCATTCATGGCCTTGCTGGTGATGGTGGGCAGCGGTGCGGCGTTGATCTATGCCACGCCGTGGGTGATCAAGGGGCTCAGCCAGTTCAACAACTACGCATTGGCGCCGGTACTGCTGGTGGTGCTGGTGTTGATCGGTGTGGTGGCTGATCGTCGTGGTTGATGTGTAGACCGTGTGTTGGGGCGCTTTGCGCCCC
>NZ_JACDIU010000019.1:0-20239 GCF_014525325.1 Pseudomonas sp. EZ-C24 | reverse complement strand
GGGCCGCAAAGCGGCCCCAGCTTTTGTCTGTCGCTTTAGATCTGCGCCAGCGCAGCGAGGCGTGCTCTTGATCTACCCGCGACCTCAGAAGGCCGAACGCAGGTCCTCCTGGGAGCAATGCCGGAGTGAGGGAACCCCGCAGCGCAGCGCAGGGGCCGTATGTGGGAGCCAGGCCTTTTTGGTTACTTTTTGGGGCGTTTGCCAAAAAGTAACTCGCCGTAAGGGCGAAAGGGGCCAGTCCCACCCATCGATAAACCGGATAAGCCCACAATAACCCTGAAACACCCGCCCCCCAACCACCCCAAACTTGTAGGGATTTTTACCCTCAAGCGTAGGACCGATCTATTTAGCAGAAGCAACGTTGTGTAGGCGAATGTACCCGGTGCAGTCTCCAATCTTCCCTGGAACGAGGAGGATCAAAGCATGCTGGTACTGACTCGCGAAGTTGGCCAGGTCATCGCCATCAACGATGACATCCAGATCGTGGTAGTAGCGATCGACCACGGCATCGTCCGCCTGGGCATCGACGCCCCACGCGACCTACCCGTACACCGCTGTGAAATCTACAAGCGAATCAAAGCCCGCGAAGTGCGGGAGCAGTAAAAAGGGGGACCGGCTCGCAGCCCCCACAGCATTACTCGAACAGCTCCTTGGGCACATCATGCTTGGCCAGCAGCTGGCACTGCTGGCTTTCCAGATCAAACAGGATAAACGCCTGACCCTTGGCCAACGCCTGGCGCACCCGCAGCACACGGGTTTCCAGCGGCGTGTCATCGCCGTTATCGGTGCCTTCGCGAGTCACGAAGTCCTCGATCAGGCGGGTCAGGGTTTCAGCTTCGAGTTGGTCGTAAGGGATCAGCATGGGCAACTTCGTAGATTGATCGACAATCCCGCCATGCTACGCGATTCGCGCACCACAGGCGTCACAGCTTGTTACCCAAAAGGCTGTCGACCGGCGGCACACGGGTATCGCTCTCCATCTGCGCGTCATGCTCTATCTGGTGACTGAAGCGCTCCAGCGAAGCATTGGTCGGGTTCGAATCGCTGGCAAACACCGGTGGGCTGAGCAGGTAACCCGAGAGCAGCCGGCTGAGGGTTGCCAGGCTGTCGATATGGGTCCGCTCATACCCGTGGGTGGCATCGCAACCAAACGCCACCAGCGCCGTGCGGATGTCATGGCCCGCCGTAACCGCCGAGTGCGCATCGCTGAAGTAGTAGCGGAACAGATCGCGGCGTACCGGCAGTTGCTGGTCGTTGGCAAGCTTGAGCAGGTGCCTCGACAGGTGGTAATCGTACGGCCCCGACGAATCCTGCATCGCCACGCTCACCGCATGCTCGCTGGAGGCCTGCCCAGGTGCCACCGGCGCAATGTCGATGCCGACAAATTCACTGACGTCCCACGGCAATGCACCTGCAGCACCAGAGCCAGTCTCTTCGGTGATGGTGAACAGCGGGTGGCAGTCGATCAGCGGCTGCTGGCCGCTTTCCACCACCGCCTTGAGCGCAGCAAGCAGCGCTGCCACACCGGCCTTGTCGTCCAGATGGCGGGCGCTGATATGGCCGCTTTCGGTGAACTCGGGCAGGGGATCGAAGGCGACGAAGTCACCAATCGAGATCCCCAACGCCTCGCAGTCGGCGCGGGTCGCGCAGTAGGCGTCCAGGCGCACTTCAACGTGGTCCCAGCTGATCGGCATCTGGTCGATGGCGGTGTTGAATGCATGCCCGCTGGCCATCAGCGGCAACACGCTGCCGCGGAACACACCGGTGTCGGTAAAGACGCTGACCCGGCTGCCCTCGGCAAACCGGCTCGACCAGCAGCCGACCGGCGCCAGGGCCAGGCGGCCGTTGTCCTGCAACTGGCGCACGCTGGCGCCGATGGTGTCGAGGTGGGCTGATACAGCGCGGTCAGGCGAACTTTGCCGACCTTTGAGGGTGGCGCGGATAGTCCCGCGGCGGGTCAGCTCGAAAGGAATGCCCAGCTCATCCAGACGTTCGGCGACATAGCGCACGATGGTATCGGTAAAGCCGGTCGGGCTGGGGATGGCGAGCATTTCCAGCAGGACACGTTTCAGGTAGTCCAGATCCGGTTCGGGGTGGGTTACAGACATAGTCACTCCTCGGCGGTGGGGCAGGGTGGCCTGACGTGGTTACCGCGCAGGCCCCCTGGGTGATTCAGGCTGGCGCCCGGCTGTGCGGAAACAGCAGATCGACAAAGCGCTCGGCCGTGGGTTGCGGTTCATGGTTGGCCAGGCCAACGCGCTCGTTGGCTTCGATGATCACGTAGTCGGGCTGGCTGGCATCGCCCACCATAAAGTCCAGGCCGACCACGGGAATATCCAGCGCCCGCGCCGCGCGCACGGCGGCATCGGCCAGGGCCGGATGCAAACGTTCGGTGACATCTTCGAGAATGCCGCCGGTGTGCAGATTAGCCGCACGGCGTACCGCCAGGCGCTCACCTGCCGGCAGAATATCGCCGTACTCATGACCTGCCGCACGCACGGTGCGCTCGGTTTCTTCATCCATCGGGATGCGGCTTTCGCCGGCCGTGGCAGCCTCGCGGCGGCGGCTCTGGGCTTCGATCAGCGCCTTGACGCTGTGCGTGCCGTCACCGATAACCTGTGCCGGGTGGCGAATGGCTGCGGCCACCACTTCGTGGCCGATGACCACGATGCGCAGGTCATACCCCGGATGGAAGCTCTCGAGCAGTACCCGGCTATCAAAACGCTGGGCGTGTGCGACGGCCTGGGAAACCTCCTCAAGCGTGGTCAGATTGACCGCCACCCCCTGGCCTTGCTCGCCATCGACCGGCTTGACCACTACCGCGCCGTGCTCTTCCAGAAACGCCAGGTTGTCGTCGGCATTGCCCGCCAGCTGTTGCACCGGCACCTTCAGCCCGGCCTTTTCCAGCGCGTGCTGGGTCAGGCGCTTGTCCTGGCAGAGGGTCATGCTGACGGCGCTGGTGAGGTCGCTGAGCGACTCGCGGCAGCGTACCCGGCGCCCGCCCAGGCTGAGGGTGAACAAGCCGGCCTTGGCGTCGTCGACCTGCACTTCGATGCCGCGGCGGTGGGCTTCGTCAACAATGATGCGCGCGTACGGGTTGAGCTCGGCCTCAGGCCCAGGCCCGAGGAACAAGGTCTGGTTGATGCCGTTCTTGCGCTTGACGGCAAAGGTCGGCAAGTTGCGAAAGCCGAGCTTTTCGTAGAGGCGCTTGGCCTGGCGGTTGTCATGCATCACCGACAAATCCAGATAGGCCAGCTCGCGGCTCATGAAGTGCTCGATCAAATGCCGTACCAGCACCTCGCCAACCCCAGGCCGGCTGCAGCGCGGGTCGACGGCCAGGCACCAGAGGCTGCTGCCATGCTCGGGGTCATCGAACGACTTGCTGTGATTGAGGCCCATCACGCTGCCGATCACAGCATGGGTGTCTTCATCCTCGGCCAGCCAGTACACCGGCCCGCCTTGATGGCGCGGGGTGAGCAGCTCGGCGTTGACCGGGAGCATGCCGCGCGCCTGGTACAGCGCATTGATCGCCTGCCAGTCGCTTTCGCTCTGTGCCCGGCGAATACGAAAACCACGGAACACCCGCTGCGCCGGGCGGTAGTCGCTGAACCACAGGCGCAGGGTGTCCGAGGGGTCGAGAAACAGCTGTTGCGGAGCGTGCGCCAGTACCTGATGCGGCGCCGCCACGTAGAGGGCAATGTCGCGTTCACCGGCGGCTTCTTCCAGCAGCGCCTGTGCCAGGCAGCTGGGGTCCGGGTAGGTATGGCCGATCAGCAGCCGGCCCCAGCCGCAGTGGACTGCTCGCGGCTGGTCGTGCGGCTCGCTGCCGTCTTCGGCCAGGCGCGCCTGCAGCCGCGCGTAGGAGGGGGCCTGGCCGCGCAGCAAGCGCTGGCCGTAGGCTGTTTCGTGGGCTTTCATCAATCAGATTCCTTGTTCACTGAGCCACAGGTTCAGCGCCGCCAACTGCCACAGCTTGGAGCCGCGCAGTGGGGTCAACTGGCCATGCGGATTGCTCAGCAGCTTGTCGATCATGGCCGGGTTGAACAGGCCACGGTCCTGGCTTGGGTCGGTCAGCAGATCGCGCACCCAACCCAGGGTGGCGCCTTCCAGGTGCTTGAGGCCAGGGACCGGGAAGTAACCCTTCTTGCGGTCGATCACCTCATGCGGGATGACCCGACGTGCGGCCGATTTGAGCACCTGCTTGCCGCCATCGGGCAGCTTGAAGCGTGCCGGGATCCGCGCCGAGAGTTCCGCCAGGCGATAATCGAGGAACGGCGTGCGCGCCTCCAGGCCCCAGGCCATGGTCATGTTGTCGACGCGTTTGACCGGGTCATCGACCAGCATCACCGTGCTGTCCAGACGCAACGCTTTGTCTACCGCATCGGCCGCGCCAGGGCGGGCGAAATGCTCACGAACAAAATCACCGGCTGCGTCGTTGTCCAGCAGCCACGGTGCCTGCACTGTCTCGCGGTATTCGGCATGGCTACGGTCAAAGAACGCATCGCGGTAGGCCGAGTACGGGTCCGCTGCGCCATCGACCTGCGGATACCAGTGGTAACCGGCAAACAGCTCATCGGCACCCTGGCCGCTCTGTACGCCCTTGCAGTGCTTGGCGACTTCACGCGATAGCAGATAGAAAGCGATGCAGTCGTGGCTGACCATCGGCTCGCTCATGGCGCGGAACGCCGCCGGCAACTGGTCGATGATTTCGTGTTCATCGATGCGCAGCTGGTGGTGACGAGTGCCGTAGTGACGGGCGATCAGGTCGGAAAATTCGAACTCGTCGCCGCGCTCGCCGCCAGCATCCTGGAAGCCGATCGAGAAGGTCGACAGGTCGTCCACGCCAACGTCGCGCAGCAGACCGACCAACAGGCTCGAATCGACACCACCTGACAGCAGTACACCGACATCCACCGCAGCGCGTTGGCGAATCGCCACAGCATCGCGGGTGGCATCGAGGACGCGGGTGGTCCAATCCTCCAGGTCGAGCTTCTGCTCGTCGGCATTCGGCCCGTACTTGAGCTGCCACCAGGTCTGACGTTCGACTTCGCCGTGGCGGTCGACACGCATCCAGGTGCCAGGTTCGAGCTTTTGCACATTGGCCAGCAAGGTGCGCGGCGCCGGCACCACAGCGTGGAAGTTGAGGTAGTGATTGAGCGCGACCGGGTCGATCACCGGGTCGATATCGCCGCCCTTGAGCAGTGCCGGCAGGGTCGAGGCAAAGCGCAGGCGCTCACCGTTGCGCGACAGGTACAGCGGCTTCACGCCAAGGCGGTCACGGGCCAGGAACAGGCGCTGGGTGTCGCGCTCCCAAATGGCCAGCGCGAACATGCCGTTGAGCTTGGGCAGCAGCGCGGCGCCCCAGGCGTGATAGCCCTTGAGCAGCACTTCGGTGTCGCCGTCGGACCAGAACGTATAACCCAGGTCGAGCAGCTCCTGGCGCAGTTCCGGGAAGTTGTAGATGGCGCCGTTGAACGCCAGCGACAGGCCGAGGTTGTTGTCGACCATCGGCTGCGCCGAGCCGTCGGACAAGTCCATGATCTTCAAGCGCCGATGGCCGAGGGCAATCGGCCCTTGGCTATGGAAGCCCCAGGCATCCGGGCCGCGTGGGGCCAGATGGTGGGTGATGCGCTCAACCGCAGCCAGATCCGCGGGGCGCGGGGCCTGATTGATCGGGGTAAAACGTAACTCTCCAGCTAATCCGCACATAAGTCCTTACCGGTTTTGCCGTTGGGGAAGGTGCCTCGCCGGATGACGGGCACTTAGGTAGTGACCGGAGCGGTTTCTGAGAGTTTTATATCAATCGGTTATAAGGGATGAATGGTCGGTGGGCTGCAAGCAGCCCGTTGCTCAGGCCTTGCCGCGAATCAGGGCGCGTAATGCAAAGCGATTCGGGTGGCACGCTTCAGCTACCGACCGCGGCACCGGCAAGGGTTCGCCACAGATCCAGGCCGCCAGCAACTCACCGCTGAGCGGGGCGGTGATCAGGCCTCGCGAGCCATGCCCGGTGTTTACATACAGGCCATCCAGCCACGGGCAATCGACTGCAGGCAATTGCCGAGCATCCTTGCGCAACATGGCATAGGCCTCGTTGAAGCCTTGAGCGTCAGCAATCGGCCCGACGATCGGCAGATAGTCCGGGCTGGTGCAGCGAAACGCCGCGCGCCCTTGCAGCAGTGCCGGGTCCAGTGAGGCCAGCTGCAGACGTTGACCGAGGTCGGTAGAGATTTCTTCAAGCAGCTCGAGGTTGCCTTGGTGCTCGGCCACGGTCGGGGTCAGGTCGTCGCTGTGGAAGTCAAAGCTGGCGCCAAGCGTGTGTTCGTCTTCACGCACCGGCGCCACATAGCCTTCAGCACAGACCACCGTGTTCAATGCACGGCTCTCGGCAGTGGCCGGCAAGCGGGTGATCTGCCCACGGATGCGTTTGAGCGGCAGCTCGGCACACGGCGCAAAAGCGCGCACGTCGGCCGCGCCGGCCAGCACCACCACCGGCGCAGTGGCCAGCAGACGCGCGCCCGTCCAGGCTTGCCAGAGACCATCGACCTGGCGCAGCTCGAGCACTTCCTGATGCACCTTTACTTCAATGCGCGGGTGCTGCAATTGCGCAGCGCACAGCGCCGGCGGGTGGACCCAGCCACCCTGTGGATAAAACAGGCCGCCACTGGCCAGGCTGACCCCTGCCACCTGCTCGGCCTCGAGCTGGCTCAGCGGGCGCAGCAGGCTGCTGTCGAAGGCGCCAGCGAGCTTGGCCTGACGCGCGGCTTCCTTGTCATCGAAGGCCAGTTGCAGCACGCCGCAAGCATCCCAGTCGCGTCCGCGCTGCATGCGCTCGAGATAACGGCGGGTGTAGCCGAAGCCGGCGACGATCATCTGCGAAAGCGCTGTGCCATGGGCAGACAGCTTCAAATACAGCACGCCTTGCGGGTTGCCCGAGGCTTCCTGTGCAGGCGCAGCATGGCGCTCCAGCACCGTGACCTGCCAACCCCGCGCGGCCAGGCTGGCGGCGCTGGCGCTGCCAGCCAGCCCGGCGCCGATCACCAGCGCCTGGCGCGGGCCGCTGGTGGCTATTGGGCGGGCGTACCACGGTGCCGTGGCGGTCACCGCCGGCTGGCCGCTGTAGTGGCCGTGCATCACCTCCCACTTGGTGCCCAGCCCAGGCACCTTTTTCATGCTGAAGCCAGCCTCGATCAGGCTCCGGCGGACCCAGCCGGTGGTGGTGAAGGTGCCGATGCTGGTGCCTGCATGCGACAGCCGCGCCAGTTGCGCGAA
Organism: Pseudomonas sp. EZ-C24; assembly: GCF_014525325.1. Classification (NCBI taxonomy): domain Bacteria; kingdom Pseudomonadati; phylum Pseudomonadota; class Gammaproteobacteria; order Pseudomonadales; family Pseudomonadaceae; genus Pseudomonas; species Pseudomonas sp. EZ-C24. The sequence continues at coordinate 12,970 of NZ_JACDIU010000019.1, read as the reverse complement.
CAGCTCGGGGGTCCACATGTCAGGGTTTTTCGCGGGAGCGAAACCGTCGAGGAACCATGCGTCGATGCGCGCATCGAGCAGCGGCAGTTGCTCGAGTACATCACCGATCAGCAAGGTCAGGGTCACCCGGCCGCCGTCGAAACTGAACTGCTGAAAGCCCGGATGCACGGCCACGTACTGGTCCAGCAGCGGCTGCCAGTAAGCCGCCAGCTCCGGCCACAGCTTAACGGCGCGGCTCAGGTCGGCAAGGCTCAACGGGTACTTTTCGACGCTGACGAAATGCAGGCGAGCGCCGCCCGTGGCCTGCTCGGCAAACAGCTGCCAGGCGCAGTAGAAGTTCATCCCGGTGCCAAACCCGGTCTCGCCGATCACCAGGCAGCCATCGGCTGGCAGCTCGGCAAAGCGCTGGCGCAGGCGGTTGCCTTCGATGAACACGTATTGGGTTTCGAGGCTGCCTTCAGTGGTGGAGAAGTACACGTCGTCGTATTGCCGCGAGTGCGGGCGGCCCTGATCGTCCCAGTCAATCTGGGCGTGCTGGGGGAGGGTAGGGTCTGGCATGGTCGGCTCGGCGGCAGCGGAAGCGGGATTTTAAGCCATTGCGCAGGTCTTAGGCTGCACGCAAGCGCATAAATCGCTGCCGATCCGCTAGTCTTGTCATTCCAATGAAGGAGCCACGCCAGCATGTTCGAATCTGCGCAAATCGGTCACCACATCGACAAGGACACCTTTGATGCTGCAGTGCCGGCGCTGCGCGAGGCGCTGCTCGACGCTCAGTACGAGCTCAAGCAGCAGTCTCGCCTACCGGTGATCATCCTCATCAATGGCATCGAAGGCGCCGGCAAGGGTGAGACGGTCAAGTTGCTCAACGAATGGATGGACCCGCGCCTGATCGACGTGCTGACCTTCGACCAGCAGACCGACGAAGAACTGGCCCGGCCGCCCGCCTGGCGCTATTGGCGGGCGCTGCCACCGAAGGGCCGGATGGGCGTATTTTTCGGCAACTGGTACAGCCAGATGCTGCAAGGCCGGGTGCATGGTCAATTCAAGGACGCCGTGCTCGATCAAGCGATTGCCGGCGCCGAGCGGCTGGAACAGATGCTCTGCGATGAAGGCGCGTTGATCATCAAGTTCTGGTTTCACTTGTCCAAGAAGCAGATGAAGGTGCGCCTCAAGACCCTGCGCGACGACCCGCTGCACAGCTGGCGGATCAGCCCGTTGGACTGGCAACAGTCGCAGACCTACGACCGCTTCGTGCGCTTCGGCGAGCGCGTGCTGCGCCGCACCAGCCGCGACTATGCGCCCTGGCACGTGATCGAAGGCGCCGACCCGCATTACCGCAGCCTGGCCGTCGGCCAGATTCTGCTGGAGAGCATGCAGGCCGCGCTGGCGGTGGACCCCAAGGCCAAGCACAAGGGCAACGTCGCCCCGCTGGGCCGCAGCATCGACGACCTCAACCTGATCAACGCGCTGGATTTGAGCCAGCGCCTGGACAAGAAGGACTACGAGCAGCAACTGGTCAGCGAACAAGCGCGCCTGGCCGGTTTGCTGCGTCACAAACACATGCGCAAGCATGCTCTGGTCGCGGTGTTCGAAGGCAACGATGCGGCCGGCAAGGGCGGCGCGATCCGCCGTGTGGCCGCTGCGCTCGACCCACGGCAGTACCGCATCGTGCCGATTGCCGCACCTACTGAAGACGAGCGCGCCCAGCCTTATCTGTGGCGGTTCTGGCGGCATGTGCCGGCGCGCGGCAAGTTCACCATCTTCGACCGTTCGTGGTATGGCCGGGTGCTGGTGGAGCGGGTGGAGGGTTTTTGCACGCCTGCCGACTGGATGCGCGCCTACGGTGAAATCAATGACTTCGAAGAGCAACTGAGCAACGCCGGCGTGGTAGTGGTCAAGTTCTGGTTGGCGATCGATCAGCAGACCCAATTGGAGCGCTTTGAAGAGCGCGAGCAAATACCCTTCAAACGCTACAAGATCACCGAAGATGACTGGCGAAACCGCGAAAAATGGGACGTCTATACCGAAGCTGTCAGCGATATGGTCGACCGCACCAGCACCGAGATTGCACCCTGGACGCTGGTCGAGGCCAATGACAAGCGCTGGGCGCGGGTCAAGGTCCTGCGCACCATCAACGAGGCGTTGGAAGCATCGTTCGCCAAGCACAAGAAGTAACCGCAAACGGCCTGCCTGCGGCGTCGCGCCCAGCGCGCAGCAGGTAGGCATGCCGCCAGGGAATGACCTGATGCATTTTTTTCCAGTCATTTTAGACCTGTCACGCCTGCCAAGCCCTTAGACTGCAATCACCCCCACCACGGGCTTTGATCGAGGACGTTATGCACACCACTTCCGGACGCTGGGTCCATGGCCTGCTATTGGCACTGTTGACCGCGCTGCTCTGGGGCATCCTGCCGATCAAGTTGAAGCAGGTCCTGCAGGTGATGGATCCGGTCACGGTGACCTGGTATCGCCTGCTGGTATCCGGTGGGCTGTTGTTCATCTGGCTGTCGGCCAAGCGCCGCCTGCCGCCATTTGCCGGCCTGGGCCGCAAGCGTACCGGCCTGGTGGCGCTGGCCATCTTCGGCCTGCTCGGCAACTACGTGCTGTACCTGATCGGGCTCAAGCTGCTCAGCCCCGGCACTGCCCAGCTGGTGGTGCAGATCGGCCCGGTGCTGTTGTTGGTGGCCAGCGTATTCGTATTCAGGGAGCGCTTCAGTTGGGGCCAGGGCATGGGTCTGGTCGTGCTGCTAATGGGCTTTGGGCTGTTTTTCAATCAGCGCCTGGCCGAGCTGCTGGGGTCGTTGGGCACCTACACCACGGGTGTCTTGACCATTTTGCTGGCGACCAGCATCTGGGTGTTTTATGCGCTTAGCCAAAAACAGCTGCTGACCGTATGGAATTCGCAGCAGGTGATGATGGTGATTTACCTGGGGTGCGCGGCGCTGCTGACGCCCTGGGTGCATCCGCTCGAGGCGCTGCAGTTGAGCCCCTTGCAAGGCTGGCTGCTGTTGGCCTGCTGTTTGAATACCTTGGTGGCTTACGGCGCGTTCGCCGAGGCGCTGGCGCACTGGGAGGCGTCGCGGGTCAGTGCGACATTGGCGTTGACGCCCTTGGTGACGTTTGTCGCTGTAGCGCTGGCTGCGTGGCTGTGGCCGGAGTATGTGCATGCCGAACAGATCAATGCGCTGGGTTATATCGGCGCGGTGACGGTAGTGCTGGGTTCGGCGCTGGTGGCGTTGGGGCCGTCGCTGCTGGCCAGTTGGCGAGCGCGGCGTGCGCGGTTGCAGGTTGGTTGAGGATTGTTGGCCGCTAATAATGATGGGGGGCGCTGCGCACCCCTTCGCGGGTAAACCCGCTCCCACAGAGGACTGAGCTTGACCTGCTGGCCAGTGTCCTGTGGGAGCGGGTTTACCCGCGAAGGGCTGCTTTGCAGCCCCCGACTCACTCAGCCCTTGGCGCCAGGCGCCAACATGTTCTCCGGGCGCACCCACTGATCGAATTGCTCATTGGTCAAGTACTGCAACGCCAGGGCAGCTTCGCGCAAGGTCGTTCCTTCGCTGTAAGCCTTCTTGGCAATCTCTGCCGCCTTGTCATAGCCAATATGCGGGTTCAGCGCAGTCACCAGCATCAAACCACGCTCAAGGTGCTCGGCCATCTGCTCGGCATCCGGCTCGATGCCGGCCACGCAGTGCTGCTGGAAGTTGCTGCAGCCGTCGGCGAGCAGGTTGATCGACTGCAGCAGGTTGTGAATGATCACCGGCTTGTACACGTTTAGCTGCAGATGCCCCTGGCTGGCGGCAAAGCCGATGGTGACGTCGTTGCCCAGCACCTGGCAGGCGAGCATCGACAACGCCTCGCACTGAGTTGGGTTGACCTTGCCGGGCATGATTGAGCTGCCCGGTTCGTTGGCCGGCAGGCGCACCTCGGCCAGCCCTGCACGTGGGCCGGAGCCTAACAGGCGCAAGTCGTTGGCGATTTTCATCAGGGCTACGGCGAGTGATTTCAGCGCGCCGGCCAGGTTGACCAGCGGCTCATGCCCGGCCAGGGCGGCAAACTTGTTCGGCGCAGTGACGAAGGGCAGCCCGGACAATGCCGCCAGCTCGGCGGCGACGGCTTCGGCAAAGCCATGCGGTGCGTTCAGGCCGGTGCCCACAGCCGTGCCGCCCTGGGCCAGTTCATACACTGCCGGCAGCGCTGCGCGAATCGCTCGCTGGGCGTAGTCGAGCTGGGCGACGAACGCCGAGATCTCCTGGCCGAAAGTGATCGGCGTGGCGTCCATCATGTGCGTGCGGCCAGTCTTGACCAGTTTGTGATGGCGCGCAGACAGCTCGGCCAGCCCCGACGACAGCTCGGCAATCGCTGGCAGCAGCTTGTCGTGCACTGCCTGCGCCGCGGCAATGTTCATCGCGGTGGGGAAGCAATCGTTCGAGCTCTGCGAGCGGTTGACGTGATCATTCGGGTGTACCGGCGACTTGCCGCCGCGGCCCTGGCCGGCCAGCTCGTTGGCGCGCCCGGCGATCACTTCATTGACGTTCATGTTGCTTTGGGTGCCGCTGCCGGTCTGCCACACGACCAACGGGAACTGCTCGTCCAGCTGGCCATCGAGCACTTCGTCGGCGGCCTGTTCGATCAGCCGGGCGATATCCGCCGGCAGGTCGCCGTTGCGGTCGTTGACCCGTGCGGCGGCCTTCTTGATCAGCGCCAAGGCGTGCGAAACGGCCAGCGGCATGCGCTCCTGGCCGATGGCGAAGTTGATCAGCGAGCGCTGGGTTTGCGCGCCCCAGTAGGCGTCCTGAGGAACTTCGACCGGGCCCAGGCTGTCTGTTTCGATACGGCTCATGCGGCGTTCACTCCATAATCGTCTGAATCCGCAGTTTAGGCCCCGATTCGACCGAGCGGTTCAATCGCTCATCGTGCTACTTGAGTAGAGCGCCCGGCGCGGCGCAGAATGCTCGTCTCTGAGGTACTCGCCTCCCTTTCCTGAAGGATTTGCAATGACCCGTCTCCGTGTCCTTTGTGCCGCCGTCGCCCTGGCCTGCGCCAGCGGTTCGGTTCTTGCCGCAACCCCTGCGCACAACCAAGCCGCCGAGAAGTTCCTGACCCTGGCCAATGCCGACAAGCTGGGCACTCCGGTGTACATGCAGGTGCAGCAGATGTTTGCCCAGCGCTTCGAGCAGACCAAGGCGCCAGCCTCCAAGAAAGCCGTTCTCGACAGCTACCAGGCCAAGGCCAACGCTGCTCTGGACAACGCCATTGGCTGGAAAAAGCTCAAGCCGCAGATGGTCAACCTGTACACCGCGACCTTCACCGAAGGCGAGCTGCAGGACCTGGTCAAGTTCTACGAGTCGCCATTGGGCAAGAAAGTCCTGCGCGAAATGCCCAAGGTCACTCAGCAGTCGGCCCAGCTGACCCAGCAGAGCCTGGAGCCAGCGGTACCGGTGGTCAACAAGCTGCTTGAAGACATGACCAAAGAGCTCGACCCGAACGCTGGCAAAGCCGCTCCTGCGAAGAAGTGAGCCAACGCTGATGAACATGCAGCAACGCATCGAACAGCAACTGGCGGCATTGGCCAACGTGCACCTTGAGGTGCTCGACGAAAGCCACATGCACAGCCGTGGGCTGGAGACGCACTACAAGGCGGTGCTGGTCAGCGAGCAGTTCGCTGGCCTCAACAGCGTCAAGCGCCACCAGCGAGTGTACGCGACCATGGCCGATCTGATGGGGCAGATTCATGCTCTGGCCATTCACACCTACACCCCTGAGGAGTGGGCCAAGGTTGGCGCAGCACCGGCATCGCCGGTGTGTGCTGGCGGCGGTCACTGAAACCTCCCAGGCATTCTGGTAAACTGCGCAACATCCCCGTGGGAGCGGTGGTGCGTTGACCCGAGCTGTTTTCAGCCTGGGTCAGCGCATCGCCGCTCCCATGTGTGTTTCAAGGCCACCCGCTCAAACTGTCATTCCGGTCCGCCCCTTACGAGGGTGACCACCTGGAGAACTCGTTACATGTCACAAGCTATCGTCGTCGCGGCGCTGTACAAATTCGTCACCCTGGAAGACTACCTCGAACTGCGCGAGCCGCTGCTCAAGGCCATGCTCGACAACGGCGTCAAAGGCACTCTGCTGCTGGCGCTGGAAGGCATCAACGGTACCGTCTCTGGCACCCGCGAGGGGATCGACGGCCTGCTCCAGTGGTTGCGCAGCGACCCGCGCATGGTCGACATCGATCATAAAGAGTCGTACTGCGACGAGCAGCCGTTCTACCGCACCAAGGTCAAGCTGAAAAAAGAGATCGTGACCCTTGGCGTGCCTGGCGTGGACCCAAACCACAAGGTGGGCACCTACGTTGAGCCCAAGGACTGGAACGCCCTGATCAGCGACCCTGAAGTGCTGTTGATCGACACCCGCAACGACTACGAAGTGGCGATCGGCACCTTCAAGGGCGCGGTCGACCCCAAGACCGAGACCTTCCGCGAGTTTCCCGAGTACATCAAGGCCAACTTCGACCCGAGCAAGCACAAGAAGGTGGCAATGTTCTGCACCGGCGGCATCCGCTGTGAAAAAGCCTCCAGCTATATGCTCGGTGAAGGCTTCGAGGAGGTCTATCATCTCAAGGGAGGCGTGCTGAAGTACTTCGAAGAGGTGCCTCAGGAAGAGAGCCTGTGGGATGGTGACTGCTTCGTCTTCGACAACCGCGTCACGGTGCGTCACGACTTGACCGAGGGCGAGTACGACCAGTGCCATGCCTGCCGCCACCCGATCAACGCCGAAGAGCGTGCGTCCGAGCATTATTCGCCAGGCGTCAGTTGCCCGCATTGCTGGGACAGCCTGAGCGAGAAGACTCGCCGCAGCGCCATCGACCGGCAGAAACAGATCGAACTGGCCAAGGCGCGCAACCAGCCACACCCGATTGGTTTCAACTACAAAGCCGAGGCCTGAGGCATGTCTGCACGCCTGCTGTATGTGATGGACCCGATGTGCTCCTGGTGCTGGGGGTTCGCCCCGGTGGCCGCGGCGCTCATCGCCCAGGCAGCCGATGCCGGCGTGCCGACGCGGCTGGTGGTGGGCGGCCTGCGCTCGGCCAGCAGCGCCCTGGATGTCTCTACTCGGCGCTACATCCTCGAGCATTGGCAGGCGGTCGCCGAAGCCACCGGTCAGCCGTTTCGATTCGACGACGCGCTGCCCGATGGTTTTGTCTATGACACCGAGCCGGCCTGCCGTGCGCTGGTTGCTGCGCGCGAACTCGACGCCGCACGCGCCTGGTCGTTGCTGGCGCTGATTCAGGCGGGTTTCTACGAGCAAGGCCTGGACGTAACCCGCCCGCCGCAACTGGTCGACCTGGCCGAGCAGGCCGGCTTTGACCGCGCGCAATTCGCTGAAGCGCTGATTCGCAGCGAAACCCGCAGTGCTACCGCCGCTGATTTCAGCTGGGTGCAAGACCTGGGTATTGCCGGTTTCCCGACCCTGCTGGCCGAACGTAACGGTCAACTGGCCTTGCTGACCAACGGCTATCAGCCGCTGACCAGCTTGCAGCCTTTGCTCGGCCGCTGGCTGCAGCAGGCCGCGTGTGCTTGACCTGCCGGGGTCGCCCGACCCTGTTCCGGGGAAGCCTCATGGCGCCCCTGATCGGCTGAGTTGGGCAGAAATCCGCCGGCTGGCACTGCATCACCGCAAGGCCTTGTGGGGCGCCAACCTGGTGGCGATGCTGGCGGTGCTGTCCAGCGTGCCGATTCCGTTGCTGCTGCCACTGCTGGTCGATGAGGTGCTGCTGGGCCACGGCGACGCTGCACTCAAGTGGATGAATCATCTGCTGCCTAGCCACTGGCAGCAGGCAACCGGCTATATCGGCTTGATGCTCGCGGTGACCTTCTGCCTGCGGGTTTGCGCGCTGGCCTTCAACGTGGTTCAGGCCAAGCTGTTTGCCGGCCTGGCCAAAGACATCGTCTACCGCCTGAGGATTCGCCTGATCGAGCGCCTCAAGCGTATCTCGCTCAAGGAATACGAAAGCCTGGGCAGCGGCACCGTGGCCACTCACTTGGTCACTGACCTCGACACCCTGGACAAGTTTGTCGGCGAAACCCTCAGTCGCTTCCTGGTGGCGATGCTGACCCTGACCGGCACTGCGGCAATCCTGCTGTGGATGCACTGGCAGTTGGCGTTGTTGATTTTGCTGTTCAACCCGCTGGTGATCTACTTCACCGTGCAGCTGGGCAAGCGCGTCAAACACCTGAAGAAACTCGAGAACGACAGCACTGGCCGCTTTACCCAGGCGCTGACCGAGACGCTGGATGCCATTCAGGAAATCCGCGCCGGCAACCGTCAGGGTTATTTCCTCGGTCGGCTTGGCCTGCGCGCCCGTGAAGTGCGTGACTACGCCGTGGCCTCGCAGTGGAAAAGCGATGCCAGCGGGCGCGCCAGCGGCTTGTTGTTCCAGTTCGGCATCGACATCTTCCGCGCTGCGGCGATGCTCACCGTGTTGTTCTCCGACCTGTCGATCGGGCAGATGCTCGCTGTGTTCAGCTACCTGTGGTTCATGATCGGCCCGGTCGAGCAGCTGCTCAACCTGCAATACGCCTACTACGCCGCCGGTGGCGCGCTGAGCCGCCTCAACGAGCTGCTGGCGCGCGAGGACGAGCCGCAGTACGCCGCTGCCAGCGATCCGTTTGCCGGGCGCGACACGGTTGGCATCGAGGTGCGCGACTTGCGTTTCTCCTACGCTGACGAGCCGGTGCTGGAGCACCTCGATCTGTCGATTGCGCCAGGCGAAAAGGTCGCGATTGTCGGCGCCAGCGGCGGCGGCAAGAGCACCCTCGTTCAGTTGCTGCTGGGTCTTTACACCGCTCAGGCCGGGACCATTCGTTTCGGCGGCGCCAGCCTGCAGGAGATTGGCCTGGAGACCCTGCGCGAAAACGTTGCGGTGGTGCTGCAGCATCCGGCCTTGTTCAACGACAGCGTGCGCGCCAACCTGACCATGGGCCGCGAATGCAGTGACGAAGCCTGTTGGCAGGCGCTGCGCATCGCCCAGCTCGACAGCACCATCAGTGCCTTGCCGCAGGGCCTTGATAGCGTCGTTGGCCGCTCTGGTGTGCGCCTGTCCGGCGGCCAGCGTCAGCGCCTGGCGATTGCCCGGATGGTCCTCGCCGAGCCTAAGGTGGTGATCCTCGACGAAGCCACCTCGGCCCTCGATGCCGCCACTGAATACAACCTGCATCAGGCCCTGGCGCGGTTTCTCAGTGGCCGTACCACGCTGATCATCGCCCACCGGCTTTCGGCGGTGAAGCAGGCCGACCGGGTCCTGGTATTTGATGGCGGGCACGTCGCCGAAGACGGTGATCATCAGCAATTGATTGCTGACGGTGGGCTTTACGCCAAGTTGTACGGCCATCTGCAGCAAACCTGAGCAGTGGCTGGCGCCGGCGGCGCTGCATGAGCAGGAATATCCTGCACTTTTTTGCAATGCGAACGTGTAGCTAGTAGCGGTTTCTCGCCTACGCTGTGCTTGTCTGGTTTGATTAGTGCTTTATCTGCCGCCGTGACAGGGACTCCATGAAGGGAACTCATATTCATCAAGCGCCTAGGCTGTTGGGTATCATCTGGCCGTTTGTCGCCGTGGTGATCCTGCAGGTCTTGCTGGCCGGCCTGAGCCTGTACACGCTTTCGGCCGTGCGCGCTTATGTCGCCGGCGAGAGCCTCTGGTCGAAGGCGCAGAAAGACGCCATCTATTACCTCAATTTGTACGCCGAGCGGCCTGAGCCGCGCTTTCTGCAGCGTTTTCACCAAGCCATCGCCGTGCCCCAGGGCGATCACGAACTGCGCATCGCGCTGGACCAGCCCACACCCGACTATGCTGCAGCTCGCACCGGCATCCTGCAGGGCGGCAACCACCCTGAAGACGTCAGTCGGATCATCTGGTTCTACAGCTACTTTCGTAACATCAGCTTCATGCAGAAGGCCATCGCCTATTGGGATATCGGCGACGACTACCTGCGCCAGCTCGACCTGCTCGCGACTGAAATCCACAGCAGCTTCAGCAGCGGCCAGCCCACCCCGGAGCAGGTCAATGAGTGGAAGGCGCGCATCGCCACCATCAACGAAGGCGTGACGCCGGCCGCCAAGGCCTTCAGCGACGCCCTGGGCGAAGGCTCACGGGTGCTGCTCAAGGTGTTGCTGATCAGTAACCTGCTGACGGCGATCTTCCTCATTACCATGGCCTGGCGCCGTTCGAGCAAGTTGCTGTCCCAACGCCAGGCGTTTGCCAGCGCACTGCAGGCCGAAAAGGACCGTGCGCAGATCACCCTCGCCTCGATTGGCGATGCGGTGATCACCACCGACGTCGACGGCAATATCCTCTACATGAACGCCGCCGCCGAGCAGCTGACCCACTGGCAAGCTGCATCAGCTCAGGGGCTGCCGTTGTCGGCGCTGTTCAGCCTGCTCGACGAGCACAGCGACGAAGATGCGCGCACCTTGATCGAGCAGGTGCTGGCCGGCAGCCTGCGCGGCGGCGCCGAGCATGCACGGTTGATCCAGCGCCTGGATGGCAGCACGGTCTCGGTCAACCTGGTGGGCTCACCGATCCTCAGCGATGGCCAGGCCACTGGCATCGTCCTGGTGCTGCATGACATGACCCAGGAGCGGCAGTACATCGCCAACCTGTCGTGGCAGGCCACCCATGACGCCCTGACCGGACTGGCCAACCGCCGCGAGTTTGAGTACCGCCTTGAACAGGCGCTCAACGGCCTGGCGCGTCAGCCTGGCCGGCATGCGTTGATGTTTCTCGATCTGGACCAGTTCAAGCTGGTCAACGACACCTGCGGCCACGCCGCGGGTGACGAGCTGCTGCGCCATATCTGTGCGGTGCTGCAGTCCGGCCTGCGCGAGGGTGACACCCTGGCGCGGCTGGGGGGAGACGAATTTGGGGTACTGCTCGAGAACTGTCCGCAGGAGCAGGCCGAGCGCATCGCCGAGCAACTGCGCCAGGCGGTGCAGAGCCTGCATTTTGTCTGGAAGGGGCGGCCGTTCATTACCACTGTGAGTATTGGCCTGGTGAGCATGGCACAAGCGCCCGGCACCCTTGAGGCCTCCTTGCGCGCTGCCGACATGGCCTGCTACATGGCCAAGGAGAAGGGCCGCAATCGGGTCCAGTTGTACCACGCTGACGACAGCGAGCTGTCCATGCGCTTCGGCGAAATGGCCTGGATTCAGCGTCTGCATGTGGCGCTCGAGGAAAACCGCTTCTGCTTGTACGCCCAGGAGATTGCCGCCCTCAGTGATCAGGGAGGGCCGGGGCATATCGAGATCCTGCTGCGCCTGCACGATGAAAGCGGGCGGACCATTCTGCCCGACAGCTTCATCCCCGCGGCCGAGCGCTACGGCTTGATGACCGCGCTGGATCGCTGGGTAGTGCGCAACGTATTCCAGGTTATCCGCCAGTGCCTGAACGAGGGGCGCCCGGTGCCGTTGGCACTGGTTGCGATCAACCTGTCCGGTTCGAGCATCGGCGACGATAAATTTCTCGATTATTTGCAACGTCTGTTCAGCGAGTTTGAAATACCGCCACGGATGATTTGCTTCGAAATTACCGAAACCAGTGCCATTGCCAACCTGGGCAGTGCCATTCGCTTCATCAATGAATTGAAAGGGCTGGGCTGCAAATTCTCGCTGGATGACTTCTGCGCCGGAATGTCGTCATTCGCTTATTTGAAGCATTTGCCGGTGGACTACCTGAAGATCGACGGAAGTTTTGTAAAAGACATGCTGGATGATCCGATTAATCGCGCTATGGTTGAGGTGATCAACCACATCGGCCACGTCATGGGCAAACGCACCATTGCCGAATTTGTTGAAACGCCGTTGATCGAGCAGGCCCTGCAGGAAATCGGCGTGGACTACGCCCAGGGCTACCTGATCGAGCGGCCGCAGGTGTTTACCTGCGATAGCCTGCAACGCCAACGAATTGCAGCACGGCCTTTGCTGCAGCGCGCGCCAGGGACGTTTCGCTGAGAGTGGACGGCTAAATCACAGGGAATCAAGGAGCTGACAGTGAGTGACGCATTCGTTCGGATTGGGCCGCTGATGGATCCCGCCAGCTACCCGCAGTGGGCGCAACAAATGATCGAAGACTGCCGCGAGAGCAAGCGCCGGGTAGTCGAGCACGAGTTCTACCAGCGCCTGCGCGATGGTCAACTGCGTCAAGCGACCATTCGCCAGTACCTGATTGGTGGCTGGCCAGTGGTTGAGCAGTTTTCCCTGTACATGGCGCACAATCTGACCAAGACCCGCTTTGCCCGCCACCCTGGTGAGGACATGGCCCGGCGCTGGCTGATGCGCAATATCCGCGTCGAACTCAACCATGCTGATTACTGGGTGCACTGGTGCCATGCCCACGGCGTGACCTTGGGCGATCTGCAGGCGCAGGACGTGCCAGCCGAACTTAATGGCTTGAATGACTGGTGCTGGCGGGTGTGCTCGACCGAGTCGCTGGCGATTGCCATGGCGGCCACCAACTATGCGATTGAAGGCGCTACCGGCGAATGGTCGGCGGTGGTCTGTGCGGATGGCGCGTATGCCGAGGGCTTCCCGGAAGAGACCCGCAAGCGCGCCATGAAGTGGCTGAAGATGCATGCCCAGTATGACGATGCGCACCCTTGGGAGGCGCTGGAGATCATCTGCACACTGGTGGGGGAGAGCCCGACGCCGTTGCTGCGCGCCGAGTTGCGCAAGGCGGTATGCAAGAGCTACGACTGCATGTACCTGTTCCTCGAGCGCTGCATGCAGCTGGAGCAACGTCAGGCTGGGCGTACGCGGCTGGGCTTGGCAGCCGGTTGATCGCGGTACAGGACCGCGCATTACCTACGTGCGCGGTCCCCTGTAGGAGCGGCCTTGTGTCGCGAAAGGGTCGCGCAGCGGCCCCAGGATCTGTGCAGCACCACAAAATGCCGGGGCCGCTGCGCGCCCCTTTCGCGACAAAAGG
>NZ_JACDIU010000035.1:0-134633 GCF_014525325.1 Pseudomonas sp. EZ-C24 | reverse complement strand
GGGCTGCAGAGCAGCCCCATTGGCTTAACTGACCGGCATCACCCCGAAGGGAATTTCAAGCATAAAGCCTGGCGCTTAGTTCCAGCCAGCCCGATCCATCAGGCGAATCGCCTCTGCCTGACGCTTGCCGGCCACTTCCACCGGCAGGCTGTCGGCCTTGAACGTGCCCCAGGCGGCCACTTCAGCCGATGGCTTGACCTGTGGGTTGGCCGGGAACTCCTGGTTGATGTCGGCAAACAGCTTTTGCGCTTCTTCGCCGGTCATCCACTCCACCAGTTTTTTCGCCGCTTCCGGGTGCGGCGCATGCTTGGTCAGGCCGATGCCCGAGAGGTTGATGTGCACGCCACGGTCACCCTGATTCGGCCAGAACAGCTTGATCGGCAGATCGGGCTGCTGCTTGTGCAGGCGGCCGTAGTAGTAGGTGTTGACCACGCCCACGTCGCACTGGCCGGCTTCGATGGCCTGTAGCACAGCGGTGTCATCGGAGAACACGTCAGTGGACAGGTTGCCGACCCAGCCCTTGATGATCTCCTCGGTCTTGGCCTCGCCGTGAGTCTCGATCATGGTCGCGGTCAGCGACTGGTTGTAGACCTTTTTCGCAGTGCGCAGGCACAGGCGCCCTTCCCACTGCTTGTCGGCCAGCGCCTCGTAGGTGCTCAGCTCGCTCGGTTTGACCCGCTCGGTGGAGTAGACGATGGTCCGCGCACGCAGGCTCAGACCGGTCCAGTCATGCGACTTGGCGCGGTACTGAGGGGGGATGTTGGCGTCGATAATGTCCGACTTGATCGGCTGCAAAATGCCCATCTGCTCGGCCTGCCAGAGGTTGCCGGCATCCACGGTCAGCAGCAGGTCAGCCACGCCGTTCTGGCCCTCGGCCTTGATGCGCTGCATCAGCGGCGCTTCCTTGTCGGTGATGAACTTGATCTTGACCCCGGTCTTGGCCGTGTAGGCGTCGAACACCGGCTTGATCAGCTCATCGATGCGCGAGGAGTACACCACCACTTCGTCCGCCGCCTGCACAGTGCCGCCGAACAGGGTCAGGGCCAGGGCGGCCAGTAGGTGCTTGCGTGGCAACATCGGGTATTCCTCGCGGGTGATTGAGCTGCGAATGGTAGTGAATACCATTAAGCAGCTCACCCGCTGAGCAGTTACCAGATGTTGCAGTCAGGGCCGGGCGAGTTCCGGCAGATCGCCAGACAAACCCAGCGCCTGCCGCACGAACAGCGCCTTGGCCTCAGGCAGTTGCTCGACCAGCTTCAAACCGCTGTTGCGCAGCCAGCGCAGCGGCAACGGATTGGCCTGGAACAGCCGCTCGAAGCCCTCCATGGCCGCCATCAGCGCCAGGTTGTGCGGCATGCGCCGGCGCTCGTAGCGGCTCAGTACCTTCACATCCGCCAACCGCTCGCCGCGCTCGCAGGCCCGTACCAGTTCTTCGGCCAATACGGCGGCATCAAGAAAGCCAAGGTTGACGCCTTGCCCGGCCAGCGGGTGAATCACGTGGGCGGCATCGCCGATCAATGCCAGACCTTCAGCCACATAGCGCTTGGCGTGGCGCTGGCGCAGCGGCACGCAGACCCGAGGGTCAACCTCAAGGACCTGACCCAGACGCCCCTCGAAGGCGCGCTGGAGCGCCTCGGCGAAGGCGGCATCATCATGCTTCATCAGTTGCTCGGCCTGCTCTGGGGTAGTCGACCAGACGATCGAGCACCACTGCTGGCCGCCATCACGCGCCAGCGGCAGAAAGGCCAGCGGCCCCTCGTCGGTGAAGCGCTGCCAGGCGGTGGCCTGGTGCGCCTCGCTGCAGCGCACACTGGTGACGATGGCCTGGTGCAGGTAGTCCCACTCGCGGGTTTCGCAGCCGGTCAGGTGGCGCACCGCCGAGTTGGCGCCATCGGCAGCGATGACCAGTGGTGCGCGCAGGCGACGGCCATCGGCCAGGGTCAGCAGCCACTCATCACCGGAGCGGCGCATCTGCTCCAGGCGGGCATTGGCCAGCAGGCCGATGTCGCTGTCGAGCAAGCGCTCCAGCAGGCCGTCCTGGACTACCCGGTTTTCGACGATGTGGCCCAGCAGGTCGGCGTGCACACTGGCCGCCGAGAAGTGGATCTGGCCGGTGCCGCTGCCGTCCCACACGTGCATGTCGGTGTACGGCGACAAGCGCCGGGCGACGATGCCATCCCAAGCGCCGAGGCGCTCGAGGATGCGCTGGCTGGCTGCCGACAAGGCACTGACCCGCGGCTCGAACGCGGCTTGCTGGTCAAACGGCTTGACCGACAATGGGCCGCCGTCGAGCAGGACAACTTGCAGGCCGCTGTGGCGCAATGCCAGGGCCAGGGCGCTGCCGACCATACCGGCACCGACAATCAGTACATCTGCGCGCGTTTCCATGCCTTACGCCTGCCTCACTTGCGGCTTGAGCCGTACATAAAGAGTTTTATCGACCCGCGCCACCAGTTCACCGGCACCGTCGCGGATGTCGACCTGCAGCCGCGGCAGGTACTTCTTGCCGCTGGCGGTCTGCTGGCGAATCTCGGCCAGCAGCGCGTCATCGACGTTGAATTCGGCATACACCGGGCCTTTGCCCGGTGAGATGAAGTCGATGCTGGCGGCCTTGTCCCAGACAATGTACTCGCTGCCCAGACGCTCGATCAGCAACAGCATGTAGAACGGGTCGACCATCGAATACAGGCTGCCGCCGAACTGGGTGCCGACGTAGTTGCGGTTCCAGCGGGTGAGCTTCATGCGCACTTTGATGTGGCTCATGTCGGGGCTGATCTGCTGCACCCGAATACCAGCACCCAGGTACGGCGGGTAGATATTCAGCAACCAGCGCAGCATGCGGGCCTTGCGCGCCAGCCGACGCGAATCGCTCACAGGCGGCCCCGCAGATCGCTGCGGGTGCCCAGGCCCATCGCCTGGCGGGCGAACCAGCGCTTGGCCGGTGGCAACAGATCAAGGCCAAGCAAACCCAGGTTGCGTCCAGTGGCCAGCAACGGCTGGCTGCTGCCGAACATCCGCGTGACCTGATCGGAGAAGCCGATGGTCAGGCTCTGGTCGAGTTGCTGCCGCTGCTGATAGGTCTGCAGGGTCGCCAGGTCGCCGGGGTGCGGCGGGCCGGCCAGCAAGCCTTCAGCCAGCGCCTGCACATCGCGTAGCGACAGGTTGAAGCCCTGCCCGGCAATCGGGTGCAGGCTGTGCGCGGCATTGCCGAGGACCACCAGATGCGGGCGCACCTGCTCGCTGGCAGCCACCAGCGCCAGCGGGTACAGATGCCGCGCGCCAACCTGGCGCAGTGCGCCGAGGCGGAAGCCAAAGACCTGCTGCAGCTCGGCGAGGAAGTTGCGCTCATCGATCTCGGCCAGGCGCTTGGCGTCCATCCCCTGGCGGGTCCAGACCAGCGCGCAGCGGTTGTCCGGCAATGGCAGCAAAGCCATAGGCCCCTGTTCGGTAAAGCGCTCGAAGGCCTGACCGCCGTGGGCCTCACCGGGGGTGATATTGGCGATCAAGGCACTCTGCTGATAAGGCCGGCGCTGCACATGGATGCCCAGCTGCTCGCGCAAGCCCGAGCGACCACCGTCAGCCAGCACAGCCAGGTCACACTCAAGGCTGGTGTCGTCATCCAGCTGCAAGCGGTAACCGCCCTCGATCGGCCGCATCGCCTTGACCTCGGCCGGGCATCGCCAGCTCACCACTTCCGGGTCCAGGCCCTGCCACAGGCACTGGCCGAGCCAGGCGTTTTCCACCACATAGCCCAGCGCCGGCACGCCTTCTTCGCTGGCGTCCAGGCGGGTGGCGCCAAAGCGACCGCGGTCGGACACGTGAATCTGCAGAATCGGCTCGGCGCGCTGGCTGATGGCCGGCCACAGGCCCAACTGCTGGTAGATCTGCCGGGTGCCGAACGACAACGCCGACGAGCGCGCATCGTAGCTTGGCTGAAACGCATCGCCAGGAGCGAACGGCTCGATCAGCAGGATTTTCCAGCCACGCGCCTTGGCCCCAGCCTGCAGCGCCAGCGCCAGGCTGGCGCCGACCAGGCCGCCGCCGATGATTGCCAGGTTGACCCGGCTCATGCCGCCTGCTCGCGGGCAGCGGCCATCAGCGCCTCGATCTCGGCAACCGTCCGCGGCACGCCGGAGGTAAGAATTTCACAGCCCTGCCTGGTAACCACCACGTCGTCCTCGATCCTGATGCCGATACCGCGCCACTTCTTGGCCACGGCCTGATTGTCGGCGCCGATGTAAATGCCGGGTTCGACGGTCAGCGCCATGCCCACTTCGAGCACCCGCCACTGGCCGCCGACCTTGTACTCGCCGACATCGTGCACATCCATCCCCAGCCAGTGCCCGGCGCGGTGCATGTAGAACGCGCGGTAGGCCTCGCTGTCGATCAGCGCCTGCACTTCGCCCTTGAGCAAGCCCAGCCGCACCAGGCCTGCGGTAATCACCCGCACCGTCGCCTCATGGGCGTGGTTCCAGTGCTTGCCTGGGGCGATCTCGGCAAAGGCCGCAGCCTGGGCTTCGAGCACCAGCTCGTAGATGGCTTTCTGCTCAGCAGAAAAACGCCCGCTGACCGGGAACGTGCGGGTGATGTCGCTGGCATAGCAGTCGATTTCACAGCCGGCATCGATCAGCACCAGGTCGCCGTCCTTGAGCACGGCGTCGTTCTGCTGATAGTGCAGGATGCAGCCATTACGCCCAGCAGCGACGATCGAGCCATAGGCCGGCATCTTCGCCCCGCCCTTGCGAAACTCGTAATCGAGCTCGGCCTCCAGGCTGTATTCGTAAAGCCCCGCCCGGCAGGCCTGCATCGCCCGCACATGGGCCCGCGCAGAAATCGCCGCAGCGGCGCGCATGACCTTCACTTCTGCTGCCGATTTATACAGGCGCATGTCGTGCAGCAGATGATCCAGCGCAACGAACTCGTTGGGCGGCTGCGCACCGAGACGGGCCTTGGAGCGAATCAGGTTGATCCAGTCCATCAAGCGCCGGTCGAACTCAGGGTTGCTGCCCATCGCCGTGTACACCCGCTCGCGGCCTTCGATCAGGCCCGGCAGGATCTCGTCGATGTCGGTAATCGGAAATGCATCGTCCGCGCCATACTCGCGCAGGGCACCTTCCTGACCGGCACGCAAGCCGTCCCACAGCTCGCGCTCCGGGTTGCGTTCACGGCAGAACAGCACGTATTCGCCATGCTCGCGACCGGGGATCAGAACAATCACCGCCTCAGGCTCGGGAAAGCCGCTGAGGTACTGGAAGTCGCTGTCCTGACGGTACACGTGCTCGACATCACGGTTGCGAATGGCAACCGCAGCGGCGGGCAGGATGGCGATGCTGTTGGGGACCATCTGCGCCATCAGCGCCTTGCGCCGACGGGCATACTCGGCCTTGGGTATGTGGCTCATGGGCAGACGACCCCGATTGATCAGTGCAGCGATGGCTTGGGGGCAGGCGCAACTGGCGCGGCCAGCTCGGTGAACAGCAGCAGCGGCGCGACGCGCAGGTACTCGGTGACCTCCATGTAGTCGCTCTCGCCGTCCTCGGATTCTTCCAGGGCGTCTTGCACCTGCGAAATCGCCACCAGGTCCTGCAGCACTTCCTTGGCTTCGGTGGACAGGTCCTTGCCACCGGCGTTCAAGCCGAAGCCGGCGATGAAGCCCTGGCACCATTCGCCAAGGGCGGCGGCACGTTCGGTCAGCGGTTGTTCATCACCCGGCAGCAACAGCACCAGGGCGACGTCATCGCCGGTGAGTTCGGCCTTGACCATCTCCTGCAGGCCGATCAGGGCGTTGCGCACAGAGTCGTTCGGTTCGACCTCGAGGGCGTTGGCGGCGTCGGCCAACCAGGCCTCGGCATCGAAGCCTGCGCCGGCGCAGCTGCGGCCAATCAACAGGCCGTGCAGCTCGGCGGGGGAGACAGGGTGACCGTTGCTCGAGAGCAGTGCGGCGAAAGCGGTGTACGGCGATTGAGTATTAGGCATGGGCTGCTAGGCGCCAGACGGCGCAATGTCTAGAATGAAGACCTTGTATCCTAGCACCGGCAGGCGCGCCAAGACCATCGGCACTGGCCGCCCAAGGCCCGGCACCGGCATCATGGCCAGGCCGTAAACGATGGAGCGAAACGAGTGCCCCCCATGCAAGACAACGACCTGCAAGCGCTGATGAGCCGTTTCGAGCTGCTGATCGAGCGCGTCGAGCAACTTAAACGGCAAAATGCACTCCTATTAGCGCAGGAAACTTCCTGGCGCGAAGAGCGCGCCCACCTCATTGAAAAAAATGAGATCGCAAGGCGTAAGGTCGAATCCATGATCTTGCGGCTCAAGGCCCTGGAGCAAGACTCATGAGTTCAAGCAATAGCGTCACCGTACAGATCCTCGACAAAGACTACTCGATCATCTGCCCGCCCGAAGAGCGCAGCAACCTGGTCAGCGCCGCGCGCTATCTGGATGGCAAGATGCGCGAGATCCGCAGCAGCGGCAAAGTCATCGGCGCCGATCGCATTGCGGTGATGGCGGCCTTGAACATTACCCACGAAATGCTCCACCGCCAGGAAACCCCTGAAGTGGCCAGCGGCGGTACTACCCGCGAGCAGGTGCGTGACCTGCTCGAGCGCGTCGACAGCGCATTGGCCGACGACACGGGTACCAAAAACGGCTGAGATCGGTATACTGGCGTCACTCCCTGGGAGATGCGCCAGTCGGTTATGTCCCTGAGCCGATACGCACAACCACGGGGGTTGCACGCTGGGGCCGGTGTGCATGTCCGCCCGACGGAAAGCCTTAACGCCCCCTGCAATCTCCACCTTGAACTTTCGGGTTCAAGGGCTACGCCGATAGCGGTCTTATCGGGGAGCCTGAATTCTGCATTGCTCGCCTGCTCTGGCGGGCAACTGGTCTGGCCGCCACGGCGGCCGACACCTCCGGGACCTCTGTGCCATGACCGACACCGCGCCCCTCACCCGCCCGCAACTTCGTCGCCAGCTGCGTAACGCACGCCGCGCCCTTACGCCTGCACAACAGCGTCAGGCGTCTCGCGGCCTGTACCGTCAGCTGGCCCAGCATCCGTTATTCCGCCGCGCCCGCCACATTGCCCTGTACCTGCCCAATGACGGCGAGATCGACCCGCGCCTGCTGCTGCGCGAGGGCCATCGGCGCGGCAAGCGGATCTACCTGCCGGTGCTGCACGCCTGGCCGGCCACACGCATGGTGTTTCAGCGTTACGACCAGGGTGAGGTGCTCAAGCGCAATCGCTTTCGCATCCCGGAGCCGGTAATCGAGCGCAAGCGGCAACGGCCAATCTGGGCGCTGGACTTGATCCTGCTGCCGTTGGTCGGGTTTGACGAAGTGGGTGGCCGCTTGGGCATGGGGGGCGGGTTCTATGACCGCAGCCTGGCCTATCAGAGCCGGCGCAAGACCTGGAAGAAACCGCTGCTGCTGGGCCTGGCGCATGAATGCCAGAAGGTCGAGCGTCTGGCGCAGGCCAGTTGGGATGTACCGCTGCAAGGCACGGTCTCGGACCGCCACTGGTACCTGGCGCGCAATTGAGCGCGCAATGACTTCAGCGCTGCTGTGGCGCTTGCTCGACGGGGGTCTGGTAGGCGACGTCCATCTTTCGCTCCAGCAAACTCTGCGCATAACCGGTGGTAACGACCCCAAGACCGAAGATAAAGGCCAGGATCCACAGCAGGTCCGGTTTGCGTTTGTTCATTGATTGCCCCCTGGCAACTGATTCGGGCTTGCCAGCTTTTTCAGTGCTGACTGAGCATAGTGCTTAAAATCGGCGCATTTTCCGCCAACCGGAGCCGACACGCAAACGTTGACGTCAACCGGCTGTCGGTTTCATGCAACTAGTTATTTCAGACTTTGTCAGGAGCAGCGTCCATGGCCTATTGGCTGATGAAATCCGAGCCGGACGAATTGTCCATCGATGACCTCAAACGCCTCGGCGAAGCGCGCTGGGACGGGGTGCGCAACTACCAGGCGCGCAATTTCCTCAGGGCCATGGCGGTTGGCGAC
The DNA here is from genome assembly GCF_014525325.1 of Pseudomonas sp. EZ-C24. Taxonomy (NCBI): domain Bacteria; kingdom Pseudomonadati; phylum Pseudomonadota; class Gammaproteobacteria; order Pseudomonadales; family Pseudomonadaceae; genus Pseudomonas; species Pseudomonas sp. EZ-C24. The sequence goes on along the minus strand of NZ_JACDIU010000035.1, from coordinate 126,623 downwards.
GAGTTTTTCTTCTATCACTCAAGCTGCCCGCAGCCGGGCATTGCCGGTATCGCCAAAATTGTTGCAGCGGCGTACCCCGACCCTACGGCACTTGACCCGCAGAGTCACTACCACGATGCCAAGGCCAGCGCCGACAAGAACCCCTGGAGCGCCGTCGATGTCGCCCATGTGCGCACCTTCAAGCCTTTGCTCGGGCTGGGCTTGCTCAAGCAGCAGGCAGCTCTAGAGGAGATGCCGCTGGTGCAAAAAGGTACACGGCTGTCGGTAATGCCGGTGACCTTGAAGCAGTGGGCTGCGATCCTGACCTTGGCCAAGTAGTGGAAAGCAGAGGGGCTGCTTTGCAGCCCTTCGCGGGTAAACCCGCTCCCACAGGGATCACAGCGGTTTTGAAACCGAATTTCGACAAACGCCGCTGAACCCTGTGGGAGCGGGTTCACCCGCGAAGGGCCGCAAAGCGGCCCCGGTTGGCTTTACTGCACGATCAGGTTATTGAACAGCAGGTCCTCGACGATCGGCTTGCCTTCCTCGTTCTCCATCACCTGCTGTACCTGCTTCAACGCTTCCTGACGCAGACGCTCCTTGGCCTCGACGTTACTCATGCTGTCCACGGTCTGCTGGGTGAACAGCGCCACCAGCTGATTACGAATCAGCGGCTCGTGATGCTTGACCGCCGCCGCAGCGGCATCGCCGGTCACGCGCAGGGCCACGTCAGCCTTGTACACGCGCAGCTTGCTGTTGCCATCGAGTGCGTAGTTGCCGACAAAGGGCGGGCTCAGGCTGATATAGGCAACCTTCGGCGCGCCTTCTGCGGCTTCCTCGGCCATCGCCGCCATTGGCAGCATCAGCGCCATAACCATCAAGATCCACGCTTTCACGAATTCGCTCCTCACATACAGTTGGCGCCAGCTTACCCAGCACGTCGCGCAAACCCAAGCCCGGGCTTATGCCGGGCCATCAGGGCCGAGCATGCTCGTTGACCGGGCAAGCAGTCCTCCTACACTTATCGGCCATCACCTGCAAAGGAATAGCCCCGATGAAAGCCGTGTTGTGCAAAACCCTGGGCCCGGCGCGCGATCTTGTGCTTGCAGACGTCGCCAGCCCCCAGCCGAAGATCAACGAGGTCCTGCTCGACGTGCACGCCGCCGGGGTCAACTTCCCTGACACGCTGATCATCGAAGGCAAATACCAGTTCCAGCCACCGCTGCCGTTCTCGCCGGGTGGCGAAGCGGCCGGGGTGGTTGCGGCGGTGGGCGCCAAGGCCGGCGCGTTCGAGGTGGGCCAGCGGGTCATGGCGCTGACCGGCTGGGGCGCGTTTGCCGAGCAGGTCGCGGTGCCCTACTACAACGTGCTGCCAATCCCCGACAGCATGGACTTCACCACCGCCGCCGCGCTGGGCATGACCTACGGCACTTCGCTGCACGCACTGCGCCAGCGGGCCAACCTGCAGCCTGGAGAAACCCTGTTGGTGCTGGGCGCTTCCGGTGGCGTCGGCCTGGCCGCCGTGGAGATCGGCAAAGCCATGGGTGCCAAGGTGATCGCCGCAGCCAGCAGCGCCGACAAGCTGGCGGTAGCCAAGGCTGCCGGTGCAGATGAGCTGATCGACTACAGCACAAGCTCGCTCAAGGATGAAATCAAGCGCCTGACCGGCGGCCAGGGCGTCGACGTGATCTACGACCCGGTCGGCGGCGAGCTGTTCGACCAGGCGGTGCGCGGCCTGGCCTGGAACGGCCGGCTGCTGGTGGTGGGCTTTGCCAGCGGCGTGATCCCACAACTGCCGGTCAATCTGGCGCTGCTCAAGGGCGCGGCGGTAGTGGGAGTGTTCTGGGGTGCATTTGCCCAGCGTCAGCCACAGGACAACGCAGCCAACTTCCGTCAACTGTTCGCCTGGCACGCCGAGGGCAAGATCAAACCACTGGTGTCGAAAACCTACCCACTGGCCGAAGCCGGCAGCGCCATAGAGCAACTGGCGCAGCGCAAGGCGGTGGGCAAGCTGGTAGTGCAGACCCGTTGAACGAAGCCTGCGCGGGGGTCAAACCTCGCGCAGATTATGGCAGCGGCGAAAACGCGCTTCCAGATTGCGATCAGGCATCTGGTGGCTGCGCAGCGCGTTCAAGGTCTGCTCGACATAATCGCGGGTGGTGCCGAAGCGCCCGCTGGCGCTGGCCAGGATCTGGCTCAGCAGCCCATCCGGCAGGTCGCCGGCGTAACACGGCAAGTGCCGCTCCAGCACGAAACCCAAGGCTTGCACCTTGCTGCCATTGTCGAGCCGGCAGGTCAGCCAGTGCGGGCGATAGGCCGGGTACGGCATCTCCCGTTGCCACAGGGCCATCAGCGAGTCATCCAGATTGCTGTCGTCCAGCCGGTAGGCAAAGCCGCTGCACGAGCCGCCGCGATCCAGGCCAAACACCAGCCCCGGGCACTCGGGTGTGCCGCGATGCTCATGCGACCACAGGTACAGCCCGCGATGATAACCGTGCACGCGCGCACGCTGACGTTCGACCGAGTTGCACTCCGGCCGCCAGATCAGCGAACCGTAGGCAAACAACCACACTGGCCCGCCACGGTGACGCGACATGGTCGACTGCATAGAAACTGACAGTTGCTCGCGCGTGAGTTGCTGACCAAAGTCCAGCGACGGCGGATAGGAAACTTTCCAGGATAGACTTTCAAGTGCCGACATAAGCTGCCGCCATTATTCCCCGAGAACTTACAATGAGCGCCACTGTAACTCACTGGCGCTGCGCTGGACTTACCGTACGGCAGAAAGGCACCGTATTACAAGCCCTGACGCAGGCAGGAGCAGCCGCAACATGGGCACTGCAGGCGAATGTGCAGTGCTGTTGCGAGTATAGATAAAGTTATTGGCAAGGGCGGTAAGACTTACCGCCTTATAATCAAGTCGAACAACTTTGGTTATTAGCGATCAACCACGCGGGGCGTAGGCAAATACATCTGCGCGCATGCGATGGGCGTCCATACCGGCTTCGACCAGAGCATCCAGCGTGGCATAGACCATGTTGGGCGAGCCGCTGGCGTACACGTGAACTTCATTGAGGTCAGCGATATCTTCGCAAACCGCCTCGTGGAGCATGCCGCAGCGCCCTTCCCAACCACACAGGTCGCTGACCACCTTGTGCAGGAACAGGTTGGGCAAGCGCTGCCACTCGTCCCAGTGCTCGAGCGCGTAGAAGTCCTCAGGGCGACGCACGCCCCAGTACAGGTGCACCGGGTGCTTGAAGCCGTTGGCCCGGCAGTGCTCGATCAGGCTGTGCATCTGGCCCATGCCGGTGCCGGCGGCGATCAACACCAGCGGCCCATCCGGCAGCTCGGCCAGGTGGGTGTCGCCAAACGGCATCTGAATACGCGCCAGGCCGTCGCGCTGCAATTGCTCAATCAATGCCACCGAGCTGGGCTCGCGAGCCAGTACGTGCAGCTCCAGGTCCCGCCCGGCATGCGGCGCGGAGGCCAGCGAGAAGGCCGCCTTGTCGGCGCCATCGCGCTCGATCATCAGGTATTGGCCGGCGTGGTAGCGCAGCGGCTTGCCAGCGGGGGCACGCAGGCGCACGCGCCAGACATCACCGCCAACCTCGATGCACTCGCTGACCGTGCAGGCCAGCGTGCGCAGCGGCAGCTCGCCCAGGGCCAGAACGCCGTCCCAGAGCAGCACGCAGTCTTCCAACGGCTCGGCAATGCAGGTGAACAGCTCGCCGTGATCGCGCACTTCACCGTCCTGGCGCACCCGGCCTTCGACCAGCAGTGCCGCGCAGACATGGCAGTTGCCATTGCGACAGCTGCTCGGGCAGTCATAGCCCAGGCGCCGCGCACCATCAAGAATCCTTTCACCGGGCTCCAGCGCCAGTACCGCCCCGGAGGGCTGCAACGTTACCTGCATCAATCTATTCCCAACTGATCCCACAGCTCATCGATACGGCGGGTGACGGCATCGTCCTTGACGATGACCCGGCCCCATTCGCGTGTTGTCTCGCCCGGCCACTTGTGTGTGGCGTCCAGGCCCATCTTCGAGCCAAGCCCCGACACCGGTGAGGCAAAATCCAGGTAGTCGATCGGCGTGTTGTCGATCATCACCGTATCACGCTTGGGGTCCATGCGCGTGGTGACGGCCCAGATCACGTCGTTCCAGTCGCGGGCGTTGATATCGTCGTCGGTGACAATAACGAACTTGGTGTACATGAACTGTCGCAGGAACGACCACACACCGAGCATTACCCGCTTGGCATGGCCTGGGTACTGCTTCTTGATGGTCACCACCGCCATACGGTACGAGCAGCCTTCCGGCGGCAGGTAGAAGTCGGTGATCTCCGGGAACTGCTTTTGCAGGATCGGCACGAACACTTCGTTCAGGGCCACACCCAGAATCGCCGGCTCATCCGGTGGCCGGCCGGTATAGGTGCTGTGATAGATCGGATTACGCCGATGGGTGATGCGCTCGATGGTGAACACCGGGAAGCTGTCGACTTCGTTGTAGTAGCCGGTGTGATCGCCATACGGGCCTTCCGGGGCCATCTCGCCAGGGTGGATAACCCCTTCAAGGATGATTTCCGCCGTGGCCGGCACCTGCAGGTCGCTGCCGCGGCACTTGACCAGCTCGGTACGGTTACCGCGTAGCAGGCCGGCAAAGGCGTACTCGGACAAGGTATCCGGCACCGGCGTGACCGCGCCAAGGATGGTCGCCGGGTCGGCGCCGAGCGCCACCGCCACCGGGAATGGCTGGCCCGGGTGCTTCTCGCACCACTCGCGATAGTCCAGCGCGCCGCCTCGATGGCTCAACCAGCGCATGATGACTTTGTTGCGGCCGATCACCTGCTGGCGATAGATGCCCAGGTTCTGCCGCTCTTTGTTCGGCCCGCGGGTGACGGTCAGGCCCCAGGTGATCAGCGGCGCGACGTCGCCCGGCCAGCAATGCTGAATCGGCAGCTGGCTGAGGTCGACGTCGTCGCCCTCGATCACCACCTCATGGCACACCGCGTCCTTGACCACCTTGGGCGCCATCGACACGACTTTCTTGAAGATCGGCAGCTTCGACCAGGCATCCTTGAGACCCTTGGGCGGCTCGGGCTCCTTGAGGAAGGCCAGCAGCTTGCCGATCTCGCGCAGCTCTGCAACCGACTCGGCGCCCATGCCCATGGCGACCCGCTCCGGTGTGCCGAACAGGTTGCCCAGCACCGGGATGTCGAAACCGACAGGCTTTTCGAACAGCAACGCCGGGCCCTTGGCACGCAAGGTGCGATCGCAGACTTCGGTCATTTCCAGGACGGGTGAAATCGGAACCTGGATGCGCTTGAGTTCGCCGCGCTGCTCCAGGCCACGGATAAAGTCGCGCAAATCGCGATACTGCATGCGTAAGCCTCGTGTTGGCCGTATCGGTCGGGGTGCAGAGTGTAGCGCCGATCAGGCTTTTGTAGGATGCCAAAATGACTTGGGGCCGCTGCGCAGCCCTTCGCGGGTAAACCCGCTCCCACAAGGTTCGATGTAATCCCTGTGGGAGCGGGTTTACCCGCGAAGGGGCGCGCAGCGGCCCCAAATCTTCAGCGTATTAAGCGCGAAGCTTACTTGCGCTTCATCGACAGGAAGAACTCGTCGTTGGTCTTGGTCTGCTTGAGCTTGTCGATCAAGAACTCGATAGCGGCGATCTCGTCCATCGGGTGCAGCAGCTTGCGCAGGATCCACATGCGCTGCAGCTCGTCATCAGCAGTCAGCAGCTCTTCACGACGCGTGCCCGACTTGTTGATGTTGATGGCCGGGAACACACGTTTCTCGGCGATACGACGGTCCAAAGGCAGTTCCATGTTACCGGTACCTTTGAACTCTTCGTAGATCACTTCATCCATTTTCGAGCCGGTTTCAACCAGCGCGGTGGCGATGATGGTCAGCGAGCCGCCTTCTTCGATGTTACGCGCAGCACCGAAGAAGCGCTTTGGCTTCTCGAGCGCATGGGCATCGACACCACCGGTCAGGACCTTGCCGGAGCTCGGGATGACGGTGTTGTAGGCACGGGCCAGACGGGTGATCGAGTCGAGCAGGATGACCACGTCTTTCTTGTGCTCAACCAGGCGCTTGGCCTTTTCGATGACCATTTCGGCAACCTGCACGTGGCGGGTTGGCGGCTCGTCGAAGGTCGAAGCAACCACTTCGCCGCGCACGGTGCGTTGCATCTCGGTAACTTCTTCCGGGCGCTCGTCGATCAGCAGAACGATCAGGTGGCACTCGGGATTGTTACGGGTGATGTTGGCAGCGATGTTCTGCAGCATGATCGTCTTGCCCGCTTTTGGCGGAGCGACGATCAGGCCACGCTGGCCCTTGCCGATCGGCGCGCACAGGTCGATCACACGCCCGGTCAAGTCCTCGGTGGAGCCGTTGCCGGCTTCCATCTTCAGGCGCTTGTTGGGGAACAACGGCGTCAGGTTCTCGAAGAGGATCTTGTTCTTCGCGTTTTCTGGACGGTCGTAGTTGATCGTGTCGACCTTGAGCAGCGCGAAGTAACGCTCCCCTTCCTTTGGCGGGCGAATCTTGCCAACGATGGTGTCACCGGTACGCAGGTTGAAGCGACGGATCTGGCTGGGCGAGACGTAGATATCGTCAGGGCCGGCCAGGTAGGACGCATCAGCCGACCGCAGGAAACCGAAACCATCCTGGAGAATCTCCAGCACGCCGTCACCCGAGATCTCTTCGCCGCTCTTAGCGTGTTTTTTCAACAGGGCGAAAATCACGTCCTGCTTGCGCGAACGGGCCATGTTTTCAATGCCCATCTGTTCGGCCATTTCTAGCAGATCAGTAATCGGCTTTTGCTTGAGTTCAGTCAGGTTCATAAGGGGAGTGGACGTAATCATGTAAGAAGGGAGAATTAAGCTTCTGGCTTAATGAAGCCGCGCCGCAAGAAGGCGACAGGATCGCGTACTGATTCGAATTGGGATGCTTCGGCGACGGCGTGCAGGGGGCACTTGAAGAAACAGTGCGAGGCCGAATGTAACACTTGCTTTTTTGCGCGTCTAGGGTTCGCAAAAAGAAAAGCCCCGGATTTACCGGGGCCTTTTCACATCACAGGTTGGCGTCGATGAACGCAGCCAGTTGTGATTTCGACAGCGCGCCGACCTTGGTTGCCTCGACGTTACCGTTCTTGAACAGCATCAGCGTCGGGATGCCACGCACGCCGTGCTTGGCCGGGGTTTCCTGGTTGTCGTCGATATTCAGCTTGGCGACGGTCAGTTTACCCTCGTAGGTAGTGGCGATGTCGTCCAGGACTGGAGCGATCATCTTGCATGGGCCGCACCATTCAGCCCAGTAGTCGACCAGCACCGGGCCTTCTGCCTTCAGGACTTCAGCCTCGAAGGTGGCGTCGGTGACATGTTTGATCAGGTCGTTGCTCATGGATATCTCCAGGTGGAAAGCAAAATCGTGGCCCATCATAGCTGCACCGGCTGGCTACAGGAAGTCGCGGACGATTGAGTGTAACTATAGTGGAGCAAGACACCCCGCATCGAAACTGTCACATAGGTGTCATACGATCCGTGCGCACCTTGCTTTGCATCAAACCTTGCCCAGCCACGCGTTGGCGTATGCCCGCGTTCGTGGCAGGATTGCCAGGTAACCGACCGAGAATCTCGAAAATCATGCCGCAGAACTCCGCGAAGAACCTATCCCTGATCGCCGCCATCGACCTGGGCTCCAACAGTTTCCACATGGTCGTGGCCAAGGCCCACCACACGGAAATCCGCATTCTTGAGCGGCAGGGCGAGAAGGTTCAGCTGGCCGCCGGTATCGACGAAGAGCGCCGCCTCAGCGAAGAAGCCATGCAGCGCGGCCTGGAGTGCCTCAAGCGCTTCGCCCAGCTGATCAACGGCATGCCCGATGGCGCCGTGCGCATCGTCGGCACCAACGCGCTGCGCGAAGCGCGCAACCGCAACGAATTCATCCAGCGCGCCGAAGCTATCCTCGGCCACCCGGTCGAGGTCATCTCCGGCCGTGAAGAAGCGCGCCTGATCTACCTCGGCGTGTCGCACACCCTGGCCGACAATCCGGGCAAGCGCCTGGTCGCCGACATTGGTGGCGGCAGCACCGAGTTCATCATTGGCCAGCGCTTCGAGCCGTTGCTGCGCGAGAGCCTGCAAATGGGCTGCGTCAGCTATACCCAGCGCTACTTCCGCGACGGCAAGATCACCCCGGCGCGCTACGCCCAGGCCTACACCGCTGCGCGCCTGGAGCTGATGAGCATCGAAACCGCCCTGCACCGGCTGACCTGGGACGAAGCGATCGGCTCGTCCGGGACCATTCGCGCCATCGGCGCGGCGATCAAGGCTGGCGGCCTGGGCAACGGTGAGGTCAATGCCGAAGGCCTGGCTTGGGTCAAACGCAAGCTGTTCAAGCTGGGCGACACCGACAAGATCGACTTCGAAGGGGTCAAGCCTGACCGCCGCACGATCTTCCCGGCCGGCCTGGCGATTCTCGAAGCCATTTTCGATGCACTCGAACTGCAACGCATGGACCACTGCGACGGCGCTCTGCGTGAAGGTGTGCTGTTCGACCTGCTTGGCCGCCATCACCACGAAGATGTGCGCGAGCGCACCCTCAATTCGTTGATGGAGCGCTACCACGTCGACCACGGCCAGGCCGCGCGGGTCGAACGCAAGGCGCTGCACGCGTTTGATCAAGTGGCCAAAGACTGGGATCTGGAAGAAGGCAACTGGCGCGACCTGCTGAGCTGGTCGGCCAAGGTCCATGAGGTGGGCCTGGACATCGCCCACTATCACTACCACAAGCACGGCGCCTACCTGATCGAGCACTCCGACCTGGCCGGTTTCTCGCGTGAAGACCAGCAGATGCTCGCGCTGCTGGTACGCGGCCATCGCCGCAACATTCCCAAGGACAAATTCGCCGAGTTCGGCGATGAAGGCAGCCAGCTGATTCGCCTGTGCGTACTGCTGCGCTTTGCCATCCTCTTCCACCACATCCGCGGCACCCAAGAGATGCCCAAAGTGGTGCTGCAAGCCCACGAAAATAGCCTGGAAGTAGTATTCCCGGACGGTTGGCTGGAACAGCACCCGCTGACCCAGGCCGACTTCGCCAACGAGGCGGAGTGGCTGGCCCGGGTCGGCTTCGTCCTCAGCGTACGTTGAGGACCGGGTTGCTCAGGCGCTCCAGCAGGGTCGCCTGGGCACTGCGCGGGTTCTGGTTGCCGGTTGGCGTGCTGCGCACGTAGCGGCCGTCGGACTGCAGGATCCAAGCCTGAGTGTTGTCGGTCAGGTAGCTTTCCAGCTCCTTCTTGACCCGCAGCAGGTGCTTCTTGCCCTCGACGGGGAAGCAGGTCTCGACGCGTTTATCGAGGTTGCGCTCCATCCAGTCGGCACTCGACAGGAAGATCTGCTCTTCGCCGCCATTGAGGAAGTAAAACACCCGCGTGTGCTCAAGGAAGCGGCCGATGATCGAGCGTACGTGAATATTGTGCGAAACCCCGGCGATGCCCGGGCGCAGGCAGCACATGCCACGCACCACCAGATCGATACGTACACCTGACTGGCTGGCCTTGTACAGCGCGCGGATGATCTTCGCGTCGGTCAACGAGTTGAACTTGGCGATGATGTGCGCCGGCTTGCCGTCGAGCGCGCACTGGGTCTCGCGGGCAATCATGTCGAGCATGCCCTTCTTCAGCGTGAACGGCGCATGCAGGAGCTTTTTCATGCGCAGGGTCTTGCCCATGCCGATCAGCTGGCTGAACAGCTTGCCAACGTCTTCGCACAGCGCGTCATCCGAGGTCAGCAGGCTGTAGTCGGTATACAGACGGGCGTTGGCGGCGTGGTAGTTGCCGGTGCCGAGGTGCGCGTAGCGGACGATTTCGCCCTGCTCGCGACGCAGGATCAGCATCATCTTGGCGTGGGTCTTGAAGCCGACTACGCCATAGATCACCACCGCGCCAGCCGCCTGCAGGCGGCTGGCCATCTGCAAGTTGGACTCTTCGTCGAAGCGCGCACGCAGCTCGATCACCGCAGTGACTTCCTTGCCGTTACGCGCTGCGTCGACCAGTGCGTCGACGATCTCCGAGTTGGCGCCGCTGCGGTACAGGGTCTGGCGCACGGCGAGCACGTGCGGGTCTTTGGCTGCCTGGCGCAGCAGGTCGACCACTGGGGTGAACGACTCGAAGGGGTGCATCAGCAGGATGTCCTGCTTGCTGACCACGCTGAAGATGTTTTCGGCGTTCTGCAGCAGCTTGGGGATCGCCGGGGTGAACGGCAGGTACTGCAGTTCCGGGTGGCTTTCCAGGCCGGTGATGCTGAACAGCCGGGTCAGGTTGACCGGACCATTGACCTGATACAGCTCGTTCTCGCTCAGACTGAACTGCTTGAGCAGGTAGTCGGACAGATGCTTGGGGCAGGTGTCGGCGACTTCCAGGCGCACCGCATCGCCGTAGCGACGCGAGAACAGCTCACCACGCAGGGCGCGGGCAAGGTCGTCGACCTCTTCCGAGTCCAGCGCCAGGTCGGCGTTACGGGTCAGGCGGAACTGATAGCAACCCTTGACCTTCATGCCCTGGAACAAATCATCGGCGTGGGCGTGAATCATCGACGAGAGGAATACGTAGTTGGCACCGGTGCCGCCTACCTCCTCCGGTACGCGAATCACCCGAGGCAGCAAACGCGGCGCGGGGATGATCGCCAGGCCCGAATCGCGGCCGAATGCATCGACCCCTTCGAGCTCGACGATGAAGTTCAGGCTCTTGTTCACCAGCAACGGGAACGGGTGGGTCGGATCGAGGCCGATCGGGGTGATGATCGGCGCGATCTCGTCGCGGAAGAAACGCCGCACCCAGGTCTTGATCTTCGGCGTCCAGTTGCGCCGACGAATGAAGCGAATGTTGTGCTTTTCCATCTCTGGCAGCAGCACGTCGTTAAGGATCGCGTACTGGCGATCCACTTCGTGGTGCACCAGCTCGCTGATCCGGCTCAGGGCCTGATGTGGCTGCAGGCCGTCGGCGCCGGCCAGCTCACGGGCAAAATTGATCTGCTTCTTCAGGCCGGCGACGCGGATCTCGAAGAACTCGTCGAGGTTGCTGGAGAAGATCAGCAGGAACTTCAAGCGCTCGAGCAGCGGATACGACTCGTCCAGCGCCTGTTCCAGCACGCGGAAGTTGAACTGCAGCTGCGAGAGCTCGCGATGAATGTACAGGCTGCTGTCGTCCAGCCCAGGCACCGGGATCGCCGGCGCCGGCGCAGGGGTCGGCGCGGCGGTTTCGAGCGCAGCGTCGGCAACCGCTTCGACCACAGGCTCGGCCACCGGCTCAAGGTCTGGCGGCGTTTGCGTCAGCTCTTGCGGTAGCGCTTGAGCATCCTTGATGTCGACCGGGGATAGCACTTCGTTATTCATCTGACGTTCCTGAAGGGCGTTACTGCCCTCTCAACAATTGGGCGGCGCGAACGGCGAAATAAGTGAGAATGCCATCGGCGCCTGCACGTTTGAAAGCGGTTAGCGATTCGAGGATCACGGCCTCGCTCAGCCAGCCATTCTGAATTGCCGCCATGTGCATGGCGTACTCGCCGCTGACCTGATAGACAAAGGTCGGCACCTTGAACTCGGTTTTGACCCGGTAAACGATATCCAGGTACGGCATGCCTGGCTTGACCATGACCATATCGGCACCTTCGGCCAGGTCAGTGGCCACTTCGTGCAGGGCCTCGTCGCTGTTGGCCGGGTCCATCTGGTACGACGCCTTGTTGGCCTTGCCCAAGTTCAAAGCCGAGCCTACCGCATCGCGGAACGGGCCGTAGTAGGCACTGGCGTACTTGGCCGAGTAGGCCATGATGCGCACGTTGAAGTGACCGGCGACTTCCAGCGCCTCGCGGATCGCGCCGAGGCGGCCGTCCATCATGTCAGAAGGCGCCACCACTTGCGCGCCAGCCTCGGCGTGGGACAGCGCCTGGCGCACCAGCGCATCGACGGTGATGTCGTTCTGCACGTAGCCGTCTTCGTCGAGGATGCCATCCTGGCCGTGGGTGGTAAACGGGTCGAGGGCAACGTCGGTGATCACCCCAAGCTCCGGGAAGCGTTCACGCAGGGCGCGGGTAGCGCGCTGGGCAATGCCATCCGGGTTCCACGCTTCGGCGCCATCCAGGGTCTTTTTCTCGACCGGGGTTACCGGGAACAGTGCCAAGGCCGGAATCCCCAGGTCCACCCAGGACTGCGCAGCTTCCAGCAGCAAGTCGATCGACAAGCGCTCGACACCTGGCATGGACGGCACTTCTTCTCGGCGGTTTTCACCATCCAGAACGAATACCGGCAAGATCAGGTCATCGACCGTCAGGGTGTTCTCACGCACCAGGCGACGGGAAAACTCGTCGCGGCGATTGCGACGCAGACGTGTGGCAGGAAACATACGGTTGGCGGGGGTAAAGCTCACGGCAGACTCCTGAGCCCGCGCAGGCGGGCAGCGCGACAGTTATAAGCGGCCATTATGACGCCTGTGTTACACCCTTGGGCAACCCTGCGACGTGTCGCCACAGGCAATCACCATGTAGGAATTGTTCACGTCGAGACACATTTGGACACTTTCCCCACGGCCCGCGAAGGGGTAGGCTGCGCGTTCATTTCGCCAGCACCCCAGAAGATGCTTCAACAATTCCTGCAGGATTTCGGCTACTTTGCCCTTTTTCTCGGCACATTTTTTGAAGGTGAGACCATCCTGGTGCTTGCGGGATTTCTTGCGTTCCGCGGTTACATGGACATCAACATGGTGTGCGTGGTGGCCTTCTTCGGCAGCTATGCCGGCGACCAGCTGTGGTACTTCATGGGCCGCCGCCATGGCCGCGCAATCCTGGCGCGCAGGCCGCGCTGGCAGGCAATGGGCGACCGTGCCCTGGACCATATCCGCCGCCACCCGGACATCTGGGTACTGAGCTTCCGCTTCGTCTATGGCCTGCGCACGGTGATGCCGGTGGCAATTGGCTTGTCGGGCTATCCGCCACGCCGCTACCTCTTGCTCAACGGCATTGGCGCTGCGGTGTGGGCAGTGGCCCTGGGCGCTGCCGCCTACCACTTCGGGGCGATCCTCGAAGGCCTGCTTGGCAACGTCAAGAAGTACGAGCTGTGGGTACTTGGCGGCCTGCTGGTGCTGGGCCTGCTGCTGTGGCTGCGCCGGCGTTTTCGCACCCAGCGCGCCGAGCGCAAGGCGGCCGCCGACGCGGCTGCGACCGAGCAGCTGACGGACAAGCCAAGCCCACCGCAAGAATGAACATGCCGCTGTTGCCGTGATCCTAGTAAAGTGCCAAGCAACAATTGGCGCCTGGACTCTGGAGAAACAAGCATGACAAAAAAAGTGGCGGTGATTCTTTCCGGCTGTGGTGTCTACGATGGCGCTGAAATCCACGAAAGCGTGATCACGCTGCTGCGCCTGGACCAGCGCGGCGCGCAGGTGCAGTGCTTTGCACCAAACATCCCCCAACTGCATGTAATCGATCATCTGACCGGTGAGCAAACCAGCGAGACTCGCAATGTGCTGGTCGAGTCGGCGCGGATTGCCCGCGGCCAGGTCAAGGACATTCGCGAAGCAGACGTCAGCGAGTTTGACGCGCTGATCGTGCCCGGCGGCTTTGGCGCTGCAAAAAACCTCTCCAACTTTGCCGTCGAAGGTGACAAGTGCACGGTTCAACCTGACGTACTGGCGCTGGCCGAGGCCTTCGCCGAAGCCGGCAAACCGGTCGGCCTGATGTGCATTTCGCCAGCTCTGGCAGCGAAGATCTACGGCCCAGGCGTGGTCTGCACCATCGGTAACGATGCCGGCACCAGCGCGGCGGTGGTGAAGATGGGCGGCACCCACGAAGAGTGCGATGTACATGACATCGTCGAAGACACCCAGCGCAAGCTGGTGACCACCCCGGCGTACATGCTCGCTACCTCGATCAGCGATGCGGCCAGCGGCATCTACAAACTGGTCGATCGGGTGCTGGAATTGACCCACGCCAACGACCACTGAGCTGCCCTGCAGCGCTGGCCCAGGCCGGCGCTGCGTGGTGCTGTGATCAATGTCGTAATCAGCCCCTCGCGAGGCGGGTCAGGATGCGATCGAGGGAGTTGGCGAACTCCTGCTTCTCTTTCTCGCCGTAAGGCCCCTGGCCACCACTGGCCTGGCCCTGTTCACGCAGCTCGGTGAACAAGTTACGCGTCGCCAACCGGTCGGCCATATTGCGCTCATCGAACTCACGGCCACGTGGGTCGAGCGCCGCCACGCCGTTTTTCACAAGGCGGTCGGCCAAGGGGATATCGCTGCAGATCACCAACTCGCCCGGTACGGCATTCTCGACCAGATAATCATCGGCAGCATCCGGTCCGCTCGGCACCACGATCAGCTTTACGCAGGCAAAAGCCGGCTTGATCTGCGCTTGGCCGGCGACCATCACCACCTCAAGTTTGCGCTTGAGGGCAAACTTTACGATCAGGTCCTTGGCTGCCTTGGGGCAGGCGTCGGCATCGATCCATATACGCATTGCTGCATTCTCATCGGCTGTTAATCACTGCACCCAGTGTGCCAGATCGCAGCTCAACTGGCCGCAGCGCGGCGCCGCTCGACCAGCCACGAGCGGCCATACAGCAGCGCGATCGCGCTCAGTGCCAAGGCTTGTGCCGCCAGTGAGTAGGCATCGGCATGAATGCCCAGCCAGTCGAATTCAAAGAACGCCACCGGCCGCGTGCCGAGGATGCCTGCCTCTTGCAAGGCCTTGATGCCATGCCCGGCGAACACCACCGACAGTGCGCACAGCAGCGCGGCGTTGATGCTGAAGAACAGCGCCAACGGCAGCTTGGCCGAACCGCGCAGGATCACCCAGGCCAGGCCCACCAACAGCACCAGCGCGGTGGCACCACCGGCCAGCACAGCGTTGTGCCCGGCAGGCCCTGATTGCAGCCACAGGGTTTCGTAGAACAGGATCACCTCGAACAGCTCGCGGTACACCGAGAAGAACGCCAGCAAGGCAAAACCAAAGCGCCCGCCGCCGCCGACCAGGCTGCTTTTGATGTAGTCCTGCCAGGCCGCAGCGTGGCGCCGGTCGTGCATCCACACGCCGAGCCACAGCACCATCACGCTGGCAAACAGCGCGGTGCAACCTTCGAGCAATTCGCGCTGAGCACCGCCAACGTCGATCAGATACGCCGCTACCGCCCAGGTGGCGAAGCCTGCGACCAGTGCCAGCGCCCAGCCAACGTTGACGCTGCGCACCGCAGATTGCTGGCCGGTATTGCGCAGGAATGCCAGGATCGCGGCCAGCACCAGAATCGCCTCGAGGCCTTCGCGCAGCAGAATCAACAGCCCGGAGATGTAGCTCAGCGACCAGCTCAGGCCATCGCTGCCAAGCAGCTTGGCGGCGGCGTCGAGCTTGACCTTGGCCTCGCTCAGGCGCTGTTCGGCCTGGGCGAAGGGTAGGCCGTCCTGCAACGACTGCCGATAGGCCATCAGGGCCTTCTCGGTGTCTTTGCGTACTTGGGCATCGATGTTGTCGAGGGAGCTTTCGACCAGCTCGAAACCTTCCAGATACGCCGCAACCGACAGGTCGTAGGCCTGGTCATGATCGCCGTCGCGATAGGCCGCCAGGCTCTTGTCGAGGGTGCTGGCGGTGTAGTCGAGCAACTGCGCCGGGCCGCGCTTGACCTGCGGCGGCCGTGCACGCTGGGCGCGAAACGCAGCGACGGTCTCGGCGCTGTGGCTGGCGGCGACTTCTGCAGGGGTCTGCCGGGCCAGATCAGCGAGGTTCCAGGCCGGGGCGCCAGCAGCGGCCTGCGGCTCGGCGCTGAAGCTGGCGACAAAGGCCGCTACGTCCCAGCGCTGACGCTCGTCGAGCTGGTCGGCAAACGAGGGCATTTCGGTGCCTTCGATGCCCAGGCCAAGGGTGTTGTAGAGGTCGAACAGGCTGAGCTGATCGAGCCGGGCGACGTCGCGCAGGTTGGCCGGCGCTGGCTCCAGACCGAGCCCGGCCGGGCCATCGCCGGCACCACTGTCACCGTGGCAGATCGAGCAGTTTTGCGCGTACAGCGCGGCGCCGCGGGCAGGATCAGGGGTGATTATCGGGGCCTGGCTGACCTCATAGGCAACCGCCAGACGGGCACCGAGCTGGCGCGCCTCGCGAGCAACGGTAGGGCCGTCCTGGCGCTGGTCGATGGCGGTGCGCAAGGCCTGTACGCCCTGTTCGAGGGCATCACGTTCGGCGTGCGCTGGCAGGTTTTTCACCAGTTCGGCGAGCACGCTGCTGAATTCCTGCTGCTCGCGGTACTCACCGTCATCGACCACCCTGCCCTCGCGCACCGTTGGCGGGTAATCCGCGCCAATGTAATCGAGCAGGTGCAAGGCCTTGGTCGCCTCTGCAGGGGCTTCGGCCATGGCCAGCGTGCTGCACAGCGCCAGCACTGGCCACAGCAGCCAGGCGAGTAAACGGGGACGGGAAGTCATGGCCGATCTCGAGGGGAATACGAAAGAGAACATTGTTCACTTCCACTCGCGCCTGCTCAAGGGCTACCGGCAGATTTCACGAAAAATCTTGTAACAGATTAGCAATAGGGGCCAGCGCAACCTAATTCAAGCCTCCATGCCAGCAAAACGCCACCTTGTGCTTATAATGTCGCGCCTTTGCCTTTGTTCCCCCGCAATCACGGGCCGCGCTGGCGCAGGACGCAGTCCATCCATTCAGGGAAGAACAACACCGATGGTCCCCCGCGCAGTACTTCTGGCAGCGCTTATCGCCGTCACGCAACTGACCGGCTGCGCTGTGTTTCGCAGTTACGACAGCGAGCTTCAGGAAACCAACCAGCAGCTTGTCGCCGGCAATGTCGACGCTGCCCTGGCTCTGCTCGAGAGCAACAACAAGAGCGACGTCAAAGACCTCCTCTACTACTTCGAAAAAGGCGAGCTGCTGCGTTCCAAAGGTGATCTGCAGGGTAGCCAGCAAGCCTGGCGCGTGGCCGACGGCGTGGTCTTCGAGTGGGAAGAAGCAGTCAAACTGGACACTGAAAAGTACCTCAGCCAGTTCGCCAGCTATCTGGTCAACGACAAGGTCCGCCGCTACCAGGGCTACGACTACGAAAAGGTCATGCTGACCACCCAGATGGCCCTGAACCTGCTGGCGCAGAACGATTTCGCCGGCGCCCGTACCGAAATCAAGAAGACCCACGAACGCGAAGCGGTCATTGCCGAGCTGCGTGACAAGCAGTACCTCAAGGGCGAGCAGGAAGCCGAACAACAAGGTGCCAGCACCGAGTTCAAGGATCTGAAGGGATATCCGGTGGCCAGCCTCGACGACCCTGAAGTGGTCAGTCTGAAAAACAGCTACCAGAGCGCGTTCAGCCATTACCTGTCCGGCTTCGTCTACGAGGCCCTTGGCGAGAAGGGCCTGGCCGCGCCGGGCTACCGCACTGCAGCCGAGCTACGGCCGAAGACGCCATTGCTCGAGCAAGCCCTGCTCAACCTTGATGGCAAGCGAAGCAAGTCCGGCGAGAGCGATGTGCTGATTGTGGTCCAGAGCGGCCTGGCACCGGCACGCGACTCGATGCGCATCCCGCTGCCACTGACGATCGACGGTAACCTGGTGATCACCACGCTGTCGTTCCCGGTGATAAGAGAAGACAACAGCACTGCGCGCTTTGGCGAGGTCTACCTGAACGACCAGGCTGTCAGCCTCACTTCACTCAACAACACCAGCGCCATGTCGCGCAGGGCCCTGCGTGACGACATGCCGGAGATCATCCTGCGCACCAGCGTGCGCGCGGTCAGCCGCACCCTGGCGCAAAAAAAGCTGAACGAGGTCGACCCGCTGGCAGCCCTGATCGTGGGCATTGCCGCGGCAGTGGTCGAAGGCGCCGACACCCGCACCTGGCGCACTCTGCCCAACCAGACCCAGGTCGCCCGCGTGCATCTGGCCCAAGGCGAACATCGCCTGAGCCTGCCGGCGATCCTCGGCAGCGGTACGCTCAAGGTCAAGATCGACCAACCCTACCAAGTGATCAGCCTGCGCGTGCTCGGCCATCAGGTGTTCGCCAGTGGCGCCGCCATACAACTGCCGCAGCCGGCCCAAGCGCCGGTGCTTGCCAACCTCAAATAATCTCAAGGATCGAACATGCGTTTAATCTGCATCGCTCTTGTCGCCGCCGCCCTCCTGGCAGGCTGCGCCAGTCCGCCCGAGCCTGGCAGCGCCGCCAGCAAGGTGGTGACCATGGGCCAGCTCGACGACTTTGACATTGGCCCGATGCGGGTGGCCCGCGAACGCGGATTTCTCACCGTCAAGGTCGCCATCAACAACACCAGCCGCAGCAACCAGACCCTTTACTACCGCTTCGCCTGGCTGGGCGACGACGGCTTCCCGGTAGGCGATGAAGAAAGCTGGAAGACCCTCACCCTGTACGGCAAGCAGGCCAGCTTCCTGCCCGCCATCGCCCCGGTTCCGCAGGCGCGCGACTTCCGCCTCGAAGTCCATACCCGGTAATCATTTTCAGGAGCACTTTTGATGTTTGCACGCATTACCCTCGCCGCCCTCACCCTCGCCTTGCTCAGCGGCTGCAGCACGCCGTCACCAGGCCTGGGCAGCAAGAACATCAGCTACGGCGACACCAAGGCAGTCGAGCTGATTACCAACGAATTCGGCTCCACCGACCTGCAGATGATCGCCGAGAGCATGACCCGCTCGCTGGCCCAGTCCGGCGTGCTGCAGGGCCGCCCGGTGGTGCAGGTGTATGACGTGAAGAACAAGACCAGCGAGTACATCGATACCCGCGAGATCACCACCACGATCAAGACCCAACTGCTCAAGACCGGCGTTGCCCGCTTTGCCAGCGACAACACCGACATGCAGAGCCAGGTCGACCAGCTCAAGTTGCAGAACCAAAGCGGCCTGTACAAAAAAGCCACCGTCGCCAAGACGGGCAACATGATCGCCGCGCAGTACCGCCTGGAAGGCTCGATCAGCTCCATCGTCAAACGCAGCAGCGATTACAAAGACGTGTTCTACAAGTTCAGCCTGCAGTTGGTCGACGTCGAAAGCGGCCTGGCTGAATGGATGGACGAAAAAGAAATCCGCAAGACCACGGAGCGCTAAGCGATGCGTACATGGATGGCAGTCATCGCTATGGCTTGCGCATTTTCTGCGCAGGCGGCGCCCAAGGTCGCAGTCACCGACCTTGCCTATCAGGCGCAGGTGGAGGAATACATCCACAGCGTCAGTGCGCACAACAGCGGCCAGGCGAGCCCGTACAGCGCCAGCCACTCGGCCAGCTACAGCGAGTACGAGAGCAGCAAGAGCTACATCGAGCAGACCGAGCTGCGCAATTTCGGTGGCGACATCAAGGGCGCGATCCTCAAGGGTGGGCTGTTCCAGCTGGTGCAGGGCAAGCCTTACACCAGCCGTTCCAACGACGATGTCTACGACGTGATCGCCCGGATCAAAGCCGGCGGGTTCCCAGGTGCCGACTACGTGCTGTTCGGCACCCTGTCGGATATCGACTTCCAGAGGGACATCAACGCACTCGACCACACCGACAGCTACTCGGCGGTACTGGCCCTGAGCGTGGTGGCTGATTTCAGCCTGATCAATACCCGCACCTACGAGATCACCTCGGCCTTCACCGCCATGGGCGAGGGCCAGGACACCAAGCTGGTAAAACGCCAGGATACCCGCGTGACCCTCAACCGCCCGCGGGTGGTCCGCGAGGTGTCCAGGGAGCTGGGCATGGATGTAGCGCGGCAACTGGCCGAGCAGCTGGCCGGCGAAGTGTCGGCGGCGCCAGCGCGAGAAGGTGTGCAGAGCAACTTGCCGCCGGATGAACCGGCGCAGATTTTGCGCTGAGGGCTGAAAGCACTCTCCCGGGCAAGCCCGCTCCTGTAGGAGCGGCCTTGCGTCGCGAAATGAGGGCGCAGCCCTCACCGAAGTCACATCCAGATACCGTAATCACACATACCTCTGCGCCACCGCGACTACCGTTTCCAAACCGTAATCACGGGAGCAGGACATGGACAGTCCTCATGCCAGCAGCTTGCGTCGCGGTCGAACATCTGAGCCCGGACGCTTATATTTACTCACCACTGTCACCCGAGATCGTCGGCCTGTCTTCACTGATCTGACCTACGCCAGAACGGCCATCCATCAACTACGCACAATCCAGGATGAGGGTGGATGCCGCTCTTTAGCCTAGGTACTCATGCCCGACCACCTTCACTGGCTGGTTGAGCTTGGAACGGGATCCCTCGCCAGTCTGATGTGTACCTTTAAATCACGCTGCAGCGTCGGTTTGTACCGCGCTGGGGCCGCTCGACAGCACATCTGGCAACAAGGATTTCATGACCGGGCCCTGCGCCGGGATGAGGATGTCAAGGCTGTCGCGCTGTACATCATTCGCAACCCAATACGCGCGGGACTGGTACGCAGAGCTGGCGAGTATTCGCATTGGGATTGTGTTTGGCTGTAGCGGCCTCGGTGAGGGCTTCGCCCTCATTTCGCGACACAAGGCCGCTCCTACATTGTCCGCGCACGGCGCTTGTACGCGGTCGGGGTAGGAGCGGCCTTGTGTCGCGAAAGGGCCGCAAAGCGGCCCCTGTACGCCGCTGCAGGGCCATTCACCGCAGTCGATTGACCCCAGACTCCATGTCATTGACCAGCGCCTTGGCCAGCCCGCTGAGGATCCGCGCCGCGCTGCCGGCCTGGAGGTCGCCCTGCATTTCGGCCTCATCGGTCAGATGGCGGATACAACCCAGCAACACCGACAGCTCATCAAACGCCTGGGGGATCGGGATGCCAGGGCGAACGGTGAACAGCTCGGTTGAGGCCACGCCCACCGTGGTAATGCCGTTGGTTTGCACGCTCATACCTTGGCTCCTTCAGCTACGCAGCCGGGTCAATGCGTGTTCAACCAGGGTACGGGCCATACGCGTGGCATGGGCGGCGCTGGCCAGGGCGTTTAGGTCAGGTTGCTCAGCCGAGTCGCTGCACTGCTGGTCGAGGGTCTCGACCACGCCGCAGAGAAATTCATTGGCCAAGGCCAGGGAATCAGGCGGGAGCATGTCGCTGTGGACAGAAAAATGCGGGGAGATGATCAGCTTTAAACGGGGTGGATCAGGGACGATCTTTTTCATGGGACGACACCTCATAGCGTATGAATGGTCGCTGCCCTCCTTTTCGTCTCACGGATTTGGGTGGCAGTCGTACGCGGGGTGAGACCCGGGCCCATACGCTAACCCGGCCAGACCGAAGTCTGCCCGCGTAAGACCGCCATAAAGCGGAGTGCGTTAGGGTCGGGTATCTCACGCCCGTTCGCCCTGTTCAGGCGACCCGACGACGTTAGCCCTGAGGCATTTCCCCGACAATACGGCAGCTTCCGCAAAGGACGTAGGATACTTCCGAAGGCCCCACAGCCTGAAGCGCTCAGCGCGAAGTTGGGAAAGGTCTTACAAGCACCCCCATGATGTCAGCAGGCCATATTCCACGGCAGCTCAAGCCCCGCAAGGCCTGCACAAAACAGCCTGGATTTGCCGTAATACTTTGTAATGTTTGCTCTGCGATTTTAGTTGTACGACGTCCTATCAGCATGTTCGACTGCGCCGGCTCTCACTACAAAAATAACGGAGACATCCAATGACCAGCCTACCTTCCGTTGAGGGCAAAGCTGCCGTGCCCTCGCAAAGCCGCCTCGCGCGCATCGCCAAGTTGCTCGGCCCAGGCATCATCGCCGTGCTGTCGTGGCTGGGCGCAGGTGATCTGATCACCTCTTCCGTGGCCGGCGCCAACTACGGTTACGCGATGATGTGGGTGCTGGCAGTTTCGCTGCTGCTGCGCTACCTGATCGTCAACATCATCGCCCGCTTCCAACTGTGCAATAACCAGGGCATGACCATCCTTCAGGGCTACGCGCAACTGCACCCGGTGTTCGCCTGGTTCATGCTCGGCTACGCGCTGATCATGGGCCACCTGATGAACGCATACATGATCAAGGGCGCCGGCGAATCACTGGCCATGCTGCTGCGCGTCGACTACCCGCTGCTTTGCTCGATGGCGGTGGTGCTGGCGGTGTGGATGCTGGTCGGGCGCAATATCTATTCGCTTATCGAAGGCGTGATGAAGGCATTGCTGGCGATCATGACCCTGGCGTTTCTGGCGCTGGCGGTGATGTCCGGGCCGGATGTGGCAGGCATCGTCAAAGGCACCATCGGCTTCAGCATCCCGCCTGACGAGGGCGTGCATGGCGCCATGCTGGTAGCGGTGTCGGTGATCGGCGCAGTGGCCGGTTCGGTGGCCAACTTCGTCCACCCCTACGTGATGCGCCAGAAGGGCTGGGTTGGCCCGCAGCACAAGCGTGTGCAACGCAACGACCTGCTGTTTGCAGTATTCGTCGGTATCGTCATCAACCTGGCGATCTGGATCGTCGGCGCAGAAATCCTGCGGCCCAACGGCATCGAAGTGAAAACCCTCGGCGATCTGGGCAAGGCGCTGGAAATCTTCTTCGGCCCGATCGGCTGGTATGTGTTCTTCATCGGCGTGTTCGCCACCCTGTTCGCCAGCATTTCCGGCAAGACCACAGCCTTCCCGATGCTGATCACCGACGCCCTGCAGCACGTGCAGCCCAAGCGTCGCGAGCGTTATGGCAAGGAGTTCCACAAGGACCCGGCGCACCGCTGGTTCATGCTGTTCATCCTGGTTACGCCACTGATCTGGTCGATCCCGGGCATGCCTGACTTCGTCACCCTGACCATCGGCGTCAGCGCGCTGAATATCATTGGTCTGCCGGTGATCTCGCTGGGCCTGTTGATCATGTCCAACCAGAAATCGCTGCTGAGCAAGGAATACCGCAACAACCTGTTCGAGAACATCGCCCTGGCATTCGCCACCGGCCTGGCGCTGTGGGTGGCGTTCCAGCTGGGTGTGGAGCTGTTCAGCTAAGTCATCGTACAACGCTGCTGTAAAACACTCTGCGGGGCAGGTCTTGAAAAGGGCTTGCCCCGTGTTTGTTTGCAGCCAGTGTGCGTTGATTGTCGCCACTGAAATGACAATGTGTCTCTGCACAGGCGGATTGTCTGCACCCACCCTGCCCTTCACAATGCGCGACTAATCTGATCCCGCTGCCCTCTTCGCAGCTCATGGAGTTCGAGCGATGCCACACGAAGGCAGCCTGCTACAAACCGCGGTCATCTTCCTTCTCGCCGCAGTGATTGCCGTGCCATTGGCCAAGCGCCTGCAACTCGGCGCCGTCATCGGTTACCTGCTTGCCGGCGTAGCCATAGGCCCACAGGTTTTAGGCTTGATCCGCGACACCGAAAGCGTCGCGCACATTTCCGAGCTGGGCGTAGTCTTGCTGCTGTTCATCATCGGCCTGGAACTGTCACCGCGGCGGTTGTGGCTGATGCGCAAAGCGGTATTCGGCGTGGGCCTGGCACAGGTGCTGCTGACCGGCGCGATACTCGGCGCCATCGCTCTGTTCGGTTTCGCCCAATCACTGCCCGCAGCGCTGGTGCTGGGTCTGGGCCTGGCCTTGTCGTCGACTGCCTTTGGCTTGCAGACGCTGGCCGAAACCAAGCAATTGAATGCCCCGCACGGGCGTCTGGCGTTTGCCATTCTGCTATTCCAGGACATCGCCGCCATCCCGCTGATCGCACTGGTGCCGTTGCTCGCCGCCAGCGGCCCGGACACCAGCCATGGCGACAGCCTGCAACACGGCCTGACCATCTTTGCCAGCATTGCCGTGGTCATCGTCGGCGGCCGTTATCTGCTGCGCCCGGTGTTCCGCATCGTCGCCCGCACCGGCTTGCCGGAAGTGTCCACGGCCACCGCACTGCTGGTGGTGATCGGCACTGCCTGGCTGATGGAGCTGGCCGGAATCTCCATGGCCTTGGGCGCATTTCTCGCCGGCCTGTTGCTGGCCGACTCGGAATACCGGCACGAACTGGAGTCGCAGATCGAACCGTTCAAAGGGCTGCTGCTGGGCCTGTTCTTCATCAGTGTCGGCATGGGCGCCAATCTCAGTCTGTTGTTCGACACGCCTTGGCTGTTGCTCGGCCTGACTGCGCTGCTGATCGCAGTAAAGCTGCCGATGCTGATGCTGGTCGGGCGTCTGGGCGGCCTCAATACGGCCAATGCCCTGCGCCTCGGCGTGGTCTTGGCGGCTGGCGGCGAGTTCGCTTTTGTGGTGTTCAAGCTGGGCAAGGACCAAGGCCTGCTCGACAGCTACACCTACGACCTGCTGCTGATGACCATCACTCTATCGATGGCCGCCACGCCGCTGTTGCTGATGGCCTGCGCCCGCCTGCTCAAGCGCCCGCCTGCCACGCGTGAAGTGCCGGAACAGTACAAGGACATCCAGACCGATGCGCCGCGGGTGGTGATCGTCGGCATGGGCCGCATGGGCCAGATCGTCTCGCGCATCCTGCGTGCGCAGAAGATCCCGTTCATTGCCCTCGACACCTCGGTCGACGCCATCGAGATGACCCGCACCTTCGAGCAGGCGCCGGTGTTCTACGGCGACCCGATGCGCGCCGAAGTGCTGCACGCCGCCAAAGTCGGCGAGGCCGAATACCTGATCGTGACCACTGACGACCCCGAGATCACCACACGCACGGCAGAGAGGGTCAAACGTCTCTATCCACATCTGAAAGTGCTCGCCCGCGCGCGCAACCGCCAGCATGTGCACAAGCTGATGGACGTCGGCGCCGAGCCGATCCGCGAGACGTTCTATTCCAGCCTGGAAATGAGCCGACGCGCCTTGGTCGGCCTGGGTTTGTCGGATGATCAGGCCGCTGACCGCATCCAGCGCTTTGCCGAACATGACGAGCAGGTGCTCGAAGCCCAGGGCCGCATCCGCGACGACCGCGCCAAGGTCATGCAGAACGCCAAGGAAGCACGAATGGAGCTAGCCCGGCTATTCGAGTCAGACGCCGACTGAGGCCAACTCAGGCCAACACCAGTCGACAGATAGGCGGATGCTCCCGCTGCGCGGCCTGCCATAGATCGTAGGCCGCCTGCTCCGCCAGATACTGCCGGGCCGCACCCAGGCCTGCCAGCTCAAGGCGATAAGCCAGGTCAGCCGAAAGCGCTGCGCGTCCATTGATGACGGCAGACAGCTGCCCGCGTGAGTAGCCAAGGTGGCGAGCCAGCGACGAGACGTTCATACCAATAGCGGGCAGGACATCTTCGCGCAGCGATTCGCCGGGGTGAGGCGGGTTGTGCATCGACATAAGCATTCAGCTCCTAGTGATAATCCAGATAGTCGACCAGCCCAACGTCGGTGCTGACAAAGTGGAATATCACCCGCCAGTTACCAGAGATGCTAACGGCCCAGAAACCGTCCAGGTTGCCTCGCAAGGGATGGAGCCGATAACCGGGTCGGTCCATATCGGCAGGCGATTGTGCGACTGCGAGTGACGCGAGAAGCCGGCGCAGGCGTGCTACTTGATCAGCTCGGACACCGGATGTATCTCCCCGCTGATAAAGTGCCTTCAGGCCCTTATGCCTGAAACTCCTGGTCATCGACGCTGAAGTGTAAGGTCATGCCTTACACTTTTCATGTAGACCATGGCTCGTTGCATGGAGACACTCCTGAGAATTTCCAGGAGTGCAGTTTGTTCTTTGCCAGCTTCAAAGACGCCGTGATGGCGTCAGCCAAGCACGTGGGAAATTTCCTAAGCAGCTGTCCATCCGTCAGGTCACCTCCACCCCGCGACCACAAAAAATCCCCCGCTCCCTCCCCCCCTGGCCTGTTACGCTCCGTCTCGCTCGAGTCGCAAACACTCCGGCGCAGCAGCAAGCGACTGACCAGGAGACCCGCTTGGAAGACCTCAACTCGCTGTACTTCTTCACTCAGGTAGTCGAGCACGGTGGCTTTGCCCCTGCCGGGCGGGCGCTGGACATGCCCAAATCCAAGCTCAGCCGGCGCATCGCCGACCTCGAAGAAAGGCTCGGCGTGCGCCTACTGCACCGCACCAGCCGGCATTGCTCACTGACCGAAATCGGCCAGGAGTATTACCGCCGCTGCCTGGCCATGCGGGTCGAGGCCGAGAGCGCTGCCGAGGTGATCGAGCGCAACCGCAGCGAGCCGCGCGGGCTGGTGCGCATGAGCTGCCCGACCACCCTGCTCAACTCCTGGGTCGGGCCGATGCTGACGCGCTATATGCTCAAGTATCCGCGGGTCGAATTGTTCATCGAGAGCACCAACCGCCGCGTCGATTTGCTGCACGAGGGCTTCGATGTGGCGCTGCGGGTGCGCTTTCCGCCGCTGGAAAACACCGACATGGTGATGAAGGTGCTGAGCAACAGCACCCAGTGTCTGGTCGGTCGGCCGGCGTTTCTTGAGCAACTGCCGGCGGGCTTCGATCCGCAGCAGCTCAGCCAGCTGCCGAGCCTGCACTGGGGCGGCGCGCAGCGGGAGTATCAGTGGGAGCTGTTTCAGGGCGAGGACATGAGCCGCAGCATCGTCATCCCGCATACGCCGCGGATGGTCACCGATGACCTGTTTGCGCTGCGCCATTTTGTGGTGGCGGGGATCGGTATAGCGCACTTGCCGAAGGTGGCCGTGCGTGAGGATCTGGCCAGCGGGCACCTGGTAGAAGTGCTGCCGGGCTGGAATCCGCGCTGCGGTATCGTCCATGCGATCTTCCCGTCGCGGCGTGGCCTGCTGCCGTCGGTACGCTCGCTGATCGATCACCTGGCGGAAGAGTTCGTGTCCTGCGACATGGCTTGAATGGGTTAAAGCGACATCTGTCCCGAAGCGTGATCTTGAGGTTTGACGCGATCCCTGTAGGAGCGGCCTTGTGTCGCGAAAGGCGCGCGTAGCGGGCCCAGGATCTGTGCAGCACCAGAGATCGTCGGGGCCGCTGCGCGGCCCTTTCGCGACACAAGGCCGCTCCTACAGAGATCGCGTCGAGGCGGCCGCCTCGGATCAGATCAGAACGCGAAACACGAACAGCCCAGCGATCCCCAGAAGCCCTGGAAGTCACTCACCGGCACACTCGATTTGCGCGCCTTGTCATGGCTGTGAGCATGCACCCCACACGGCCCGGAACACTGATGTGGCATCGCTGCCAGCGACGGTGTGCCCGCCCGCCAGTGTCCCGGCACCTTGGCCACCGGCGACCATTCAGGCAGTACCGGCACCTGCGCCGGGCCCAGCTTGTCGAACTCGGCGGCGCCGTACACGACCTTGCCATCGACAATGGTCAGCACCGACTCGATGCTCTTGATCGCCTCCTCACTGACGCTGAAGAAGTCCAGCGACAGCGCTGCCAGGTCAGCCAGCTGGCCGACCTTGAGCTGGCCTTTCTTGCCCTGCTCGCTGGAGAACCAGGCGCTGCCCTGGGTGAACAACTGCAGCGCGGTATCGCGGCTCAGGCCTTCGGGGTACAGCTCCATGCCGCCGACGGTCTTGCCGCTGACCATCCAGTACAGCGAGGTCCACGGGTTGTAGCTGGAAACCCGAGTGGCGTCGGTACCAGCACCGACCGGCACGCCCATTTCCAGCATGCGCTTGATCGGCGGGGTCTGTTCGGCCGCCTTGGCGCCGTAACGGTCGACGAAGTACTCACCCTGGAAGGCCATGCGGTCCTGAATGGCGATACCGCCGCCCAGGGCACGCACGCGCTCGATGTTCTGCGGGGTGATGGTTTCGGCGTGGTCGAAGAACCACGGCAGGCCGTTGAACGGGATGTCGCGGTTGACCTTCTCGAACACGTCGAGCATGCGCGTGATCGACTCGTTGTAGGTGGCGTGCAGGCGGAACGGCCAGCGCTGCTCGACCAGATGGCGAACCACCGGCTCCAGCTCATCTTCCATGGTCTGCGGCAAGTCAGGGCGCGGCTCGAGGAAGTCCTCGAAGTCGGCGGCGGAGAACACCAGCATCTCGCCGGCGCCGTTATGCCGGAGGAAGTCGGTGCCGCTGTGCAGCTTGACGCTGGAGGTCCACTTGCGGAAGTCGTCGAGCTCTTCCTTGGGTTTTTGCGTGAACAGGTTGTAGGCGATGCGCACGGTCAGCTGGTTGTTGTCGGCCAGCTCCTGGATTACCGAGTAATCGTCGGGGAAGTTCTGGTAGCCACCACCGGCATCGATCGCGCTGGTCAGGCCGAGGCGATTGAGTTCACGCATGAACTGGCGGGTCGAGTTGACCTGATACTCCAAGGGCAGCTTCGGCCCTTTGGCCAGGGTCGCGTAGAGAATCATCGCGTTGGGGCGGGCGATGAGCATGCCGGTCGGGTTGCCGAACTTGTCGCGCTGGATCTCGCCACCGGCTGGGTTGGGCGTGTCCTTGTCGTAGCCGACGGCTTTGAGCGCGGCGCGGTTGAGCAGCGCGCGGTCGTACAGGTGCAGCAGGAACACCGGGGTATCGGGCGCGGCCTGGTTGATCTCTTCAAGGGTCGGCATGCGTTTTTCGGCGAACTGGAATTCGTTCCAGCCACCGACTACCCGCACCCACTGCGGAGTTGGCGTGCGCGCCGCCTGGTCCTTGAGCATGCGCAGGGCATCGGCTACCGAAGGCACGCCTTCCCAGCGCAGTTCCAGGTTGTAATTGAGACCGCCGCGGATCAGGTGCAGGTGCGAGTCGTTGAGGCCGGGGATCACCGTGCGCTGCTTGAGGTCGATGATTTGCGTGCTGTCACCGCGCAAGGCCATGGCCTCGGCGTCGCTGCCCACGGCGAGAAAACGCCCGTCCTTGATGGCCACGGCGGTGGCGGTTGGGTTTTCACGGTCGACGGTGTGCAGCTTGCCGTTGAACAGGATCAGGTCGGCGGTCATGGGCAAATCCTCGGATAGGGGGCGGGAGCAGCGCGGAGTGAACCGCGCCGCCTCGGTGGCTTACTTGGCCAGGAACGCCAGCAGGTCTTCGTTCAACTGCTGCGCATGGGTGACCGCAAAGCCGTGCGGCGCGCCGCTGTATACCTTGAACTCAGCGCCCTTGATCATTTCTGCTGCGCGCTTGCCGGTGGTTTCCATCGGTACGATCTGGTCGGCGTCGCCATGAATGACCAGGGTCGGCACATCGACTTTGGCCATGTCTGGACGGAAGTCGGTGGCAGAGAAGGCGCTGACGCAATCCAGAGTCGCTTTCAATGACGCCAGCAGGGCGATATTGAGGGTCTGCGCCTGCACTCCGGTGGAGACCGCCTGGCCTTTGTTGATGCCGTAGAACGGTGTGGCGAAGTCGGCCAGGAACTGTGCACGGTCGGCTCTGAGGCCCGCCTGGATACCTTCGAACACCGAAGCATCGACGCCATCCGGGTTGCTCTCGGACTTGCCGAACACCGGCGTTACTGCGCCGAGCAACACCAGCTTGGCCACCCGCTCGCTGCCATGCCGACCGATGTAGCGGCTAACGTCACCGCCACCCATGGAGAAGCCGACCAAGGTCACGTCGCGCAGGTCGAGGTGCTCGATCAGCTGGGCGATGTCGTCGGCGAAGGTGTCGTAGTCATAGCCGGTCCACGGTTGGTCGGAGCGACCGAAGCCACGCCGGTCAAAGGCGATGGCGCGGTAACCGCGGCTGGCGAGAAACTCCATCTGGGTGTCCCACATGTCCGCATCCAGCGGCCAGCCATGGCTGAACAGCACGGGCTTGCCGCTGCCCCAGTCCTTGAAGTAGATCGAAGTGCCATCGCGGGTTACGAACGTGCTCATATCGGTATCTCCAGAATTTAGGTAGGGGCTTGCACAGCGTAGCGTCAGAAATGTTTCAACCACGTAGCCAGTTGGCGCAGCGGCGGGTTACCCACGGCATGATGAAAAACACCACCGGCAGGATCACCAGCAGGTTGCCGATCAGGTTGCCAATGACCGGCCCGGCCAGTTGCGGCACGCGAGTGAACAGCGGTGCCAGCACGATCGGTACCAACATGGTCAACGGGCAGATCACCAAGTAGGTCAGCACGGCCTGCTTCCAGCGCGGCGGCGCTGGGGTGTTGCTGCTGGCCGGGGTGAACCAGAACTCCGGATCGTCATGCACACGGGTGTGGTCGCCGTCTTCAAGCAGCGGCAGCACCTCGCTGACCAGTGCCTGGCGTTCAGCCGAATTGACCCATGCCTGCAGCAGTTCAGCATCGGCAAAGCGCACCACGGTGGTGAAGTGGCAACCACCGCCATCGGGGCGGATCACATTGACGTCGAGGTGGCCCGGCTGCTGGCGGGCGGTGGTTACCGCGCGCTTGAGCCATGCCTCGTACTGCGCCAGCGCGGCGGCCCGCGCCTTGTGCTGGATGACCAGGGTCACCACGTTGCGGTTATCGACGGTTGCACTGTTCATGGGTGTTCCCTGGGCAAAGGCGGCTGGCCATGGCCCACGCTGTTGCTGTGGGCCGGCGCTGGGTTGAGGGCGCGGCTTATTTGCCGGCGGCGGTCAGGGCGCTGTAGGTGGTCATCAGGTTGCGGTAGTCCGGGATGTGGTTGGAGCACAGCGCGCCGAGACCTTCGATGTCGTTCCTCCAGTCGCGGTGCAGTTCACAGGCCACGCCGAACCAGTTCATCAGTTGTGCACCAGCGCTGCTCATGCGGTTCCAGGCGGCGTCACGAGTGATCTCGTTGAAGGTGCCGGACGCATCGGTAACCACGAACACATCGAACTCTTCTTCCAGCGCTGACAGTGCCGGGAACGCCACACAAACCTCGGTCACCACACCAGCGATGATCAGTTGCTTCTTGCCAGTCGCCTTGACCGCCTTGACGAAGTCTTCGTTGTCCCAGGCGTTGATCTGGCCAGGGCGAGCGATGTACGGCGCATCCGGGAACAGCGCTTTCAGCTCGGGGATCAGCGGGCCGTTGGGGCCTTGCTCGAAGCTGGTGGTGAGGATGGTTGGCAGGTTGAAGAACTTGGCCAGGTCAGCCAGGGCCAGCACGTTGTTCTTGAACTTGTCCGGCTCGATGTCACGCACCAGCGACAGCAGGCCAGCTTGATGGTCGACCAGCAGGACTACGGCGTCGTCTTTGTTCAGGCGGTTGTATTTGAAGTTGTTCATGGCTTGGTGCTCCGCAAGGGTCTTGGTTTCGAGTGAGTTGGGTGTTTCGCGTTGATGAGTAAAGATTAAAACCAAGACCTTTGTGCGACTAGATAGCTAAATTTGTCTTTAGCGTTCTATTTTATGAACGATGGTGCTTACGGCCTGTTGTTGCGACTACGGCCCAGTTGCTTGTCCCCCTCACCTACTCTTTACTACCCATCAGCCCTCCCCCGCACCGAGACCGTGATGCTGGCGTTCATCCAGTCCTACCCGCTGTTGCTCGGCACCTGTTTGATCCTGCTCGATGTGCTGCTCTGGCAATTGATCACGCTGCAGCGCCAGCCGTGGCGGATCGCTGCGCGTCTGGCGATCTTCCTGTTGTTCAGCGCGGTGTTGGTGGCGGCGGGGATGAGCCCGTTGCAGCCGCCGCCGTGGGTCGATGATGTGGCGCGCAATCTGTTGGCGACGGTGCTGGCGATTGGCTGGTGGCTGTTTGCGGCGCGGACGGTGACGGTGGTGTTCGGCGTGCTGCTGGTGGCGCGCGGCAGCCATGGCGGGCGTTTGTTGCAGGACGTGCTTGGGGCATTGATTTTTCTGGTGGCGGTGGTGGCCGCAGCGGCCTATGTGCTGCAGTTGCCGGTCAAGGGGCTGTTGGCGACGTCAGGGGTAATGGCGATCGTGATCGGCCTGGCGTTGCAGAGCACCTTGAGCGATGTGTTCTCGGGGATCGTTCTGAATACCACGCGGCCGTATCAGATCGGCGATTCGATTTCGATCGATGGCACCGAAGGCAAGGTGGTCGATATCGACTGGCGGGCGACGCGGATGATCACTGCCAGCGGCAGCCTGGCGGTGGTACCCAACTCGGTGGCAGCCAAGGCCAAGCTGCTCAATCACAGCCGCCCGGCGGACCGGCATGGGCTGAGCATCACCGTGGTGGTGCCGGCCAAAGTGCGCCCGAAGCGGGTGTTCGATGCGCTGGAAAAGGCCCTGCAAGGCACCTCTGCGCTACTCGCCACGCCTGCACCGAAGGTCTCGGTAAAAGCCTCAAGCCTGGAGTCGGTGGAATATGAAGCCAGTGGTTTCATCACCGACATGGCGCGCAAGGGCGAGGTGCGCAATCAGTTGTTCGACCTGGCCCATCGGCACCTGGAAGCCAGCGGCGTGATCTGGAATGCCGACCTGGCCTCGGCGCCACGCAGCCGTCAGCGCGAGCTGCTGGATGAGGTGCGCCTGTTCCGCTCGCTGAGCGGCGAAGAGCGCGATGAGCTGAGCCAGCACATGACGACGGTGGAGTACCTGGTCGATCAGGTGATCCTTGGCATCGGCGAGCGCTCGCAGCATGTGTTGGTGATCGCCAGCGGCGTGGTCTCGGCGTCGGTGCGCGATGGCGAGCAGCTGGTCGAGGCCGGGCGCATGGGACCGGGCGAGCTGCTGGCCATTGAAGGTTTGGTCGATGAAGAAGAGTCGGCGGTGGAGTTCCGTACCCTGAGCGGCTGCGTGCTGTATCGGATCGACAAGGAACAGCTGCGCAGTTGCCTGGACCAGCGCGGCGACGTGCAGATGGCCTTGACCAAGCTGCAACGGTTCCGCCGGCAGAGCCGCGATTCACTGTTGATGCAGAAACCGGTGCTGGTCAAGAAAGGCGGCTTTCTCAGCTGGCTGCGGTAGGAGCGGCCTTGTGTCGCGAAAGGGCCGCGTAGCGGCCCCAGATTTCAGCTTCGCCGCGGGTATCGCCGGGCCAGCTACGCTGGCCTTTCGCGACACAAGGCCGCTCCTACAGGACCACGCGCAAGCACTGGCCGGCGTGGTACAGCGAGAAGCCTGACTCATAGAACGCAGTACGCAACGACGGCGCGCTGACGGCTTTCATCGGCGAGAACGGCACCGGCAGGCGCTCGGGGTCATCCTTGAGCAGAAACTCGGCAAAGGCTCGGCCAATCACGGTGCCGGTGGTATTGCCGCGACCGTTGTAGCCGGTCACCGCGACCAACCCCGGTGCAGGTTCGAACAGGCGCATCAGGTGATCGGGGGTGAAGTCGATGCAGCCGGTCCAGTGCATTTCCCAGTCGACCTTGCCCAGCTCCGGGTAGTAGTGGCTCTGAATGCGGTCGGCCCAGCGCCGTACGAACCATGCCGGCTTGTTGTCGACCCGACCGAGGCTGCCGAGCAGCAGGCGGCCTTGGTCATCGCGGCGGATGCTGCTGAGTACGGTACGGGTGTCCCACGAGCCTTGGCCATGGGGCAGCACCTTGTCGGCGGCTGCGCCGTGCAGCGGTGCCGAGGCAACCTGGTAGTAATAGCCACGGAAGAAATGCTTTTGCAGGTTGCTCCAGTCGCCCTCGGTGTAGGCGCCGGTGGAGATCACCACCTTGTCGGCACGGACCACGCCTTTGCCGGTGTTGACCTGCCAGCCAGCGCCATCGCGCTGCAGGCCTTCGACCGAGGATTGCTGGAACAGCTTGCCGCCCAGCCGCTCTACTGCAGCAGCCAGGCCTTGGGTGTAAGCCATCGGGTTGATGGTGCCGGCGCGGTGGTCGAGCAGCGCGGCGGAAATCTTGTCGGTACCGCAGTATTCCTGGCACTGCGCGCCGGTCAGCAGTTCGACGTTGGCGCCGCGCCGGCTCCATTGCTGATGGCGCGCCTCCAGGTCAGCCAGGCCAGTGGCGTTGTGCGCCATGTGCAGAGTGCCTTTGTGCTGGGCCTGGCAGTCGATGCCCAGGCGCTCGATCATGGCGAACACCTCGGCGGGGGCCTCGCCCAAGGCCTTGTTCAAGCGGCTGCCCTGTTGTTGACCGAGGGTCGCCTCGACATCGTCGGGGCGAATCCAGGTGCCGGCGTTGACCAGGCCAACGTTGCGCCCGGAGCCGCCGTGGCCGATTTTCCAGGCTTCGACAACGATCACTGACTTGCCCTGTTCGAGCAGATGGATCGCTGCCGACAGGCCGGTGATACCGCCACCGATGACGCAGACGTCGGCCCTGTGCTCGCCCGCCAGGGCCTGCACGGCGACGCTCGCCGGAGTGACGTGTTCCCAGAGACATTGTTGACGCAATTCTGGCATGACCGGCCTCAGCTTATTTTTCTTGTTACGGTGTGGCCGCCAGGCGGCCGCTCGCGGCACACGGCCGCGAAAGGGGGCCGAGGCCCCCGCCTGCGATCATCAGTCGAACACGATGCCCTGCGCCAGCGGCAATTCGCGTGAGTAGTTGACGGTGTTGGTCTGGCGCCGCATGTAGCCTTTCCAGGCATCCGAACCCGACTCGCGACCGCCGCCGGTTTCTTTCTCGCCGCCGAACGCGCCACCGATCTCTGCACCGCTGGTGCCGATGTTGACGTTGGCGATGCCGCAGTCGCTGCCGGCTGCGCTCTGGAAGCGCTCGGCTTCACGCAGGTCGGTGGTGAAGATGCACGACGACAGGCCTTGTGGCACTTCGTTGTTCAGGCGCAAGGCCTCCTCGAAGTCGTCATAAGCCAGCACGTACAGGATCGGTGCGAAGGTCTCGTGGCGGACCACTTCGCTCTGCGCAGGCATCTCGGCGATTGCCGGGGTCACGTAGTAGCCGTTCGGATACTGGCTGGCCAGCTGACGCTCACCACCAAACACCTGGCCACCTTCGTCACGGGCCTTGGCCAGTGCGCCTTGCATGGCGTCGAACGACTGCTTGTCGATCAGCGGGCCGACCAGGTTGTTCTCGCGCGGGTCGCCGATGCGCACTTTGCCGTAGGCGGCTTTGACGCGGGCAACCACTTCGTCCTTGATCGAACGGTGCACGATCAACCGACGCAGAGTGGTGCAGCGCTGGCCAGCGGTGCCGACGGCGGAGAACAGAATGCCGCGCACAGCCAGATCAAGATCGGCACTCGGCGCGAGGATCATGGCGTTGTTGCCGCCCAGTTCGAGGATGCTGCGGCCAAAGCGTGCGGCAACCCGTGGGCCGACTTCACGGCCCATGCGGGTGCTGCCGGTGGCGCTGACCAGCGGTACACGTGGGTCGTCGACCAGCGCTTCGCCGGCTTCACGGCCGCCGATCACCAGCTGGGCCAGGCCGGCCGGTGCATCACCGAAGGCCAGCAGGGCTTTTTCGAACAGCGCCTGGCAGGCCAGTGCGGTCAGCGGGGTCTTCTCGGACGGTTTCCAGACCACGGCGTTACCGGCTACCAGCGCCAGCGCGGTGTTCCACGCCCACACCGCCACCGGGAAGTTGAAGGCGCTGATCACGCCAACCACGCCCAGCGGATGCCACGACTCACGCATGTGGTGGCCGGGGCGCTCGGAGGCGATGGTCAGGCCGTACAGCTGACGCGACAGGCCGACGGCGAAGTCGCAGATGTCGATCATTTCCTGCACTTCGCCCAGGCCTTCCTGGGTGATCTTGCCGGCTTCGATCGAGACCAGCTCACCAAGTTCGGCCTTGTGCTGTCGCAGGACTTCGCCAAACAGCCGCACCAGCTCGCCGCGACGCGGGGCCGGTACAGTGCGCCAGGCTTCGAAGGCGGCGTGGGCCTGGTCGATGCAGGCGGTGGTCTCGGCCTTGCCGAGCAGTTTCACCGTGGCGATCTGGCTACCGTCGATCGGGGTATGAACAGGGTAGTCGCCCTGGGTGTAGGCCTGGGCGGCGACGCCAAGGCGCTCGAGCAATGCAGCAACCATCGTGCTTCTCCTAAATCGGCTGAAGGGTGGTAAATATGATGTGGATCAGTATTAATCCGATCACAGCAGTGCAACAAACGACCTTTATTCCGCATATCATTCCGTCAGGTCATGATCCCCTTGCATAGAGACTGCCATGTCGAAACGTCTGGTACCGTCGATGACGGCCCTGCAGTGCTTTGAAGCCGCAGCCCGTCACTTGAGCTTCACCCGCGCTGCCGAAGAGCTGCACCTGACCCAAAGTGCGGTCAGCAAACAGGTCGCGCAGCTTGAAGAAATGCTCCACCATCACCTGTTCCTGCGCATTCGCCGGCGCTTGCAGCTGACGCCTGCGGGCAGCCTGTACCTGGCCGAGGTGAACAAGATCCTCACCCAGGTCGACATGTCCAGCCGCTACATCCTGACGTACGGCGAGCAGACCGAGATATTGAAGGTAGCTACTCAACCGAGTTTTGGCGTGCGCTGGTTGATCCCGCACCTCAAGGGTTTTGGCAAGCGCTACCCGAATATCCACCTTGATATCCGCAACGAGATGGAGCCGTTCTCGCTGTTGCAGGGCTCGGCCGACGTGGTGTTCTTCTTTGGCCAGGGCACCTGGCCGGGGGCAACCTGCGTGCAGCTGTTCGACGAGGAAGTGGTGCCGGTGTGCGCGCCTGAGCTGCTGCAAGGGCGCGAATTGAGCGATGCCAGCGCGCTGGCCGAACTGGTGTTGATGCAGAGCACTTCACGGCCGGAGGCCTGGCATGAGTGGTTCCTGGAGCAGGGCCTGCACACCGACAACAGCTACCACGGGCCACGCTTCGACACCTTTTACATGGCCTTGAGTGCGGCTCAGGCGGGCTGCGGCGTGGCACTGGTGCCGCGGTATCTGGCGGAGAAGGAACTGGCCGAGGGCAGTTTGGTGATTGCCTGGCAGCATGCTATGCGCAGTAATGGCGCGCATTATCTGGCGTATGCCGAGCATGCGGCCGAAGTGCCGAAGGTGCGGGCGTTGGTGGAATGGATCAAAACTCAGCTTGGGGGCTGATAGTGTCGGGGCGACATCAATCATAAAGGGAATGACACCTCTACTTTTTTTCGCTTGTGGCGGCAGTCCATTCCCAGTTTTCATGTAACGGTCCCATCAACCACCAGGAAGCTTGCGATGCCCGCCCATGATTTCGTCAGCCCAGACAGCATCCGTGCGCAGTTCTCTGCCGCCATGTCGCTCATGTACAAACAGGAAGTGCCGCTGTACGGCACGCTGCTGGAGCTGGTCAGCGAAATCAACCAGCAGGTCATGCAGCAACAACCGCAGGTCGCTGAAGCGCTGCGCTGGACCGGCGAAATCGAGCGTCTCGACCACGAACGCCATGGCGCCATCCGCGTTGGCACCGCCGCCGAGCTGGCCACCATCGCCCGCCTGTTCGCGGTGATGGGCATGCAGCCGGTGGGTTACTACGACCTGAGCTCGGCGGGCGTGCCGGTGCACTCGACGGCGTTTCGTGCGGTGCATGAACAGTCGCTGCACGTCAGCCCTTTCCGCGTGTTCACCTCGCTGTTGCGCCTGGAGCTGATCGACAACCCGCAACTGCGCGAGCTGGCTGCGAGCATTCTGGCCAAGCGGCAGATCTTCACCCCGCGGGTGCTGGAACTGATCGCCCAATGTGAGCGCAACAACGGCCTCAACGCCGCCGACGCCGAGGCCTTTGTGCAGGAGGCGCTGCACACCTTCCGCTGGCACCAGCAGGCGACAGTGACTGCCGAGCAGTATAAGCAGCTGCATGACCAGCACCGGCTGATTGCCGATGTGGTGGCGTTCAAAGGCCCGCACATCAATCACCTGACCCCGCGCACGCTGGACATCGATGCGATTCAGCTGGGCATGCCGGCCAAGGGCATTCCACCCAAGGCAGTGGTCGAAGGCCCGCCAACCCGGCGCCACCCGATCCTGCTGCGTCAGACCAGCTTCAAGGCCCTGCAAGAGAAGGTCGCCTTCACCGATCAGGCCGGCAGCGAAGGCAGCCATACTGCGCGCTTCGGCGAAATCGAACAGCGTGGAGCAGCGCTGACGCCCAAGGGCCGGGCGCTGTACGACACCCTGCTTGATGCGACCCGCGCAGCACTCGGCGGGGTTCCGGCCGAGGCCAATGCCGAGCGCTACCAGCAGTTGCTCCAGGCGCAGTTCGCCAAGTTCCCCGATGACCTGGCGCAGATGCGCGAGCAGGGCCTGGCCTACTTCCGTTATTTCGCCACCGACAAGGGCCTGGCAGCGCGCAACGAAGCTGGCCGGCCGAGCACCTTGCAGGGCCTGATCGACGCCGGGCATGTGCATTTCGAGGCGCTGGTTTACGAAGACTTCCTGCCGGTCAGTGCGGCGGGGATCTTCCAGTCCAACCTGGGCGACGATGCCCAGGCCAACTACGGCAGCAATGCCAACCGCGAAGCGTTCGAGGCGGCGCTGGGGTTGGCGGTGCAGGACGAGCTGGCGCTATACGCGCAGAGCGAACAGCGCTCGCTGCAGGCCTGTGCGCAGGCACTGAACCTGAGCGCGCTGTAACCCTCGCCTGATTGCAGCCGCTACGCAGGCCGATCTGCGCGGCGGCTGCCGCTGTCAGCGGACGCGGAAGCGATCCACTTCCTGGCGCAACTGCGCCGCCAGGCCTTCCAGCTCACGTGCGGTGGTGGCCAGTTCATTGGCCACATCGTGCTGCTCGCTGTTGGCCTGGGCGATGCTCTGCAGGTTGCGGCTGAGCAAGGTCGCGGTGCTGCTCTGCTCCTGAGTGGCAGCGCTGATCGCGGCAAACTGCTCACCGGCGTCGCGGCTCTGCTGGTCAATCTGAGCCAGCGCATCAGCCACTTTGACGTTGCGTTCAAGGCCTTCCTGCATCAGCCGGTTGCCCTGCTGCAGGGTGCTGATGGCGTGCCCGGTCTGCTGCTGGATACTGCCGATCATTCCGGAAATCTCGTCAGTTGCCGAACGGGTCCGCGCCGCCAGGCCGCGCACCTCATCGGCCACCACGGCAAAGCCACGGCCCTGCTCACCGGCGCGAGCGGCCTCGATTGCCGCGTTGAGCGCGAGCAGATTGGTTTGCTCGGCGATGGCGGTGATCACCCCGACGATGCCGCCGATTTCCTGCGAGCGGGCGCCAAGGGTGTCCATGACCTCAGCAGTGCCGCCGAGGGCATCGGCGATCTGGCGTAGCGAGGCTGACGCTTCGTTCATCGCGCTGCGGCCAACCCGGGTGTGCTCGGCATTGTCGCGGGCCATGCGTTCGGTGCCGGCCATATTGTCGGCAATGTTCATCGAGGTGGCGCTGAACTCTTCGACGGCGCCAGCCATGCTAGTGATTTCGCCAGACTGCTGCTCCATGCCTTCGCAGGCACCGGACGACAGCCCGGCCAGCGAACGAGCACGGCCGCTGACCTGCTCGGAGGCGCTGCGAATGTGCGCAACCATGGTCGACAGTGCTTCACCCATCTGGTTGAAGCTGCGCGCCAACTGGCCAATCTCGTCGTTGCTGCTGACCGTCAGACGCGCGCTCAGATCACCCGCACCCAGGGCTTCGGCCTGACGCAGCAGGTCGCTCAGTGGGCGCAGCTTGCGCCGCAGCAGGAACAGCGTCGCCGCCACCGCCAGCAGCATGGCCAGGAGGCTGCCAATCGCCAGGCGCAGGCCGACACTCCAGGTCACGTCGCGAATCTCGGCTTCGGGCATGCTCGCAACAACTGTCCACGGGCCTTCGGCAAACGGCATGGCAACGCTGAAAATCTGCTCGTCGGCGTTGTCCCAGAAGCTGCCAGTACCCGGCTCTGCAGCGAGGTTCTTGACGGCTTGCGCGGCCGCCTCGGCATTGCCCACATCAGCCGGCGGCACCAGCCACTTGCCCTGCTCGTCGAGCAGCGCCAGCGAGCCGGTGTGACCGATGCGGAAGCGCTTGAGGTTGGCGAGCTGGGCGTTCTGCGCATCGGTGTAGTCAAAGCCGACGAACAGCACCGCAATGACTCGGCCGCTTTCATCGCGCACCGGCACGTAGCGGGTCATGTAGTTGCGCTCGAACAGCACGGCACGGCCAACGTAGTTTTGCCCGGCCATCAACTTGGCATAGGCCGGGTGCTGGCGGTCGAGCTGGGTGCCGATGGCGCGGCTGCCATCCTGCTTGGTCAGCGAGGTGCTGATGCGGATGAAGTCATCGCCACTGCGCACGAACACGGTGGCGACGCCAGCAGTCATCTGCTTGAACTCGTCGACCTGCTGGAAATCGTTGTTGAGCAGGTGTTCCCCCAGATACAGCGCCGGCGTGGCCTGGCCGGCGACAGTGGCGCTTTCGCCGGCATGCAGGCTCAGACCCGAGGCGAAACGGCGCTCGAACAGGCCGCTGAGGCGCTGGGTGTTGTCCTTCAGCGAACCATGGAAGGTATCCAGCTGGTCAGCCAGCAGCCGCGCTTCACTGGCCAGGTGTTCCTGGCGGGTGGCGAGGTTGGCGTTATCCAGCGAGCGCAGGGCAAACAGGGTACTGCCGGTGATCACCAGCGCCAGCACGATGGCGAGGGCGATCCCGAGCTGTGAGGCAATCCGGGCACGGGGTTGAGGCATGTGCAAGCTCCTGGCAAGGGGCCGGGATCATCCTGATCGCGCTGACCGCCCGCTGCATTCGACGGGTAATCGCGTCCTCTTGCGGGACGCT
Organism: Pseudomonas sp. EZ-C24; assembly: GCF_014525325.1. Lineage (NCBI taxonomy): Bacteria > Pseudomonadati > Pseudomonadota > Gammaproteobacteria > Pseudomonadales > Pseudomonadaceae > Pseudomonas > Pseudomonas sp. EZ-C24. Next base: position 86,371 of record NZ_JACDIU010000035.1, on the reverse strand, counting down.
GGTGCCACTAAATCGGCGTCGCGGACGAATACTTGAGTGCCGGACCGGGACATTCGCAAACGTTTTACTGCGCAAGCGCTGGCAGGATTTGCACCGCTGGCAAGTCCATTGCTGCCGCCTCTTCCTGGAGAAACCCGCTCAAGCGACGCAGGCGCTCTGTGCCGGGCCTGGTCCGTGGCCAGACCAGGTAATAGTCCATGCCGCTGGCCACTGCGGTCGGCCACGGCAGGCTCAGCCGGCCTTGAGCGACGTCTTCGGCCACCATCAACAGATCGCCCATGGAGATCCCGTAGCCACGCGCCGCAGCGATCATGCCCAGTTCAAGCGTGTCGAAGACCTGCCCACCCTTGAGCGAAACCTTGTCAGCCAGGCCCATGCGCGCCAGCCAGCTACGCCAGTCACGTTTGTCCGGGGTCGGATGCAGCAGTTCGATGTCAGCCAGGCGCTGCTCATCCCAAGGCCCCTCGTCGATCAGCTGCGCAGCGCCGACCGGGATCAGCAACTCGGAGAACAACCGCCGCACCTCCCAGTCGACCGGGAACTGGCCATCGCTGAGCAATACCGCGCAGTCGAACGGCTCGTGATTGAAATCGACATGGTCGACGTCCATCCAGGCGCTGGTCAGTTGCACTTCGTTGCCCGGTTGCAGATGGCGAAAGCGGCTCAGCCGCGCCAACAGCCAGCGCATGGTCAGGGTCGACGGGGCTTTCATGCGCAGGATGTCATCTTCGCCGCGCAAGGTATCGCAGGCGCGCTCCAGCGAAGCGAAGCCATCGCGCACGCCGGGCAGCAGCATCCGCGCCGCCTCGGTCAGCTGCAGGCTGCGGCCGCTGCGCACGAACAGGCGGCAGGCGAAGTGCTCCTCCAGCGTGCGGATGTGCCGGCTGACGGCGCTTTGCGTAATCGACAACTCCTCGCCGGCGCGAGTGAACGAGAAATGCCGTGCAGCCGCCTCGAATGCGCGCAGTGCATAGAGCGGAGGGAGTTGTCTGGACATGGGGCACCTGCAATACGGGGGGCACGAACGAGCAAGGCAAATCATACATACATGAGTTCAACTCATGGGAGCGATCGCATTTATCCTTTTGTGGAAAGTTGACCCAGGCCTCAGAATCCACCTCCTGTTCATCCCCCAGCATCAAGGACTCTCACCATGCACGTCGCGCCCACCGTTGAACTCAAGGCTCTGCTGCGCCTGGCCGGGCCGCTGATTGCCTCGCAGTTGGCGCATATGCTGATGGTGCTGACCGACACCTTGATGATGGCGCGGATCAGCCCGCAGGCCCTGGCCGGTGGCGGCCTGGGCGCGGCGAGCTATTCGTTCGTGTCGATCTTCTGCCTGGGCGTGATTGCCGCCGTCGGCACGCTGGTGGCGATCCGCAAGGGTGCCGGGGATATCGCCGGCGCCACCCGCCTCGCTCAGGCCGGCATCTGGCTGGCCTGGGCTTTGGCGCTGGGCGCCGCGCTGGCATTGTGGAACCTCGGCCCGGTGCTGCTGATGTTTGGTCAGCAGCCGGAAAACGTCGAGGCGGCCATGGCCTTCCTCACCCTGTTGCCACTGGCACTACCCAGCTACCTGACGTTTATGGCCTTGCGCGGCTTCACCAGCGCCCTTGGCCGGTCGACGCCGGTGATGGTCATCAGCCTGGTCGGCACGGTGCTCAACTACCTGCTCAACCATGCGCTGATCGAGGGCATGTTCGGTTTGCCCAAACTCGGCCTGGTCGGCATTGGCCTGGTCACCGCGCTGGTCTCGCTGGGCATGGCCATCGCCCTGGCGCTGTATATCCGCTGGCACCGCTTCTACGACGCCTACCCGCTGCGCAAGGGCCTGGCGCGGCCATCGCTGTCGGCGTTGCGCGAGCTGTGGCGGCTGGGCCTGCCGATTGGCGGAACGTACATGGTCGAAGTCGGCTTGTTCGCCTTCGCCGCGCTGTGCATGGGTGTGCTCGGCAGCACCGAGCTGGCGGCGCATCAGATCGCCCTGCAGATCGTCTCGACCGCTTTCATGGTGCCGACCGGGTTGTCTTATGCGGTGACCATGCGGGTCGGCCTGTATTACGGCGGCGGCAACCTGCTTGCAGCGCGCAGTGCCGGGCGGGTCGGTATTTGCTTTGGTGCGCTGTTGATGTTTGCCTTCGCCGCGCTGTTCCTGTTGCTGCCCGAGCAGTTGGTGGGATTGTTCATCGACCGCAATGACCCTGCCTTTGCCGGCATCTTCCAGCTGGCAGTGGGGCTGGTGATGGTGGCGGCGTGGTTTGAGTTGTTCGATGGTGTGCAGACCATCGCCATGGGTTCGATCCGCGGCCTGCAAGACGCCAAGACCACCTTCCTGATCGGTCTGGGCTGTTATTGGCTGATCGGCGCGCCAAGTGCGTGGCTGTTTGCCTTCAACCTCGGCGGCGGTGCACTCGGCATCTGGTGGGGCCTGGCGCTGGGCCTGGCCTGCTCCTCGGTGGCGCTGACCTTCGCGTTTGAATGGCGAGTGCGGCGGATGTTGCGCAAGGTTGCCGTGGGGGGGTGACGGTCGGGAATGCTGGGGGCGCTTTGCGCCCCTTTCGCGACACAAGGCCGCTCCTACAGGGACCGCGCAATGCCCAGACGACATGGTTCCTGTAGGAGCGGCCTTGTGTCGCGAAAGGGCTGCAAAGCAGCCCCTGCGCACTCAGACAGCGCGGATCGCACTGACCGGCACCTGCTGCAGGTAGGTCACCAGCTCATCCACCGGCAGCGGCTGGCTGACCAGAAAACCCTGCACCTGGTCGCAGCCAAAGCCGCGCAGCAGCGCCATCTGCTCTTCGCTTTCGACACCCTCGGCGACCACTTCGAGATTGAGGTTGTGCGCCAGGTTGATCATCGCGTGGACCAGCTTGCGGTTTTCTTCGCGCAGCTCCATACCACCGACAAAACTGCGGTCGACCTTGAGCAAGGTGATCGGCAGGCTGTTCAGGTGCACGAACGACGAAAAACCGGTGCCAAAGTCATCCAGCGAGAAGCGCACGCCCAGGCGGCCCAGGGCGTCCATGGTCTGGCGCACCAGCTCGTTGCGGCGCATCACCGCGGTTTCGGTCAGTTCGAACTCAAGCCACCGGGCATCGACGCCATGCTCGATGATCAGCCGGCTCAGGGTCGCCAGCAGCTGGCTGTCCTGAAACTGGCGAAAGCTCAGGTTGACCGCCATGTGCAGCGGCGCAATGCCGTGCTCACGCAGGCCCTGCATGTCGCGCAGGGCACGTGAGATGACCCAGTAGCCGAGCGGCACGATCAGGCCGCTCTGCTCGGCCAGCGGCACGAATTCGCTCGGCGGCAGCAGGCCGCGTTCGGGGTGGTTCCAGCGTACCAGTGCTTCGAGGCCAACGATGCGGCCATCGACGAGGTTCAGCCGTGGCTGGTAATGCAGTTCCAGCTCGTCGCGGCGCAGGGCGCGGCGCAGTTCGCCTTCAAGGTCAGCCAGGCTGCGCGCATTGCGGTTGATCCGCTCGTTGAACACATGAAAGCTGCAACCCTGCACGCTCTTGGCCTGGCGCATGGCGATGTGCGCATGCCACATCAGTGGGTCGGCGCCGGCCTGCGCGCGGGCATGGGCCAGACCCAGGCTGCAGCCCACCAGCAGGCTTTCGCCATCGACCCAGTACGGCTCACCCAGCGCTTCGACGATGCGCTCGGCCACCCATTCGGCGCGGTTCGGCTCGCGACGGGTGTCGATCAGCAGGGCGAATTCGTCGCTGCCCAGCCGGGCCAGCTGATCGCCCGCCTCCAGCTGCAACTTGAGCCGGGTCACCACCTGCAGGATCAGCCGGTCGCCGCCCTGATGGCCGAGCGCATCGTTGACGTGGCGAAAGTTGTCCAGATCCAGATGGCCAAGAGCAACGCCACGGCCGTCGTGTTCGGCCAGGCGCGTGGTCAGCAGGGCCTGAAAGCCCTGACGGTTGGCGATGCCGGTCAGCGGGTCCTGTTCGGCCAGGCGCTGCAGGGTGGCGACCAGCACGCCGCGCTCGCGCACATGACGCAGCGAGCGGCGCAGGCTGTCACTGCTCAGTTGCGCCAGCACCAGCCAGTCACTGACGCCGGCAGGCGGCGCCTCGGGCTCGTCGTCGAGCAGGACAATGGTCGGCAACTCGCAGCGGCCCGGGGTCGGCAGCAGCGCAGGCGTTGCCAGCACCACCGCCTGACGGTCATGGGCAAACAGGCTGTTGACCGCCTCCCAGTTGGGCGCGGTCAGCAGCACCGCGCTGCCAGCCAAAGGCTGCAGGCAGTCGCGCAAGCTGGCGGCCCACTCCGGCTCATCGGCCAACAGCAGCAAACGCAAGGGTTCGACAGGCGTGGACAAGCGCGCTCCTTAGGCGAGGTCGTTAACCGTGACGGGGGTATCCTACCTCAAGAGCCAAATGATATTCACTCTTATTAACACCCATCCCGGGGCTGCACTCCGTCGTATTCTGTCGCGCATCCTGCTCCAAAAGTCGTACACCCGGCAAATCTGATTTGAGTAATAGCTCGATTGTGGCGGCAAGGCCATGATTCACTCCCGCCAGGTAGGGCACCGGACGTCACAAAAGTCTGACTCCGGCGTCAGACGGTCGCGCCACAAGCGTGACTTGCCTGTTAGAATGCGCGGCTATTTTCTGGCGACCCCGGTTCTAGCATGTCCCGACTCAATCCCCGGCAACAAGAAGCCTGTGACTATGTCGGCGGCCCTCTTTTGGTGCTCGCCGGTGCTGGCTCCGGCAAGACCAGCGTGATCACCCGCAAGATCGCCCACCTGATCCAGAACTGCGGCATCCGTGCCCAGTACATCGTCGCCATGACCTTCACCAACAAGGCCGCGCGCGAGATGAAGGAGCGGGTCGCCACCCTGCTGCGCGCAGGTGAGGGGCGCGGCCTGACCGTCTGCACCTTCCACAACCTGGGCTTGAACATCATCCGCAAGGAGCACAAGCACCTGGGCTACAAGCCGGGCTTCTCGATCTTCGACGAGGCCGACATCAAGGCTTTGCTGTCGGACATCATGCAGAAGGAGTACTCCGGCGACGACGGCATCGACGAGATCAAGAACATGATCGGTGCCTGGAAGAACGAGCTGATCATGCCCGCCGAGGCGTTGGAAAAAGCCCGCAATCCGCGCGAGCAGACCGCCGCCATCGTCTACACCCACTATCAGCGCACGCTCAAGGCGTACAACGCGGTGGACTTCGACGACCTGATCCTGCTGCCGGTCAAACTGTTCCAGGAGCACCCCGAGGTGCTTGAGCGCTGGCAGAACAAGGTGCGCTACCTGCTGGTCGACGAATACCAGGACACCAACGCCAGTCAGTACCTGCTGGTGAAGATGCTGATCGGCATGCGCAACCAGTTCACCGTGGTCGGCGACGATGACCAGTCGATCTACGCCTGGCGTGGTGCCCGCCCGGAAAACCTCATGCTGTTGAAAGAGGACTACCCGTCGCTGAAGGTGGTCATGCTCGAGCAGAACTACCGCTCGACCAGCCGCATCCTGCGTTGCGCCAACGTGCTGATCGCCAACAACCCGCATGATTTCGAAAAGCAGCTGTGGAGCGAGATGGGCCACGGTGACGAAATCCGCGTGATCCGCTGCAAGAACGAGGAAACCGAGGCCGAGCGTGTGGCCATGGAAATCCTCACCTTGCACCTGCGCACCGACCGTCCCTACAGCGACTTTGCCATCCTCTACCGCGGCAACTACCAGGCCAAGCTGATCGAATTGAAGCTGCAGCACCACCAGGTGCCGTATCGCCTGTCGGGCGGCAACAGCTTCTTCGGGCGCCAGGAGGTCAAGGACCTGATGGCCTACCTGCGCCTGCTGGTCAATCCGGATGACGACAACGCCTACCTGCGCGTGATCAACGTGCCGCGCCGGGAAATCGGCTCGACCACCCTGGAAAAGCTCGGCAACTATTCCACCGAGCGTGGCGTGTCGATGTACGCCGCCAGCGACGAAATTGGCCTCGGCGAGCACCTCGATGCGCGCTACACCGAGCGCTTGCAGCGCTTCAAGCACTGGCTCGACGGCGTTCGCCAGAAGGTTGCGCTGGATGACCCGATCGCAGCGCTGCACGAGATGGTCCGCGACATCGACTACGAAAACTGGATCCGCCAGAACACCGCCAGTGACAAGGCGGCGGATTTCCGGATCAGCAACGTCTGGTTCCTGATCGATGCCTTGAAAAACACCCTCGAGAAAGACGAAGAGGGTGACATGACCATCGAGGACGCCATCGGCAAACTGGTCCTGCGCGACATGCTCGAGCGCCAGCAGGAAGAAGAGGAAAACGCCGAAGGCGTGCAGATGATGACCTTGCACGCCTCCAAAGGCCTGGAATTCCCCTACGTGTTCATCATGGGCATGGAAGAGGAAATCCTCCCGCACCGCTCCAGCATCGAGGCCGACACCATCGAAGAAGAGCGGCGCCTGGCCTACGTGGGCATCACCCGCGCACGCCAGACCCTGGCCTTCACCTTCGCTGCCAAGCGCAAGCAGTACGGCGAAATCATCGATTGCACGCCCAGCCGCTTCCTTGACGAACTACCGCCGGATGATCTGTGCTGGGAAGGTCTGGACGATGCGCCGGTTGAAGTCAAAGCCGCGCGCGGCAACAACGCCTTGGCCGATATACGGGCAATGCTCAAGCGCTGAACCCTTTTACACTTTTGTCACGGCAGCCAGCCGTGGCCACTTTTTGCTACATCGAGGAATACCACAGTGGAAGCACTGCAGCAGAAGATTCGCGAAGAAGGCATCGTGCTTTCCGACCAGGTTCTCAAAGTCGACGCGTTTCTCAACCACCAGATCGATCCTGCCCTGATGCAGCTGATCGGTGACGAATTCGCCCGCCTGTACGCAGACTCCGGCGTGACCAAGATCGTTACCATCGAAGCCTCGGGCATCGCTCCGGCGATCATGACCGGCCTGAAACTCGGTGTACCGGTGCTGTTCGCCCGCAAGCACCAGTCGCTGACCCTGACCGAAAACCTGCTGACTGCCTCGGTGTATTCGTTCACCAAGCAGACCGAGAACACCGTGGCGATTTCGCCGCGTCATCTCAACAGCAGCGACCGCGTGCTGGTTATCGACGACTTCCTCGCCAACGGCAAGGCCTCGCAGGCGCTGATCTCGATCATCAAGCAGGCTGGCGCTACCGTTGCCGGGCTGGGCATCGTCATCGAGAAGTCGTTCCAGGGCGGCCGTGCCGAGCTCGACAGCCAGGGTTACCGGGTTGAGTCGCTAGCGCGGGTCAAGTCGCTTGCAGGCGGCGTGGTCACCTTCATCGAGTGACGCTCACCGGGTTGCCTGCAACCCGGCCAGCAGCAGGCGCTGATACAGCTCTTGTTTCAGCCCCTGCGGCTGCTCCAGGCCCATCCGCGCCAGCTGCGCCGGATAGGCTTCGGGCGGCGGTGCATCAAGCGCCGCCTTGCCCAGCTCGAGCACCTCGCTCAGCTTGAACTTGCTCTTGAGCCAGTTCAGCGCCCTGAACAGATCACGCTCCTCGGCGGTGAAGTCCGTGCCCAGCGGATACTCCGGGAACAACCGTGGATGCCGCTCACGCAGCGCTTCGAGGCGCTCCGGGGTGTTGTCGCAAAAGCGCTGATCCAGCACGAAGTCCTTGGCCAGTTTGCCGGCGGCCTTGGCCTGCTCGAGCAACTCGCCCTGAAAACGTGAATCGCTGATCGCCAGCAGCCGGGCGATGACTTCGCTGTCGGTCTGCCCGCGCAGGTCGGCGATGCCGTATTCGGTGACGACGATATCGCGCAGGTGCCGCGGGATGGTGCAGTGGCCATAGGTCCAGTACAGGTTGGAGCTGACCTCGCCACCGGCCTCGCGCCAGCTGCGCAGCAGCAGCACCGAGCGGCCGCCTTGCAACGCGTGGCCCTGGGCGACGAAGTTGTACTGCCCGCCTACCCCGCTCAGAACGCGACCGTCTTCCAGCTGGTCGGCGACGCCGGCGCCGAGCAGGGTCATGGCGAATACGGTGTTGATGAAGCGTGCATCGCGGCGCTGGCGGCGTTTCAATTCTTCCTGGCCATACAGCTCGTTGATGTAGCTGATGGCGGTCATTGCGTAGCGCTGGCGCTGCTCCAGCGGCATCTCGCGCAGACGCTGGTAGAACGCCTGTGGGCCGAGAAAGAAACCACCGTGCACCAGCACCCCGTGTTCATCGGCCGGGCGTCGCACCACGCCGGCTTCGGCCAGCGCCAGCAGGCCGTTGACGAACATTTCGCTGCAGCCATACAGGCCTTGGGCGAAGCCATCCAGGCCGCCTTCACGTTCGATCAGCGCCAGCCACGGCTGGATATCCAGCTCGTCCAGCACGGCGCGGTAACCCTCGTTGTCGCCCTGGCGCGCCAACAACGCAGCAGTTACCGCATCGCCCATGGCGCCGATGCCGATCTGCAGCGTGCCACCGTCACGCACCAGGGCGCTGGCGTGCAGGCCGATGCAATGGTCCTGAGTCGCCACCGGCATGTTCGGAGTGGAAAACAGCCGGCGCTGCTCGGGCTCGTCGATCAACAGGTCGAAGGCCTGGCGCCCCAGTTCGGCAGCGCCGGGCATGTACGGCAGCTCGGTGTGCACCTGGCCGAGCAGAAGAATGGTCTCGCCGGCGGCGCGGCGCTTGGCGACCATCGGCAGCAGGTCGAGGGTGATGTCCGGGTTGCAGGCCAGGCTCAGGTGATCCGGGCGCTCCGGGGTTTCGGCCACCAGTTGCGCGATCAGGTTGAGGCCCTTGGCGTTGATATCGCGGGCGGCGTGGCTGTAGTTGCTGCTGACGTAGTCCTGCTGGGCCATGCAGCTGTGCAGCAGGCTGCCGGGCTGCATGAAGAACTGCTCGACGCGGATATTGGCGGGCAGTTTGTCGCCGCGCAGGTCGGCCAGGTAGTCGAGCTCTTCGTAGTCGGCGAAGACCCGTTCGATGAAGGGTTCGAGGAAGCGTTTCTGCAGGCCATCGCCCAATGGCGGCCGGCCGAGGCTGAGCGCGGTGTAGATGGTCAGACGGCGTTCGGGCAGCTCACGGATGCGGGCATAGAGCGCGTTGACGAAGGCATTCGGTTTGCCCAGGCCGAGCGGCAGGCCCATGTGAATATGGGCGGGCAAATGGGCCAGAACGTGATCTACGGCCTGGTCGATGCTGCAGCTGTGGGCCATCGGTGCCTCCTGTTACGTCCATGCGGTCAGGGGGTTGGACCGTGGGCGGGCGGGATTTGCTGCACCTGGCTTGGGATTGCTGGGGCTGTTGCGCAGCCCCAGCAACCGATAGGTCAAAGCCCGGACATCTTCTGAATCGCCGCCTTCAGCTCATCGTCCGAACAATCAGCGCAGGTGCCCTTGGGCGGCATGGCGTTGATCCCGGTAATCGCCTTGGCGAGGATCCCATCAAGCCCACCCTGATGATCGGCACGCTCTTTCCAAGCAGCGGTATCGCCGATCTTCGGCGCATTGAGCAGGCCGGTGGCATGGCAGGCATTGCAGTGCTTGGCGATCACGTCATCAGCCGACTTGGCCGCGCCACCGCTGGCCACAGCCGCCACGGCCATGCCCTTGCATTCCTGGCCCTGAACACACACCTGGCCGACCGGCGCCAGGCGCTTGGCAATATCATCGTTGGTCGCCGCGTTTGCGGTGACTGCCCACAGGGCGAAAACGGCAGCTGGTATGGCCAGCATCTTCTTGATTTGGTTCACGCGTTCACCCTCATGGTGGCTGATCACGCCCGCAGCCACGAATTGCGGGCGTTGAAAAGTATAGCGGCTACACCATAGCCGCGAAACGACCACACAAGTGAAAGGGCTATTGGCGAATCAATACGCTGCGCTGGATCAAAAGTTCGACGGTGTCGCGGCACTGATCAAGCGTGCGGGCTCGGCAAACGGGTTGCGAAAACGGTGCGGACGGGTGCTCTCGAAGTAATAACTGTCGCCAGCTTCGAGCACAAAGGTCTCGCTACCGACCACCAGCTCCAGGCGGCCTTCGAGGAGGATGCCGGTCTCTTCGCCATCGTGGGTGAGCATCTCGTCACCGGTGTCGGCGCCAGGCGGGTAGACCTCGTTGAGGAAGGCAATGGCGCGATTGGGATGCGACTTGCCGACCAGTTTCATGGTCACCGCACCGTCGGAGATGTCGATCAGCTCATGGGCCTTGTAGACGATCTGGGCCTGGCTTTCGACTTCCATTTCTACCGAAAAGAACTCGACCATCGACATCGGAATGCCACTGAGCACCTTGCGCAGCGAGCTGATCGAAGGGCTCACGCTGTTTTTCTCGATCATCGAGATGGTGCTGTTGGTTACCCCCGCGCGCTTGGCGAGTTCCCGCTGGGACAGGCCCTTGAGCTTGCGGATGGCTTGCAGTCGTTCGCCGACGTCCAAAGCTTGCGCCTCCTGAAACGGTGGGGGTGGGGTCGAATGTGAACGATATCATGGCAATGCCGTTCAGTATTTACAACACTCCACACCCCTGCCCGTCCGCAGCGCAGCTTTATTCGCCGATGTACTCCAGTGGCACCCGCTTCAGGTTGCAGAACAGCTGGTAAGGAATGGTCCCGGCATGCCCGGCCACGTCACTGGCCAACACCTGCTTGCCCCACAGCTCGACCGGGCTGCCCAGGGTCGCTTCGGGGACATCGGTCAGGTCGATGCAGAGCATGTCCATCGACACCCGGCCGATCAGTTGGCTGCGCTTGCCGGCCACCAGCACAGGGGTGCCAGTTGGGGCCTGGCGTGGGTAACCGTCGGCATAACCCATCGCAACCACGCCGACCCGGGTCGGCCGTGGACTGATGAACCTGGCGCCATAACCGACCGGTTGACCCGCAGGCAGTTCGCGCACACTGATGACCCGCGATTGCAGAGTCATGACCGGTTGCAGTCGGCTCGCCTCGGCCTGGGGCACCTCGAACGGCGTCGCTCCGTACAGCATGATGCCAGGGCGCACCCAGTCGCTCGGCACCTGCGGCCAGCCAAGCACGGCCGGTGAGTTGCGCAGGCTGCATTCGGCGCTGAGGCCTTGGCGCGCCTCTTCGAATGCCGCGAGCTGCTGCGCCGTGGCCTGCACATCAAGCTCGTCGGCGCGGGCGAAGTGGCTCATCAAGACGATGCGCGCCACCTTGCCGCTGGCCAGCAGGCGCTGATAGGCCTGCTGGTAATCCTCTGGATGCAGACCCACTCGGTGCATGCCGCTGTCGAGCTTGAGCCAGACCTTCAACGGCTTGGCCACAGCGCTCTGTTCGATCGCTTCCAGTTGCCACAACGAATGCACCACGCACCACAGATCATTGGCGCTGATCAGCGCCAGCTCGCTGGCTTCGAAGAAGCCTTCGAGCAACAGAATCGGCCCTTTGATGCCAGCGGCGCGCAGCTCCAGCGCCTCTTCGATACAGGCCACAGCGAAGCCATCGGCCTCGGCTTCCAAGGCAAGCGCACAGCGCACCGCGCCATGCCCATAGGCATCGGCCTTGATCACGGCGAGGGCTTTGGCACCGGACAGTTCACGGGCCAGACGATAGTTGTGGCGCAGGGCCTGGAGGTCGATCAGGGCGCGGGCGGGACGCATGGCGGCAGCCTTCTGGCAGTACGGGTTGTTGAACAAGCCCCCGGCACGGTGGGTGGGGAGTAGGTAGCCACCGCGCCGGGGTGAGGGAACGGGTTACGGCAGTGCAGCGACCACCGACAGCTCGACGAGGATTTCCGGCTCGCACAGCTTGGCTTCAACTGTGGCCCGGGCTGGCGCGACGCCGGCCGGCAGCCACTGGTCCCAGACCGCGTTCATGCCGGCGAAGTCGGCGTCGATGTCTTTCATGTAGATGGTCACCGAGAGCAAGCGGGTCTTGTCGGTACCGGCCTGGTCGAGCAGTTGCTCGATGGTCGCCAGCGTCTCACGGGTCTGCTGCTCGATGCCGGCGCTGAGGTCATCACCGACCTGACCTGCCAGGTACACCGTGCCGTTGTGGGTGACGATCTGACTCATGCGCTCATTGGTGAGCTGGCGCTGGATTGCCATGCTTGGCGAACTCCTTGTGGTTGCCATAACGGGAAATATCGAGACCCTCAGCACTAATCTGCGGCTTGCGCTTGGCGATCAGGTCGGCCAGCAAACGCCCGGAGCCACAGGCCATGGTCCAGCCCAGGGTGCCGTGACCGGTGTTGAGGAACAGATTGCGGAAACTGGTTGCACCCACGATCGGCGTACCGTCCGGGGTGGCCGGGCGCAGCCCGGTCCAGAAGCTGGCCTGGCTCAGGTCGCCGCCGCGAGGATAAAGGTCGTTGACGATCATCTCCAGCGTTTCGCGCCGGCGCGGGTTCAGCGACAGGTCAAAACCGGCGATCTCGGCCATGCCGCCGACGCGGATGCGGTTGTCGAAACGGGTGATTGCGACCTTGTAGGTCTCGTCGAGAATCGTCGAGGTCGGCGCCATGCCAGGGTCGGTGATCGGCACGGTGAGCGAGTAACCCTTGAGTGGATACACCGGCGCCTTGATACCCAGTGGCTTGAGCATCTGCGGCGAGTAGCTGCCCAGTGCCAGCACGTAGCGGTCAGCGGTTTCCAGCTTGCCGTCGATCCACACGCCGTTGATACGATCACCGGCATGGTCCAGGCGTTGGATGTCCTGACCGAAGCGGAACTCGACACCGAGCTTGATGGCCATCTCGGCCAGCTTGTTGGTGAACAGCTGACAGTCGCCGGTCTGGTCGTTTGGCAGGCGCAGGGCACCGGCGAGAATGTCGGTAACCCCGGCAAGGGCCGGCTCGACACGGGCAATGCCATCGCGGTCGAGCAGCTCGTACGGCACACCCGACTGCTCGAGTACGGCGATGTCTTTTGCCGCCGCATCGAGCTGCGCCTGGGTGCGGAACAGCTGAGTGGTGCCCAACGCACGGTTTTCGTAGCTCAGGCCGGTCTCGGCGCGCAGCTCGTCGAGGCAGTCGCGGCTGTATTCGGACAGCCGCACCATGCGCTCTTTATTCACGGCATAGCGGTTGGCGGTGCAGTTGCGCAGCATCTGCGCCATCCACAAGTACTGGTCTACATCGCCAGTGAGCTTGATCGCCAGTGGGGCGTGGCGCTCCAGCAGCCACTTGATGGCCTTGAGCGGCACACCCGGGGCGGCCCAGGGCGAGGCGTAGCCCGGCGAGATCTGGCCGGCGTTGGCAAAACTGGTTTCCATGGCCACCGCTGGCTGGCGGTCGACCACCGTCACCTCGAAACCTTGCCGGGCCAGGTAGTAGGCACTGGCGGTACCGATTACACCGCTACCAAGCACCAGAACTCGCATCGTCTATCCCTCGCACGCGGCACGCCGCGACATTTTGTTTATATGGCATGAATGGGCGCAGTATATGAAGGACCGGCCAGTGCATTTCACTATATAAAGGCCTATATTTGGCGACAATTCTTGGCCATGTCGGCTTTTACGGAGGGGCATCCCCTATGAGAACCCAGCATCAGAGCAAGCGTGAACTGGACAAGATCGACCGCAATATCCTGCGGATCCTGCAGAGTGACGGCCGTATCTCGTTCACCGAGCTGGGTGAAAAGGTCGGCCTCTCCACCACCCCGTGCACCGAGCGCGTGCGCCGCCTGGAGCGCGAGGGGATCATCATGGGCTACAACGCCCGGCTCAATCCGCAGCACCTCAAGGGCAGCCTGCTGGTGTTTGTCGAGATCAGCCTGGACTACAAGTCAGGGGATACTTTCGAGGAGTTTCGCCGCGCCGTACTCAAGCTGCCGCATGTGCTTGAGTGCCATCTGGTGTCGGGCGACTTCGATTATCTGGTCAAGGCGCGGATTTCCGAGATGGCCTCGTACCGCAAGCTGCTCGGCGACATCCTGCTGAAGCTGCCGCACGTGCGCGAGTCGAAGAGCTACATCGTCATGGAAGAAGTCAAAGAGAGCCTGTGCCTGCCGATTCCGGACTGAGGCTCAGACCAGCACCTGGCGGGTGCTGGCAATGAACTGGTGCACCAGTTGCTCCGCCTCGGGCTCGATTGGCTCGGCCGGGCCGCGCCCGCGCGGGCAGGCCAGGCGCGGCGTGGTGCCGAACAGACGGCAGATCATTGGCCGCTCAGCGTACACCGTGCAACCTTGCGCGCCGAGGTGCACGCAGTCGAGCCGCTCCAGCGCGGCGGCCTGCTCTTCAGCGGATTTACGCGGCAGTGCGGCCATTTCTTCCGCCGAGGTGGTCACCGGCCCGCAGCAGTCGTGGCAGCCGGGCTCGCATTCGAAAGAAGGGATCAGTTCGCGCAGAAAGTGGATCTTGTGGCGGTTGCAGGACATGGCGTGACAGGAATCTGGAAGGTGAAGTGGATTATAGGCCCATTCGCGGGTAAACCCGCTCCCACAGGGATCGGGCAAGGTCTGACTCTAGCGCTGTACCTGTGGGAGCGGGCTTGCCCGCGAACGAGGGCGCAGCCCTCGCCGGTTGCCGCAAGCCAAACCCCCGGCTTATGCTCGCCGCCTTCCATTCTCCGCCAAGGCCGATCCGATGATCCACAGCGCGCAGCACGCCGCCTCCTATTACGCCGCCAGCAGCGCGCCACAGACGGATCACCCGGCTCTGCAAGGCCAGCACAGCGCCGACGTGTGCATCGTCGGCGGTGGCTATTCGGGCCTGAACACGGCCATCGAACTGGCCGAGCGCGGCCTGTCGGTGATCTTGCTCGAAGCGCGCAAAATCGGCTGGGGCGCCAGCGGGCGCAACGGTGGTCAGCTGATTCGCGGGGTCGGCCATGGCCTTGAGCAGTTTTTGCCGGTGCTCGGCGAGCAGGGTGTACACAGCCTCAAGCTGATGGGCCTGGAAGCGGTGGATATCGTCCGCCAGCGGGTCGAGCGCCATGCGATTGCCTGCGACCTGACCTGGGGCTACTGCGACCTGGCGAACAAGCCCGGCGAGCTGCAGGGCTTTGCCGCCGACGCCGAAGAGCTGCGCAGCCTCGGTTATGGCCATGAGCTGCGTCTGGTACCGGCAGATGACATCCGCACAGTGGTCAACTCCGAGCGCTATGTCGGCGGCCTGATCGACATGGGCTCGGGCCACCTGCATCCGCTCAACCTGGCACTGGGCGAGGCGGCTGTTGCTGCGGGCTTGGGCGTGCGCCTGCACGAACACTCCGAGGTCACGCGCATCGACTATGGCCCGCAAGTGCAGGTGCACACTGCCAGCGGCACGGTCCGCGCCAGCACGCTGGTGCTGTGCTGCAACGCTTATCACAACGACCTCAACCGCGAACTGGGCGGCAAGGTACTGCCCGCCGGCAGCTACGTGATTGCCACCGAGCCGCTGGGCGAGGAACGCGCGCGGGCCTTGCTGCCGCAGAACATGGCGGTCTGCGACCAACGCGTGGCGCTCGACTACTATCGCCTTTCGGCCGATCACCGGCTGCTGTTCGGCGGCGCCTGCCACTACTCCGGGCGCGACCCGCAGGATATCGCCGGCTACATGCGGCCGAAGATGCTCAAGGTGTTCCCGCAGCTGGCGGACGTGCGCATCGATTATCAATGGGGCGGCATGATCGGCATCGGCGCCAACCGTCTGCCGCAGGTAGGCCGACTGGCCAGCCAGGCCAACGTGTATTACGCCCAGGCTTACGCTGGTCACGGCCTGAACGCCACGCACCTGGCCGCACGCCTGCTCGGCGAGGCGATCAGCGGCCAGCACAGCGGGCGCTTCGACCTGTTCGCCAAGGTGCCGCACATGACCTTCCCCGGCGGCCAGCACCTGCGCTCGCCGCTGTTGGCGCTGGGCATGCTCTGGCATCGACTCAAAGAGCTGGTGTAGGCGCCACGCGCTTCAGGCCTTCCAGAACGGCTTGCTGCCCTCTTCGCGCGCCTGCTCCCAGCTCAGGCCGATATCACGCAGTTGCTGATCATCGAGCTCGAGCAGGGCGCGCCGGGTACGCCAGCGGTGCAGCATCAGGCCAGCACCGCTAAAGCCTGCTTGAGCGCTGGCGACCTGGGGCTGATGCGCCTCAAGCTGTTCCACTGCGGGTTGCACGCGCACATCACTGAAAACACCCATTGCTGCTTGCTCCTGTTCCAGATCCACCGTGGAGAAAGCATGCGCGCCTGAGCCATAGCCAATACAGACGCAAAAAACCTTTATTATTCCCATACAGAATTGGCGGATCTGGCGCTGAATGCTGTATTTTTGCCCGATCTGTACTGGTCAGTCACCTCAAGCGCTGCAGGAGTATTGCCGTGACGCTGTATCTGAACCTCGCTGAGATGCTCGGCGCGCGCATCGAACAAGGTCTCTACCGGCCCGGCCAGCGGCTGCCGTCGGTGCGCGCGTTGAGTGTTGAACACGGGGTCAGCCTGAGCACCGTACAGCAGGCATACCGCATGCTCGAGGACAACGGCCTGGTCGCGCCGCGGCCAAAATCGGGGTACTTCGTTACCGACCATCGCAGCCTGCCAGCCCTGCCCGCCGTGACCCGGCCAGCGCAACGCCCGGTGGAGATTTCACAGTGGGAGCAGGTGCTGGAGCTGGTGCGCGGCACGCCTCGGCCGGACGTGGTTCAGCTTGGCCGGGGCATGCCCGACGTCAACAGTCCAAGCCTCAAGCCCTTGCTGCGCAGCCTGGCCCAGCTCAGCCGGCGCCAGGACATGCCCGGTCTGTATTACGACAACATCCACGGCAACATCGCCCTGCGCGAACAGATCGCGCGGCTGATGCTCGATTCCGGCTGCCACGTCAGCCCGGCCGACCTGGTGGTGACCACCGGCTGCCACGAAGCGCTGTCGACCAGCATCCGCGCGGTGTGCGAACCGGGCGACATCGTTGCGGTGGACTCGCCCAGCTTTCACGGCGCCATGCAGACGCTCAAAGGCCTGGGCATGAAGGCGCTGGAGATCCCCACCGACCCGACCACCGGGATCAGCCTGGAGGCGCTGGAAATGGCCCTGGAGCAGTGGCCGATCAAGCTCATCCAGATCACCCCCAGCTGCAACAATCCGCTGGGCTACATCATGCCCGAGGCGCGCAAGAAGGCCCTGCTGACCCTGGCCCAGCGCTACGACGTGGCGATTCTGGAAGACGACGTCTACGGCGATCTGGCCTATAACTACCCGCGCCCGCCAACGGTCAAGTCGTTCGACGAAGACGGCCGCGTGCTGCTCTGCAGCTCATTCTCCAAGACCCTGGCGCCGGGCCTGCGCATCGGCTGGGTGGCGCCTGGGCGCTATCTGGAGCGGGTGCTGCACATGAAATACATCGGCACTGGCAGCACCTGTGTGCAACCGCAGCTGGCCATCGCCGACTTCATCGCAGGCGGCCACTACCACCCGCATGTACGCCGGATGCGCAGCCAGTATCAGCGCGGGCGCGATCTGATGAGCGACTGGGTGGCGCGCTACTTCCCACCAGGCACCCGCGTCAGCCGGCCACAGGGCGGCTTCATGCTGTGGGTCGAGCTACCGGAAAGTTTCGACACGCTGCGGCTGAACCGCGCTTTACTCGAACAAGGGGTACAGATCGCGGTGGGCAGTATCTTCTCCGCCTCCGGCAAGTACCGGCACTGCCTGCGCATGAACTACGCGGCGCGGCCCAGCGCCGAGATCGAGGCGGCGGTACGCAAGGTCGGCGAAACCGCCTTGCGCCTGCTGGTCGATGATCACAGCGAGGCGTAACTTTGCCCCACCTGGCATGGTCCATAGCACTCAGCCTTCTGCGCACAGGACGATTCATCCTTGAGACTTCAGCGAGCTTTGCCTCTCATGCTGGCGCTGCTGCTCGGCCTTTCTGGCTGCGCCAGCGTCAATCCGGTTCGTGAAGTCAGCCAGGCGCTACCGGCCAGTGATTCGGCCTTTGGCCGCTCGGTGCAGCGCCAGGCCGCGCCCTATGAAGGTCGCTCGGGCTTTCGCCTGCTGCCCAACAGCAACGAGGCTTTCCGCGCCCGTGCCGAGCTGATCCGCAACGCCCAGGCCAGCATCGACGTGCAGTACTACATCGTCCATGACGGCCTCAGTACCCGGGCGCTGGTGCATGAACTGCTGCAAGCCGCCGACCGTGGCGTGCGCGTACGGATTCTGCTCGACGACACCACCAGTGACGGCCTCGACACGCTGATGGCCACCCTCGCCGCCCACCCCAACATCCACATGCGCGTGTTCAATCCGCTGCACCTGGGCCGCAGTACCGGTGTCACCCGCGGCGTCGGCCGCCTGTTCAACCTGTCGCGCCAGCACCGGCGCATGCACAACAAGCTGTTTCTGGTCGACAACAGCATGGCCATTGTCGGCGGGCGCAACCTGGGCGACGAGTACTTCGACGCCGAGCCCAACCTGAACTTCACCGACATCGACATGCTCGGCGTCGGCCCAGTAGCCGAGCAGCTTGGGCACAGTTTCGACCAGTACTGGAACAGCGCCCTCAGCCGGCCGATCGGCGATTTCCTCTGGAGCATGCCGGATGCCGACGACCTGCGCGCCAGCCGCCGGCGTCTCGAGGTGTCACTGGCCGAGGCGCGGATCAAACGCAAGGCGTTGTATGACCGGCTGATGGCGTATCAATCGCAGCCGCGCCTGGACACTTGGCGCAACGAATTGATCTGGGCCCACAGCCAGGCGCTGTGGGACGCGCCGAGCAAGGTGCTGGCGCAGGACGAACCGGATCCGCATCTGCTGCTGACGCGGCAGTTGGCGCCGGACCTGAACAACGTCAAGCAAGAGCTGATTCTGGTGTCGGCGTATTTCGTCCCGGGTGAATCGGGGCTGGTGTATCTGACCAGCCGGGCTGACGCTGGAGTGTCGGTGCGGCTGTTGACCAACTCGCTGGAAGCCACTGACGTACCTGCGGTGCATGGCGGCTATGCGCCGTATCGGCGTGCCCTGCTCGAACACGGAGTGCAGCTGTTCGAGCTGCGCCGGCAGCCGGGTGATCCGAGTGCCGGGCGCGGCCTGAATTTCCATGGCGGTTCGGATTCGAGCCTGCACAGCAAGGCGATCGTGTTCGATCGGCACAAGACCTTTATCGGTTCGTTCAACTTCGACCCACGCTCGGTGTTGTGGAACACCGAAGTCGGCGTGCTGGTAGACAGCCCGGAGCTGGCCGAATATACCCGCGAGCTGGCCTTGCAGGGTATGGCGCCGGCGCTGAGTTATCAGCCGCTGCTGGAGGACGGCAAGATGGTCTGGGTGACCGAGGACAACGGCCAGCGGCATGTGCTGAGCAAGGAGCCTGGCGGCATGTGGCGGCGGTTCAATGCCTGGGTGAGCAAGGCGGTGGGGTTGGAGAAGATGCTTTGATTTGAGACCGCTGCGGGGCTGCGCAGCGGCTCCAGCCATCTTCAGTCAGGCACCGGCTCGAACGCCCCAGGCCGGCGGGTCAGCAGGACCAACCCCGCCGCCCCCAAGGCCATGATCAACGGCAATGCATGCCCACTGATCCACTGGCTGCCCGCCCCGGCCAACAGCGGCCCGAGCAGGCAACCAATGCCCCACAACTGCGCCACATGGGCGTTTGCCCGCACCAATTCATCATCGCGGTAGCGCTCGCCGATCAGGATCAGCGACAAGGTGAACAAGCCACCGGCACTGGCACCGAACAATACCCATAGCGGCCAGATCAACGCGGTCTCCATCAACAACGGAATCGCCAGGCTGGACACCATCAACGTCAGCGCACAACCACTGAACAGGGTGCGCCGCGACATCTTGTCGGCCAGCAGGCCAATTGGCAGCTGCAACACCGCATCACCGACCACCACTGTACTGACCATGAACAACGCCACCTCAGTGCTGAACCCCTGCTGCAGGCAATACACCGGTAGCAGCGTCAAGATCATCGCCTCGAACGCCGCAAACAAGGCAATCGCCCAGGCAATCACCGGCAGTCGGCGGCAGAATCCGAGCAGGTCGCGGAAGGTCACGCTGCACGCTTCGGTGGTCGGCGCACCGCCACGGCCAAACAGCAGCAACGGCGCAAGGATCAACAACCCGGTGGCCGCCCAGAAGCCAAAGTCATCATCCGAACCAAGCATACCCAGCACCAGCGGCCCCGCCAGCTGGCTCAAGGCGTAGCTGCTGCCATACAGCGCCACCAGCCGGCCGCGCCACTGCTCGACCACCAACTGGTTGATCCAGCTCTCGCCAAGGATGAACACCACCGTCAGCGACATACCGATCACCAACCGCAGCGCCAGCCACAACGGGTAGCTGGGCAGCAGCGCAACCAGGGCGATCGACAACGCTCCGCCCCACAGGCAAAAGCGCATGGCGGCCGGCACGCCGACCCAGCCAGCCAGGCGGCTGGCCAGGCTGGCGCCGATCAGCACGCCCACTGCTGGCATTGCCGCCATCACGCCGATGGCGAAGCTCCCGTAACCCCAGGTTTCCAGGCGCAGCGACACCAGCGGCATGCTCACGCCCAGCGCGAGGCCGACGCTGAGCACTGAGGCCAGCACGGCAAAGTAGGTTGCCCAACGCATGACTGCCTCCCAGGCAGAATTGTCTTTCACCCAACAGCAGCGAAGCCCGCCCCCAAAGGCACGGCGCAGTCAGTGAGACTGACGCCGAACCGCCGGGAGCGGGCTTGCCCGCAGACGCTACCTAGAGGATTACAGCTTGATCCAGGTCGCCTTCAGCTCGGTGTACTTCTCCAGTGCGTGCAGCGACTTGTCACGGCCGTTGCCCGACTGCTTGAAGCCACCAAACGGCGCGGTCATGTCGCCGCCGTCATACTGGTTGACCCACACGCTGCCAGCGCGCACGGCGCGAGCTGTCTTGTGCGCCTTGGAGATGTCCGAGGTCCAGATGCCTGCGGCCAGGCCGTATGGCGTGTCGTTGGCGATGGCGATGGCTTCTTCGGCGGTGTCGAAGCTGATCACCGACAGGACCGGGCCAAAGATTTCTTCCTGGGCGATCTTCATGGCATTGGTCACGCCGTCGAAGATGGTCGGCTGCACATAGGTGCCACCGGTTTCTTCAAGGATGCGCTTGCCACCGGCAACCAGCTTGGCGCCGTCCTGATGGCCGGCATCGATGTACGACAGCACGGTGTTCATCTGCTGGGTGTCGACCAGCGCACCGACTGTGGTGGCCGGGTCCAGCGGGTTGCCGGGGGTCCAGGCCTTGAGCGCTTCGACGACCATAGGCAGGAACTTGTCCTTGATCGAACGCTCGACCAGCAGACGCGAACCGGCAGTGCAGACCTCGCCCTGGTTGAAGGCGATGGCGCTGGCAGCGGCTTCGGCAGCGGCTTGCAGGTCCGGTGCGTCGGCGAAGACGATATTCGGGCTCTTGCCGCCGGCTTCCAGCCAGATGCGCTTCATGTTCGACTCGCCGGCGTAGATCATCAACTGCTTGGCGATCTTGGTCGAGCCAGTGAACACCAGCGTGTCGACGTCCATGTGCAGGGCCAGCGCCTTGCCTACAGTGTGACCGTAGCCTGGCAGCACGTTGAGAACACCAGCCGGGATACCCGCTTCAATTGCCAGCTGGGCAATGCGAATGGCCGTCAGCGGCGACTTCTCGGATGGTTTGAGCACTACCGAGTTACCCGTCGCCAGCGCCGGGCCGAGCTTCCAGCAGGACATCAGCAGAGGGAAGTTCCACGGTACGATGGCGCCGACCACACCAACCGGCTCGCGGGTCACCAGGCCAAGCTGGTCATGCGGGGTTGGCGCGACTTCATCGTAGACTTTGTCGATAGCTTCGGCATTCCAGTGCAGGGCTTGCGCCGCGCCGGGGATGTCGATGCTGGAGGAGTCGCTGATCGGCTTGCCCATGTCGAGGGTCTCGAGCAGGGCCAGCTCTTCGACATTGCTGCGCAGCAGCTCGGCGAAGCGGATCAGTTTGGCCTTGCGCTTGGCTGGCGCCAGACGCGACCAGACACCAGACTCGAAGGTAGCACGGGCGTTTTCAACAGCGCGATCGGCGTCGGCCACGTCGCAGCTGGCAACCTTGGCCAGGAAGCGTCCGTCCACCGGGCTCAGGCAGTCGAAGGTCTGGCCGGAAGCCGCGTCGGTATACTCGCCGTTGATGAAGGCGCGGCCTTCGATCTTCAGTTGTTGGGCACGCTGTTCCCAGTCTGCACGCGTCAGGGTGGTCATAGGACACTCCTCCTCTTGTTAAGGTGCAGCGCCGCACTGAGGATTCTCGGGCGCTGGCAAAAATTCTGGCCGGGCGACAAGCGCACGCGGGCAGGAGTTACCCTAAACCAGCCCGGATAAACTATCAATATATTTGACACCAAAGGCCCAAACGCCTACAGATGTTAATTTTATTAAACAACAACAGGGTTTGACCGATGACCATCTCCAGCATTATCGACTTTGCCCAGGTGCTGACCGAAGCGGAACGCTACCGCCCGGCGGCCGAGAAAATCCTCAAGGGCGAGCCGGATCAGGCTGTCTACAACCACTACTCAAGCCCATGCGGTCAGTTTGCAGCGGGCGTGTGGGAAGGCGCGGTCGGCCAATGGACGGTGAGTTACACCGAACATGAGTACTGCGAGATCGTCCACGGCGTATCGGTGCTGCGTGACAAGGCCGGCGATGCGAAGACGCTGCGTGCAGGTGACCGATTCGTCATTCCGGCAGGCTTCCAGGGCACCTGGGAAGTACTTGAGCCCTGCCGCAAGATTTACGTGATGTTCGAGCAGAAGTAAGTCACGCCATGGCGTGCTGAACATGTACCGCAGCTCGGCAAGCGCTGCAGTGAATCATGCAAGCGTCCAATTTCGGACACTTCAAGGAGATTCACCATGACCACCGACATCCTCGGCCCTGCTCGTCACGTCATCGGCTCGCGTTATGTAGAAAGCGTCAAAGCCTACATTCTCGAGCTGACCGGCCTGCATATCGCAGTCGGCCCCAACGACATCAGCACCATGGATCTTCGCAGCGACCGCGTACTTATCCAGGCTGATGGCGACAACTGCATTACTGGCCTGGTGATTTCCTGAGCGCGCCGGGCAGGTCTTGAGCAAGGCGCTATAGCCGCAGACCAGCGCCTTGCTTGAACGATATCTGCCCAGCCATTCAGGCAAAAAAAAACCCGCTTCCGTGAGGAAGCGGGTTTTTTTCGGTCGCCGGATCAATTACTTGATCTTGGCTTCCTTGTAGGTCACGTGCTTACGGACGACCGGATCATATTTCTTGATCTCGATCTTGTCCGGGGTGGTGCGCTTGTTCTTGTCAGTGGTGTAGAAGTGGCCAGTGCCAGCACTCGATACCAGACGGATCAATTCACGCATGATGCTCTCCCTTAAACCTTGGCGCCAGCACGGCGGATTTCAACCAGAACGACATCAATGCCGCGCTTGTCGATGATACGCATGCCTTTGGCGGAAACGCGCAGACGCACGAAACGCTTCTCGGACTCAACCCAGAAACGGTGGTGCTGCAGGTTTGGCAGGAAACGACGACGGGTTTTGTTGTTTGCGTGGGAAATGTTATTCCCAGTCACCGGACCCTTACCGGTAACTTGACAGACTCTCGACATGCCTCAGCCCTCTAAAACCACATGCCCAACCCGGCATGGGTTGGCCGCTTAATCTCTCAGTCTATGGCGCTAGGCGCCGTGTTTCCGGGGGTCTTATCAACCTGATCCGCTTTCGCGACAGAGCGAGCCCCTAGAAAAGAGCGCTGCTTTATATCAGAAAGACTCGACCACAACAACAGAAAATGACTTTCTGCAGCAGGCCAAGCGAGTGCGGCAAGCATAACGACTAGGGTTGCAGGCTGTCGACCGCTCGTCGCTACGTTTGTAAAAAAGGGTGTGGTCATTTGTCAGTTCGCACACTAGGGTAGGACATTTCCAGACTGCACCGGCAGATGGGTCACTGATCAGCCAAGGACTTTACATGCGCGCCGCCGCTCGTTCCCTGTTGTTTTCATCCAGCCTGCTGCTGGCCGGCCTCGCCCAGGCCGCACCACTGGTGGTGTGTACCGAAGCCAGCCCGGAAGGCTTCGACGTGGTGCAGTACAACTCGCTGACTACCACCAATGCCTCGGCCGACGTGCTGATGAACCGTCTGGTCGAATTCGATGCCAAGCAGGGCAAAGTGGTGCCAAGCCTGGCGCTGAGCTGGACGGTCTCGGCCGACGGTCTGGTGTACGACTTCAAGCTGCGTGACGACGCCAAATTCCACAGCACCGCCTACTTCAAGCCAAGCCGGGCCCTGAACGCCGACGATGTGCTGTTCAGCTTCCAGCGCATGCTCTACCCCGCTCACGCCTGGCACAAGACCGCGCCCGGCGGCTACCCGCACGCGCAGTCGCTGCAGCTGGGTAGCCTGATCAAGTCGATCGATGCCAGCGACCCGCACACCGTGCGCTTCACCCTGAGCCATCCGGATGCGACCTTCCTGGCCACCCTGAGCATGGGCTTTGCCTCGATCTACTCGGCTGAATACGCCGATCAGCTGCTCAAGGCAGGCACCCCAGAGAAGCTCAACACGCAACCGATAGGTACCGGCCCGTTCGTGTTCAAACGCTTCCAGAAGGACGCGCAGGTACGCTACGAGGCCAACCCTGAGTACTTCGGCGGCAAACCTGCGGTCGGGCCGCTGATCTACGCGATCACCCCGGACGCCAACGTGCGCCTGCAGAAACTCAAACGCAACGAATGCCAGGTGGCGCTTTCGCCCAAGCCGCTGGATATCACTGCGGCCAGCGAGGACGACAAGCTCAAGGTCGAGTCCACCCCTGCCTTCATGACCGCCTTTGTCGCCATCAACAGCCAGCATCCGCCGCTGGACAAGCCCGAGGTGCGTCAGGCGATCAACCTCGCCTTCGACAAGTCGAGTTATCTCAAAGCCGTGTTCGAGGGCACCGCAACCGCCGCCAACGGCCCTTACCCGGCCAACACCTGGAGTTACGCCAAGGACCTGCCTGGCTACCCGACCGACCTGAAAAAAGCCCAGGCGCTGCTGGCCAAGGCGGATCTGCCAGACGGCTTCAGCACCACCATCTGGACCCGCCCATCGGGCAGCCTGCTCAACCCCAACCCCAACCTCGGCGCACAGATGCTGCAGGCGGACCTGGCCAAGATCGGCATCAAGGCCGAAATCCGCGTGATCGAGTGGGGCGAGCTGATCCGCCGCGCCAAAGCCGGCGAGCATGACTTGCTGTTCATGGGCTGGGCCGGCGACAACGGCGACCCGGACAACTTCCTCAGCCCGCAGTTTTCCTGCGCGGCGGTCAAGTCCGGGACCAACTTCGCGCGCTTCTGCGACAGCCGTCTGGACCAGCTGATCAACGCTGGCCGCACCACCAACGACCAAAGCGTGCGCAGCCGGTTGTATCAGCAGGCCCAGGCACTGATCCAGCAACAGGCTTTGTGGCTGCCGCTGGCTCACCCAACCGCCGCAACGTTGCTGGCCAAGGGTGTCGAGGGCTACCAGGTGAGCCCGTTCGGGCGGCTGGACTTCAGCAAGGTCTCGGTCACTCGCTAAGCATGATCAGCCGCTGATCCAGCCCTCCTCGGCCATGGACAGCGGCTCGCCCTCGCCGATGATCAGGTGATCGAGCACACGCACATCGATCAGCGCCAGCCCGCGTTTGAGGGTCATTGTCAGGTGCACATCATCCTGGCTCGGCTCGCTGCTCCCGGAAGGATGGTTGTGGCAGATGATCAGCGCCGCGGCGTTGTGCACCAGCGAGCGCCGGACTACCTCACGTGGGTACACGCTGGCCCGGTCGATGGTGCCGCGAAAGAGGATCTCGAACGCCAACGGCCTGTGCTTGGAGTCGAGAAACAGGCAGCCAAATACCTCACTAGGTTCATGGCGCAGCATCGATTTCAGGTAACGTCTCACTGCCATCGGGCTTTCCAGCGCGGGGGCACGTTCGATGGTCTCGTGCAGATAACGCCGCCCGGTCTCCAGCAGCGCCTGCAACTGCGCGTACTTCACCGGTCCCAGCCCAGGCTCACCGAGCACTGCGCTGCGTGGCGCCTCGAGAAACTGGCGAAGGCCGCCAAAGCGCACCAGCAAGCCGCGGGCAAGGTCGACGACATTGCGCCCGGCTACCCCCGAACCCAGCAGCACGGCGAGCAATTCGGCATCGGACAATGCGGCTGCGCCGCGCTGTAACAGCTTTTCTCGCGGCCGTTCGTCGGCCGGCCATTCCCTGATGTTCATTACTGCTCCTTGAGTGCTGCTGCGGCGCGTTTAAGCCGTGTGTTAATCTATTTCGCTTCAAAAATGCGACGATCTGCCGCAGGCCCCATCGTCGTCATCCGCTTACTGAAAAAAGGCAAGCCTATGCAGCGGCTGTATCGCAAGCGCATCGTTCTCGGCGTCGGTGGCGGCATCGCCGCCTACAAGAGCGCCGAGCTGATTCGCCGACTCCTGGAACACGGCGCCCAGGTGCGCGTGGTGATGACCCACGGCGGTGCCGAGTTCATCACCCCGCTGACCTTGCAGGCGCTGTCTGGTCACCCGGTGCACATGGACCTGCTCGACCCTGCCGCCGAAGCGGCGATGGGCCACATCGAACTGGCCAAGTGGGCCGATCTGGTGCTCATTGCCCCGGCCACCGCCGACCTCATGGCGCGCATGGCCCAAGGCATGGCCAATGACCTGCTGACCACCCTGGTGCTGGCCACCGACGCCACCGTCGCCGTCGCCCCGGCGATGAACCAGGCGATGTGGCGCGACCCGGCGACCCAGGCCAACCTGGAACTGCTGCAAAGCCGTGGCATTCAGGTATTCGGCCCGGCCTCCGGCAGCCAGGCCTGTGGTGATGTCGGCCTTGGCCGCATGCTTGAAGCCACCGACCTGGCCTGGTGCGCCGCCGAGAGCTTCAAGCGCCAGGCACTGACCGGCAAGCACGTGCTGATCACCGCCGGGCCGACCCAGGAAAACATCGACCCGGTGCGCTACATCACCAATCATAGCTCCGGCAAGATGGGTTTCGCCCTGGCCGAAGCGGCTGCCGAAGCCGGGGCTCGGGTAACCCTGGTGACCGGCCCGGTGCACCTGCAGACCCCCGACCGGGTCAACCGGATTGACGTGGTAAGCGCGCGGGACATGCTCGCGGCGTGCGAAGCCGCTATGCCGTGCGACCTGTTCATCGCTTCGGCTGCGGTTGCGGACTACCGCCCGGAAGTAGTCGCCACGCAGAAGCTCAAGAAGGATCCTACGACCGGCGACGGCATGCTGCTGCAGATGGTGCGTAATCCGGATATCCTTGCGACCATTGCTGGCCGTGCCGACCGCCCGTTCAGCGTCGGCTTTGCCGCCGAGACCGAACACTTGCTCGATTACGCCACGCGCAAGCTCAAGGACAAGAACCTCGACCTGATCGTCGCCAATGATGTGGCCAACCCCAGCATCGGCTTCAACAGCGAGGAAAACGCCCTGACCGTGATCGACCGCCAGCAGCACCAGACCCTATTCGCGCAGACCAGCAAGGGCAAGATCGCCCGCCAGCTGGTTGCTTTTATCGCCGAACGACTCAAGCAGGTTCAATAAGTTACATGCACGCTCTTCAAGCCAAGATTCTCGATCCGCGCATCGGCGCCGAATTCCCCCTGCCGCAGTACGCCACGCCTGGCTCCGCTGGCCTGGACCTGCGCGCCATGCTGCAACAGGACACCGTTCTGGAGCCGGGCCAGACCCTGCTGATCCCGACCGGCCTGTCGATCTACATCGGCGATCCAGGCCTGGCGGCGTTGATCCTGCCGCGCTCGGGGCTGGGCCACAAACACGGCATCGTGCTCGGCAACCTGGTCGGTTTGATCGACTCGGATTACCAGGGCGAGCTGATGGTGTCGTGCTGGAACCGCGGCAATACCGCTTTCACCATCAACATTGGCGAGCGTATTGCACAGCTTGTCCTGGTACCTGTGGTACAAGCGCATTTCGACATCGTCGAGGCCTTCGACGAGAGCCAACGTGGCGCTGGCGGCTTCGGTCATTCGGGCAGCCAATAACGGCCAGAGAACGATCGTTTGCGCCACGGATGGCGAACTCTCTGGCGAAAGTACCGTCCAAGCGTGCAGTTTGCGCCTACCCAGAAGCCTTAGACATTGGAGCTTTCCCAGAGATGAACGATATGGCCCAGCTGGTCCCTGCACTGCCTGAGAGCATCTTCCGCGCCTATGACATCCGCGGCGTGGTCGGCAAGACCCTGCACGCTGAAACCGCTTACTGGATCGGTCGTGCCATCGGCGCCCAGACCCTCGCTCAGGGCGAGCCGAATATCTCGGTTGGCCGTGACGGTCGCCTGTCCGGGCCGATGCTGGTCGAGCAACTGATCAAGGGCCTGGTCGAAGCCGGCTGTAAGGTCAGCGACGTTGGCCTGGTGCCAACCCCTGCCCTGTATTACGCCGCCAACGTGCTGGCCGGTACCTCCGGGGTGATGCTCACCGGTAGCCACAACCCGTCCGACTACAACGGTTTCAAGATCGTCATCGCCGGCGACACCCTCGCCAACGAGCAGATCCAGGCCCTGTTGACCCGCCTGAAAACAGATGACCTGAGCCGCGGCGAAGGCAGCGTCGAGCAGGTCGAGATCCTCCAGCGCTACCATCAGCAGATCGTCGGCGATGTGAAACTGGCGAAAAAACTCAAGGTAGTGGTCGACTGCGGCAACGGTGCAGCGGGCGTCAATGCCCCGCAACTGATCGAGGCCCTGGGCTGTGAAGTGATCCCGCTGTTCTGCGAGGTCGACGGCAACTTCCCCAATCACCACCCGGACCCGGGCAAGCCTGAAAACCTGCAAGACCTGATTGCCAAGGTCAAGGAAACCGGCGCCGATATCGGCCTGGCCTTCGATGGCGACGGCGACCGCGTGGGCGTGGTGACCAACACCGGCAGCATTGTCTACCCCGACCGCCTGCTGATGCTGTTTGCCCAGGACGTGCTGTCGCGCAACCCAGGCGCCGAGATCATCTTCGACGTCAAATGCACCCGTCGCCTGACCCCGCTGATCGAACAGCACGGCGGTCGCGCGCTAATGTGGAAGACCGGTCACTCGTTGATCAAGAAGAAGATGAAGCTGACCGGTTCCTTGCTGGCTGGCGAAATGAGCGGGCACATCTTCATCAAGGAACGCTGGTTCGGCTTTGACGACGGCATCTACAGCGCCGCACGCCTGCTCGAGATCCTGAGCCAGGCCGAGCAGGACGCCGAGAGCCTGTTCGCTGCATTCCCGAACGACATCTCTACGCCGGAAATCAATATTGATGTGACCGACGAGGGTAAATTCAGCATCATTGATGCACTGCAACGCGACGCCGACTGGGGTGAAGCCAACCTGACCACCATCGACGGTGTGCGGGTCGACTACGCCAAAGGCTGGGGCCTGGTCCGCGCCTCCAACACCACGCCGGTGCTGGTGCTGCGCTTCGAAGCCGACAGCGAGGCCGAATTGCAACGTATCAAGGATGTTTTCCGCGCGCAGTTGCTGCGGGTTGCCCCTGACCTGCAACTGCCGTTCTGACCGATTATCCGTACCCACTGGAGCCCTGCATGACCCTCGATCGCGAAGCCGCCTCCCATGTAGCCGAAGTCTTGTCCGAAGCGCTGCCTTACATCCGTCGCTTCGTCGGCAAGACGCTGGTGATCAAGTACGGCGGCAACGCGATGGAGAGCGAAGAGCTCAAGACCGGCTTTGCCCGCGACATCGTGCTGATGAAAGCGGTCGGCATCAACCCGGTGGTAGTGCACGGCGGTGGCCCGCAGATCGGTGACCTGCTCAAGCGTCTGTCGATCGAGAGCCACTTCATCGACGGCATGCGCGTGACCGACTCGGCGACCATGGACGTGGTCGAGATGGTGCTCGGCGGCCAGGTCAATAAAGACATCGTCAACCTGATCAACCGCCATGGCGGCAGCGCCATCGGCCTGACCGGCAAGGACGCCGAACTGATCCGCGCGAAAAAGCTCAAGGTCAGCCGCCAGACGCCAGAGATGACCTCGCCCGAGATCATCGACATTGGCCACGTCGGCGAAGTGGTCGGGGTCAACACCGACCTGCTCAACATGCTGGTCCGCGGTGACTTCATCCCGGTGATCGCGCCGATCGGTGTCGGCGCCAACGGTGAGTCGTACAACATCAACGCCGACCTGGTTGCCGGCAAGGTTGCCGAAGCGCTGAAGGCCGAGAAGCTGATGCTGCTGACCAACATTGCCGGTTTGATGGACAAGCAGGGCCAGGTCCTGACCGGCCTGACCACCGAGCAAGTCAACGAGCTGATCGCCGACGGCACCATCTACGGCGGCATGCTGCCGAAGATCAAATGCGCACTGGAAGCAGTCCAGGGCGGCGTGCAGAGTTCGCACATCATCGACGGTCGCGTACCGAACGCGGTGCTGCTGGAGATCTTCACCGACAGCGGTGTAGGCACTTTGATCACCAACAGCAAGCGCGCTTTGGCCTGATTTGTCGGGGCTGCTTGGCAGCCCTTCGCGGGCAAGCCCGCTCCCACAGGGCCAGCAGTGCATCCTGTGGGAGCGGGCTTGCCCGCGAAGGGCCGCAAAGCGGACCCGCAACACCCCTGCAAAAACTAATACCTACCCTGGAGAAAGCGCGTGAAATACGCATCACATGGACTCGTGCTGGCAGCCGTTCTGGCTGTCGGGTCCCTCGCCGGCTGCGCCACTGAAACGTCCAAAGCTGTTGCCGTGCAACAGGTCGAAAGCGTCAACCGCCCGTACAGCGGCCAACGCACCCCAATCGCTGTGGGCAAGTTCGACAACCGTTCCAGCTACATGCGCGGGATCTTCTCCGACGGCGTCGACCGCCTCGGCGGCCAGGCCAAGACCATCCTCATCACCCACCTGCAGCAGACCAACCGCTTCAATGTGCTTGATCGCGACAACATGGGCGAGATCCAGCAGGAAGCAACCATCAAGGGCATGGCGCAGAAGCTCAAGGGTGCGGATTTCGTGGTCACCGGTGACGTCACCGAGTTCGGCCGCAAAGAAGTCGGCGACCACCAGCTGTTCGGCATTCTTGGCCGCGGCAAGACCCAGATCGCCTACGCCAAAGTGGCGCTGAACATCGTCAATATCAGCACCTCGGAAGTGGTCTATTCGACCCAGGGTGCCGGCGAGTACGCCCTTTCCAATCGCGAGATCATCGGCTTTGGCGGTACCGCCAGCTATGACTCCACGCTCAACGGCAAGGTCCTCGACCTGGCCATGCGCGAAGCGATCAACAAGATGGTCGACGCGATCGACAACGGCCAATGGAAGCCTCAAGTCCGATAAGCTGAGCAGCACAACAAGGAAGACACCTTCATGAGCATCATCTCTCAAGGCTGGCGCCTGGTCGCCGGCGTTGTGCTGGGCAGCGTTCTGCTGACCGGCTGCGGCACCCCGCACAAACCACTGTATCAGTGGGAAAGCTACCAGCCGCAGGTCAACGAGTACTTCAAGGGCCAGGCCAAGGAAGAACAGGCCATCGCCCTTGAGCGCGACCTGGAGAAGATCAAGGCCAAGAATGGCGCCGTGCCGCCGGGTTACCACGCGCAGCTGGGGCTGATCTATTCCAGCCTGGGCAAGGACGACCAGATGATTCAGCAGTTCCAGACTGAAAAGGCCTTGTTCCCTGAGTCGGCCAAGTACATGGACTTTCTCATGAACAACGCGCGCAAAGGAGCCAAGCAATGATCAAGCGGATCACCCAACTGATCGTCGGCGCCTGCGTGCTGGCCTTGTTCGCCGGTTGCGCCGAGCGCCGCAGCGTGGACTACTCGGCGTACAAGCAGGCGCGGCCCAAGTCGATCCTGATTCTGCCGCCGCTGAACCAGTCGCCGGACGTCAAGGCCACCTACAGCATGCTTGCGCAGGTGACCTATCCGCTGGCCGAAGCGGGTTATTACGTAATGCCGGTGGCGCTGGTCGACGAGACCTTCCGCCAGAACGGCATGACTACGCCGTCGGATATCCATGAGCTGCCGACCAGCAAGTTGCAGGAAATCTTCGGCGCCGATGCCGGCCTGTACGTGACCGTGAGTGACTACGGCACCCGCTACATGGTGCTCAGCAGCGCGACCATCGTTACCGCCAGCGCCAAGCTGGTCGACCTGAAGACCGGCACCACGCTGTGGACCGGTAGCGCCACAGCGTCCAGTGAGGAAGGTCGGCAGAACCAGGGTGGCCTGATCGGCATGTTGGTGATGGCGGCGGTCAACCAGGTCATCAGCAGCGTGCAGGATGACGCCGGCTACCCGATTGCCGGCATGACCAGCGCGCGGTTGCTGTCACCGTATCCGAACGGCGGCATTCTGTATGGCCCGCGCTCGCCCAAGTACGGTACAGACTGAATCCATTGTCTTGCGAAGGGGCGCGAAAGCGCCCCCAGCAATCCCAACTTGATCAGAAGCTGTAACGGGCCGTCAGTTTGACGTTGCGTGGATCGCCGTAGATGTCATACGGGCTGTAAGCGCCATTGGCCACACTGCTGTAGTAGGTGCGGTCGAACAGGTTGTTGAGGTTGACCTGCAGATCCAGCTGCTCGCTGGCTTGGTAACCCGCCACCAGACCGACCACGGTGTAGGATCCCTGCTGGTTCTCCCACGCCGTGCTACCCGTGCCGCCCGCGGTACGAATGCGGCTCTGCTGGTAGACATCTCCCCCCACCCGCCAGCGCTGCAACTCACCCGGCAGGGTGTAGATGGTCGACAGCTTGAACAGCTGACGCGGCTTGGTCCGATCAAAGTCCTCGCCTTCGCGAGCTGGATTGGCATCACTGACATATTTGGTCTGGGTATACGTATAACCGGCGGCAAGCTGCCAGTTGTCGGTCAATGCGCCCTGCACTTCCAGGTCGATACCACGGCTGCGGACCAACCCTGACGCTTCATAGCAGGCACTGGCGGCACCTGCGCCGCAGCCTTTGGCGTCGGGCAGTTCCTGGCCACGGTTTTTCTGGTCGATCTGGAACAGCGCCATGCTGGCGTTCAGCGCCCCCTCGAAGTACTCGCCCTTGATGCCAATCTCGTAATTCTCGCCCACCACCGGTGTAAGCACCTTCCGGTCCAGGCCCTTGCTGCTCTGCGGCTTGAAGATATCGGTGTAGCTGACGTACACCGAATGGTGGACGTCCAGATCGTAGACGAGCCCGGCATAGCGGGTCAGATTGCGGGTGACCTTGTAGCTCGCTTCGCTGTTTTTGCTGTCCTCGAATTCGTACCAGTCGACACGGCCGCCAACAATCAACGACAGCGGCTCGGTCAGACGCAGACGGGTGCTGGCGTAGACGCTGTCCTGAGTGGTGGTTTCGGGACGGCCGTAGGCGCCAGTATCGAAGTCCGGTTTGACATGCCCGCGTGGATTCCAGGCAAACAGGTTGGTGCCCGAGTCAAGAAAAATGCCCCAGGGCGTGGTTGAGCGATAATCCAGCTTGCGCTTGCTGACCCCAAAGGTCAGGTCATGGCTCTGGCCGAGCAACTGGAAGGGGCCATTGAGCGCCAGATCATAGCCGGTTTCCTTTTGCTGCATGTCTTCCGCCCACAGATAGTGGCGATTGTAGGCCCACACCGAAGAGGCCAACACTTCAGTTTCGGTGGTCGCCTGCATCGCGGCCATGCGCAGCGTCCAGTCATCGCCCAGCCCCTGCTCGAGAGTGGCGAAATAACCGGTAGTGCGGTCGTCCGAGTATTCCCAGTCGTGCCCCAGGAAGGTGTCGCGGGGTAGCCCCAGATGGCCGCCGCCACGGGCCATGGGCAAGCCGCCCCAAATGTAGTTGGTGTGGTTTTTCTGCCGGTAGGCGCCAACGGTCAGGGTGGTGCTGTCGCTGATATCGGCGTCTACCACGCCGTAGAAAAGGTCATGATCGCTCTCTACCGAGTCGCGAAAGCTTTTTGAGTCCTGTCGCGATACCACGGTGCGCGCGCGCAGGGTACCGTTCTCATTCAATGGGCCGCCGACGTCCAGCGTACCGCCGTAGTCGTCCCAGCTACCGGCGGTGCCGGTAAGGGTGGCCTGAAACTGATGGGTCGGGCGCTTGCGTACCAGATTGATCGCGCCCGCAGGGTTGCCCGCACCCTGGGTCAAGCCGGCAGCACCACGGACGATCTCGACCCGGTCATACATGGCCAGGTTGGCCTCGCCGCTGGGCACGTAGGTCAGCAAGCTGGTGGGAAAACCATCGTAGAGGACGTTGTCGACGTCAAAGCCGCGCGCACTGAAGCTGGGCCGGCCCGGGCCGCCAGAGTTGTTCAAAAACAATCCCGGCGCACTTTTGACCACATCGCTGATGCTGGTCATGGCCTTGTCGTCCATGCGCTTGCGAGTAACCACACTGACCGATTGCGGCGTCTCGCGTAGGGTCAGTGGCAGCTTGGTGGCTGTCTGCATGGCGCCTGTAGTGTAAGAACCGCTGTTCTCGGTGGTCTCGCCCAGGCCTTGGCCATGGATACTGGTAGCGCCCAGCTCAAGGCCGCTGCCAGCTTTCTGTGGGCTCAGCAGATACAGGCCATTACCCTGCGGCGCGGCTTGCAGGCCGGTCCCTTGCAGCAGTTGCTGCAGGCCGCCCTGCACACTGGCGGCGGCATTCAGGCCCGGGCTGCGCAAGCCTTCCACCAGCCCCGGCTCAATGGGCAGCGTGATACCGGCCTGGCTGGCGAAGTCAGACAGGGCATTGCTCAGGTTACCGGCTGGCACCTTGTACGTGCGCTGCTGCTGGGCAGCCTGCTCAGCAGCCTGCAGCGCCGCAGCAGTCAGGCCGCTGCCCGCGATGATCAAACCCAATGCAGCCGCGTGTACTGCCCGCGCCAGTGGTTGCGTGCCCTGCGTCGTCGCCATGTGTCCGTCCCTGCCCTGCAAAAGTGATGTAGTTATGGGAGGGACACGCAGCCTGAGAAAAACCCGCCAGCGATTTGCTAAACGTTCGCACGTGCCGTGACGGTGACCCAGTAGGCCGTTCGGTAAGTCACGCTGACCGGCAGAGTCTGGCTCAGGCCGCGCAGGATCTGGTCGGTGTCGCGCAGCTGAAACGTACCCGAGATCAGCAGCCCAGCGACTGCCGGATCACAGCGCAGGAGGCCGGAGCGATAGCGGCCCAGCTCGTTGATGAAGTCGTCCAGGCGCATTTTTTCTACACGCAGCGTGCCACTGAGCCAGTCCAGATGGTTCTGCGCCAGCGCCGTCGCGGGTTGCGCAGCCAGTGCGCTGATGTAGGTCTGCTGGCCGGCAGCCAGTCGCAACCGGCCTTCCTCACCTCGGGATAACTTCGGGCGCACTAGCGCGGCGCCATCCAGCGCAGCGAGATAGGTGCTTTGCGGGTACTGGCGCAGTACAAAGCGGCTGCCAAGCAGCTCCAACTGCGCTTCGCTGGTCTCGACAATGAACAGCCGACTGGACGGCTGGCGGGGCAGTTCGATGAGTATTTCGCCGGCGATCAGGCGTACCCGGCGCACGCTCTCGTCGTAGTCGATATTGATGGCGCTGGCGGTGTTGAGCTGGATCTGGCCACCGTCGGGCAAGGGCACATTGCGCTGCTCACCACTGGCGGTGCGCTGGTCCGCCTGCCACTCGCGCCAGGGCAGACTGCGGTAAGCGGTAACGCCCAGCGGAGCCGCAACGATCAGCAATGCCAAGGTCTTGAGCACCTGGCGGCGCTCGACCGCTCGTGGCCGCTCCAGGGCGGTGCGCTCGGCATCACCGGCGAGCAACTGCGCTTGGGCACTGAAGCGCGCGGCCAGTTGCCAGGCACGCTCATGGTCGGCATGACGCGCACGCCACTCCGCGCCAGCGGCGTGCTCGGCGGGCCCGGCAGCGCTGTGCTGCAGGCGCACAAACCAGCTGGCAGCTTCGCGAGCGATGCGCCGGTCGATCGGTGTGTTATTCATACGGCAGGTTTTCACTGGCGAGCACGATGCACTCTTCGAATGCGCGCGCCAGATAGCGCTGCACCGAGCGCAAGCTGAGGTCGAGCCGGCTGGCGATCTCTTCCTGGGTATACCCTTCAAGCTGCGACATCAGGAACGCCTGGCGGGTCTTGCCCGGCAACACGGCGAGCACTTGATCGATTTCGTCGAGGGCTTCGAGCACCAGCGCCTGATGCTCCAGCGACGGCGACAACGCTTCCGGCGTCAGCGCCAGAGCGTCCAGGTAGGCCTGCTCCAGCGAACGCCGGCGGTACAGGTTGAGGCTCAGGCGGTTGGCGATGGTCGCCAGATACGCACGCGGAGCGGTGACGCACGACGGCTCGCCAGTGCCGCTGCGCAGCAGCCGCAGGAAGGTATCCTGCGCCAGGTCGGCAGCGTCGGCGGCATTGCCCAGGCGTCGGCGCAACCAGCCCTGCAGCCAACTGTGATGATGGCTGTAAAGTTGATCGATGGCCTGATGCTGAGTATGAATCGCCGCTGAATTAGGATGCACAGGATATGACAAGCGCGAATGAGAATTGGTCTCATTCTACCAGCATAACCAGTGGCCCGCGCAAGCACGGGCCCTGCTGCGGGATCAGATCCCGTATTGCGCGCGGTACGCCTCGACCGCTGGCAAGTGCTGCTTGAGCTGCGGATCGTCAGCGAGGAACTCGAGCACCTGGGTCAGCGAAACGATGCTGACCACCGGGATACCGAAGTCGCGCTCCACTTCCTGGATCGCCGACAGCTCGCCGTTGCCACGCTCTTCGCGGTTGAGCGCGATCAGTACGCCGGCGGCTTTGGCCTGCTGCGCGCTGATGATCTGCATCACTTCACGGATCGCGGTACCGGCGGTGATCACGTCATCGATGATCAGTACATTGCCTTCCAGCGGTGCGCCGACCAGGCTACCGCCCTCGCCATGGGCCTTGGCCTCTTTGCGGTTGAAGCACCACGGCACGTCCAGCTGATGCTGGTCGGCCAGGGCGACCGCAGTGGCCGAAGCCAGCGGGATGCCTTTGTAGGCCGGGCCAAACAGCACGTCGAAGGGGATTTTGCTGTCGACGATGGCCGCCGCATAGCAACGTCCCAACTGCGCCAGTGCCGAGCCGCTGTTGAACAGCCCCGCATTGAAGAAGTACGGGCTGGTACGCCCCGATTTCAGGGTGAATTCACCGAAGCGCAGAACGCCGCGATCGATGGCAAAACGGATGAAGTCGCGCTGATACGGCTGCATGAAAAAGTCCCAGACACCACGGATTTAGCTAAATGAGTTGAGCTCGGGTATCATACACGCACGAGATTTTTGGGGCCATTTATGCGGATCATCAGTGTGAACGTTAATGGCATTCAGGCTGCAGCCGAGCGTGGTTTGCTCAGTTGGCTACAAGCCCAGAATGCCGACGTCATCTGCCTTCAGGATACCCGCGCCTCGGCCTTTGAACTCGACGACCCAGCTTTCCAGCTCGATGGCTATTTCCTTTATGCCTGCGATGCAGAGGTGCCCGCCCAAGGTGGTGTGGCGCTCTATTCGCGGATGCAGCCCAAGGCAGTCATCACCGGCCTGGGCTTCGAGACAGCCGACCGCTACGGACGTTACCTGCAAGCAGATTTCGACAAAGTCAGTATTGCCAGCCTGTTGCTGCCTTCGGGCATGAACGGCGACGAAGACTTGAACCAGAAATTCAAGTTGATGGACGATTTCGGCAAGTACCTGGACAAACAGCGGCGCAAGCGTCGTGAATACATCTATTGCGGCTCGTTCTACGTGGCGCAGCAGAAGCTCGACATCAAAAACTGGCGCGACAGCCAGCAGTCACCTGGTTTCCTGCCGCCCGAGCGGGCGTGGATGGATTCGATCGTGGGTGACATGGGTTATGTCGACGCGCTGCGTGAAGTCAGCCGCGAAGGCGATCAGTACAGCTGGTGGCCCGATAACGAACAGGCCGAGATGCTCAACCTGGGTTATCGCTTCGACTACCAGATCCTCACGCCAGGCTTGCGCCGCTTTGTGCGCAGTGCCCGCCTGCCGCGTCAGCCGCGGTTCTCCCAGCATGCGCCACTGATTGTGGACTATGACTGGACTCTGACGATCTGACATACACTGGGGCCGCTTTGCGGCCCCAGCGGTTACAACTGCAATCAGTCAGCCAAAGCCGCATTCTGCAGGTCGTAGATTTCGTTCATGCCTTTCTGCGCCAGCGCCAGCATGGCGTTGAAGTCTTCCGGCTGGAACGGTGCACCTTCAGCGGTACCCTGCACTTCGATGAAGCCACCCGCGCTGGTCATGACCACGTTGAGGTCGGTCTCGGCCGCGGAGTCTTCCAGGTAATCCAGGTCAAGCACTGCTTCGCCCTGATACATGCCTACCGATACAGCAGCGATCATGTGCTTGAGCGGGTTGCCGCCCTTGAGGCCGCCGCGCTTCTTGATCACCGCCAGGGCGTCGACCAGCGCAACCATGGCACCAGTGATCGAAGCGGTGCGGGTACCACCGTCAGCCTGGATCACGTCGCAGTCGACGTACAGGGTGACATCGCCGAGCTTGCTCATGTCCAGCGCAGCGCGCAGCGAGCGGCCGATCAGGCGCTGGATTTCGAGGGTGCGACCACCCTGCTTGCCACGGCTGGCTTCGCGCTGGTTACGCTCACCGGTCGCACGCGGCAGCATGCCGTACTCGGCAGTCAACCAACCCTGGCCCTGGCCTTTGAGGAAGCGCGGCACGCCGTTTTCGACGCTGACCGTGCAGATGACCTTGGTGTCACCGAACTCGACCAGTACGGAGCCCTCGGCGTGCTTGGTGTAGTTGCGGGTGATGCGGATCGAGCGGAGCTGATCGGCGGCGCGACCACTTGGACGTTTCATTTGGGATACCTGTACTGGGATTCGAATCTGCCGAGCATTATAAAGCCCGCAGCCCGGCGAGGACATGCCTATCGTCGCAGGCGCCAGCCTGTCGACTACTCCTAGCTGCGGCCAAGGCGATCGATGACACGGCCGAAATTGGGCGCGCAGCCCACTCTGCGTTACAATCGCGCGCCTTGCAGCCTGACCCGGCTGCCCCATCATTCTTATGCGAGGTAGTCCGCCATGGTGCACAGCATGACCGCTTTTGCTCGCGTCGAGCGCGCCGGCAGCCAAGGCACTCTGGTCTGGGAGCTGCGCTCGGTCAACCACCGCTACCTGGAGCCGCATCTGCGCCTGCCAGAAGCCCTGCGCGAGCTTGAAAGCGCGGTGCGCGAAGGCCTGCGCCAAGGGCTGTCACGGGGCAAGGTCGAATGTACCCTGCGCCTCAATGAAGACAGCACCGGCAAGCCGCTGCAGGTCGACCGCGAGCGCGCCGCGCAACTGGTCGCCGCCGCCGAAACCGTCGCCAGCCTGATCAAGCAGCCCGCGCCGCTGAACCCGCTGGAAGTGCTGGCCTGGCCCGGCGTGCTGGTGGCCGATGCCAGCGATCCGCAGGCCCTCAATGCCGAAGCCATCGCCTTGTTCGACGAAGCGGTGCAGGAGCTCAAGGCCGGTCGCCAGCGCGAAGGCCAGGAGCTGGCCCGGCTGATCAACGAGCGCCTCGACGGCATGACCAGTGAAGTGACTACCCTACGCGCGCTGGTGCCGCAGATGCTGGCGGTGCAGCGGCAGAAGATCCTCGATCGCTTTCATGACATGCAGGCCGAACTCGACCCGCAGCGACTGGAGCAGGAGATGGTCCTGCTCGCGCAAAAAAGCGACGTCGCCGAGGAGCTGGATCGCCTCAACACCCACATCACTGAAGTGCGCCGGGTGCTCAAGTCCGGTGGTGCTGCAGGTCGACGCCTGGATTTCCTCATGCAGGAACTCAACCGCGAAGCCAACACCCTTGGCTCCAAGGCATTCGACCCGCGCAGTACGCAGGCGGCGGTCAACCTCAAGGTGTTGATCGAGCAGATGCGTGAACAAGTACAGAACATCGAGTAAGGCCATCCCGACCATGAACCACTGCAGCGGCACTCTCTATATCATCTCGGCGCCATCTGGCGCGGGTAAGACCAGCCTGGTTACCGAACTCACGGCGATCACTCGGGAAGACACGCATATCCGCGTATCGGTCTCGCACACCACCCGTTCAATGCGACCGGGCGAAAAAGACGGGGTCAACTATCACTTTGTCGACCGCGAGCAGTTCCAGAGCCTGATCGACAAGGGTGACTTCATCGAGCACGCCGAGGTGTTCGGCAACTTTTACGGCACCTCCCGCAGCGCCCTGCAATCCACCCTGGATGAGGGCTTTGACCTGATTCTGGAAATCGACTGGCAAGGCGCCCAGCAAGTGCGCGAACTGATGCCTGATGCCCTGTCGATCTTCATCCTGCCGCCGAGCCAGGATGCGCTGCGCCAACGCCTGACCGGGCGCGGCCAGGACAGCGAAGAGATCATCGAAGGGCGCATGAAGGAAGCGGTCAACGAGATGGTTCACTACGACGAGTACGACTACGTGATCATCAATGATGATTTCGATGCGGCGCTGGCGGACATCAAAGCGGTATTCCGCTCCAATCGCCTGCTGCTTGCAAAGCAAAAGCAGCGCCATGGTGCGCTGCTCGAGCAATTGGTTGGCTGATCTGTCTTGGGGCCGATAGCGGCCCCAAATCACTTCACTCCTGCAGTTGCAGCTTGGCCTGCTGCTGCAAGGTGGCGCCGAGGAAGAACGCCGGCAGGCGCAGCCGCGACAGCAGCATCAGGCAGATGCCCAGCAGCGAGATGATCGCCGCAATCACGAACACCAGCCCCAGCCCACCCACATGCGAGCCGCTGCCAAAATCTGGCGAAGCGCTGTCGATTGCCGTGCGCACGAAGATCACCGACAGGATTGCGCCACCCAGCAACGGGCAGACGCCGCGCATGAGGAAGTGCCGCAGGCTGCTGAACAGGCTGCGGCGGAAGTACCAGACGCAGGCAAAGGCAGTCAGCGAGTAATAGAAGCAGATCATCATGCCCAGCGCGGTGATGGTGTCGGCCAGCACGTTCTCGCTGAGGGTACGCATGGTCACGTAGAACAGTGCTGCGGCAATGCCCGCGCAAATGGTGGCGTAGCGTGGCGTCTGCGAACGCGGGCAGACCTTGGCGAAACGCT
Organism: Pseudomonas sp. EZ-C24; assembly: GCF_014525325.1. Taxonomy (NCBI): domain Bacteria; kingdom Pseudomonadati; phylum Pseudomonadota; class Gammaproteobacteria; order Pseudomonadales; family Pseudomonadaceae; genus Pseudomonas; species Pseudomonas sp. EZ-C24. Next base: position 45,485 of record NZ_JACDIU010000035.1, on the reverse strand, counting down.
TTGGTACCGCGCCGTAGTAACCCATCGCCAGCAACGTGCGCGCCGGCGAAACGAACGTTGACTGCAACGACGCTGCAGTACTGGCCAACACCGCAATCGACATGAGGATCGCCAACGGGCCCATGACCGGGCCGGCCAGGTGAGCGAAGACGTTTTCCTGAATGCGCGGATTACCCAGGCCCAGGCCGACATCACTGATCCCGGCGAACTGCAGCGTGGCGATGGCGGTGAGCAGATACAGGCAGAGAATCAACAGCACCGTCCAGGTCGCTGCCTTGCCCGGCACTTCATCGCTGCCGATCGACTCTTCACTGACGGTCAGGCATACGTCCCAGCCCCAGAAGATGAAGATCGACAACGACAAGCCCGCAGCGAACGCCGAGAACGACTCGACGCCGAAAGGGTTGAACCAGGCCAGGTCAAACGCCAGTGGTGGCGGCGCGGTGGTTTCGCCGAAGGCAGCAAAGGCGAAACCGATCAGCACCAGCAACTGCAAGGCCACCAGGCCGTACTGCACTGTCATGGTGGTGCCCATGCCGCGACAACAGATCCATACCGCCAGTGCAATGAACACGCAACAGGTGATGATGTTGATCAGCAGATTGTCGGCCAACGCCGCCAGCGATTGATCGCCAGTGATCTGCGCGAGGAACAGATAGAAGAAGTCCACCGCCACACCGGCCAGGTTGGACAGCACAATGGTGGTCGCCACCACCAGGCCCCAGCCGCCGATCCAGCCGATCATCGGACCGAACGCACGGGCCGACCAGGTGAACGAGGTGCCGCTGTCGGGTTCTGCCGCGTTCAGCTCACGGTAGCCGAGGGCAACCAACAGCATTGGCAGGAAGCCGACAATGAACACTGCTGGCAGGTGTGCGCCGACCTCACGCACGGTCGGGCCAAGCGCGCCGGTCAGGGTGTAGACCGGGGCAATGGTGGAAATGCCCAGCACCACGCTGGCCAGCAAGCCCAGCCGGCCCTTGGCCAGGCCTTTGCTGGCGCGAGGGGCGCTGCCGTCTGAAGCGGCCGCCGCACCGGGCGGGCGGCCGTTGTCTGTGTTTTCGCTCATGAGTATTCGCCGTCGATATTGGTATTGTTTTCACAGACCGCTGAGGGTCCGCTTTCACTCATTGAAAGCTTGCTGTCGGGGGTGAGTCATCCGAGACCTTCGGCTGACGTCAGACTGTTTTCTGGCGTGAAACCTCCCGCACAGCATGGGCCTTGCAGGCCTCGCGAAACGCCTTGAACAGGCGCAGCGAGACCGGGTTTTCGGCGAAACGCCACTCCGGGTGCCACTGCACGCCGAGCACCAGGCCCGGCGCGTCCAGCATCGACACCGCTTCGATCAGGCCATCCGGGGCCCGTGCTTCGACACGCAGGCCAGCGGCCAGACGGTCGATCCCCTGACTGTGCAGTGAGTTGACCTCGAACTGCTCAGGCAGGCCAAAACGCTCGAACAGCCCGCCCGCCTCAGTGCGCACCAGATGCCGAGGGCCGTATTGCTCCTCCAGCGGCGCGTCCTGCGGTTCGCGGTGGTCGAGGTAACCGGGCAGCTCCTGCACGCGCTGGTGCAGGCTGCCGCCCAGGGCCACATTCAATTCCTGAAAGCCGCGGCAGATACACAGCACCGGCACGCCGGCGGCGATGGCTGCGCGCAGCAAAGGCAGGGTCAGGCGATCACGCGCCTGATCATGGCGGGTGCCGGCAACGCTGGCGGCGCCATTGTAGTGGTGCGGCTCGACATTGGAAGGCGAGCCGGTGAAAACGATGCCATTGAGGATCGACAGCAGTGCCAGCGGGTCGCTGCCGACATCGCGCGCAGGCAGGATCAACGGGATCCCGGCATAGCCGGCCGCCTCCACGTACTTGTCGCCAACGGTGTGCGAAGCATTCTTGCCGACCTGCTGGCGGCAGGCGCTGACACCGATCAGAGGGACCACGTTTGCGCTCATGGGCTTACACCGTGTGCAGGTACCAGTTGTACTCGAGGTCGGAAATCGACACCTCGAACTCGGCCTGCTCGCTTTCCTTGCAGGCGACGAAGATGTCGATGTAGTCCGGGCTGATGTATTGGTTGAGGATCTCGCTGTCATCCAGCGCACGCAGGGCGTCGCGCAGGTTGTTCGGCAGGCTCTGTTCGAGCTGCTCGTAGGAGTTGCCCTCGATCGGCTCACCCGGCTCGAGCTGGTTGGTCAGGCCGTGGTGAATGCCGGCCAGGATCGACGCCATCATCAGGTACGGGTTGGCATCGGCACCGGCGACGCGGTGTTCGAGGCGCACTGCGTCACTGCTGCCGGTCGGCACGCGCACGGCCACGGTGCGGTTGTCCAGGCCCCAGCTCGGTGCATTGGGTACATAGAACTGCGCGCCGAAACGGCGGTACGAGTTGACGTTCGGGCAGAGAAACGCCATCGACGCTGGCATGGTTTCCAGCACGCCGGCAATGGCGTGGCGCAGCGGCGCGCTTTCGAGCGGGTCTTCGCTGGTGAAGATGTTCTTGCCGGTCTTTTTGTCGAGCAGCGAGATGTGCACGTGCAGGCCGTTGCCGGCCTGGCCTGGATAGGGCTTGGCCATGAAGGTGGTGTCCATCTCATGGTCATAGGCGACGTTCTTGATCAGGCGCTTGAGCAGGATCGCGTAGTCACAGGCCTTCATCGGATCAGCAACGTGATGCAGGTTGACCTCGAACTGCGCCGGGGCGCTTTCCTTGACGATGGCGTCGGCCGGGATGCCTTGCTCGCGGGCGGCTTCGAGCATGTCCTGCAGGCAGTCGACGTACTCATCGAGGTCGTCGATCAGGTATACCTGGGTCGATTGCGGGCGCTTGCCGGAGATCGGTGAGCGTGGCGGCTGCGGCCGGCCGTTGAGGTTGTCCTGATCGATCAGGTAGAACTCCAGCTCGAACGCGGCGCAGATATCCAGGCCCAGATCGTCGAACTTGCTCACTACCTTGCGCAGCACATCACGGGGGTCGGCGAAAAACGGCTCGCCTTCGATTTCGTGCATGGTCATCAGCAACTGCGCGGTCGGGCGCTTCTGCCATGGCTCGTAGCACAGGGTGCCAGGGATCGGATAGCAGACCCGGTCGGCGTCGCCGATGTCCAGGCCCAGGCCGGTGCTCTCCACGGTCGAGCCGTTGATATCGAGGGCGAACAGCGACGCCGGCAAATTGATGCCACGCTCGTAGACCTTGTGCAGGCTGGCACGCTCGATACGCTTGCCGCGAACCACGCCATTCATGTCGGAGATCAGCAGATCAACGTACTGGATGTCCGGATGCGCCTTGAGAAAGTCGGACATCTCGCTGGAAGTGCTGGCGCGCGGGTTTACCGACGTCATGGTGTACATCCTTTGGGTGTGGAGCGGCGATGTGGAGAGATACGGCTGGCGCCTCATGGGCGACGATGGATGCTGCTGTTGTTCTTTTCACTGTCCCATCGTGGGGATTGTCGGCCCGACGGGGTGCATTGATTCCCGCAGGCCGTTTCACTATAAAATGGCCTCAACGCAACAGACATTGGCATTTCGGCAAGCAGAGCGTGCACCAATGCAATATCAGATAACTCATGCCGACCTTTCGCTAGTCTTGGCACTTGAGCGCGGTCGCTCGCTGGCCAAGGCCGCAGAGCTACTCAAAGTCGACGTTTCGACGGTGTTCCGCTCGATTCGCCGCCTGGAGTCGGCGTTGGGCACCGCGCTGTTCGTCAAAAGCCGCAAAGGCTACCTGCCCACCGACACTGCCCAGGCCCTGGCCGAGCAGGCTGAACGTGCCGAGCTGGCACTGGAAGCGGCAAGGATTGCCCTGACCAGCGGTGAGCAGGTGGTCAGCGGCACGGTGCGCCTGACCTGTACCGAGGCCGTTTTGCACAGCCTGCTGCTGCCGGCACTGGCGACGTTCATGCCCAATTACCCGGCGCTGTCGCTGGAGCTGGGCACCTCGAACACTTTCGCCAACCTCAGCCGGCGCGACGCCGACATCGCCCTGCGCCTGACCAACAACCCGCCGGAGCATCTGGTCGGACGCTGCCTGGGCTCGACCTCCTACGTTATCTGCGGCCATGCCGCCCTGCGCGAGCGGCTCGAGCAGTCGGTCAGCAGCGTGGCCTGGATCGCGCCGGATGACTCGATGCAGGACCACCCCACGGTGGTCTGGCGCAACCAGCAGTATCCCGGCCTGAACCCGCGCTACCAATGCAGCGGCATGTCGACCATCGCGCAGCTGGTGAGCACCGGCCTGGGCGTGGCGGCGCTGCCCGATTACATGGTCCACGACATGCCTGATGTCGAGGCGCTGAGCGCACCGCTGGCAGGCTGCGACACGCAGTTGTGGCTGCTGACACGCCCCGATTGCCGTGCGCTGCGCTCAGTGCAGACGCTGTTTGAGGAGCTGACCCCACATTTGCGCGCAGCATTGTTGCGATAAGCCGTTTGCGGCTGTTGTATTGCAGCCCCGGAAACCGTTATCGTCAGCGCTATCGAGGCGTCTGAAACGGTGCTTTCGCGCTGCGGGCCGGCCTTTGCGGGCCAGGCCAAAGCGGCATGATCGAGGCGGTTTCAGGACTGACGGGCAAGGCTGGCTATAAAACAGCCCTTCCCTATTGGCTGGTGATTTTTTAAACTACCCAGTCCACCGCCCATTATGGGCTGTACGCCCTACCGCATTGCTACTGAGGAAGACCATGGCCCGCGTAACTGTAGAAGACTGCCTGGAACACGTGGATAACCGCTTTGAGCTGGTCATGCTCTCCACCAAGCGCGCCCGTCAGCTGGCCACCGGTGGTAAAGAGCCACGCGTTGCATGGGAAAACGACAAGCCTACCGTTGTTGCCCTGCGCGAAATCGCTGAAGGCATCATCACCAACGAATTCTTGGCTGCCGAAGAGATCGTCACCGAAGATCCGGTATTCGCCGCGTTCGAGGACGAGTCCAACGAGGCTGTCTGATTGATGCCAGGTCGACGTCGCGCGGCAACCGGACTTCTTCCTCGGCAGGAGGTATACCCATGCCGAGCATAGACACCCTCGCCGAACGGCTATCGACCTACCTCGGTCCGGACCAGGTCAACCTGGTTCGGCGAGCCTATTTCTACGCCGAACAGGCGCACGATGGGCAGCGCCGCCGCAGTGGCGAACCCTACGTGACTCACCCGCTGGCAGTTGCCGGCATCCTCGCCGACATGCACATGGACCATCAAAGCCTGATGGCGGCCATGCTGCACGATGTGATCGAAGACACCGGCATCGCCAAGGAAGCCCTCAGCCAGCAGTTTGGCGAGACGGTGGCCGAGCTGGTCGATGGGGTCAGCAAACTGACCCAGATGAACTTCGAGACCAAGGCCGAGGCGCAGGCCGAAAACTTCCAGAAGATGGCCATGGCCATGGCGCGGGATATCCGCGTGATCCTGGTCAAGCTCGCCGACCGCCTGCACAACATGCGCACCCTGGAAGTGCTGTCGGGCGAAAAACGCCGACGCATTGCCAAGGAAACCCTCGAGATCTACGCTCCGATTGCCAACCGCCTGGGCATGCACAATGTGCGCGTAGAGTTCGAAGACCTTGGCTTCAAGGCGATGCACCCGATGCGCTCGGCGCGCATCCACCAGGCAGTCAAGCGCGCCCGCGGCAACCGCAAGGAAATCGTCGCCAAGATCGAACAGTCCCTGGCCAATTGCCTCGGCAGCGACGGCATCCAGGGCGAGATCAGCGGCCGCCAGAAACACCTCTATGGCATCTACCGGAAGATGCGCGGCAAGCGTCGCGCCTTCAACGAGATCATGGACGTGTACGCGTTTCGCATCGTCGTCGACAAGGTCGACACCTGCTACCGCGTGCTCGGCGCTGTGCACAACCTGTACAAACCGCTGCCGGGGCGCTTCAAGGATTACATCGCGATCCCCAAGGCCAACGGCTACCAGTCGTTGCACACGACCCTGTTCGGCATGCACGGCGTCCCCATCGAAATCCAGATTCGCACCCGCGAAATGGAAGAGCTGGCCAACAACGGCATCGCTGCGCACTGGCTGTACAAGTCCAACGAGGAAGAGCAGCCCAAGGGCAGCCACGCCCGCGCCCGTCAGTGGGTCAAAGGCATCCTCGAGCTGCAGCAACGTGCCGGCAACTCGTTGGAATTCATCGAGAGCGTGAAGATCGACCTGTTCCCGGACGAGGTCTACGTGTTCACCCCGAAAGGGCGAATCATGGAGCTGCCCAAAGGCTCCACCGCTGTCGACTTTGCCTACGCGGTGCACACCGACGTCGGCAACAGCTGCATTGCCTGCCGCATCAACCGCCGCCTGGCGCCATTGTCCGAGCCCTTGCAGAGCGGCTCGACGGTGGAAATCGTCAGTGCCCCGGGCGCACGGCCGAACCCGGCCTGGCTCAACTTCGTGGTCACCGGCAAGGCGCGCACGCACATCCGCCACGCGCTCAAGCAGCAGCGCCGCTCCGAGTCGATCAACCTTGGCGAGCGCCTGCTGAACAAGGTATTGACCGGCTTCGACAGCAGCCTGGAAAAGATCCCGCAGGAACGTGTCCAGCCGATCCTCAACGAGTATCGCCTGGAAGTCATCGAAGACCTGCTCGAAGACATCGGCCTGGGCAATCGCATGGCCTACGTGGTCGCCCGTCGGCTGCTCTCGGCTGAAGGCGAACAGCTGCCAAGCCCGGAAGGCCCGCTGGCCATCCGCGGCACCGAAGGCCTGGTGCTGAGCTACGCCAAATGCTGCACACCGATCCCGGGCGACCCGATCGTTGGCCATCTGTCGGCCGGCAAAGGCATGGTCGTGCACCTGGAAGACTGCCGCAACATCAGTGAAATCCGCCACAACCCGGAGAAGTGCCTGCAGCTGTCCTGGGCCAAGGATGTCACCGGCGAATTCAACGTCGAGCTGCGCGTCGAGCTTGAGCACCAGCGCGGCCTGATTGCCTTGCTCGCCAGCAGCGTCAACGCCGCCGACGGCAACATCGAGAAAATCAGCATGGACGAACGCGATGGCCGCATCAGCGTGGTCCAGCTGGTGGTCAGCGTGCACGACCGCGTGCACCTGGCTCGTGTGATCAAGAAGTTGCGCACCCTGACCGGCGTGGTCCGCATCACCCGCATGCGTGCGTAAATCCGCCAACCGCAAGGAGTCACCATGACCAAGACCGTCATCACCAGCGACAAGGCCCCCGCCGCCATCGGTACTTACTCCCAGGCGATCAAGGCCGGCAACACTGTCTACATGTCTGGCCAGATCCCGCTGGATCCGACCACCATGGAGCTGGTCGAAGGTTTCGAAGCGCAGACCGTTCAGGTGTTCGAGAACCTCAAGTCGGTGGCTGAAGCTGCCGGTGGTTCGTTCAAGGACATCGTCAAGCTGAACATCTTCCTGACCGACCTGAGCCACTTCGCCAAGGTCAACGAAGTCATGGGCCGCTACTTCGAGCAGCCTTACCCGGCGCGTGCCGCCATCGGCGTGGCAGCTCTGCCCAAGGGCGCCCAGGTCGAAATGGACGCCATCCTCGTCATCGAGTGATGCCTGAGGTGACGGGCGCCCTGCCCGTCACCCTCCTCTGCCTGAAGGTCTCCCCACCATGCGTCACGCCCTGCCCCTCGCGCTGGCAGCCCTGATTCTGGGCGGCTGCTCCAGCCACAAACCTGAAGACTACAACGGCACCTGGATCAACCAGGCAGCCATCGACGCCGCCGCCAAAGGTGGCAGCCTGCGCCAGGCGCTGGCAGCCAACGGCCCGGTGTCGGAAGTCCGTGTCGACGTCGCCAGCCAACAGGCTAGCTACCTCTATAACGGCTACGAGAACGTCAACGGCCGCCTGCGCCTGAGCGACAAGCAATGGCAAGTCGACTTCGACGGCGGCCCAAGCGCGCCACTGCAGCTCAAAGGCAAGGAGCTGGTTACCGTTACCGAAAGCGGCAAAGAGCAGGCATTCAGCAAGGCGCTGACGCCAGCCGCTGCCGATACACCGGTCGGTAGCACCTTCGAGAAGGCGCTATATGGCGCGTATCTGGGTGGCAACTGGAAGATCATCGAAGGCACCGGCAAAGGTGAGACCGTGCAGTTCAGCGACACCGGCAGCGTAACCGGGCTGCCCGGGCCGAATCGCTATGCGCTGTGCCTGGGCGGCGATTGCGCGACCATGGGCGGTGCCAACGACAGCCTGTGGCTGGAGCGCGATCAACGTGGCGCGCCGTTTATCTTCAAGCACAGCGGTGACCAACTGGAGATTTTCCAGGCTATCAACCGTGCCCAGCCGGACGAGATGCCGCAGCTGGCGCCCGGGCCGCGGCAGTGGTTGCTGGAACGTAGCTGATAGTAGGTGGCGTTGGGGCCGCATTGCGGCCCCAGCGATTACTGGGTCCACCCTAAGGCTTGGCTGCCCCCCCGCAAAATCGCCGCATAGCCTTCCTTGTAACTCGGATACACCGGCGCCCAACCCAATGCTCGCGCCCGGGCATTGCTGCAGCGCTTGCTGCCGGTGCGGCGCACGCGCTGTTCGTCCGACCACTGGGTAACGCCAAGGTACTCGCGCAACCAGGCGACCACATCGGCTAGCGGCGCCGGGTCGTCGTCGACGCCGATATAGCAGTCTTCCAAGGTAACGCCACGGACATCCGCGGCGAGCAGATAGGCCAGCAGGCTCGCTGCGTCCTCAGCGTGAATCCGGTTGCCATACAGTGGCGGCTGCTGGGCAACCCGGTAGCCCTGGCGAACCTGGCTCAGCAGCCACTCACGGCCCGGCCCGTAGATGCCGGTCAGGCGCACCACGCTGGCGGGAATGCCGCTTTTCAACGCCACTTGCTCGGCTTCAAGCATGATTTTTCCGGAATAACCCGTAGGCTCGGTCGGCGCCGTTTCGTCGACCCACTGGCCATCCTGCTGAGCAAACACACTACTGCTGGAAACAAACAGCAGCCGCCGCGGTTGTTGCCCGCGCGCCTGCAACCAGCTGAGCACATTACGCAGGCCATCGACGTAAGCCGCCTTATAACCGGCTTCGTCATGTTGACTGGCAGCCACGCAGTACACCAGATAGTCAGGTGCACGCTCAGGCCAGGCCGCAGGAATCTGCGCATCAGTGAGGTCAGCTGCGACGGGCTGGACGCCTTCCGGCAATTGATCGATCGAACGCCGCAGGCCGCTCACATGCCAGCCACTGGTAAGCAGTTGCAGGGCCAGTCGGCCGCCGACATCGCCGCAGCCGACGATCAAAGCAGACAATTCCGACATCATTCAGCTCCACTGATAAAGGATCAGGCTAGCCGGATTGCGCGATCAACGGCTAGACAAAGGTAAAAAAAAGATACTGTATTACTTTTGTTAACAAGAATTAATTGCAATAATGGCGACCTATCTGTTCTCGGCCTGCCTCGGGGCCGTGATGAACGTCAACTCATTCTACTCATCAGGTCCGGCCAGCATGACTCGTACTCAACCCTCCGCTTCGCCAACCCAGTCGCGCGCCTGGCGCGCCATTGCCGCGCTGATGTTCAGCCTGGTGCTGGCCCCGGTCGCCATGGCCGATGAGCCAAACGCCACCGCTGCCACCACCCCAGCTGCCGCTACCGCGCCTGCCGCGCCCGCCGCTGAAGGCCAGGCCCCAGCCGCCGCACCTGCCGAAGGGCAAGTTCAGGCACCTGCCGAAGACAACGTGCAGCCGCTGGTCGAAGACACCTCGCTGGGCATGGCCCACGACCTGTCGCCATGGGGCATGTACAAGAACGCCGACATCGTCGTGAAAATCGTGATGATCGGCCTGGCCATCGCCTCGATCATCACCTGGACCATCTGGATCGCCAAAGGCTTCGAGCTGATGGGCGCCAAGCGCCGCCTGCGCGGCGAAATTGCAGCGCTCAAGCGCGTCTCCACCCTCAAGGAAGCTGCTGAAGCGTCCAACAAGGAAGGCACCCTGGCCCACACCCTGGTGCATGACGCCCTCGAAGAAATGCGCCTGTCGGCCAACGCTCGCGAAAAAGAAGGCATCAAGGAGCGCGTCAGCTTCCGCCTCGAGCGCCTGGTTGCCGCCAGCGGTCGTAACATGAGCAGCGGTACCGGCGTGCTCGCCACCATTGGTTCGACCGCGCCGTTCGTAGGTCTGTTCGGTACCGTATGGGGCATCATGAACAGCTTCATCGGCATCGCCAAGACCCAGACCACCAACCTCGCAGTAGTTGCACCCGGCATCGCCGAAGCACTGCTGGCGACCGCTCTGGGCCTGGTAGCGGCCATCCCGGCAGTGGTCATCTACAACGTCTTCGCGCGTTCCATCGCTGGCTACCGCGCACAGGTGTCCGACGCTTCGGCGCAAGTCCTGCTGCTGGTCAGCCGCGACCTCGACCACCAGGGTGGCGAACGCGTCGCCCCGCACATGGTGAAAGTGGGGTAAGCCATGGGCCTGCATCTTAACGAAGGTGGCGATGACCTCGCCGAAAACCACGAAATCAACGTTACGCCGTTCATCGACGTGATGTTGGTGCTGCTGATCATCTTCATGGTCGCAGCTCCCCTGGCCACCGTCGACATCAAGGTCGACCTGCCCGCCTCGACCGCCAAACCGGCGCCGAGGCCGGAGAAACCGGTGTTTGTCAGCGTCAAGGCCGACCAGAAGCTGTACGTCGGCGACGATATGGTTGCTCAGCCCAGCCAGCTTGGCCCGATGCTCGACGCCAAGACCAAGGGCGACAAGGAGACCACCATCTTCTTCCAGGCCGATAAAGGCGTGGACTACGGCGACCTGATGGAAGTGATGAACAACATGCGCGCGGCCGGCTACCTCAAGGTCGGTCTGGTAGGTCTCGAGACGGCAGCCAAAAAATGATCAAGACGCGGCACAAACTGGCGCGTTACAGCGGCAGCTTGGCGATCGTGCTGGGTGTCCATGCCATCGCTGTGCTGCTGACGCTCAATTGGTCGGTGCCTCAGGCCATCGAACTGCCCCCGGCAGCGATGATGGTCGAGCTGGCACCGCTGCCTGAGCCAGCGCCACCACCACCGCCCAAGGTCGCTCCGCAGCCTCCGACTCCGGTCGAAGAGCCGCCGCTACCGAAGTTGGTTGGAGGCTCCAAAACCGAAAATCGCGATTGCCAAGCCGCCCAAGCCGAAGGCCAAACCGCAGCCGCCCAAGCCCGAGAAGAAGCCTGAGCCGCCCAAGGAAGCGCCACCCGCCGATGAGCAGGTAGTCGATACGCCGCCGAGCAATACGCCACCGCAGAAATCGGCAGCGCCAGCGCCAAGCATCGCCTCCAACAGTAAGGCCTTGCCGACCTGGCAGAGCGATCTGTTGCGTCACCTGGCCAAGTACAAGCGGTACCCTGAAGACGCCCGCCGGCGTGGCCTGCAAGGCATCAACCGGTTGCGCTTCGTGGTCGACGCCGACGGCAAGGTGTTGTCCTACTCGCTGGCCGGTGGTTCAGGCAGCGCAGCACTGGACCGAGCGACCATGGAAATGATCCGCCGTGCGGGCTCGCTGCCCAAGCCGCCGGCAGAGCTGCTGACCAATGGCTCGATCGAAGTGGTAGCACCCTTCGTCTACTCGCTGGATAAACGCTGACACTTTGTTTCTGTCACAAAAGCGCAAGTCTGATAACGTGCGTCTATCAATTGCAGCCGCTATGCTGGGGCTGCAACTTCATGGACGCACGTTATGACCCTCACTGAACTCCGCTACATCGTCACCCTCGCCCAAGAGCAGCACTTCGGCCATGCTGCCGAGCGTTGCCACGTCAGCCAGCCGACCCTGTCGGTCGGGGTAAAGAAGCTCGAGGACGAGCTTGGCGTGTTGATCTTCGAACGCAGCAAGAGCGCGGTTCGCCTGACTCCGGTCGGTGAAACCATCGTCGCCCAGGCGCAGAAGGTCCTGGAGCAGGCGCAAGGCATCCGTGAACTGGCCCAGGCCGGCAAGAACCAGCTGACCGCACCACTCAAGGTCGGCGCGATCTACACCGTCGGCCCGTACCTGTTCCCGCATCTGATTCCACAGCTGCACCGGGTCGCCCCGCAGATGCCGCTGTATATCGAAGAAAACTTCACCCACGTACTGCGCGAGAAACTGCGCAACGGCGAACTGGACGCAGTGATCATCGCCCTGCCGTTCAACGAGGCCGACGTGCTGACCCTGCCGCTGTACGACGAGCCGTTCTGCGCGCTGATGCCGGCAGATCACCCGTGGACCGCACGCAAGACCATCGACCCGGCCATGCTCAACGACAAGAGCCTGCTGCTGCTCGGTGAAGGCCACTGCTTCCGCGACCAGGTGCTCGAAGCCTGCCCGACCCTGGCCAAAGGCAACGACGGCTCCAAGCACACCACGGTCGAATCCAGCTCGCTGGAAACCATCCGCCACATGGTCGCCTCGGGCTTGGGCATCTCGATCCTGCCGCTGTCGGCAGTGCACAGCCATCACTACGCACCAGGCATCATCGAAGTGCGCCCGCTGACCGCACCGACGCCCTTCCGCACGGTGGCGATTGCCTGGCGCGCGAGCTTCCCGCGGCCCAAGGCGATCGAGATCCTGGCCGACTCGATCCGGCTGTGTTCGGTGGTCAAGCCACCCGTGGAACAGTCGGCCTGAGTCATGAGCGAGCTGTCCAAGGTGCCGGTCACTGAACTCAAGGGCGTCGGCGAGGCAATGGCTGAAAAGCTTGCCAAGGTCGGCCTGGAGAACCTGCAGGACGTACTGTTCCACCTGCCCCTGCGTTATCAGGACCGTACCCGCGTAGTGCCAATCGGCCAGTTGCGCCCAGGCCAGGACGCGGTCATCGAAGGCGTGGTCAGTGGCGCCGACGTGACCATGGGCAAGCGCCGAAGCCTGGTGGTGCGCTTGGGCGACGGCACCGGCGTGCTGAGCCTGCGCTTCTACCACTTCAGCAATGCGCAGAAAGAAGCCCTCAAGCGCGGCACTCATGTACGTTGCTACGGCGAGGCTCGCCCAGGTGCTTCGGGGCTGGAGATCTACCACCCGGAATACCGCGCCCTCAACGGCAGCGAGCCGGCGCCGCCGGTCGAGCAGACCTTGACCCCGATCTACCCGTCCACCGAAGGCCTGACCCAGCAGCGCCTGCGCCAGCTGTGCCAGCAAAGCCTGGCCATGCTCGGCCCGCGCAGCCTGCCAGACTGGCTGCCGCCGGAGCTGGCCAACGATTATCAGCTGGCGCCGCTCGACGAGGCGATCCGCTACCTGCACAACCCGCCCGCCGATGCTGATCTGGAAGAGCTGGCGGTGGGTCATCACTGGGCCCAGCACCGCCTCGCCTTCGAAGAGCTGCTGACTCACCAGCTGTCCCAGCAGCGCCTGCGCGAGAGCTTACGCAGCCTGCGCGCGCCGGCATTGCCCAAAGCCAGCCGGCTGCCTGCGCAGTACCTGGCCAACCTGGGGTTCAACCCCACCGGTGCCCAGCAAAGGGTCGGCAACGAGATCGCCTACGACCTTAGCCAACCCGAGCCGATGCTGCGCCTGGTCCAGGGCGACGTCGGCGCGGGCAAGACCGTGGTAGCCGCCCTGGCTGCCCTGCAAGCGCTGGAAGCCGGTTACCAGGTCGCCCTGATGGCACCCACCGAGATCCTCGCCGAGCAGCACTTCATCACCTTCAAGCGCTGGCTGGAGCCGCTCGGCATCGAAGTCGCCTGGCTCGCCGGCAAGCTCAAGGGCAAGGCCCGGGTCAGCGCCCTGGAGCAGATCGCCGGCGGCGCGCCGATGGTGGTCGGTACCCACGCGCTGTTCCAGGACGAGGTCAAGTTCAAGCATCTGGCGCTGGCGATCATCGACGAACAGCACCGCTTTGGCGTTCAGCAACGGCTGGCCTTGCGCAAGAAAGGCGTGGCCGGCGAGCAATGCCCGCATCAGCTGATCATGACCGCCACACCAATCCCGCGGACGCTGGCCATGAGCGCCTACGCTGACCTCGACACCTCGGTGCTCGATGAGCTGCCGCCCGGCCGCACCCCGGTGAATACCGTACTGGTAGTCGACAGCCGCCGCTTCGAGGTGGTCGAACGGGTCCGCGCCGCCTGCGCCGAAGGGCGCCAGGCGTACTGGGTCTGCACCCTGATCGAAGAATCCGAAGAGCTGACCTGCCAGGCCGCCGAAAGCACCTTCGAAGACCTCGGCGCGGCCCTGGGCGAGTTGCGCGTGGGCTTGATCCACGGGCGCATGAAGCCAGCCGAAAAAGCTGCAGTGATGGCCGAGTTCAAAGCCGGCAACCTGCAGTTGCTGGTGGCGACCACGGTGATCGAAGTCGGCGTCGACGTGCCCAACGCGAGCCTGATGATCATCGAAAACCCCGAGCGGCTTGGTCTGGCCCAGCTGCACCAGCTGCGCGGGCGGGTCGGCCGCGGTAGCGCCGCCAGCCACTGCGTGTTGCTCTATCACCCGCCGTTGTCGCAGGTCGGCCGCGAGCGTCTGGGCATCATGCGCGAGACCAACGACGGTTTCGTCATCGCCGAGAAAGACCTCGAACTGCGCGGCCCTGGCGAAATGCTCGGGACGCGCCAGACCGGCCTGCTCCAGTTCAAGGTCGCTGACCTGATGCGCGACGCCGACTTGCTGCCAGCCGTGCGCGACGCCGCCCAGGCGCTGCTTACGCGTTGGCCGGCACACGTCAGCCCGTTGCTCGATCGCTGGCTGCGCCATGGCCAGCAATATGGCCAGGTGTGACACAAGTCCCACTACGCAACCAGCCTGCCGTTCAGACTGGTTATACTTCGCGTTTAAAGAAACTATTGGATCCAGCTCATGACTGAAGCAGCCCTGGACGCCGCATCCCCGCAAGCACCGTCTGTTATCCGCCAACTGCTGGACAAGCTCGGCGTAGCTTACAAGGAGGTGCCGGAGCATCCGTCCCTGCCTGCAGCCTCGCGTGTTCAAGCGGTGCTGCTCGATGACGAAATCGGCGCGCTGCTGGTGCTGTTCCCGCACACTCAGTTGCTGGACCTCAATCGCCTCGCCGAGCTGACCGGGCGCAAGCTGCACGCCGTGCCGCTGACGCGCCTGAACCAGATGCTCGACAAGCACAAACTCAAAGCGCTGCCTGCCCTACCGGCCCTGACCAGCTCGCCCTGCCTGTATGACGAACGCCTGCTCGAGGCCGAGGCGCTGTTGATCCAGTCGGGCGAACGCGGCCTGCTGCTGCAGATCGAGCGCGGCGCGTTCAAGCGCATGCTGAGCAAGGCCAGCGCAGGCAAATTCGGCCAGACCGTGGCGGACATCCAGCCCAACCTCAACCGTCCTGACGATGATCCCCACGAGATCACCCAGGCGGTGCAGGCGTTCACCGCGCGGCGGATCCAGAAGCGCCTGGAAGAAACCATCGAAATTCCACCACTGGCCGACACGGCGCAAAAGATCATCAAGCTGCGGGTCGACCCCAACGCCAGCATCGACGACATCACCGGTGTGGTCGAAACCGACCCGGCGCTGGCCGCGCAAGTGGTCAGTTGGGCCGGTTCGCCGTACTACGCCTCACCTGGCAAGATCCGTTCGGTAGAAGACGCCATCGTGCGTGTGCTCGGCTTTGATCTGGTGATCAACCTGGCACTGGGCCTGGCCTTGGGCAAGACCCTGAGCCTGCCCAAGGACCACCCGCAGCAGGCCACGCCGTACTGGCAGCAGTCGATCTACACCGCTGCCGTGATCGAGGGCCTGACCCGCGCCATGCCCCGCGCCGAGCGCCCGGAAGCTGGCCTGACCTACCTCGCCGGGCTGCTGCACAACTTTGGCTACCTGCTGCTGGCGCACGTGTTCCCGCCGCACTTCTCGCTGATCTGCCGCCACCTGGAGGTCAACCCGCACCTGAGCCATACCTACATCGAACAGCATCTGCTCGGCATCAGTCGTGAGCAGATCGGCGCGTGGCTGATGAAGCTGTGGGACATGCCTGAAGAGCTGTCCAACGCGCTGCGCTTCCAGCACGATCCTGGCTACGATGGCGAACTGGCGGTGTTCCCCAATCTGGTCTGCCTGGCGACCAGCCTGCTGCGTTCGCGCGGGATTGGCTCAGGGCCGCAGGAAGAAATCCCCGATGCCCTGCTCGAGCGCTTGGGGCTGAGCCGCGAAAAGGCCGACGATGTCGTCAGCAAGGTGCTCGAAGCAGAAGCGCTGCTGCGCGAACTGGCCTCGCAGTTCCACCCTCCGCATTGAGCTGACCAGCACCGGGGCGTCAGGCGCCCCGCTCGCTCAGGCTTTGCGCTTGCGCGGTTTCAGGTACTTCATCAGGCCCTGGAACCAGATCACCAGCGCCGGATTGCCCTTGATCTGGATGTTCTTGTCCTGAATCCCCTGCATGAACGCCAGCTGTTTGTTGCTGGCCTGCAGGGTGGCGAAGCCGTAGGCGGCGTCCTTGAACGCAATCGCGAAGGCTGGCTGCGCATGTTGCCCGGCCTTGCTGCTGATGCGCTCGTTGCTGACGATGAAGTGACGGGCGACCTTGCCATCCAGGGTCTGCATCTGGAACACCAGATCCTTGTCCCGCAGCTGCTGCTGGAACGCCGGATTGTTGCGGCTGGCACGGGCCATCAACAAGCCCATGGCCCACAGAATAAAACGGAACTTCATCGGCAAGACTCGACTGTAATGTGACTGAAAGCGCTGAGTTTATCCTCTTTCAGAACACTTTATACAAGCCCGCCACCGTTACCCTATGGAAAGCAAAACGGACGCCATAAAGGCGCCCGTTGATTGGCTCTGCAACCGCTAGCAACGAGCCGCTTACTTTTTCTTCGCGGCAGCCTTGGCAGCGGGTTTGGCAGCGGCCTTGGCCGGTGCTGCCGCTTTGCCGGTCGGGTTGACCGTGTCCTTGAGACCCTTGCCTGGCTTGAACGCAACGGTGTTGCTGGCCTTGATCTTCACTGGCTCGCCAGTCTGCGGGTTTTTGCCAGTGCGGGCGCCACGGTGACGCTTCTCGAAAGTGCCGAAGCCAACCAGGGTAACGGTATCCTTATCGAGGGCCCCGGTGATGCTGTCGAGGATCGCATTAAGTACTTCATTGGCCTTTTCCTTGGTCAAATCGGCCTTTTCAGCGATGACAGCGGCGAGTTCTGGTTTGCGCATAGTGAAGCCTCTTGGACGGGAATTCTTGTTGTTATTGCCGTGCTGCCAGGGGAGGCAGCGCTCAAGGCGCCGCAGGCTCTAAACTGCGGCAGACGCGAGTGAGAATGGCACGCCAACCGGGACCGCGCCAGTATCAGCACGGCCATTGTGTCGGTAAGCCAACGGCATAAGCGACAGAACGCCAGCCATTTACGCCATAAGCGCCGGAAGCTGCCGATTTAGAGCGAGTTTTTCCATGACGGCGCTGCCTGTCAGGGCATAGCCGAGCAGCGCACCCGCCTCATCGTGGCAGGTCAGCTTGAGATCGGCGCCGTCACCTTCCACTTGCCACACGCCCATGCGGCCATGCGGCGGTGGCGCGACCACCAGTGGGCAAGCGGGGGTCTTCACGGTGATCGGCATCGGCCCGTATGCCACCGCCTGCGGATTGCCGGCCAAGGTCTGCGCCAGCGCGCGTACGCAGCTCATCAACGGCATCACGTACAACAGGTTGATGCCATCGACCTCGGCGCAATCGCCCAGGGCGTAGATATTGGCGTGCGAGGTGCGCAACTGACGGTCCACCACTACCCCACGATTGACCGCCAGCCCGGCCGCGGCGGCCAGTTCGGTGCGCGGGCGCAGGCCAATGGCCGAGACCACCAGGTCGCAGGCGATCACGCGGCCGTCGGACAAGTGCGCCTGCAAGCTAGCGCCATCGCGCTGTAGGCGGTCCAGCACGGGGCCTAGGTGGAAGCGCACGCCAAGGCTCTCCAGGCCTGCCTGCACCGCGCCTGCGGCGGCAGCCGGGATCAGGGTCGGCATCAGTTGCTCACAAGGGGCAACCACATCGACCTGGAAACCACCGAGGCTCATGTCGTTGGCAAACTCGCAGCCGATCAGCCCGGCGCCGAGAATCAGCACGCGCTGCTTGCCTGCCGCAGCGCGGCGAAAGCGGGCGTAGTCGACAAGGTCGTTGATCGCAAACACCGCATCGCTCGCGTCGCCCTGCAGCGGCAGCTGTACTGTCTGTGCGCCCAGCGCGAGAATCAAGTCACGGTACTCGACCACCTCTTCACCGATCCACAGCCGCTTGTGCCCAGGATCAATGCCGCTGATGCGCGTGTGCGTACGGATCTCCGCCTTGAGCTGATCGGCCATGGCCCCCGGCTCTGCCATGCACAGGCCGTCGGCGTCCTTGTTCTTGGCGAAGCCAGTGGACAGCATTGGCTTGGAATAGGAACGGCCGTCATCAGCGCTGATCAACAGCAGCGGCGTTTCGCCGTCGAGCTTGCGAAACTCACGGGCCAGGTTGTAGCCCGCAAGGCCGGTGCCGATGATCACTACTGGGGAGGTCATGCCGTATTCCTTTTACGTTGCCAAGGGTTGCTATCAGGCGATTTCGATCATTTCAAAGTCGCTTTTGCCTACGCCACAATCCGGGCACAGCCAGTCTTCAGGGACATCCTGCCATTGGGTGCCCGGCGCGATACCGTCATCCGGCCAGCCCTCGGCTTCGTTGTAGATCAGGCCACATACAATGCATTGCCACTTCTTCATCAACAGCTCCTCATCCAGGTTCAGGCTTGGCCTTGCCGCTTATCGCACTGTTGCACGCAACAGGCTGAGTTATGGCTCGTGCGGCTGCCACGGGCTTTTTACTGGCCCAGCCTGCAGTATGCAAGCAGCGCAGGCAATCATGCTAAGCTCGGCGCCTCTCTGGCTGTAACAAGCATACCGACGTGTCGTACGAATCCCCGCTAGCAGCCGCTGTTGCGTGGCTGCCGTATCCACAGCTGGCAACCACGCTTGCCCAGCCGACCCTCGACTGGCTGTTCGATGAAGGCTCGCTGACCCGCCGCCTGACTGCCCTGTCTGCTGATCATTTCAGTGTCACCCCGTTATTCCAGGGCTGGCAGCCGCTGCGCGATGACGAATGCCTGGCGCTTGGCCTTGAGCCTGGTGCGCAAGGCTGGGTCCGTGAGGTCTACCTGCGTGGCCATGGCCAGCCTTGGGTATTCGCCCGCAGCGTGGCCGGGCGCAGCGCGCTGGAGCGCGGTGGGCTGGACCTGGAAACCCTGGGCAGCCGTTCGCTGGGTGAGCTGCTGTTCTGCGATCAGGCCTTTGTGCGCCACCCTATCGAGGTGTGCAGCTACCCGCAGCACTGGCTACCGATTGAAGTCGCTGCTGCGAATCTGTGGGGCCGGCGCTCGCGCTTCGAGCGTGATGGCCTGCAACTACTGGTGGCCGAGGTGTTTCTGCCGGCCTTGTGGCAAGCCTCCAGCGAGGTAACCGGCTGATGTACCTGCAACTGCTGAAATCACTCAACCACCTGCACCCGCGCGCCTGGGACTTCGTCCAGCTGAGCCGCATGGATCGGCCGATCGGCATCTACCTGTTGCTGTGGCCGACCCTGACTGCGGTGTGGATTGCCGGCCAGGGCGCGCCGACGGTGGCCAATGTGCTGATCTTTGGCCTAGGCGTAGTGCTGATGCGCGCGGCCGGCTGCTGCATCAACGACTTCGCCGACCGCAAGGTCGATGGCCACGTCAAACGCACCGCCGACCGGCCGCTGGCCAGCGGTCGGGTCAAGCCACGCGAGGCGCTGGTGCTGTTCGCCGTGCTGGTGGCGGCGAGTTTCCTGCTGGTGCTGTGCACCAACGCCCAGACGGTTTGGTTGTCGTTCGGTGCGGTCGCCCTGGCGTTCTGCTATCCGTTCATGAAGCGCTACACCTATTACCCACAGGTGGTCCTGGGCGCAGCGTATTCGTGGGGTATCCCGATGGCCTTCACCGCCGCCGGCGGCGATCTGCCTGCCAGCGCCTGGCTGCTGTACATCGCCAACCTGCTGTGGACGGTGGGCTATGACACCTACTACGCCATGGTCGACCGCGATGACGATTTGAAGATCGGGGTCAAATCCACCGCGATCCTGTTTGGCGAGGCCGACCGGGCGATCATTCTTGGCTTGCAGCTGCTGTCGTTGGCCTGCCTGCTGCTGGCGGGCATCAAGTTCGGTCTGGGCGGCTGGTTCCACCTCGGCTTGGTGGGTGCGTTGGTGTGCTTTGCCTGGGAGTTCTGGTCGACGCGCAAGCTGGATCGCGACGCGTGCTTCAAGGCGTTTCTGCATAACCACTGGGCAGGCTTGCTGATCTTTATCGGCGTGGTGCTGGATTACGCCCTGGGCTGACTGCGCGCCCTGTGCCAGCGCTGTCAGGCGCTCGCGCAGGGCGCGGCGATGCCGTCAGGGCTTGGCTACATGCCAGACGTCCTTCATGCCATCGCCGGTGGTCTTGCCGGCTTCGGTGTCCTTGACGAAGGTGTACAGCGGCTTGCCATCGTAGGCCCACTGCATGCTGCCGTCGTCGCGCTTGATGTGGGTCCACTTGCCTGCCGCAGCCTTGTCATCTTCCTTGACCATCAGCGGCGGCCAGTTCTTGGCACAGTCGCCGTTGCACATCGACTTGCCGTCGCTGTCCTTGTCGAAGGTGTACAAGGTCATGCCCTTGTCATCCACCAGCATGCCGCCCTTGGCCATGCCCATGCCGCCATGCTCGGCGAGGGCTACCCCCGGCAGCGCCAAAACCGCGCAGAAGGCCATCCAGTTCAGCGTTGATCGTGTCATTGGATTTCACCGTATTTATTCGGGGGTTGGGATTTACAGCCTAGCTCAGCCGTCGATACTTGCAGTGGCAGCCCACGACTTGTCACACGACTGCAATAATTCCGTTATCTAATGCGGGCCAAGACATCCAATTCAGGAGAGGTTGAGAGCATGGTTGGCAGGAACATTCTGATCGTCGACGACGAAGCGCCCATTCGCGAGATGATCGCCGTTGCGTTGGAAATGGCCGGCTATGACTGCCTCGAGGCGGAGAACTCGCAGCAGGCCCACGCGATTATCGTCGACCGCAAGCCGGACCTGATCCTGCTCGACTGGATGCTCCCGGGCACCTCGGGCATCGAGCTGGCGCGCCGCCTCAAGCGTGATGAACTGACCGGCGACATCCCGATCATCATGCTCACCGCCAAGGGCGAAGAGGACAACAAGATCCAGGGCCTGGAAGTCGGCGCCGACGACTACATCACCAAACCGTTCTCGCCGCGGGAACTGGTCGCCAGGCTGAAAGCCGTGCTGCGCCGCACCGGCCCGAGCGACAGCGAGTCGCCAATCGAGATCGGCGGCCTGCTGCTCGACCCGATCAGCCACCGCGTCACCATCGACGGCAAGCCAGCCGAGATGGGCCCAACCGAATACCGCCTGCTGCAGTTCTTCATGACCCACCAGGAGCGCGCCTACACTCGTGGCCAGTTGCTCGATCAGGTCTGGGGCGGCAACGTCTACGTCGAAGAGCGTACCGTCGATGTGCACATCCGCCGCCTGCGCAAGGCGCTGGGTGAGGCCTACGAAAATCTGGTACAAACCGTGCGCGGCACTGGCTATCGTTTCTCGACCAAAAGCTGAGCGACGCCTGCGCAGCTGGCTGCACACTGTTGTACAAGGACCGTAACAATTGAACCAGAACTGGCATGCGACCCTGATTCGCCACCTGCTGCTGTTGATCACCGTCTGCATCATTGGCGGCCTGGTCAGCGGCTACTATGGCTGGAGCTTTGCCATCGGCCTGGCGCTGTACCTGGGCTGGACCCTCAAGCAGTTGCTGCGCCTGCACGACTGGCTGCGCAACCATCAACCCGACGAAGCACCACCCGACGGCTACGGCCTGTGGGGCGAGGTGTTCGACAGCATCTACCACCTGCAACGCCGCGATCAGCGCGTGCGCGGGCGCTTGCAGGCAGTGATCGACCGAGTCCAGGAGTCAACGGCTGCCCTGCGTGACGCGGTGATCATGCTCGACAGCGACGGCAATCTGGAATGGTGGAACCGCGCAGCGGAAACCCTGCTCGGCTTCAAGACCCCGCAGGATGGCGGCCAGCAGGTAACCAACCTGGTCCGCCACCCACGCTTCAAAGAATACTTCGAAGCAGAAAACTACCTTGAGCCGCTGGAAATCCCCTCGCCGATCAACGACCGCATGCGGGTGCAGCTGCACATCACCCGCTATGGCAACAACGAGCACCTGATGCTGGTGCGCGACGTCACCCGCATTCACCTGCTCGAGCAGATGCGCAAAGACTTCGTCGCCAACGTCTCGCACGAACTGCGCACGCCGTTGACGGTGATCAGCGGCTACCTGGAAACCCTCTTGGATAACGTCGAAGACGTCAATCCACGCTGGACCCGCGCCCTGCAGCAGATGAGCCAGCAAGGGTCGCGCATGCAGACGCTGCTCAACGACCTGCTGTTGCTGGCCAAGCTCGAAGCCACCGATTACCCCTCGGACAACCAGCCCGTGGCAGTCGATGCGTTGCTCACCGCGATCAAGGCCGATGCGCAGGCGCTGTCTGGCCCGCGCCAGCAGAACATCAGCCTCGAGGCCAGCCCTGGGGTCTACCTCAAGGGCAGCGAGTCGGAGCTGCGCAGTGCGTTCTCCAATCTGGTGTTCAACGCCGTCAAGTACACCCAGGACGGCGGCAACATCCGCATCCGCTGGTGGGCCGATGAACAGGGCGCGCACCTGTCGGTGCAGGACTCGGGGATGGGGATCGAGGCCAAGCACCTGCCGCGCCTGACCGAACGCTTCTACCGGGTGGACTCCAGCCGCAACTCCCACACCGGCGGCACCGGCCTGGGCCTGGCGATCGTCAAGCACGTGCTGCTGCGCCACCGCGCGCGGCTGGAGATCAGCAGCGTGCCCGGCCACGGCAGCACCTTTACCTGCCATTTTGCCGCTGTGCAGATGGATATCGGCAAGGGCAGATAGCCACAGCGGGTGGCTGGCACTGACCGACGCCGCCCTGCCCCCCCTTTGCTTTTGCCGCCTCAGCCGCTACATTGGCTGTCCTGCGCCGGCACAGCTGGCGGCTTTTTATCATCATTTTCGCAGACGGACCCCGTAAAACCCCATCATGGACCCTTCCCCTGGTATCAGCGTCACCTCCCTGTTTGCCGACTTCGGCATGATTCTTTTTGCACTGTTCCTGGTCTTGCTCAACGGCTTCTTCGTTGCCGCCGAGTTCGCCATGGTCAAACTGCGCTCGACCCGGGTCGATTCGATCGCCGAGCTGCACGGCTGGCGCGGCAGCATTCTGCGCAAGGTGCACAACCAGCTCGATGCCTACCTGTCTGCCTGTCAGCTGGGTATCACCCTCGCCTCGCTAGGCCTGGGCTGGGTCGGTGAGCCGGCCTTCGCCCACCTGCTCGAGCCGTTGCTGGCGTACTTTGGCGTCGACTCGCCGGAGCTGATCAAGGGCGTGTCGTTCTTCATCGCCTTCTTCGTTATCTCGTACCTGCACATCGTTGTCGGTGAGCTGGCGCCCAAGTCGTGGGCGATCCGCAAACCCGAGCTGTTGTCGCTGTGGACGGCGGTGCCGCTGTACCTGTTCTACTGGGCCATGTACCCGGCCATCTACCTGCTCAACGCCAGCGCCAACGCCATCCTGCGGGTGGCTGGCCAGGGCGAGCCGGGGCCGCACCATGAGCACCATTACAGCCGCGAAGAGCTCAAGCTGATCCTGCACTCCAGCCGTGGCCAGGACCCGAGTGATCAGGGCATGCGCGTACTGGCGTCGGCGGTCGAGATGGGTGAGCTGGAGGTGGTCGACTGGGCCAACTCGCGCGAGGACATGATCAGCCTCGACGCCAAGGCGCCGCTCAAGGAAATCCTGGCGATGTTCCGCCGGCACAAATTCAGCCGCTACCCGGTGTACGATGCCGAGCGTGAGGAATTCACCGGTTTGCTGCACATCAAGGACCTGTTGCTGGAGCTGGCCGACCTCGACCATATCCCCGGCAGCGTCGACCTGGACGACCTGACCCGGCCACTCGAGCGGGTGTCCCGGCACATGCCGCTGTCGCAGCTGCTCGAGCAATTCCGCAAGGGCGGCGCGCACTTTGTGCTGGTTGAAGAAGCCGATGGCAAGGTGATCGGCTACCTGACCATGGAAGACGTGCTGGAAGTGCTGGTCGGTGATATTCAGGACGAGCACCGCAAGACCGAGCGCGGCATCCTCGCCTACCAGCCAGGCAAGCTGCTGGTGCGAGGCGATACTCCGCTGTTCAAGGTCGAGCGGCTGCTGGGCGTTGACCTTGACCACATCGAGGCCGAAACCCTTGCAGGGCTGGTCTACGAGACGCTGAATCGGGTGCCTGAAGAAGAGGAACTGCTCGAAGTCGAAGGCCTGCGCATCATCATCAAGAAGATGAAAGGGCCCAAGATCGTTCTGGCTAAGGTGCTCAAGCTGGAATAACCAGCGGTCTGCCACATCTTTGGGGCTGCTGCGCAGCCCTTTCGCGACACAAGGCCGCTCCTACAGGGTCCGCGCAAGCACGTCATGCGCGGTCAACTGTAGGAGCGGCCTTGTGTCGCGAAAGGGCCGCGCAGCGGCCCCAATTTCAGGGATTGCCCGCCGTGAAATTAGGCAACCCGCCAAGGGGCCGGTCGAACTGATAGGGGATCGACTCCAGTGCCAGGCCGACATTGCGCTGCACCACAAAGTGTAGATGCGGCCCGGTGCTGTTGCCGGTATTGCCCGACTTGGCCAGCGCATCCCCTACGCTGACCCGCTGCCCCTCGCCGACCACCACCGAGCCCTGCATCAGGTGCAGGTAGACGCCCATGGTGCCATCGCTATGAAGAATGCGCACAAAGTTGCCTGAGGCATTGGTACCGCGGCCGTTCTGGCTGTTCTCGGTCTTGATCACCACCCCGCCGCGCGCAGCGACGATCGGTGTGCCTTCAGGCATGGCGATGTCCATCGCATAGCGGCCCTTGGCGCCGAAGTGGCTGTAGCGCCCGTTCGGCCCCTGACTCAAACGAAACGGCCCGCCACGCCAGGGGAACGGGTAGCGAAATGCCTGCGGCCGCTGCAGCGGGCTGCCGAGGGCGTAGTCGAGTTTGCTTTGATAACCCAGTTGCTTGCCGGGCTGGGCCATGACCACGCTGAGCAACTGGGTCGAGCGTGCTGGCAGCACCTTGCGCACGATCCGCGGCGCGTTGCCCCCCTGAGCATTGCTCAGCCCTTGCAGGCGCAACTCGACCTCGACCGGCGCGAACAGCTCGTTGTGCGCGCTGAAGCGCATCCCGCCGGTAATCACCTCGCTGTACAGCCGCACCTGGCCGTCGAGGCGCTCGACGATCGGCTCGCGAAAGATCACATAGGCCTTGGCGCCCTCGCTGTCGTGATCGGAGTACGACACAACACCGTAGGCATCAGTGGTTCGATACAACGTCATGGCCACACTCGACGCCGAAGCCGTGAGCAAGGCACAGAACAGCAGCAGGCGGCTGGGCATGGATGGTGGCTTTATGACAGTTGGGTTCTGTCGAAGCCTAGCAGGCGGATTGCCATTGGGTATGGCAGTTGGTCGGCGCAGCCGCGGCCCGTGCTGACAGGGGCCGCGGCTGCGTCGGACAGCGCCTCACGCGCCGGGAGTGAAGTGCTTCTGAGTAGTGCCGCGGGCAATCAAGCGCGACAGGTAGTCGAGCTTCTGCGCGTCTTGGTCGACAAACTTGAAGGTCAGCTGCAGCCAGTCGCTGTCCGGCTTCGGCTCCATCGCCGCCACTGCATGCAGATAGCCGTTCAGACGCGCGACTTCAGCGTTGTCACCCTGCTCAAGGTCGAGCACCGCGCCTTCAAGCACCTGCGGCAGGTTGGCGCTGCGACGCACCACCAGCAGCGCTTCCTTCAGGCTCAGGGCTTTGATCACACAGGCTTGCGCGCCGCTGGCGAGGCGCAATTGGCCTTGGCCACGACCGGCCGGTGCGGCACTTGGCGCGGCCTTCGGTGCTGCTGCGGCGACCAGCGGCCGGGCAGCCTCGGCGGCTACCGGAGCGGCTCTGACAGCCTCCGGGCGACCACCGGTCAAGGCGCTCAGCGAGTCATTGGCAAACGCCGAATTGACCTTGGCCACGCCGCCCGACATCAGGCTGTCGAGCTTGCCGATCTTGCTCAGGGATTTTTTCACCTTGGTCAGCAGCTGTTCGTTGGTGAACGGCTTGCCGACAAAATCGGACACCCCGGCCTGAATCGCCTGAATCACGTTTTCCTTGTCGCCACGGCTGGTCACCATGATGAACTGCAGGGCTTTCATCTCAGGCTGCTGACGGCACCAGGTGAGCAATTCCAGGCCCGACATTTCCGGCATTTCCCAGTCGCACAGGACCAGGTCGAAATGCTCCTTACCGAGCAATGCCATGGCTTTGCGGCCGTTCACTGCATCTTCGATGACCATACCCGGGAAGGCGTTGCGCAGGCACTTCTTTACCAGATCGCGAATGAACGGGGCGTCATCCACAACTAGCACATTGACTTTACTCATCGATACTCCTCTTGATCCCGACTAGCATAACGCTCACTGATGGCCATTTGCCAAGCAGCGAATCAGGTCGGGGCGTCGCACACTGTTCGCGGGTGCCTGCTGGCTGCTCGACCGCAAACGAGAACGCCCGGCACTGGGCCGGGCGTTGAGGCTCGGGAGCAATCCTATTTATCGTCCGATTCAGCCAAAACATTAGCGATTTCAGCCTCGCGGCCTGCGGTGCCTTCGACCTCGGCTTTCATCCGCTTCAAGCCCATGTGGCGCACGTCGGTGCCGCGCACCAGGTAGATCACCAGTTCGGCGATGTTGCGCGCGTGGTCGCCGATCCGCTCCAGCGAACGCAATGCCCAGATCACGCTGAGTACCCTCGAGATCGAGCGTGGGTCTTCCATCATGTAGGTGACCAGCTCGCGCAGCGCAGTCTTGTATTCGCGGTCGATGGTCTTGTCGTACTGCGCTACCGACAGCGCCAGCTCGGCGTCGAAGCGGGCAAATGCGTCCAGTGCGTCGCGGACCATGTTGCGCACTTGGTCGCCGATGTGGCGCACTTCGACGTAACCACGCGGCGACTCGCCTTCTTCACACAGCTGGATGGCGCGGCGAGCGATCTTGGTCGACTCGTCGCCGATGCGCTCAAGGTCGATTACCGATTTGGAAATGCTGATGATCAGGCGCAGGTCAGAAGCCGCCGGCTGTCGACGGGCCAGAATGCGCACGCATTCTTCGTCGATGTTGCGCTCCATCTGGTTGATCTGCTCATCGACTTCGCGCACTTGCTGGGCCAGGCCCGAGTCAGCCTCGATCAGCGCGGTGACCGCATCGTTGACCTGCTTCTCGACCAGCCCGCCCATGGCCAGCAGGTGGCTGCGCACTTCTTCGAGCTCGGCATTGAACTGCTGGGAGATGTGATGGGTAAGGCTTTCTTTGTTGATCATGCGTTCGCTCCGCGCAGAAGCCAGCTGCTGCAAGCTTCAAGGTATTCGGGTCGGTGACGGCGTGAAGCCGGCAGCGGCTACTAGCCGTAACGACCGGTGATGTAGTCTTCGGTCTGCTTCTTGGCCGGGTTGGTGAACAGCGTATCGGTGTCCCCATACTCGATCAGTTTGCCCATGTACATGAACGCGGTGTAGTCGGAAACGCGCGCCGCCTGCTGCATGTTGTGGGTGACGATGACGATGGTGTACTTGGATTTCAACTCGTAGATCAGTTCTTCGACCTTGAGCGTGGAAATCGGGTCGAGCGCCGAGCACGGCTCATCGAGCAGCAGCACTTCTGGCTCGACGGCAATCGTGCGGGCAATCACCAGACGTTGCTGCTGACCACCGGACAGGCCCAGAGCCGACTCGTGCAGGCGGTCTTTGACCTCATCCCACAAGGCCGCGCCGCGTAGCGCCCATTCGACCGCTTCGTCGAGGGTGCGCTTCTTGTTGATGCCCTGGATGCGCAGGCCATAGACCACGTTCTCATAGATGGTCTTGGGGAATGGGTTGGGCTTCTGAAACACCATGCCAACCCGACGACGCAGCTCGGCTACGTCTTCGCCCTTGCGGTAGATGTTGGTGCCGTAGAGGTTGATTTCGCCTTCTACGCGGCAACCGTCAACCAGGTCGTTCATCCGGTTGAAGGTGCGCAGCAAGGTCGACTTGCCGCAGCCGGACGGGCCAATGAAGGCGGTCACGCGCTGCTTGGGGATATTCAGGCTGACGTCGAACAGCGCCTGCTTGTCGCCGTAGTACAGGGACAGGCCGGGCACTTCGATGGCCACAGCTTCTTCAGCCAGGCGCAGGCTCTGCTTGTTGCGACCCAGGGCCGACATGTCGATGCCATGAGCTTGAGTTTCATGTTGCATGGTTTCACTCCGTTTGTAGCTACCGGCTTCGAGCTGCAAGCTGCGGTCTGGGCAAAAGCGCCTGGCTGCTGAGCCCGGCGCTTGTGGCGTGAAGCTGAATCAGTGGTCGAGCGCCTTGTACTTCTCGCGCAGGTGGTTACGCATCCACACCGCCGACAGGTTGAGCGTGGCAATCACCAGCACCAGCAGCAACGCGGTGGCGTACACCAGCGGCCGCGCGGCTTCGACGTTGGGGCTCTGGAAGCCGACGTCGTAGATGTGGAAGCCCAGGTGCATGATCTTCTGATCAAGGTGCAGATAAGGGTAGTTGCCGTTGACCGGCAGCGTCGGCGCCAGCTTGACCACCCCCACCAGCATCAGCGGCGCAACTTCGCCAGCGGCGCGGGCGACGGCGAGGATCATGCCGGTCATCATCGCCGGGCTGGCCATCGGCAGCACGATCTTCCACAGCGTCTCGGATTTGGTCGCACCGAGCGCCAGCGAGCCTTCGCGCAGGGTCCGCGGGATTCGCGCCAAGCCTTCTTCAGTGGCCACGATCACTACCGGCACGGCCAGCAACGCCAGGGTCAGCGATGCCCAGAGCAGGCCCGGGGTACCCAAGGTCGGCGCTGGCAACGCTTCCGGGAAGAACAGCCGGTCGATCGAGCCGCCCAGCACGTAGACAAAGAAGCCCAGGCCAAACACGCCGTAGACGATCGCCGGGACGCCGGCGAGGTTGTTCACGGCGATGCGGATCAGCCGGGTGACCGGGCCCTGCCGGGCGTATTCACGCAGATAGACCGCCGCGAGCACACCGAACGGGGTGACGATGATGGCCATGATCAGGGTCATCATCACCGTGCCGAAGATGGCCGGGAAGATCCCGCCCTCGGTGTTTGCCTCACGCGGGTCGTCGCTGAGGAATTCCCACACTTTGGCGAAATAGGTGCCCAGCTTGGTAACGATGCCCATGCCGTTCGGCTGATAGGCATGCACGACCTTGTCGAGGTTGATCTCCAGCTCGCGGCCATTGCCATCGCGCACCACCAGGCTGTCCCGGCTGAAATCGCGGTGCAGCGCGCCGAGGCGTTCTTCGATGGCCTTGTAGCGGCTGTTCAGCTCGGCACGCTCGGACTCAAGGTCGGCCTGCGCGGTGGCGTCCAGCTTGCCCGCCAGCTCCAGCTTGCGGCTCTGCAGGCGCAAGCGTTCAAGGCCATGGTTGATGGCACCGATGTCTTTCTTCTCAAGGTCTTGAAGCTCGCCGGCAAGGTCGCTCGCGCGTTTCAGGCGGGCTTGCAGTTCGCCCCAGGCCGCATCGCCCTGGGCCACTACCTGGCCGTCCTGCTTGACGCTAACCAGGTAGCCATAGAAGTTGCCCCACTCGCGGCGCTCCAAGGCGATCAAGTCCGCCGGGGCGGTCTGATCGACCAGCCAGTCGCCGACCACCCAGGTGAAGTCGCTGCCATTGATGTCGCGGTTGCCGACCTTGATCAGCTCCCGAGTCATGAATTCCGGGCCGTTGTCCGGCACTGGCAGGCCAGCGCCCTTGAGCCGCGCCAGGGGTACCTGTTCCTGCTGCACTACTTCGCCGACGACGATGTGCTCGGCCTGCCCTGGCACCTTGTAGGTGGCCTGGATCACGTCGGCCGGCCAGAAGTGGCCAAGGCCGCGCACGGCGATCACCGCCAGCAGGCCAACGGTCATGATCACGGCGATGGCGACGGCGCCACCGCTGATCCAAACGCCGGGAGCGCCGCTCTTGAACCAGCCTTTGAGGGAATCCTTTTTCACGGATCTCTACCTTTCTATCAAAGCGACGAGTATTTCTTGCGCAGACGCTGACGAATCAGCTCGGCCAGGGTGTTCATCACAAAGGTGAACATCAGCAGCACCAGCGCGGCGAGGAACAGTACCCGGTAGTGGCTGCCGCCGACTTCCGACTCCGGCATTTCCACCGCGACGTTGGCCGCGAGGGTGCGCATGCCTTCGAACAGGTTCATCTCCATCACCGGCGTGTTGCCGGTGGCCATCAGCACGATCATGGTTTCGCCGACTGCGCGGCCCATGCCGATCATCAGCGCCGAGAAGATCCCCGGGCTGGCCGTCAGAATCACCACTCGGGTGAGGGTCTGCCAGGGCGTTGCGCCCAGCGCCAGCGAACCCAGGGTCAGGCTGCGCGGCACGCTGAACACGGCGTCTTCGGCGATCGAGTAGATGTTCGGGATGACCGCAAAGCCCATCGCGATACCGACCACCAGGGCGTTGCGCTGGTCGTAGGTGATGCCCAGGTCATTGCTGATCCACAGGCGCATGTCGCCGCCGAAGAACCAGCTCTCGAGGAACGGGCTCATGGACAGCGACAGCCAGCCAGTGAAGAGGATCACCGGCAGCAGGATCGCGGCTTCCCAGCCGTCCGGCACGCGCAGGCGGATCGACTCAGGCAGGCGGCTCCAGCCAAAGCCGGCCAGAAGAATACCCAATGGCATCAGCAGGAACAGGCTGAACACGCCCGGCAAGTGCGCTTCCAGGTACGGCGCGAGGAACAGACCGGCGAAGAAGCCGAGAATCACCGTCGGCATCGCCTCCATCAACTCGATCACCGGCTTGACCTTGCGGCGCATGCCCGGAGCCATGAAGTAGGCGGTGTAGATCGCAGCAGCGATGGCCAGCGGTGCCGCCAGAATCATCGCGTAGAAGGCTGCCTTGAGGGTGCCGAAGGTCAGTGGCGACAGGCTCAGCTTGGGCTCGAAGTCGGTGTTCGAGGCAGTCGACTGCCAGACGTACTTCGGCTCCTCGTAGTTCTCGTACCAGACCTTGCCCCACAGCGC
Organism: Pseudomonas sp. EZ-C24; assembly: GCF_014525325.1. Lineage (NCBI taxonomy): Bacteria > Pseudomonadati > Pseudomonadota > Gammaproteobacteria > Pseudomonadales > Pseudomonadaceae > Pseudomonas > Pseudomonas sp. EZ-C24. The sequence goes on along the minus strand of NZ_JACDIU010000035.1, from coordinate 14,429 downwards.
GCTCCAGGACACTTCCGGGTGCGGGTTCTTCAGGCTCAACGGCAGCAGTTTGCCGCCTTGCTCGATGATGATGCGGTTGGCGCGCGGCGACAGGGCCAGAATGCCTGCGCCATCGGCAACTGGCTCGACCAGCAAGGTGCGGTGCGCGGTGCTGTGGAACACGCCCAGCTGGCCGGCGCTGTCCAGAGCAATGAAGCCCTTGCGGCGCTCTTCGGCGTCGATCTGCACCACAGGCGCGGTACCGAGCTGGAAGCTGCGGATCAGTTTCAAGCGCGACTCGCCATCCGGGTCGCGGGCCATGAACCACTGGCTCAGGCCACCCTTGGAATCACCAAAGATCAGCGAGATACCGCCCACCAGCTGGGTGCTCGCGGTGATTTCTGCCTGGCCGTCTTCGAGCAGCTTGTAGCGACCGTTGAGATTCTTGTCGCGCAGGCTGAACACATCGGCCTGGGCGCGACCGTTGACCACATACAGCCACTGCTGACGCGGGTCGACATAGATCGCTTTGACCGTTTCGGTCATCTGCGGCAGGTCGATGCTGGTCTGCTCGCTGCTGACCTCGCCGGTCATCATGTTTTCTTCGCGGGTCAGCTGGCTGACCAGCAACTGCGAGCCGTGCGAGCCGGCCAGGATCAGCGACTCACCATTGAGACTGACGTTGACATGTTCCAGCGCGCGGCCTGCGCTATCGAGCACGAATGGCGTCTCGCCGTAAGGGAAGTCGATGCCCGGGTTGATGGTCTTCTTGTTGTCCGGGTAGGTGACCTTGTAGGTGTGACTGAACACCAGTGCCTGACCGTTGGACAGACCCAGCACGATCAGCGGGCTGCCCGGTTGATCAGCGCTGATCGAGGTCACGTGCGCAGCGGCCGGGACTGGCAGGTCAACACGTTTCAGCTCGGCACCGGTCTTGCTGTCGAAGAACAACGCCTGACCTTGGTCGGACACGCGCAGGCCAACCAGGTTTTGTTCTTCAAGCGCGATCAACAGCGGCTTGCCGGCATCCTGCTGCAGCCAGGTGGGCTGCAACGCCTGCTTGCGGGTCAGCTCGGCGCCCTGGAACAGCGGCAGCACCACGTAAGCCAGATAGAAGAAGATCAAGGTGATCGCCGCAAGCACGGCAAGCCCGCCCACCAGTACATACCAGCGGGTCAGGCGATCTTTGAGGGCGCGCATGCGGCGCTTGCGTTGCAACTCGGGCGTATTGAAGTCAATGCGCACCGGCGGAGCCTTGTCGCTCATGGTGGAGTTGGCCAGATCATTCATGCGCACACCCTAGCGGTCCCATATTACAAAAACATGACAGTGCGTTGACGCAACAAAGCCCGCCGCACAGTAAGCCTGGCGCCGGACCGAAAATAGCTGACAGGGCCGGCCCGCAGGCCAACCCCGTCCAGTGTTACTTAATGCTTGGCAACGTTGCCGGCATGCGACAGGCCCAGATCAGCCAGCGCCTTGGCAGCTACCTTGGCCGGCAGCGGGATGTAGCCATCTTTTACTACAACCTGCTGGCCTGCTTGCGACAGCACCAGCTTGATGAACTCGGCGTCGAGCGGAGCCAGCGGCTTGTTCGGCGCCTTGTTGACATAGACGTAGAGGAAGCGCGACAGCGGGTACTTGCCGTTGAGGGCGTTCTCTTCGTTGTCTTCGATGAACTCGCCACCTTCTTTCTTGGCCAGCGGCACGGTCTTGACGCTGGCAGTCTTGTAGCCGATGCCCGAGTAGCCAATGCCGTTCAGCGAGCTGCTGATCGACTGTACCACCGAAGCCGAACCAGGCTGCTCATTGACGTTAGGCTTGAAGTCGCCTTTGCACAGGGCTTCTTCCTTGAAGTAGCCGTAGGTGCCGGATACCGAGTTGCGACCGAACAGCTGCACCGGCTTGTTGGCCAGGTCGCCGGTCACACCGAGGTCGCCCCAGGTTTTCACGTCGGCCTTGGCACCGCACAGGCGCGTCGACGAGAACACCGCATCGACCTGCGCCATGGTCAGGCCCTTGATCGGGTTGTCCTTGTGCACGAAGACTGCCAGGGCGTCGACCGCGACTGGGATAGCAGTTGGCTTGTAGCCGTACTTCTGCTCGAAGGCCTGCAGCTCGACGTCCTTCATCTTGCGGCTCATCGGGCCGAGGTTGGCGGTGCCTTCGGTCAGCGCGGGTGGCGCAGTCGAGGAGCCGGCAGCCTGAATCTGGATGTTTACGTTGGGGTATTCCTTCTTGTAGGCCTCGGCCCACAGAGTCATCAGGTTCGCCAAAGTATCGGAACCGACGCTGGAGAGGTTGCCCGATACACCGGTGGTCTTGGTGTAAGTCGGGATCGCTGGGTCGACAGCGGCCACCGCGTTGGCGGTTGCAACGCCAGCGGCGACGAACGTGAGGGCCGCCATCAAACGCTTCAGTTTCATGCCTTGCTCCTAGCAGGAATAGGGGGTGTGCTGGATGGAACGGGCCCCAGTATCTGCAGGGCGCATGAACACTCTATGACTTCAATGTGACAATTGGATGAAAGGCCATCATCGCACCCGCGAGATGGCCTTTCACTTTTGCTCGAGTTGAAACGCCTTTGTCAGCGTTTTTTCGCCAGCAGATACAAGCCCACCAGCAGGCCGACCGTGCACAGCACCGCCACGTAGTAAGCCGGCGCCATCGGGCTGATCTTCAACAGACCGGTCACCGCCATCGGCGTCAGCCCGCCGAAGATCGCATAGGCGACATTGTAGGAGAACGACAAGCCGCTGAAGCGCACCGCCGCTGGAAACGCCTTGACCATCACATACGGCACCGCGCCAATCACGCCCACGCACAGACCGGTGACCGCATACAGCGGGAACAGCAGCTCGGGGTGGTTGGGCAGGCTGTGGTAGAAGCTCCACGAGCTGGCCAGCAGCGCCAGGCTGCCGATCACCAACACACGCCCGGCACCGAAGCGGTCGGCCAGGCTACCGGCGGCAATGCAACCCAGGCTGAGCAGGACGATGGCCACGCTGTTGGCCTTGAGCGAATCCAGCGCGCTGACCTGGTACAGCGTCTGCAGCAGCGCCGGGGTCATCAGGATGACGACCACGATGCCTGCCGACAGCAGCCAGGTCAGCAGCATCGACAGCACGATCGCGCCACGGTGGTCACGCAGCACTGCCCGCAGCGGCAGCTCTTCGGCGAGGGCCTTGCGTTGCTGCATCTCGGCGAACACCGGGGTTTCGTGCAGCCAGCGGCGCAGGTACACCGAGAACAGGCCGAATACACCGCCGACCAGGAACGGGATGCGCCAGGCGTAATCGGCCACTTCCACCGGGGTGTAGACGGTGTTGATCAGGGTTGCCACCAGCGAGCCGAGCAAGATGCCCGCGGTCAGCCCGGCGGTCAGGGTGCCGCAAGCGTAGCCGGTATTGCGCGCCGGCACGTGCTCGGAGACGAACACCCAGGCGCCGGGCACTTCCCCGCCAATCGCCGCGCCCTGGATCACCCGCATCAGCAGCAACAGGATCGGCGCCCACAGGCCGATCTGCGCGTAGGTCGGCAGCAGGCCCATGATCAGCGTCGGCAGAGCCATCATGAAGATGCTCAGGGTGAACATCTTCTTGCGCCCGAGCAGGTCACCGAAGTGCGCCATGATGATGCCGCCCAAGGGCCGGGCCAGGTAACCCGCGGCAAAGATGCCGAAGGTCTGCATCAGACGCAGCCATTCGGGCATGTCCGGCGGAAAGAACAGCTTGCCGACCACGGTGGCAAAGAACACGAAGATGATGAAATCGTAGAACTCCAGCGCCCCGCCCAGGGCGGACAGCGAGAGCGTCTTGTAGTCACTGCGGGTCAGCGGCCGCGAAGGCTGCTCGATACTGCTCGGCACGGAGGTCATCGGAGGTCTCTTGTAGGACGTGCAGGCCGCTTGTAACGCGGCTTCTGGATAGTTGAGGGAGGAAGATAACAAATTGCCTGCCGGCGCTCATAGCGGCAGAAAAACTCTCTCGATATTCATCAATGCATGGTCGTGCCTGGCGGCAGGCGTCTATATACTGCCCATTCGAATGAAAAGAATGCTCCCGTTGTGGGATGTTGTGCGAAAACGCCGGTCATTATGCTCAGGCGGTTTCGCAGAGTTTCCCTGCGGCCGCCCTCCAAAACGAAATCAGCGTAGTATGAGCTGATCGTTTTCACGGCGACCTTGATTGCGCCAACCAACGAAGCGTCACGGGTCAGAGGCCCCACGGCATGATTGAGCTCGAACAAGAAGATCCTATTCCGCAAGGCGATTTGGCTCTGCAGATCACCGCGTTGCCCCGCGAAACCAATGGCTTTGGCGATATCTTCGGCGGCTGGCTGGTCGCGCAGATGGACCTCGCCGGTACCGCCATGGCCAGCCGCGTTGCCGGTGGCCGGGTGGCAACCGTAGCTATCGACCGCATGGCCTTTCTGGTCCCGGTGGCGGTTGGCGCGCAACTGTCGTTCTACACCCAAACGGTGGAAATCGGCCGCAGCTCGATCCAGATGATGGTCGAAGTGTGGAGCGACGACCCGCTGTCCAGCGAATGGCGCAAGGTCACCGAGGCGGTGTTCGTGTTCGTCGCCATCGATGGCAGTGGCCGCACCCGCTCGGTCCCTCGTCGCTGAGCCACGCCGGGGTTAAACTCGTTGCACAGCACAGGGTCGAAAACCCAGGTGCAAACAACGAGATGAGCGTATGGCTAACTTTCAGGTCGAAACCGAAACCCACGGCGAGCTTGCTTGCTGGCGCGTCAGCTGCCCGCAGGCGGAACTGCTGATTGCTCAGCAAGGCGCGCAGATTCTCAGCTACCAGCGCATCGGCCAACCGCCGCTGCTGTGGTTGAGTGAACAAGCGCTGTTTCGTCAGGGCAAATCGGTGCGTGCCGGGGTTCCGGTATGCTGGCCGTGGTTTGGCAACCTGCAACGTAACCCACAGCCTGTTCAAAAAATGTACAGCGGCACAGAGGCCCCGGCTCATGGGCTGGTGCGTGGCCGGGACTGGCAGTTGCTGGGCATCGAGCAGGTTGGCGAAACGGTCCAGATCCAATTCTCGCTGCCTGAGGCTGCCAACGGCGAACTGCCGGGCTGGCCGCACAAGGTCGAGCTCAAACTGCTGATCGAAGTTGGCGCGCAGCTCAGTGTCACCCTCACCAGTCACAACCTCGGGGATGACAGCGTCACCATCAGCCAGGCCTTGCACAGCTACTTTGCCGTAAGCGATGTGCGCCAGGCGCAGGTCGAGGGTGTTGCAGGGCTGAGCTACATCGAAACCCTGGCTGACTGGGAGCAGCGCACGCAGCAGGGCGCGCTGGCGTTCAGCGGCGAAACCGACCGCATCTACCTCGATAGCCCTGAGCAGCTAAGCATTGTCGACCCGCACTGGCAGCGACGGATTAGCCTGACCAGCAGCGGCTCGCGCTCGGCGGTGATCTGGAACCCCTGGACCGACCGCGCCCGCGAATTGCCGGACATGGCAGACGATGGCTGGCAGCGCATGCTGTGCATCGAGACGGCGAATGTCTGGGATGACGTTGTTGAGCTCAAGCCTGGTGAGCGCAATGTCTTGAGCGTTCAGATCGCCAGCGAAACGCTCTGATCTGCTGGCCCCGGTGAGGGCTGCGCCCTCATTTCGCGACACAAGGCCGCTCCTACAAGGGACCGCGTTGCCAGGTAGTGCGCGATCCCTGTAGGAGCGGCCTTGTGTCGCGAAAGGGCTGCGAAGCGGCCCCAAAATTCTGCGGTGCTGCAAATATCCTGGTGGCCTACATCACAGGTCCGCATCTTCCACGACCCGCACCTGCTTGGCCTCCAACGCATAGGCAGCATCCGCCAGATCATTGCTGACCTTTTCCACCTGCAGACGCCCGCTGACCCACAGCGGTGTGTAGATATCGTCGATCTTCAGACCTTTCGGATAGCGCACCAGCACCAACTGATTGGGCGGTGGCGGTGGTACGTGGATGCAGGCGCCTGGATACGGCACCAGGAAGAACAACGTGCTATTGCCCTTGGCGTCGCTTTCCAGCGGCACCGGATAACCACCGAGGCGAATCTGCTTGCCGTTCATGGCCGGCACGGTCTTGCTCGAGTACATCACTGCCGGCAAGCCTTTGCTCTGCTTGAGGCCGCCCTTGTCGGTAAAGGTACCGGTAGCTTCAGGCGAGTCGTGGTCGATTTCTGGCATCTGCTCCAGCGCCAGTTGGTCCGACTTGGGCATCAGTTCCAACCAGTCGGTTTCGGGCAGCTCGGCATGGGCCAGGGTGCTGGCCAGCAGGAGGGGAAGGAGGAACAACGCACGCATGAGAACGCTCGGCAACTCGGGGAGAATTGCCGAGCATTCTACCGTGCAATCAGCGTTTCTTGATCATGCCGTAGATCACCAGCAGGACCACGGCGCCAACCAGCGCACCGAAGAAGCCTGCAGCCTGACCGGCCTGATAGATGCCCAGTGCCTGGCCGCCGTAGGTCGCCAGCAGGGAGCCTGCGATACCCAGGAGGATGGTCATGATCCAGCCCATGCTGTCGTCGCCTGGCTTGATGAAGCGCGCCAGCAAGCCAACGATGAGGCCGATGAAAATGGTTCCGATGATGCCCATGGCAATCCCTCTGCATTTGAAGATGAGGCATGCCAAAGCCTAGACAGCGCTTTGGCATGTTGCCATCTCAGAGGGCAGGCAACCGGCAGAGGTTCCCTCAGCCTGCGATCAACGCCTCTACTTCGGCGATTTTCTCATGCAGGCTGGCCATGTCGGCGCAGCGCAGAGTGGCGTGGCCGACCTTGCGCCCGGCCTTGAAGGCCTTGCCGTAGTGATGCAGGTGGCAGTCGTCGACCGCAACGATCTTGTCCACCGCCGGCACTTCACCGATGAAGTTGAGCATGGCGCTCTCACCGACCTTGGCAGTTGAACCCAACGGCAGGCCGGCGATGGCCCGCAGGTGGTTCTGGAACTGGCTGCACTCGGCGCCTTCGATGGTCCAGTGCCCGGAGTTGTGCACGCGCGGGGCGATTTCGTTGGCCTTGAGGCCACCGTCGACTTCGAAGAACTCGAACGCCATCACGCCGACATAGTCGAGCTGCTTGAGCACGCGGCCAACGTAGTCTTCGGCCAGCGACTGCAACGGGTGGTCTTCACTGGCGACCGACAGGCGCAGAATGCCGTTGTCGTGGGTGTTGTGCACCAGCGGGTAGAAGCGCGTTTCGCCATCGCGACCACGCACCGCCACCAGCGACACTTCGCCAGTGAACGGCACGAAGCCCTCGAGCAGGCACGGCACGCTGCCCAGCTCGGCAAAGGTACCGACCACATCTGCAACTGTGCGCAGCACCTTCTGGCCCTTGCCGTCGTAACCCAGGGTACGGGTCTTGAGCACGGCCGGCAGGCCGATGCTGGCGACAGCCGCGTCGAGGTCAGCCTGCGAGAGGATGTCGGCGAAGGCTGGGGTCGGGATACCCAGGTCGCGGAACATGCTCTTCTCGAACAGACGGTCGCGTGCGATGCGCAGCGCTTCGGCGCTCGGGTACACCGGCACGAACTGCGAGAGGAAAGCCACGGTTTCGGCCGGGACGCTTTCGAACTCGAAGGTTACCAGGTCGACTTCGTCGGCCAACTGGCGCAGGTGGTCCTGGTCGCCATAGTCAGCCCGCAGATGCTCGCCGAGCGGCGCGGCGCAGGCGTCCGGGGCCGGGTCGAGAAATGCGAAGTTCATGCCCAGCGGAGTACCCGCCAGGGCCAGCATGCGGCCCAACTGGCCGCCACCGATTACACCGATCTTCATGTGCTAAGCCTCAAACCTGACGCGGGTCAGGATTGTCCAGGACGGTTTCGGTCTGCTCTACGCGGAACTGCTTGAGCGCTGCGTGGAACTGCGGGTACTTGGCACCGAGGATGCTCGCCGACAGCAGCGCGGCGTTGATCGCGCCAGCCTTGCCGATGGCCAGGGTCGCGACCGGTACGCCGGCCGGCATCTGCACGATCGACAGCAGCGAGTCGACGCCCGAGAGCATGGCCGACTGGACCGGCACGCCGAGTACCGGCAGGTGGGTCTTGGCGGCGCACATGCCTGGCAGGTGGGCAGCGCCACCAGCACCGGCGATGATCACCTCGATGCCACGGCCATCGGCCTCATCGGCATACTGGAACAGCAGATCCGGAGTACGGTGGGCAGAAACCACCTTCACTTCGTAGGGAATGCCGAGTTTTTCCAGCATATCGGCGGTGTGGCTAAGGGTGGACCAATCGGACTTGGAGCCCATGATCACGCCAACCAGTGCACTCATCGTCGAGCCTCTTCGCTTGTGCGCCCGCAGGCGCGTCAAAAAACAACAAGCCACGCGGGACGACCGGCGTGGCTTGTATGCTGATCACGACCGGAATATCTATCCGGTCCAGGGGCCGCGCAGTATAACGTAACGCAAGCGCATCCCGGCACCCCTGGCGACCAACTGTCGAGCCTATTTTTCGGGGGTTTGGCTGACTTTCGGGTCAACTGTGCCGCCTTCCAGTTTGCGCCACAGCAGCCTTACGTTGGCCTTGCGCACCAGTGCGCAGCGGTACAGGCGGATCTCCAGCGGCACATGCCAGGCACTGCTGCCGCATACCGCCAGCTCGCCGCGGGCCAGCTCACCCTGCATCGACAGGCGCGGCACCCAGGCCACGCCCATGCCTTCCAGGGCCATGCTCTTGAGGCTGTCGGCCATCGCCGTTTCATAAACGGTGGTGTAGCGCAGGTTGCGCTGACGCAGCAGCAGGCTCACCGAACGGCCCAGAAACGCCCCGGCGCTGTAGGCCAGCAACGGCACGCTGTTTTCACCTTCCAGGTCGAACAGTGGCTGACCATCCGGCCCGACTGCGCAAACCGGCAGCATCTCGGTGGTGCCCATGTGCAGTGACGGGAAGATCTCGGCATCCATCTGCAGCGCAGCGTCCGGGTCGTAGAAGGCCAGCATCAGGTCACAGCCGCCTTCGCGCAGGGCGTGCACGGCATCACCGACGTTGGTCGCGACCAGCCGGGTGGCGATGTTGAGGCCGTCGTTGCGCAACTGGGCCACCCAGCGTGGGAAGAACCCCGAAGCCAGTGAGTGCGCCGCAGCCACCTGGATAACCTCGCCCTGCCCGCCTTCTAAATGATGCAAATGGCGGAGAACTTCGCTTAATTGGTCGACAACAGTGCGCGCCGTGACCAGAAACAGCTGCCCGGCTTCAGTCAGCTCGATCGGCGTGCGCGAGCGGTTTACCAGGGTCAGCCCGAGTGCCGCTTCAAGGCTGCGGATGCGCCGGCTGAATGCAGGCTGGGTAACGAAGCGACGCTCGGCCGCCTGCGAAAAACTGCGCGTCGAGGCCAGCGCGCTGAAATCTTCCAGCCATTTGCTTTCTAGGTTCATGCAGCCATCTCCCGGCATGCACCAAAATGGAACACGCTCGAATGTCAGTTGACGTCACATCAATCATTATGCCGTTTGTGCATAGGATAGCGCCTAACAGCATTGGCCGACAAATGCGCTCCAGCCTAGGATTGGCGGCATTCCGGCAGGTGCCGGGTCAAACTCGAGATGATATCTATCATGTCCTCCGCTGCATCGTTCCGCGTCGAAAAAGATCTGCTTGGTACCCTTGAAGTCCCTGCTGATGCCTACTACGGCATCCAGACTTTGCGCGCTGCCAACAACTTCCACCTCTCCGGCGTCCCGCTGTCGCACTACCCGAAACTGGTAGTCGGCCTGGCGATGGTCAAGCAGGCTGCTGCTGATGCCAACCGTGAGCTGGGGCACCTGAGCGATGCCAAGCATGCTGCGATCAGCGAGGCTTGCGCCCGCCTGATCCGTGGTGACTACCACGAGCAGTTCGTGGTCGACATGATTCAAGGCGGTGCTGGTACTTCTACCAACATGAACGCCAACGAAGTCATCGCCAACATCGCGCTGGAGGCCATGGGTCACCAGAAGGGCGAATACCAGTACCTGCACCCGAACAACGACGTGAACATGGCGCAGTCGACCAACGACGCCTACCCGACTGCGATCCGTCTGGGTCTGCTGCTGGGTCACGACGCTCTGCTGGCCAGCCTCGACAGCCTGATCCAGGCCTTCGCTGCCAAAGGTCAGGAATTCAACCACGTACTGAAGATGGGCCGCACCCAGCTGCAGGACGCCGTACCGATGACCCTCGGTCAGGAATTCCGCGCCTTCGCCACGACCATGACCGAAGACCTCAACCGTCTGCGCTCGCTGGCACCTGAGCTGCTCACCGAAATCAACCTCGGCGGCACCGCCATCGGCACCGGCATCAACGCCGACCCGGGCTACCAGATGCTCGCCGTGCAGCGCCTGGCGGCCATCAGCGGCCAGCCACTGGTACCGGCTGCCGACCTGATCGAAGCGACTTCCGACATGGGCGCCTTCGTGCTGTTCTCGGGCATGCTCAAGCGTACTGCGGTCAAGCTGTCGAAGATCTGCAACGACCTGCGCCTGCTGTCCAGCGGCCCACGTACCGGCATCAACGAGATCAACCTGCCAGCGCGTCAGCCAGGCAGCTCGATCATGCCCGGCAAGGTCAACCCGGTTATCCCGGAAGCGGTCAACCAGGTCGCCTTCGCGATCATGGGCAACGACCTCGCCCTGACCATCGCTGCCGAAGGTGGCCAGCTGCAGCTGAACGTGATGGAGCCGCTGATCGCCTACAAGATCTTCGACTCGATCCGCCTGCTCCAGCGCGCCATGGACATGCTGCGCGAGCACTGCATCGTCGACATCACTGCCAACGAACAACGTTGCCGTGAACTGGTCGAGCACTCGATCGGCCTGGTCACCGCACTGAACCCGTACATCGGCTACGAAAACGCCACCCGTATCGCCCGCATCGCCTTGGAAACAGGCCGCGGCGTACTGGAACTGGTGCGTGAAGAGAAGCTGCTCGACGAAGCGATGCTCAACGACATCCTGCGTCCGGAAAACATGATTGCTCCACGCCTGGTGCCACTCAAGGCATAACCGGCTGCTGTAACCCGTCTCACCAGGTTTGAGGGACTAGACACCTCTCGACCTTTCAAGGGCCCGAGCGCATGCATCGGGCCCTTTTTTTATCTGCGCTTTGCCGCCGCGGGGTATCAGCCTGCGGTGCGGCACACAACTTGCTCGCTAATCCCTCCCAAGCCACGGGATAGACGAGCATGCTGCACAGCCACCTGACCACCCTCAATGCCGTTTCGCTGATCCTCAAGGTTTTTCAGGAAGAGCATAACGACGCCTCGAGCCTGCTGGCCGGCAGCGGCATTGGCCCGGCCGACCTTGGCCATGCCGATGCGCGCATCACCACCCAGCAGGAATTGCAGGTGTGTGCCAACGCCGTGGCCCGGCGCGAGGACATCGGCCTGGAGCTCGGCCGGCGCATGCATGTGTCGTGCTACGGCATGCTCGGTTACGCCTTGCTCTCCAGTGCCACTTTGGGTGACGCCCTGCGCCTGGCGCTGCGCTACCCGGCGTTGTTGGGCACCGTGTTCAGCCTGCGCCTGATCGAAGATGGCCAGCGGCTGTGGCTGAGTGCCAGTGACTATGCCGACAGCCCGGCCTTAGCCAGCTTCAATGCCGAATTCTGCCTGGTATCACTGAAAACCATCTGCGAAGACTTGCTCGGCCAGCCGCTGCCGTTGCTGGCGGCCCGCTTCGCTCAGCCAGCGCCTGGCTATCACGGGCTGTATGCCGAGACTTTCGACTGCCCGCTGGGCTTTGCCGCCCGTGACAACGCTTTCGCCTTCGAGCGGCGCTGGCTGGACACGCCGCTGCCGCTGGCCGACCCGATTACCCACAAGGCCATGAGCGAGCGCTGCCGCCAGCTGAACCTGGAGTTCACCGGGCGCCAGGCCTGGCTGGGGCGGATTCGCCAGCTGTTGCTGCAGCAACTGGATGCTGCACCCGGGCTGGAAGGCCTGGCACGGCAGATGAACTGCTCCTCGCGGACCCTGCGCCGGCACCTGCAATTGCTGGGCAGCAGCTACCAGCAGATCCTCGACAACCTGCGCTTCGAGCGTGCCAAGCAATTGCTCGCCGAGGACCAGATGCCCATCTATCGAATCGCCGAAACCCTCGGCTTCAGCGAGACGGCGAGTTTCCGCCATGCCTTTCAACGCTGGAGCGGTGTAGCGCCGAGCCACTTTCGCGGTTAGCCCAGCGTGGCCAGCGAGCTTGGCCACATTGATCCCCTTTTGGCCATGCCTGCCGTTCTCCCTCAGCTGCCCGCCCCTGACAATGGGTCACGCCAGTTACTTCGGAGAACAACAAAATGCTGACGATCTATTCCGATGATCACCGCCTGCACCACGGCCGTTGCGAGCTGATCGACGGGCAGCTGATGCCCTGCTTCGAGATGCCTTCGCGCGCCGATCATGTGCTTGAGCGGGTCAAGGCGCGCAATCTTGGCCCGGTACAGGCGCCTCGCGACTTTGGCCGCGCACCGTTGCAGCGCATCCACAGCGCCGACTACCTGAATTTCTTCGAAGGCGCCTGGGCACGCTGGGCCGCACTGGGCCACGACGGCGACCTGCTGCCATTCACCTGGCCGGCGCGCACTCTGCGCCAGGTCAAACCGACGGGGCTGCATGGTGAGCTGGGTTACTACAGCTTCGATGCCGGTGCACCGATTACCGCCGGCACCTGGCAGGCCGCCTACAGCGCTGCGCAGGTCGCCCTCACCGCCCAGGACGCCATCCAGCAAGGCGCCCATGCCGCCTTTGCGCTGTGCCGGCCACCGGGCCACCATGCCGCCAGCGAAGTCATGGGCGGTTACTGCTACCTGAACAACGCCGCCATCGCCGCCCAGGCATTCCTCGACCAGGGCCACAACAAAGTGGCGATCCTTGACGTCGACTATCACCACGGCAACGGCACTCAAGACATCTTCTACAGGCGTGACGACGTGTTCTTCGCCTCGATCCACGGCGACCCGCAGGACGAATTTCCGTTCTTCCTCGGCTATGCCGATGAGCTTGGCGAAGGCCCCGGCGAGGGCTGCAACATCAATTATCCGCTGCCCGCCGGAAGTGATTGGACGGCGTGGAAGCAGGCGCTGGTGGCGGCCTGCGAGCGCATCGCCCGCTATGCACCGGATGTGCTGGTGATCTCGCTTGGCGTCGATACGTTCAAGGATGACCCGATTTCGCAGTTCAAACTCGACAGCCCGGATTACCTGGAGATGGGCGAGCACATTGCACGGCTGGGCAAGCCGACCTTGTTCGTGATGGAAGGTGGCTACGCTGTGGAAGAAATCGGCATCAACGCAGTCAACGTGCTGGAAGGTTTCCAGCGTGCCCAGCCAGGAGCCTGACCATGATCACCCTCAAGCACATGCTCGCCCCGCTGCTCGCCGTTGGCCTGCTCAGCAGCACAATTCAGGCTCAGGCCGAACAGCGCACGTTGCGCGTGTACAACTGGTTCGACTACATCACCCCGCAGACCCTCACTGATTTCCAGAAAGACAGCCAGGTCAAACTGATCTACGACATCTTCGACACCAACGAAGCGCTTGAAGCCAAGCTGCTGACCGGCAACTCGGGCTATGACGTAGTAGTGCCGTCCAACGTGTTCCTGGCCAAGCAGATCGAGGCCGGCGTGTTCCAGCCGCTGGACCGCAGCAAACTGCCCAACTGGCAGCACCTCGACCCGGCCTTGATGAAGCTGATCGAAGCCAATGACCCCGGCAACAAGTACGCCGTGCCCTATATGTATGGCACCGTGCTGATCGGCTTCAACCCGGCCAAGGTCAAGGCAGCGCTGGGCGACAACGCGCCGGTGGAAAGCTGGGACCTGATCTTCAAGGAAGAAAACCTGGCCAAGCTCAAGCAGTGCGGCGTGGCCGTGCTCGACTCGCCGTCCGAGGTGCTGCCGCTGGCGCTGAAGTACCTGGGCCTGGACCCCAACAGCAACAAGGCCGAGGACTACAAGAAGGCCGAAGCGTTGCTGCTTAAGATTCGCCCGTATATCACCTACTTCCATTCCTCGAAGTACATGGCTGACATCGCCAATGGCGATATCTGCGTCGCGGTCGGCTATTCCGGCAGCTTCTCCCAGGCCGCCAACCGTGCCCGGGAAGCCAACAATGGCGTAGTCGTGGATATGCGCCTGCCGAAAGAAGGCGCGCCGATCTGGTTCGACATGCTGGCGATTCCGAAGAATGCCGCCAACGCCGATGACGCGCATGCGTTCATCAACTACCTGCTGCGCCCGGAAGTGATCGCGCCAATCAGCGACTTTGTCGGTTACCCCAACCCCAATAAAGACGCTACCGAGAAGGTCAGCGCGGCGATTCGCAACAACCCCAACCTGTACCCGACGGCTGAGGCGATGCAAACGCTGTACACCCTCAAGCCCTTGGCGCGCGATGCCGAGCGAGCCCGGACCCGCGCCTGGACCCGGATCAAATCTGGTACCTGATAGCATTCGGGCCATCACGCCGCTC
>NZ_JACDIU010000034.1:0-173171 GCF_014525325.1 Pseudomonas sp. EZ-C24 | reverse complement strand
GCCGCTCCTACACACCGCGGTTCTCCTACCGCCAGGCCTTGCGCAGGCGCATCACGGCGTCTGCAATCTGCGCTTCCGGGACCGCGGCAAAGCCGAGCACCAGCCCTGCGCGCTTATCCACAGGTTCATCGCTGTCTTCCAGCCAATAGCCGCTCAGCGGATTAACCTCTACCCCCGCCGCTTCCGCCAATGCCACCAGCGCCTGTTCTCTGGCAAAGTTATCCACAGGTACCATCACGTGCAGCCCTGCCGCCACTTCCGGCATCGCACCCAAGCCCGCTACGGTGGTCGGCCAACCGGCCTTGAGCACATTGCGCCTGCTCAGTGCCGCCCGCCGCATGCGCCGGATATGGCGCTGGAAATGCCCCAACGCCATGAACTGCGCCATCACCGACTGCGTACCTACCTCGGAATGACGCACCGCCAGCGCACGGGCCTGGCTGAAGGGCTCGACCAAGCTTTGCGGCAACACCAGATACCCCAACCGCATGGCCGGGAAGGCAATCTTGCCAAAGGTGCCTACGTACAACACCCGCCCCTGCTGATCCAGCGCAGCCAAGGGCGCCAGCGGTGCGCCGCTGTAGCGGTACTCGCCGTCGTAATCGTCCTCGATGATCCAACCGTCGCTGCGCTCGGCCCAGGCCAGCAATTGCAGGCGCCGGGCGAGGCTCATGGTGACGCCGGTGGGGTATTGATGAGCCGGCGTTACATAGGCCACGCGGCAATCCGGTAGCTGCTCTAGCCTGGCGCAATCCAGGCCCTCAGCGTCCACTGGTACTCCCTTGACCTGACCGCCCGCAACTGCAAAGGCGTGCCCTGCCGCCCGGTAGCCCGGGTTTTCCACAGCTACGGCCTGGCCAGGCTGCACCAGCAGCTGTGCACAAAGGGTTATCGCCTGCTGTGCACCACTGGTGATCACTATTTGCCCAGCCGTGCAGCTGATGCCCCTTGATTGGCGCAGGTAAGCGGCAATCAGTTCGCGCAGCTGCAGTTCACCAGCCGGGTCGCCATAGCCAAGCCGGGCTGGATCGGGATTACGCCAGAAACCCGCATGCAGCTTGGCCCAGACGTCGTAGGGGAACAGGTCGAACGCAGGTACGCCGACCCGAAACGCACGAGGAGGACCGCTGCGGGGCGCGGGTAGATGGTGATTTTTCAGACGGTCCAACCACACGCTGGAAGACGCATTGCTGGATAAATCCTCAGTGCTTTTATCCACAAATGTGGATAACCCTGTTGATAACCTAGGGTATAACCCTGTGGATACTTCTGTGGACAGTTTTGGCAGGCGGCTGACATAGGTGCCATCGCCCACCCGACTTTCAATGTACCCCTCGGCGTACAACTGGTCGTATGCGCGCACCACGCTGTTGCGCGACAGCGCCAGCACCTTGGCCAGATCGCGGCTGGCTGGGAGCCGGGTGCCACTACTCAGACGACCATCCAGCACCCTCGCGCGCAACGCCTGATACAACTGCAAGCTGAGACCCCGACGGCGGTCGAGCACGATCCCGGCCGGGTCGAATGGCAGTGCAAGCGGCTGATCACGCATGGCATTGGACCTATGAAAACAGTCATTAATGGCTCTTAACCTGAGCCAATAGCCTGCCTAGGATAGAGCCATTGCACAAGGATCCTGCCATGTACAACAGCAAACCCCATCAAGAGCATGATCTACAGCGCTTGCAGCAACAGATGCTGGAAACCCGCCTGGCTGTACTCATCACCCACGGCGAACAGGGTTTGCTTGCCAGCCATATCCCGGTGCTGATCGACACCGGCGATGGTGAGTACGGCACGGTTTATGGCCACCTGGCCCGGGCCAACCGCCAGTGGCAGGAGTTGCAACAAGGCAGCGAAGCACTGCTGGTGTTTGCCGGTGCCGATGCTTATGTCAGCCCCAGCTTCTATCCGAGCAAAGCCGCCACGCACAAGGTCGTGCCGACCTGGAACTACCTGGCCGTGCATGCCTACGGCAGCGCTGAAGTGATCGAAGATGGCGCCGCCCTGCTCGACATCGTCAGCCACCTGACCGACCGCCACGAACAAGGCCGCGACACGCCCTGGCAGGTAGGCGATGCGCCAAGCGACTACATCGAAGGCATGTTGCGCGCCATCGTCGGTTTTCGCTTGCCGATTAGCCGCATACAGGGCGCACGCAAGCTTAGCCAGAACCGCTCCGCCGAAGATGTCGCAGGCGTGCGCGACGGCCTGGCCAGCAGCACCGACGCGCAAGACAACCAACTCGCCGCGCAGATGCGGCCACTGTGAAGGAATCACCCATGCCAGCCGTTATTATCCGCCCCGTCACCGCCGACGATCACGCCGCCTGGCTGCCACTGTGGCAGGCCTACCTACGCTTTTATGAAACCGAGCTGGCCGACGAGGTCAGTGCGGTAACCTGGCAGCGCCAACTCGATCCGCAGCAGCCCACCCACTCGGCGCTGGCCTGGGTCGATGGCAAGGCGGTGGGCATGGTCAACTGGATCTATCATCGTACCAACTGGAGCGTCAGCGACGCCTGCTACCTGCAGGATCTCTATGTCGACGGCAGCCAGCGCGGCCTGGGTATCGGCCGCCAGCTGATCGAGCATGTGCACAGTACCGCCAAGGCCATCGGTTGCTGCAAGGTCTACTGGATGACCCACGAGACCAATGCCACTGCCATCAAGCTGTACGAGCAGGTGGCCGAACGCCCAGGCTTTATCCAATTCCGGCAAACGCTGTAAGACAGGAGCCGTAGATGAGTCAGCCAAGTAACTGGAAACCCGCGACAGCTCCGCAAGCCGAGCCGATCGAGGGCCGCTTCATCCGCCTGGAAAAGCTCGACCCGGCTCGCCACGGCGATGACTTGTGGGAGGTGCTGCAGGGCCCCGAGGCAGACCCGACGCTGTGGGATTACCTGCCTTACGGCCCGTTCAGCGAGCGAGCGAGCTTTGATCGCTGGCTGGACGGCAACGCGGCCAGCCGCGACCCGCTGTTCTACAGCGTCATCGACCGCGCCAGTGGCCAGGTACAGGGCATTCTCAGTTTGATGTCGATAGTGCCGGACCACGGCCGCATCGAGATCGGCCACATCGCCTTTGCTGGCGCGATGCAGCGCACGCCCAAAAGTAGCGAGGCGGTCTATCTGCTCGGCAAGCTGGGTTTCGCCCTGGGCAACCGCCGCCTGGAATGGAAGTGCAACAACGCCAATGCCCGCTCCAAGCGCGCGGCGGAGCGTTTCGGTTTTGTCTTTGAAGGGGTGTTCCGCCAGCACATGGTGATCAAGGGCCAGAACCGCGACACGGCCTGGTACTCGATCACCGATGACGAATGGCCCACCGTTGCGGCGGGCTTTGAGCGTTGGCTGAGTGCCGACAACCAGCGCCCAGAAGGTCAAGCGCAGACGCTGGAAGCCTGTCGTAACCCGAGCTGAATCAGCTCAGGTTGTTTTTCAGCTCGGCGATATGCTCCGGACCGATGCCGCAGCAACCGCCGAGCAGGCTTGCACCGCGCTGACGCCAGTCCTGCGCCCAGCTCAGGTAGCCCGGCGGGTCGAGGTCATCGCGCAGCTCGTCGAGGCCGTCGTTGGCGGTGGCATCCTTGGGCTGCGGCGGGAAGGCGTTGGCGTAGGCACCGATGGCGATATCAGCACCCAGGCGCTCGAATACCGCACGGGCGGCGTCGATAGCGGCGCCGATCACTTCTGGCTGGCTGCAGTTGAACAGCAGCGCAGCCACGCCCAGCTCCGCGACCGCTTCGGCGGCCTGGGTCACGGTCTCACCGGAACGCAGGGTCGGCACGTCACCGACGTCTTCATCCTGCAGCGTGAACGACACCCACAGCGGCTTGCCGTCCGCCGGCAGCTGCCGGGCAATCGACTGTACTTCGATGATCGCGCTCTGCGTTTCGGCCAGCCACAGGTCGACGTACGGTGCGAGGCCGACCACCAGCGGCAACAGCACTTCGCTGACGCGCTCCGGCTCGTACAAGTCCGGGCGATACGAGCCGAACAGCGGCGGCAACGAACCAGCCACCTTCACCGCACGCTCGCTGGCATCGGCAGCCGTGCGCGCCAGCTGACCAGCGGTGGCGGCCAGAGCAAAGCCTTCATTGGCGAAGCGCTCTTCACCAATGTGGAACGGCACTACCGCATAACTGTTGCTGGTAATCACCCCGGCACCGGCCTCGATGTAGGCAGTGTGCACGGCGATCACTGCCTCTGGCGCCTCGCTCAAGGCCAGTGCAGACCACTCTGGCTGGCGGAACGGCGCGCCACGGCGCTGCAGCTCCCGACCCATACCGCCATCAAGAATTTCCAACGCTCGCTCGGCCATATAACTTCCGCTTATATTGATATGAATAATATTCACTAGTGATGTAAAACTTATAACTATTAAATAACCATCAGCGTTTTTTTAACAACCTTTTTGCAGGTGTCCTTATGCGTTTACCTTCCTTGCTTTGCGCGGGCCTGCTGGCCTTTAGCGCTACCTCTGCCTTTGCCGGTGCCACCTTGGACCGCGTCGAGTCGCGCAAGGAAGTCGTCAACGTATTGATGGAGAGCTATCCGCCGTTCTCCTTCTTGAATGACCAGAACCAGCTCGACGGTTTTGACGTCGACGTGGCCAAGGCGGTCGCACAGAAACTCGGAGTCAAGCTGCGCCTGGAAACACCGTCCTGGGACGTGATCGCCGCCGGCCGCTGGAGCGGTCGCTATGACCTATGCATCTGCTCGATGACGCCGAGCAAGGCCCGCGCTGAAGTGTTCGACTTTCCGGTTGAATACTACGCCTCGCCGGCGGTGATCGTGGTCAATGCCAAGGATGATCGCATTCATTCAGCCAAGGACCTCGAAGGGCGCAAAGTCGGCCTGACCAGCGCCTCCAGCTACGAGAGCTATCTGAACAAGAACCTGGTGATCGAGGGCGCCGAAGAGCAAAAGCTGGAGTACCCGTTCGAGTTCGTCCAGATTGCCCCGTATGACACCGACAACGTCGCTTTCCAGGACCTCGGCCTGGGTGCCGGCGTACGCCTGGATGCAATCCTCACCAACCTGGTGACCGCGCAACCGCGTCTGAATCAGGACAAGCGCTTCAAGCTGGCCGGCGCGCCACTGTATGAAGAGCCCAACTCGGTGGCCATCGAAAAAGGCGACCCGGAGTGGGATGCCAAGGTGCGTCAGGTGTTTGCCGAGCTGAAAGCCGATGGCACGCTGGCCAAGCTGTCACAGAAATGGATCGGCGCTGACATCAGTAAATGAACGCTCATCAACCCGCTCCCAACCCCGTAGGTAAAACCGCCTTGCGCATGTTCGGCTTTCGCACACGGCTATACCTGACGTGGCTGGTGTTGCTGCTGCTGTTTGTCGGCTTCTTTCTCAGTTTTGATCTTAATTTCGCGATTATCGTCGACAAGTTCCCCAATCTGGCGGGCTTCAAGCTGGGCCCTAACGGCTTTCTGCAGGGCGCGGCGCTGACGTTGTTCCTGTGCCTGTGCTCGATGCTGGTGTCGGTGCTGTTGGGCTTTGCCGCAGCGCTGGCGCGACTGTCGCCAAGCGCGGTGCTGTTTGGCGTGGCCAGTTTCTACACGTCGTTCTTCCGCGGCACGCCGTTGCTGATCCAGATTCTGCTGATCTATCTCGGCCTGCCGCAGTTGGGGCTGGTGCCGGGGGCGATTGCTGCGGGGATCATCGCCCTGTCGCTGAACTACGGTGCTTACCTGAGCGAGATCTTCCGCGCCGGGATCATCGGCGTAGCGCTCGGCCAACGCCAGGCGGCACTCGCTCTGGGCATGCGTCCGGCAGCGATCTTCTGGCATATCACCTTGCCGCAGGCGATGCGCACTATCATCCCGCCGAGCGCCAACCAGTTCATCTCGATGCTCAAGGATTCGTCGCTGATTTCGGTGATGGGGGTTTGGGAGGTGATGTTTCTGGCGCAGTCGTATGGGCGTTCCAGCTACCGGTACCTGGAGATGCTGACTACAGCGGCGGTGATCTATTGGGTGCTGTCGATCATGCTGGAACTGGTGCAGGCGCGGCTTGAGCGCTACTTCGGCAAAGGCTATCAGCGCTGAAAGTGGATAAAAAAAGGGGAGCTATCCGCTCCCCAATGAGGTTAACCGCTTGTAGATGAGGGCGTTGCTCAGCCCTCGATCTCGATCAGAATCTCGCCTGGTGTAACCCGGTCGCCCTTGGCAACATGGATGGCCACAACCTTGCCGGCGATAGGCGCCTGCACTTCGGTCTCCATCTTCATCGCCTCGGTGATCAGCACCGCCTGGCCGGCCTTGACCACATCGCCTTCCTTGACCAGCACATCGACGATGTTGCCCGGCATGCTGGTGCTGACATGGCCCGGCCCGCTGGCCTGCTTGCGCTTGCTGCCGCCACCGCCAACGAAGTCGTTGAGCGGCTCGAATACCACTTCCTCCGGCATGCCGTCGATCGACAGGTAGAAGTGACGCTTGCCCTCGGCCTTGACGCCGACACCGGTGATGTCGACACGGTAGGTCTCGCCGTGCACGTCGATGACGAACTCGGTAGGCACGCCTTCGCCGCCAGGGGCAGCCACTGCGCCAGCCTCAGGGATTGGCAGGAGCACTTCAGGAGTCAGGGTGCTGGCCGCGCGCTCTTCGAGGAACTTGCGCCCGATGTCCGGGAACATGGCAAAGGTCAGCACGTCTTCTTCGCTTTGCGCCAGGGCACCAATGTCGGCACGCAGCTTGGTCATCTCGGGCTTGAGCAGATCGGCCGGGCGTACGTCGATGACTTCTTCGCTACCGATGGCCTGGCGGCGCAGCTGTTCGTTGACCACACCCGGAGCCTTGCCGTAACCGCCTTGCAGGTACAGTTTGACCTCGTTGGTGATGGTCTTGTAGCGCTCGCCGGCGAGTACGTTGAAGAACGCCTGAGTACCGACGATCTGCGAGGTCGGGGTCACCAGCGGTGGGAAGCCAAGGTCTTCACGAACCCGCGGGATCTCTGCCAGCACTTCGTTCATGCGGTTGAGGGCGCCCTGCTCCTTGAGCTGGTTGGCCAGGTTGGAAATCATCCCGCCAGGGACCTGGTTGACCTGCACACGGGTGTCGACCGCGGTGAATTCGCTTTCGAACTGGTGGTACTTCTTGCGCACGGCATAGAAGTACAGGCCGATTTCCTGCAGCAGTTGCAGGTCCAGGCCAGTGTCGAACTCGCTGCCTTTGAGCGCAGCGACCATCGACTCGGTTCCCGGATGGCTGGTGCCCCAGGCGAAGCTGGAGATGGCTGTATCGATATGATCGGCGCCGTTTTCCACAGCCTTGAGCTGGCACATAGCGGCCAGGCCAGCGGTGTCATGGGAGTGGATGAATACCGGCAGCGACTGCTCAGCCTTGAGCGCTTTGACCAGCTCGCCAGTGGCGAACGGCGTCAGCAGGCCGGCCATGTCCTTGATTGCCACCGAGTCACAACCCATGGCTTCCATCTGTTTGGCCTGGGCCACGAATGCGTCGATGGTGTGCACCGGGCTGACGGTGTAGGCAATGGTACCCTGAGCATGCTTGCCGGCAGCCTTGACCGCTTCGATCGCCACACGCAGGTTACGCACGTCGTTCATGGCATCGAAGATGCGGAATACGTCGATGCCGTTGACCGCTGCCTTGGCCACGAAGGCCTTGACCACGTCATCGCTGTAATGGCGATAGCCGAGCAGGTTCTGCCCGCGCAGGAGCATCTGCAGGCGGGTGTTGGGCAATGCCGCTCGCAGCTGGCGCAGGCGCTCCCACGGGTCTTCCTTGAGGAAGCGCACGCAGGCGTCGAAGGTTGCGCCGCCCCACACTTCCAGTGACCAGTAGCCGACCTTGTCGAGCTTTTCGCAGATCGGCAGCATGTCTTCGGTGCGCATGCGCGTGGCCAGCAGGGACTGGTGGGCGTCGCGCAGGATTGTGTCGGTTACGTGGATTTTCTTGGACATTGTTGTATTCCTCACAGGCCTGCGTGGGCGGCGATGGCGGCGGCGATGGCCAGGGCCAGCTCTTCGGGTTTGCGCTTGATCGAGTAGTTGGTCAGTTCAGGGTGGCTTTCAACGAAGCTGGTATTGAACTGGCCGCTACGGAATTCCGGGTTACGCAGGATTTCCTGGTAGTACGCGGCGGTGGTCTTGACCCCCTGCAGGCGCATGTCGTCCAGGGCGCGCAGGCCGCGGTCCATGGCTTCTTCCCAGGTCAGTGCCCAGACCACCAGCTTCAGGCACATCGAGTCGTAGTACGGCGGGATGGTGTAGCCGGTGTAGATCGCCGTATCGGTGCGCACGCCCGGGCCGCCCGGGGCGTAGTAACGGGTGATCTTGCCAAAGCTTGGCAGGAAGTTGTTTTTCGGGTCTTCGGCGTTGATGCGGAACTGCAACGCGTAGCCGCGGTGCTGGATGTCTTCCTGCTTGACCGACAGCGGCAGACCGGAGGCGATGCGGATCTGCTCGCGGACCACGTCGATACCGGTGATTTCTTCGGTGATGGTGTGTTCGACCTGGACCCGGGTGTTCATCTCCATGAAGTACACCTCGCCATCGGCGAGCAGAAACTCCACGGTACCGGCGTTCTCGTAGTCGACCGCCTTGGCCGCGCGCACCGCCAGATCGCCAATGTAGGCGCGTTGCTCCGGGGTCAGCTGCGGGCTGGGGGCAATTTCGATGAGCTTCTGGTTGCGGCGCTGGATCGAGCAGTCACGCTCGAACAGGTGCACCACATTGCCAAAGCTGTCGCCGAGGATCTGCGCCTCGATGTGCTTGGGGTTGACGATGCACTTTTCCAGGAACACTTCAGCCGAGCCAAAGGCCTTGGTGGCTTCGGAGATCACCCGGGGAAATGCCTGCTCGAGCTCTTCGCGGCTGTTGCAGCGACGGATACCACGGCCGCCACCACCGGAGGTTGCCTTGAGCATGACCGGGTAGCCAATGCGCTCACCTTCGTTGAGCGCCTCGTGGATATCTGCCACGTTACCCTCGGTGCCGGGGGTGACCGGGACACCTGCCTGGATCATGGTCCGGCGCGCTTCGGTCTTGTCGCCCATGCGCCGAATCACATCCGCCGACGGGCCGATGAACTTGATCCCACGCTCGGCGCAGATCTCCGCCAGCTCAGCGTTCTCGGAGAGAAAACCATAGCCAGGATGCAATGCATCACAGCCGGTCTCGACCGCCAGGTTGACCAGCTTGCGCGGGTTCAGGTAGCCAGCCAGTGGCTCGGCACCGATGCTGTGGGCCTCATCTGCACGCTTGACGTGCAGCGCATGGCGGTCGGCGTCGGAATAGATCGCCACCGAACGAATGCCCATTTCAGCGCAGGCACGCACGATCCGAACTGCAATTTCACCCCGGTTGGCGATCAGGATTTTTTTTATCACTGGATTCTTCCCAAAGCCGTTGGAACATACGAGCCGGTTCTACCGCTCGGCGCGGCCAGACGCTGCTGGCCAGTCGCACATTCACCCTAGCGCCAGCGCACGATAAACAAAAATCAATATTTGTTAGGGGCAGCATTAGCAAAAGCTTATAGTTCGGTAACAAGGTTTTGCCAAACGGTGGGTATAAATGCGTAAGTCATTGATGCGTATGACATTGCGTCAGTTGCAGATCTTCAATGAGGTGTGCGATTTGCGCTCTTACAGCCGCGCTGCCGAAGAGATGTCGTTGACGCAACCCGCCGTAAGTCTACAGATCCGCCAGCTGGAAGAGCTGGTTGGCCAGCCGTTGTTCGAGTATGTCGGCAAGAAGCTGTACCTGACCGAAGCCGCCGAGGCGTTGCAGCGCGCCAGCCGCGACATCTTCGGCCGCCTGGAAAACCTCGACATGCAACTGTCGGACATGCAGGGCTCGCTGCAGGGGCAACTGAAACTGGCCGTCGAGTCCAGTGCCAAGTACTTCGTGCCGCACTTGTTTGCGGCCTTCAAGGAGCGTCACCCCGAGGTCAACCTGACCCTCACCGTGGTCAACCGGGCGCAGGTGATCCGGCGCCTGTCGGACAACCGCGACGACTTGATCATCATGTCGATGGTGCCGCAGGACATGGGCCTTGAGTTTCTGCCGTTTCTGAACAACCCGATCGTTGCCGTGGCACCACCGGATCACCCGCTGTGCAAGCTCGACACGCTGCGCCTGCAAGACCTCGAGCCGCATACCCTGTTGATCCGCGAACAGGGCTCAGGCACGCGCAAGGCCTGCGAAGAATACTTCAAGGACAAGCGCGTGCACTTCACCCAGACCCTCGAGGTAGCCTCGGCAGAAGCGCAGCGCGAGTGTGTCAGCGCCGGCCTCGGCATTGCCCTGCTGACCCGCCATGCGTTGCGCCTGGAACTGGCCACTGGCAGGCTCAAGGAGCTGCCAGTGGAAGAGCTGCCGCTGTACCGCAGCTGGTGTGTAGTGCAGGCCAAAGCCAAGCGTCAGTCGCCGGTTGCCCTGGCGTTTCTGGCGTTCATCCGCAGCGAACGTGCGTTGATCAGTGGGCTTGTGGAGCGTTTTTCGGCGACGCCCCCGGCAGTACCTGCCACACCGTGATATCCCTCAGTTCGGAATAATCGGCGATTTCGCGCAACAGTTGCCGTTGCTCGGAATAGCTTTCGATCGCCCGGCGGAATTCCATCCGGCGCTGATCCTTCTGCTGTTGTTTGCGCGCTTTGGCGTTGGGTTGAAACGAGCCATCGAAGTCACGAGTCATGCCTGTCTCCCTGAGCGAGTGCGGGGAGCTTCAGACTGACCGAGCTGGTTTACCGTGAGGTGACAGCTCGATTAACTTTTCTGGTCAGTCGTCCATGGCCTTGATCGACTTGGGCGACAGGCGCAGGCTGCGCAAGCTGCGCTTGACGCTCTTGAGGTGGTTGACCAGGCTCGGCCCGCGCGCCATGGCCACGCCCATGGCCAGCACGTCGATCACCACCAGGTGGGCAATCCGCGAGGTCAGCGGGGTGTAGATCTCGGTGTCTTCGTGCACGTCGATGGCCAGATTGACTGTGGATAACTCGGCCAACGGTGTCTGGCTTGGGCACAGGGTGATCAGGTTGGCGCCGCTCTCACGGACCAGATTGGCCGTGATCAGCAAGTCCTTGGAGCGCCCTGACTGCGAGATGCACACCGCCACGTCACCGGGCTTGAGGGTTACCGCCGACATCGCCTGCATGTGCGGGTCGGAA
Organism: Pseudomonas sp. EZ-C24; assembly: GCF_014525325.1. Lineage (NCBI taxonomy): Bacteria > Pseudomonadati > Pseudomonadota > Gammaproteobacteria > Pseudomonadales > Pseudomonadaceae > Pseudomonas > Pseudomonas sp. EZ-C24. The sequence continues at coordinate 162,025 of NZ_JACDIU010000034.1, read as the reverse complement.
TACGCCGCCGCGCTGAGCAGCAGGCGGAAGAACTTGTGCTGGGCGTCGGCCGCGACCGCGCCAGATGCACCAAAGCCGTAGAACTCAACCCGCTGGGCCTGGGCCATGGCTGCCACAGCACGCTGCAAGGCCTCCGGATCGAGCTGCTCGCGCACCTCCATCAGGGTATGCAGGGTGGTGTCGAAAATCTTCAGGCTGTAGTCGGCAACCGAGTCGTCTTCGTGGATCGCGAACTGACCAAAACTGGCGCCAGCAGCCAGGCTCTGCGCCAGTTTCAGCTTCAGATCCTGAAACCCTGAACAGCCAATCGCCCGGCAAAACCTCACTATGGTCGGCTCGCTGATACCGACGTTGTGGGCAAGGTCGGCCATCGAGCTGTGCATGACGGCAGCGGGGTCCAGCAGCACATGGTCGGCTACTTTCAGTTCCGATTTACGCAGCAAGTGGCGCGATTGGGCGATATGGTGCAACAGATTCACGGGCTGGACTCGGTTATGATCGACTGGCCGGGGATGTAGCTTTCTTGTAGTTATACTACATGACCGGCAAAGCGCCCAGTTAAACGAACGTGGAGAGTGGTGGCTTGACGATTCCTTGCGACATTCTGGTCTTTGGCGGCACCGGTGATCTGGCCCTGCACAAACTGCTGCCGGCGCTCTATCACCTGTACCGCGAGGCGCGCCTGCACAATGCCGTACGGATCATCGCGCTGGCACGGCGCAACCTGCACCGCGACGACTTCCTCAAGCTCGCCGAACGCCATTGCCGGGTGCAGATCGCCCGCAACGACTTCGATGAAGAGGTGTGGCGACGCTTCTGCGCGCGGCTCGACTACTTCGCCATGGACGCCTCGCAGAGTGCTGACTTCGGTCGCCTGGCACGCTATCTGGGCGAGCCTGGCGGGCTGACCCGAGTGTTCTATCTGGCCACCGCGCCGCACCTATTCGTACCGATCGCCACCCACCTGCGCATCGCCGGGTTGGCCGACCACGAAGCGCGCATCGTGCTGGAAAAGCCCATCGGCCACTCGCTGCAGTCGGCTACCGCGATCAACCAGGCCATCGGAGAAGTGTTCGCCGAATCGCAGGTGTTTCGCATCGATCACTACCTGGGCAAAGAGACCGTGCAGAACCTGATGGCGCTGCGCTTTGCCAATGCCCTGCTGGAGCCGGTGTGGCGCAATGGCCAGGTCGATCATGTGCAGATCAGCGTGTGTGAAACCCTCGGTGTCGAGAGCCGCGGCGGCTACTACGACCGGGCCGGCGCCACCCGCGACATGCTGCAGAACCACCTGCTGCAGTTGCTCTGCCTGGTCGCCATGGAGCCGCCGGCGCAGTTCGAGGCCGAGGCCGTGCGCGACGAGAAGGTGAAGATTCTGCGCGCGCTCAAGCCCATCAGCGGCCAGGACGTGCAGGACAAGACCGTGCGCGGCCAGTACAGCGCCGGGCATATCGGCGGCCAGGAAGTGCCGGCCTACTATTTCGAGAAAGACGTCGACAACGACAGCGATACCGAGACCTTCGTCGCCGTTCAGGCGCAGATCGACAACTGGCGTTGGGCCGGGGTGCCGTTCTACCTGCGCACCGGCAAGCGCATGGCGCGGCGCTCGTCGCAGATCGTCATCCAGTTCAAGCCGGTGCCGCACGAGCTGTTCAGCGGCGGTCAGGTCAATCAATTGCTGATCCAGCTCCAGCCCGATGAGCGCATCAGCCTGCGCATGATGACCAAGACCCCGGGCAAAGGCATGCGTCTGGAGCCGGTCGAGCTGAACCTCAACCTCGCTCAGGCGTTCGGCCAGACCCGCCGCTGGGAAGCTTACGAGCGCTTGCTGCTGGACGTGCTCGACGGCGACTCGACGCTATTCATGCGCCGCGATGAGGTAGAAGCCGCCTGGGCCTGGATCGACCCGATCCTGCAGGGTTGGGAAGAGCACTTCCAGGCGCCGCGGCCATACCACGCCGGCAGCAATGGGCCAGAGCTGGCCAACAGCTTGCTCAGCCGCCACGGCAGGCACTGGTACAGCTAAGCCTTGGCGGCGGCCGGGTTGCTCAGCAACCCTATAAAGGCTGCCGCATCCACCGGCTTGCTGATCAGATAGCCTTGCGCCTCATCACAACCCTGGGCAGTGAGCACGTCCAGTTGCTCCTGGGTCTCGACACCCTCGGCCACGACCTTCAAACCGAGACTATTGGCCATGACGATGATCGCACGGGTGATCGCGGCGTCCTGACTGCCCTCGTGCAGCCCGCTGATGAAGGTCTGATCGATCTTCACGTAGTCCACCGGCAAGCGCTTCAGGTAACTCAGTGATGAATAGCCCGTGCCGAAGTCATCGATAGCTAGTTTGACCCCCAGCGCATGCAACTGCTCGAAGATGGCGATGATGTGCTCGACGCTATCCAGCAGCTGGCTCTCAGTCAGCTCAAGCTCCAGTTGCTCTGGCGCCAGCCCGGTTTCTTCCAATACCTGGCGCACCAGGCTGACCAGCTTGCCTTGACGCAACTGATAGACCGACAGGTTGACCGAGACGCGAACCTGCACGCCCTCACGCAGCCACTGGCACGCCTGCCGGCAGGCCTGGCGCAGAACGAACTCGCCCATCGGCGCGATCAACCCGGTTTCTTCGGCCAGGCCAATGAACGCGCTGGGCGGGACCATGCCCAGTTGCGGATGCTGCCACCGCACCAATGCCTCGGCCGCATGCAGCTTGCCGCTGCGCAGGCACAGTTTGGGTTGGTAATAGACGCACAGCTGACCCTCATCGATGGCCTTGCGCAGCTGAATCTCCAGCTGCAGGCGCTCCAGGGTGCTGGCGCGAAGGCTCTCGGTGTAGAACTGGAAGTTGTCACCGCCCAGGTGCTTGGCGTGACGCTTGGCCATGTCCGCCTGGCTGATCAGGGTATTGCCATCGAACGCCGCGTCAGACAACAGGCTGATGCCCACCGAGGCACTGATCACCACCTCATGATCATCCTGGCGCAACGGCACGCGCAGCTTGTCGAGCAAGCGGGTGGTCACCCGGACGAGGCTGGACAGGTTGCTGTAGCCGTCAAACAGCACGGCAAACTCGTCGCCCGACAGGCGCGCCACGGTGTCGGCTTCGGGCACGGCATTGGCGATCCGCTGGGCGATCTTTTTCAGCAACTGGTCGGCCAGCTCGTGGCCGAGGCTTTCATTGAGCAATTTGAAGCGATCAACGTCGATGTGCAGCAAGGCCAGGCTGCGCCCGTTCAGCCGCGCGCGCTGGCCGGCGTCATGTACGCGCAAACGGAACAGCGCCCGGTTGGCCAGGCCGGTCAGCTCGTCATAGTGAGCGAGGTAGCGCAGCCGCTCTTCAGACGCGCGCCGCGCCGACAGATCGGTGAAAAAGCCGACGATATTGTTGAGCTTGCCAGACGCTCCGCGCACGGCGGTGAGTTGCAGCCACTGCGGATACAACTCGCCATTGCGGCGGGCTTCGACCAGCTCGCCCTGCCATTGGCCGTGCTGGGCCAGGGCATGCTCCATGGACTGCTGATAACGTCGGGCGTCGCTGCTGCAGGGCAGCTCAAGCAACTGGCGGGCGAGCAGCTCGGCAATGGAGTAGCCAGTCATCTGGCAGTAGGCCTGGTTGACGGCAAGCAAGGTGAAGTCGGCCGTGAGCACCACGATACCGTCGTTGCAGGCTTCAAATACAGACGACGCCAAGCGTTGCTGTTCTTCAAGCGCCTTTTGCGCGTAGATGCGCTGCAGGTCTTCGTTCAGCGCCTGATTCTGAAAGCGCCGTAACAGGCTGCGATCGACCAATCGATGCACCTGCCAGGCGACCACCATCAGCGCCCCCAGCAGAATCAGCCCCAACCAACCCCAGCCACGTTGCTGGCCTGCGTCGAAGTAGAACAGGAAGGCAATCGGCGGCAGCAGGCAGGGCAAGGCGAAACTGAGAAACGCCGGCAGGCTGACGGCATAGGACACGCTGGCAGACAACGCCGCTACCCCAAGCAAGCCGAACACCCAGGCCTGCTGGACGAAATTGGCCACCGGCACCAGGGCAATCGCTGCGCTGGCCAGGGTCAGACCACTGAACGCCGAGCCCAGCAGAAACATCCGCCGCCAGCTCAGGCTGGCCTGGCGCTGGGTCGGTGCGGCGTCGAACGCGGTGACCTGCACCAGGCGCAGCCCCGCCAGCGCCAGCAACCAGATCAGCCAGGTGCCCAGCAGCAGATAGCGTCCAGGGCTCCACAGCAGCCACGCGCAGAGCAGGCCGTTGAACAGCATCAATAGTGTAGGCAGCAGCGAGCCTTGATACAGCAGCCGGGTGCGCTCGATGGAAAGCTGAGTGGCGAATTGCCTGCGCACATTCCTCGACATCTGCGGCAATACGCCGACCGCCGTGCAATCCTGAGTCATGTCATTTTCTTGTTATTGGCTGGCGACAAAAAGTTGCCCGGATCTTACACAAGCGAAGGCGCAGGCCAAACTGCTCTATGTCATCCACTGCCGTTACCGGCGGATTGACATCACAGAACCGATGAACGGCTGGCGCCCGAGGTGAATATTTATACAGTAGAGATTTGCCCCCTCCCCCCACAGCAACCTAGAATGGCCGGATGCGCACAGACGACCTCTCCCTCCTGCTGAATTCCCTCAACGATGCCCAACGCCAGGCCGTAGCGGCCAAGGTCGGGCGTCAACTGGTGCTTGCTGGTGCCGGTTCCGGTAAAACCCGCGTGCTGGTGCACCGTATCGCCTGGTTGATCCAGGTCGAACAGGCCTCGCCGCACTCGATCCTGTCGGTGACCTTCACCAACAAGGCTGCCGCCGAAATGCGCCAGCGGATCGAGCAACTGATGGGGATCAGCCCCGCCGGCATGTGGGTGGGTACCTTCCACGGCCTGGCCCACCGCTTGTTGCGGGCACACTGGCAGGAAGCCAAGCTGGCGCAGAACTTCCAGATTCTCGACAGCGATGACCAGCAGCGCCTGGTCAAACGGGTGATGCGCGAGCTGGGCCTGGATGAGCAGCGCTGGCCGGTGCGCCAGGCCCAGTGGTTCATCAACGGGCAGAAGGATGAAGGCCTGCGCCCGCAGCACATTCAAGCGGGCGGCGATCTGTTCCTGGCGACCATGCGCAGCGTCTATGAAGCCTACGAGCAAGCCTGCGAACGCGCCGGCGTGATCGACTTCTCCGAACTGCTGCTGCGTGCGCTGGACCTGTGGCGCGACAACCCGGGCCTGCTCGAGCACTACCAGCGGCGCTTCCGCCACCTGTTGGTGGATGAGTTCCAGGACACCAACGCCGTGCAGTACGCCTGGTTGCGCCTGCTCGCCAAAGGCGGCGACAGCCTGATGGCGGTGGGCGACGACGACCAGTCGATCTACGGCTGGCGCGGTGCCAAGATCGAGAACATCCATCAGTACACCGAAGACTTCCCCGACGCCGAGATGATCCGCCTGGAGCAGAACTACCGCTCCACCGGCGGCATCCTCAAGGCCGCCAACGCCCTGATCGCCAACAACACCGACCGTCTCGGCAAAGAGCTGTGGACCGATGTCGGTGAAGGCGAGCCGCTGACCTTGTACGCCGCCTACAACGAGCACGACGAGGCACGTTATGTAGTCGAGTCGATCGAGAGCGTGATCAAGCAAGGCCATGCGCGCAGCGACATCGCCATCCTCTATCGCTCCAACGCCCAATCGCGGGTGCTTGAAGAGGCCCTGCTGCGCGAACGCATCCCTTACCGGATCTACGGCGGCCAACGCTTCTTCGAGCGTGCCGAAATCAAGAACGCCATGGCCTACCTGCGCCTGCTCGAGGGCCGTGGCAACGACGCTGCGCTGGAGCGGGTGATCAACGTGCCACCGCGTGGCATCGGCGAAAAGACGGTTGAAGCGATCCGCGACCATGCTCGCCATGCGCAGCTGTCGATGTGGGAAGCGATGTGCCAGCTGATCGCCGCCAAAGGCCTCAAAGGCCGCGCCGCGAGCGCGCTGGGTGCCTTTATCGAGTTGATCGAAGGGCTGGCGGCCAAAGCCGTCGACATGCCACTGCACGTCATGACCCAGACCGTCATCGAGCAGTCCGGGCTGATCATCTATCACCAGGAAGAAAAAGGTGAAAAGGGCCAGGCACGGGTAGAAAACCTTGAGGAACTGGTCAGCGCTGCGCGTAACTTCGAAAGCAGCGACGAAGACGCCGACCTGTCGCCGCTGTCGGCCTTCCTCGGCCACGCCTCGCTGGAAGCCGGTGAGTCGCAGGCTGATGAACACGAAGACAGCGTGCAATTGATGACCCTGCACAGCGCCAAGGGCCTGGAATTCCCCTACGTGTTCCTGGTCGGCCTGGAAGAAGGCCTGTTCCCGCACAAGATGAGCCTGGAAGAACCTGGCCGCCTGGCCGAAGAGCGCCGTCTGGCATATGTCGGCATCACCCGGGCCATGCGCCAGCTGTTCATGACCTACGCCGAGACGCGTCGTCTGTATGGCAGCGAGACCTACAACAAGGTCTCGCGCTTCGTCCGCGAAATCCCCGCTGGGCTGGTGCAGGAAGTGCGCCTGTCGAACTCGGTCAGCCGCCCGTTCGGCGGCTCGCAGGCGCCGGCCAGCAGTATCTTTGCCAATGCCAACATCCCGCAGACCTCGTTCAACCTTGGCCAGCGCGTGCAGCACTCGGTGTTTGGTGAGGGCGTGATCCTCAACTTCGAGGGCTCTGGCGCCCAGGCACGGGTGCAGGTGAATTTCGCCGAGGGCAGCAAGTGGCTGATGCTCGGTTACGCCAAGCTCGAGGCCATCTAAGCCAACGCGGATGCCTGAGCGGTTGCTGAATGACCGTTCAGGCAAAAGCTCGAAACATTATGCTGCTGGTCATGTCTGCTACAACATGTGCAACATGACGCGCGTGCAATCCACAATCAGGGGATATCCCACTTATGCAACGTTTTCTTAGCATCGCCCTGGCGCTGTGCCTCGGCCTGACGCTGAGCCTGGACGCCAATGCCAAACGCTTCGGCGGCGGCAAGAGCTCGGGCGCCGCGCCTATGCACCAGACTCGCCAGGCTACGCCAAACACTCCAGCTGCCGCACCTAATGCTGCAGGTCGTGCGCCGGCCGCCGCCAGCGGTGCTTCGCGCTGGTTGGGCCCACTCGCTGGCCTGGCCGCCGGTGGTCTGCTGGCCTCCATGTTCATGGGTGACGGTTTCCAGGGCATGCAGATCATGGACTTCCTGATCATGGGCCTGATCGCCTTCCTGGTGTTCCGCTTCATCGCTGCGCGTCGCCGCAAGCAACAACCACAAGTTGCTGCTGCCGGCCATGCACCGTTCCAGCGTGAGGCTTACAACCAGCAAGCAGCGCAGCCGTCGATCTTCGGTGGTTCTGCAGCACCAGTTGCTGCCGCACCTGCGATCAACGCACCCGCCTGGTTCAACGAGCAAAGCTTCCTGAATGCCGCGCGCAGCCACTTCCAGACGCTGCAGCAGCACTGGGACGCCAACGAGATGGACAAGATCTCCGAGTTCGTGACCCCGCAACTGCTTGCCTTCCTCAAGCGCGAGCGCGCTGATCTGGGTGATGGCTTCCAGTCCACCTACATCGACAACCTCGAAGTACAGTTGGACGGTGTCGAAGATCGCGCCGACAAGACTATCGCCACCCTGACCTTCAGCGGTGTGTCGAAAACCTCGCGTTTCGACCAGGGCGAGGCGTTCAGCGAAAGCTGGCACATGGAGCGCGCCCAAGGCGACAACCAGCCTTGGCTGGTCGCCGGTATCCGCCAAAACGGCTGATCCAGGCTTGCTGCATAAAAAACCCCGGGCTTGCCCGGGGTTTTTGCTTTTGCCAGAGCGCCCTACTAGGGTATAACCCGCAGCGTTGTCATCAAGCGAGAGGATGTGAACCGTGGAAGAAGTGATCGAACAACTGCGTGAAGCCAATGAGCCGGTGCCGGTGCCCCTGGAGCTTCCTGACGAAGATCAGTTGGTCGAAGTCGAGGAGCAGCTGTTCATCAATATTCCGTTCGTATTCAAGGAATATCTGCTGACAGTCAGCGATGTTATCTACGGCAGCCTGGAGCCGGTCACCGTCACCGACCCACAGTCACACACCTATCTGCCGGAAGTTGCTGCCAACGCCTGGGATGCCGGCGTACCACGCGAGCTGATCCCGATCTGTCAGGATGGCGAGAACTACTACTGCGTCGAAGAAGACGGCACCGTGGTGCTGTGGTCGGGCGAAGAAGAACTGGTCACCGAAGAAAGCTGGGAATCGGTCTGGCACTGGGCGCGCGACGTCTGGCTGGAAAGCTGATCCGGCTCAACGCAATCGCGGCGCACTCTGCACCGCGATTGCGTTGAATGTCAGTGGGCCTGATCGCGGTTGTTTTCCAGGGTTTCGAGCAGAGCGATCTGCATCCGCGTGTGCACGCGGATGAACCAACGCCACAGTACCGCGACGACCACCGCAGCAACCACCACGATCACCAGCAGCAGCTCATTGGTCGGCAAGATACTCGCCGACAACGCCGACAGCAGCAGGAAGATCACCAGCAGTGACAACAACGGGATAACCTCGGCGATCACCCGCCGGACCCGCTGCGTATGCCGCCCGGCCATCTCTGGCTTGACCCCCATCTCCGCCAATAGCATCGACAGCGCCTTGAGCTTGCGGTACGCCGCAATCAGGAACGGCAGCGACAGCAACAGCGCGGCGCCCCAGATCAGCGCCTTCTGCTGGCTGACATCGCCCAGCCACTCGCTCAGCCACAGGCCGATCCGCTCGGCAAAGTAGCCCCCGGTAAAGAAGATCGCGATCACCAACGCCAGGTTGACTCCAACCTGCAGCAGGATGCGCCGGATCATCGCCGCGAGCATGGCGCCCTCACCTTGCGGCTGAATGCTGCGCAGCCATTCGCCATACAGCGACAGCACCCGCGACAGCCGGCTGGGCATGATCTGGCCGAGCTTGATCGACAGCGGATCAGCCGCCCGAATCAGATACGGCGTAAGCAAGGTAGTAATCGCCGAGACCGCTACCGCCACCGGATAGAGGAAGTCGCTGGTGACCTGCAAGGTCATGCCCAGCGCGGCGATGATGAACGAGAACTCGCCAATCTGCGACAGGCCCATGCCGACCCGCAGCGAGGTACGCCCATCGTTGCCGGCAATGAACGCACCCATGCCGCACGAGAGCATCTTGCCCAGCACCACGGCAAAGGTGATCACCACAATCGGCCAGGCGTAGTCGACCAACACCTGCGGGTCGATCATCAGGCCGATGGCCACGAAGAAGATCGCGCTGAACATGTCGCGTACCGGCTCGATCAAGCGTTCGATCTTCAGCAGTTGCCGCGACTCGGCCATGATCGCACCGATCAGGAAGGCACCGAGGACCATGCTGTACTCGAGCTTGACCACCAGCAGGCAGAAGCCGAAGCAGAGCCCCAGCACGGTGATCAGGAGCATCTCGTTGCTTTCGAACTTGGCCACGTAGGCCAGCAGCCGCGGCACCAGCAGAATGCCGATGACCAACGCCACGATCATGAACAGCGACAGCTTGCCGACTGTGGAGAAGACTTCGCCAGAGCTTACCGAGCCGCTGACGGCGATACCCGAGAGCAAGGCGATGATGCCGATACCGAGGATGTCCTCGACGATCAGCACGCCGAAGATCAGCTGCGCGAAGCGCTCGTTCTTCATCTTCAGGTCATTGAGGGCTTTTACTATGATGGTGGTCGAGGAAATCGCCAGGATCGCGCCGAGGAACAGCGAGTCCATGGTGTTCCAACCAAACCAGCGGCCGATTTCGAAACCGATCCAGATCATCAGGACGATTTCCAGGAAGGCCGCGATAAATGCCGTGGCACCCACCTTGAACAACTTGCGCAGGCTGAACTCAAGGCCTAGGCAGAACATCAGGAAGATCACCCCAAGCTCGGCCAGGGTCTTGATCGTGTCTTCGTCGTGAATGAGGCCAAATGGTGGGGTGTGCGGGCCGATGATAAAGCCGGCAACGATGTAACCCAGGACCACCGGCTGTTTCAACCGATGAAAGAGGATGGTGACCACGCCCGCCACCAACATGATTACGGCAAGATCCTGGATGAAGCTTATGGCATGCATGGCGTGCTACTCCTTGTTCACGGTGCCAGAGCAGACCGCTCCTCCGCTGAGGCGAGCCTGAGCGGGCAGCAAGTACATACTGTGATTAAAGCGGGAAAGCCCATGTTGCATGGGCCGACTCAGGTTACCATCGCGCCCGGACGCAAAACGTCTGCGCAATATGCAGAAACAGATCGGTTGATGTGCTGCTGCACGTTTTGTGATGTGAGCTCTGACCGCTGCCCGGGTGTGGTGCACAACACCGCTGACGGCCCATGCGCGTGACGACGGAGCGCTCTGCGGCGTCCCGTATCTAGATCGGAAATTCAACAGGGGTACCAAGAAGTGTCTGCAGATACCGGCCCCGATTCAGCGCAACCTCACCGTGAGCACTCTATGGAACCTGGAAACGCCCAGCTGACTATGACCGTCCTGATGACCCCGGACATGGCCAACTTCTCCGGCAACGTACACGGCGGCACCTTGCTCAAATACCTCGACGAGGTGGCCTATGCGTGCGCCAGCCGTTATGCGGGGACGTATGTAGTGACCCTGTCGGTCGATCAGGTAGTGTTCCGCGAGCCTGTGCATGTCGGTGAGCTGGTGACGTTCATGGCATCGGTCAACTACACCGGCAATACGTCGATGGAAGTCGGCATCAAAGTGGTGACCGAGAACATTCGTGAGCGCTCCGTTCGCCACTCCAACAGCTGCTTCTTCACCATGGTGGCGGTGGATGACAATCGCCGGCCAGTCCCGGTCCCGGCGCGCCTGCCGCAAAGCAGCGAAGAAAAACGCCGCTTCCTCCAAGGAAAACAGCGCCGGCAGATTCGTCAGGAGCTGGAAAAACGCTACCAGGACCTGAAAACCGACTCGATTTAAACGCTCAGGCGCTGCGCTTCGAAACGCACCCGCGGATGGGCAATGCGATCCTGGGCTCGCACCAGCTGCAGTTCGTAGCTGGCGCAGGCTTGGGTTTCCAGCAGCACCTCATGGACAGCCGCTGCGGTGTATTCAAACGCTTGCAGCCAGCTGTCGCCCAGCAGCACGCGAGCCAGGAACAGCCCTGAGGTGAGGTCACCGACGCCAACCGGCTGGCGTGGGAAGCACAGCAGCGGCCGGCGCAGGTGCCAGCAGTCTTCGCCGGTTACCAGCAGCATTTCGAAAGAATCTTCGGCGCGGCCGGGATAGCTCAGGTGCTTGACCAGCACCACCTGCGGCCCGCGGGCGAGCAGGTTGCGCGCCATGGCCACGCAATCTTCCAGCGACTGCGCCTTGCGCCCGCTGAAGCTGTCCAGCTCAAGCTGGTTAGGGCAGAGAATATCGGCCCTGGCCGCGGCCTGTTGCAGAAGGAACTCGCTGACCTCGGCCGGCACGCTGCAGCCCTTCTCGGCATGGCCCATGACCGGGTCGCACAGATACAGCGCCTTTGGGTTGACCGCCTTGATCCGCTCGACGCCTGCCAGAATCGCCCGTCCCTGCTCGGCGCTGCCCAGATACCCGGACAACACCGCATCGCAGTTGCCCAGCTCGCCGATGTTGGCAATGCCTTCCACCAACGCAGGAATTTGCGCTGGAGCAAGCACTTCTCCGGCCCACTGGCCATACTGAGTATGGTTGGAGAACTGCACCGTGTTCAGCGGCCAGACATTCACGCCTATGCGCTGCATGGGAAACACCGCGGCGCTGTTTCCGGCGTGGCCGAAGACCACATGGGATTGGATCGCGAGCAAGTGCGGCGTGCGTTTCATGCAGAGGTTTCCAAAACTGATTTCAAGATAAGAACGTCGCGCAGTATGAACCCGATTGCCACCTGTACGACAGGCCAGGGACGCAGTTAAGCTGGATCTACCTGTTTGGAGCATATGCAAATGTTGACCCTGGAGAACCTCTTCTTCCTGATGCTGCTGGCCAGCGGCGGCGCCTGGCTGTGGCATAACCACGGGCTGCGCGAGAAAGCCCTCGAGCGGGTCAAACAGCATTGCGCCAAACTCGACCTGGAGCTGCTGGACGAGGCCGTAGCGCTCAAGCGTATTGGCTTTGTCCGCGACGCCAACGGCCGCAAGCGCCTGGCGCGGATCTACAACTTCGAGTTCACCGTGACGGGCGAGCAGCGCCATCCGGGTACGGTCACACAGTTTGGTGCACACACCATGCAGATCGAACTGGCGCCCTACCCGTTCGAAATCAAACCGGCGCCGCGCAGCGACAACGTGATCGAGATGCAGCAGTGGCGCCAGGAGCACAACCGCTGGAGCAACGATCAGCGCTGAATACGGCAGTCGGTCATGGCCTGCTGCAGCGCAGCTATAGGCTGCTCTTGCTCGAAGATCAGCTCCAGCCGTGAATCCTTGCGCCATTCGCTGCGCTGCCAACTCAAGGCGCCGTCAGCTAGCCCGTTGAACGACTGCCAGCCAGTTGTGCTGTGGATAACTCCTTTGGCTCTGAGCCAGGCCGTGGTGCTCAGAAAATGCTCGATGCGGCCTTGTTCGAAGCATTGGGATGGATGCCAGCGCCAGCCACAGCTCCAACCACCTTCGCCTTTTTTAGCGGCAAACAATGGCTTGTCGCTACTTGTCCACAACGAGGCGGCTGGCTGGAGATAGTTGTCCTCAGGCAACGGCGCAACCGTCAAAGCATGCGTCGGGCCTGTGGAAAACTGTAAAAGTTCTGCGATCGTCAGCCGTCCTTGTTCGGTCCAGAAAGCGGGTTTGCCCGATAACTGCGCGGTTATCGCCAGCCGCTGAGGGTTATCCACAGCGTCGGCCTTGTTGATTATCAACAGCTCCGCTGCCGCCAGCGCTTGTTGCTGCGCCTCTGCCAAGCGCTCTCCCCTGACCAATGCTGACGCATCCAGTACCATCATCAGTGGCTGCAACTGCAGTATGCCGGCCCAGGGCGCCTGGCTTAGCTGCTGCAACAGCTGCAACGGATGACCCAGGCCGGACGGCTCAATAAACAGCCGGTCCGGGCGAGCTTTGCGCAGCAGCCGACCCAGCCCAACCTGAAACGGCACGCCATTGACGCAGCACAAGCAGCCACCGGCAACCTCAGCGATGGCAACGCCGTCTTCGTCACGGTGCAACAGCGCAGCGTCCAGGCCAATCTGACCAAACTCGTTGACCAGCACTGCCCAGCGCTCATTGGCAGGCCTTTGCGCAAGCAAATGGCCAATCAGGCTGGTCTTGCCGGCGCCTAGAGGGCCGGCAACAATGTGGGTGGGGATGTTCTTGAGCATGTCGATGGATCTGCGCACAGCGAGGCAAAGCGGCCCCGTAACCGGAAGCGTCCACTATGCCCCGCCCGCTCAGGCAGTCAAGGCCAGCCTGCGTATCGTGAGGTTATCCACAGGCATCGTTTTACGCTGCCATACCCTCATGCCACGCGCCGAACGGGTCTGAATATTTCAGCCACGCGTCAGAACCAGCGGCCATCTCCTCATCGGTTAATAGGCACGCATCCAGCGCTGTGGATAACTGTGCAAAGTCGATGTTCTGCCCGATGAATACCAGTTCCTGACGGCAATCACCGGCTTCCTCACTCCAGTGACCCAGGATCGCAGCCTTGCTGGCGTCGTCCTGCGGCCACTGGTCCTCCGGCACAAAACACCACCAGCGCCCCGCATAGCTGTAGCGCATCATGCCGCCCGCCTGCGACCAACTACCCGCCTCCTGATACTTGCTGGCAAGCCAGAAGAAGCCTTTCGAGCGCAGCAGTCGGCCGTTGGTCCATGGCTTGTGGATAAAGTCGAAGAACCGCTGCGGGTGCAGTGGCCGACGCGCCTGCCAGGAACTTGCGGCGATGCCGTATTCCTCGGTCTCTGGTACGTGCTCGCCGCGCAGCTCCTGCAGCCAGCCGGGTGCCTGCGCTGCCTGCTCGAAGTCGAACAGCCCGGTGTCGAGAATCTGCGCCAGCGGCACTTGGCCCATCACCATCGGCACGATTTGCGCGCGGGCATTGAGGCTACGCAGGATCGCCATCAGCTCGTTGCGCTGGTCCTGGCCGATCAGGTCGATCTTGCTCAGCAGCAGCACATCGGCGAACTCGATCTGCTCGATCAGAAGGTCACTGATCGAACGCTCATCGTCTTCGCCCAGCGTCTCACCGCGGCTGGCCAAGGTATCTGCGGCCTGGAAGTCGTGCTGAAAATTCAACCCGTCAACCACGGTCACCATGGTGTCGAGCCGGGCCAGGTCAGACAGGCTCCGACCTTGTTCATCGCGGAAGGTGAAGGTCTCGGCGACCGGTAGCGGTTCGGAGATGCCGGTCGACTCGATCAGCAGGTAATCGAAGCGGCCGTCCTCGGCCAGCCGGGCCACTTCTTCGAGCAGGTCTTCGCGCAGGGTGCAGCAGATGCAGCCGTTGCTCATCTCGATGAGTTTTTCCTCGGCGCGGTTGAGGCTGACGTTGCGCTGTACTTCGCTGGCATCGATGTTGATTTCGCTCATGTCGTTGACGATGACGGCGACGCGCAGGTTATCGCGGTTGCGCAGCACATGATTGAGCAAGGTGCTTTTGCCTGCGCCAAGAAAGCCAGACAGCACGGTGACGGGGAGACGGGTGGACATGGCAAACCTCATCAGGCGAACGCATTCGAAACGATGCATTTGCTTAATGTTATATTATAACAATACAATTTGGCCAACCCGTCCTGCGAATAATCTCTCCCGGAAGCCACCCATGATCCTGCCCGATATTGCTGCACAGATGGACGCACAGGCCCTGCCGCTGGATTGGGTCGGCATGCAAGGCATCGCGCTGCCCGTGACCATCGAGGGGCACCGGGTGAGTGCTCGCGCCAGCGCAGGTGTCAATCTGGTTGATGGACGCTCGCGCGGTATCCACATGTCGCGCTTGTACCTGGCATTGCAAAGCCTTGAGCAGGACGAACTGTCGCCTCTTGTCTTGCGCCGCCTGCTCAGCGAGTTCCTCGACACCCACGAAGGCCTGTCTACAGCCGCTCATTGCAGTCTGAGTTTTGATTATCTGGTCAATCGACCTGCGTTGATCAGCTCGCTAGCCGGCTGGAAGAGCTATCCAATAACCGTTGATGCGTCGATCAAAAACGAAATGTTCCACGTGGAACTATTTGTGCGGATTGCCTATTCCTCGACATGCCCATGTTCCGCTGCGCTGGCGCGTCAGCTCATTCAGCAGCAGTTCCTGGATGATTTCGCTGGTGTGGAACTGGAGCAAGAGGCAGTGCTTGCCTGGCTCGGCAGCAGTGAAGGCATCGTCGCCACACCGCACAGCCAGCGCAGCGAAGCACACATCAAGGTGAGGTTAGCCACGAGCGACGACACAATGCCTTTCAGAGTGCTGATAGATAGCACGGAGGCAGCACTGGGCACTGCGGTGCAGACAGCAGTGAAGCGCGCCGATGAGCAGGCCTTTGCTTTAGCCAATGGGCAGAACCTGATGTTCTGCGAAGATGCTGCCCGCCGCCTGCATGTAGCGATGCAGGCGCTGCCTTGGGCAAATGGATTCAGCGTAAAGGTCGAGCACGCAGAGAGCCTGCATGCGCACGATGCGGTAGCCGTCAGCGAATGGCGCTGGTGAAACAGCAACCGGCTGCTGGGGCAGCCGGTTGCAACAATAGCGCTTAGCCGCCCACCCGTGGCTTGACCGTGCCACAGTCGCTACCCAGCCACAGCGCGCGGGTATTCATGCTGCCCTTCTGTTCCACACCCGAAGCATTGAAGGTGCCGTTGACCTTGGTGGTGAATTCGCGGTCACTGAGGAACGTCGCTTCACCCTGACCCTGCGCTTTCGGGCAGCTGAATTCAAACTTCCAGACCTTGCCGGTGCGGTCAGTGATCTTCTGGGTGCAACCGGACTTGGGGTCCTGCAGCGGAATATCGTCGGTCTTGACCTGCTCCGGTGTCAGGCACGAGCGCACGCCATTGCCACCAACGGTAATACCTTGCTTAGCCAGCACGCCTTCCATCATCGCCCGTTGCTCAGGCGGCAGGTTCTTCAGCTGACCAAGCATGAAGCCCATGTCGGGCAGCGCTTTGCCATCGACCTGCATGTCGCTGGTGGTCAGCTCCCACAGCCCAGGCTGGAGCATTTGTGCGTGGACCAACGGGCTGGTCAGACCCACGACCAGGGCGAACAGGGGCAGGCGGATGTTCATCAATAAATGCTCCTTGGCATAACCGGGCAACTGGCCGGACTCAGCTTAGACGTCAAATTTGTCAGTCGGTTGCACGCTACACTAGACCCGTGGTCTGTTATCAGTAGTGTTCTCAGCAAGCAGGATGCACATGGATTACCACAGCCCCTATTTCTTCGGTTACGTGATTGGCTTCACTCATTTATTGGGGATGGTAGCTGCTCTGCATGCCGTGCTCACCGTGCGCACTGCCCAGGGCGCAATTGCTTGGGCGATGCCATTGCTGTTCATCCCATATCTGGCATTGATCCCTTATCTAGTCTTCGGCGCCCGCTCGTTCAACGCCTATATCAAGGCGCGCCGTCAGGCCAACCAGGAAATGCACGTGGCGATGGCCAACCTGAACTGGCGGCCATGGGTTGAAGAAGCATTGGCGGCGCGCGAGTCGGACAGTTACAAGGCCCTGCGCGCCATGCCCAAGCTGGGTCGCATGCCGTGCCTGGCGAACAACCAGGTCAAGCTGCTGATCAATGGCCGGGCTACCTTTGACGCGATCTTTGCTGCGATCGACAAAGCGCGGCAAGCGGTGCTGGTCCAGTTTTTCATCATCCACGACGACATCATCGGCCGCGAGCTACAGCAGTTGCTGCTGCGCAAGGCTGGCGAGGGTGTGCAGGTTTTCGTCCTCTACGACCGCATCGGCAGCCACACGCTGCCTGCCAGCTACGTGAAGGCGCTGCGCGATGGCGGTGTGCAAGTAAAGGCTTTCGCCACCCGTGGCGGCTGGTTCAACCGCTTTCAGGTCAACTTCCGCAACCACCGCAAGATCGTCGTGGCCGATGGTGAAGTCGGCTTTATCGGTGGGCATAACGTCGGCGATGAATACCTGGGCGGCAACCCGCAGCTGTCCCCTTGGCGCGATACCCATGTCCAGATCAACGGCCCGGCCGTGGCCTGCCTGCAGGAGTCATTTGCCGAGGACTGGTACTGGGCAACGCGCGAGCTGTCGCCGCTGATTCTGCAGGACAACTACCCGGACAACGGCGTGCTCTGCCAGCTGCTGGCGAGCGGCCCGGCTGATCCCCAGGAAACCTGCTCGCTGTTCTTCGTCGAGGCTATCCATTCGGCGGTGCACCGGGTGTGGATAACCACGCCCTACTTCATCCCCGACGAGGCCGTGTTTGCCGCATTGCGCCTGGCTGTGATGCGCGGCGTGGACGTGCGCGTGCTGATTCCGGCGCGACCGGACCACCGCGTGGTCTACGCTGCTTCCAGCCTGTTTGCCTTCGAAGCGGTGCGCGCCGGCGTACGCATGTTCCGCTACCAGCCAGGCTTCCTGCATCAGAAGGTGGTGTTGGTTGACGATGAGGTCAGCGCCATTGGCAGCGCCAACCTGGACAACCGCTCGTTCCGGCTGAATTTCGAAATCACCCTGCTGACCGTTGACCGGGCGTTTGCCGATCAGGTCGAGGCGATGTTGCAGGAGGACTTCTCCCACGCCAAGGAGATCACTGCCGAGGACAGCCGCGATACCCATCGCCTGCAACAGCTTGGGATGCGTATCGCTCGGCTGATATCTCCGGTGCTCTGAGGGCGCTCAGCGATACAGATCTTCGCGCGTCCATGGCAGATCGTGGTGGCCATCGGCATAGGGTTTGACCGCGAGGATCTGGTGCAGGTTGATCCAGCCCTTGCTGAAAGCATAGGCACACCCCGCCAGATACAGCCGCCAGATACGCAGAGTCTTGGCCGGCACTATCGCCGCTGCCCGGTGCAGCTGGTGCTCGAGGTTTTCACTCCACTGATGCAGGGTCCTCGCGTAATGCAAGCGCAGGCTCTCGACATCCACCACCTCGAGCCCGGCGGTGCAGATGCTGCTACTGATCATTGACAGGTGCGGCAGCTCGCCATTGGGGAACACGTAACGGTCGATGAACGCGCCCGCCCCTCTGCCCACCGGTCGGCCATCCACATGCCGCGCCGTGATGCCATGATTCATCACCACCCCACCCTCACGCACGGCGCCGAACAACGTCTGGCAATACAGGTCGAGGTTGGCATGGCCGACATGCTCGAACATACCGACACTGACCACCTTGTCGAAGCGTCCGTCCTGCGGCAGATCGCGATAGTCGAGGATCTGCAGATCGACCCGCTTGGTCAGCCCCTCCTCCTTGACCCGCTGGCGCGCCAGCCTGAGCTGCTCCTTGCTCAAGGTGATGCCGAACACCTTGGCGCCATACTCACGCGCAGCGAAGCGCGCCAGCCCGCCCCAGCCACAGCCGACGTCCAGCAGGTAGTCGTCCTGCTGCAGGCGTAGCTTGCGACACAGGTGGTCGAACTTGTCTTGCTGGGCCTGATCGAGGGTGTTGTCCGGCTCCTTGAAGTAGGCGCACGAGTAGGCCATGTCCTGGTCCAGCCACAGCTGGTAGAACTCATTAGACACATCGTAGTGGTAGGAGATGGCCTGCGCATCGGTGTGCTTGTCGTGCGCGGAGCGTACCGGTGCGGTGTCCTGCTGCCCCACCAGCAAGGCATCGCTGAGCTCATCGCAGACCCGGATCGCCTCGCCGATGTCGCCTTCCAACTCCAGCTTGCCTTCAACGAACGCAGTGCCCAGCTCACCCATGCTGGGGTGGCTGAGCTGGCTGATCAGTTGCGGTTCCTTGATCAGGATGGTGACCTGAGGGCTAGGCCCCAGATCGAACTGATTGCCATCCCAAAGCTTGAGACGCAAGGGTAAATGCAGCTGCTGCAGTGCGGGTGGAAGTTGCGCTTGCATGAAGAGTCCCCCGTGTGAAGTTCGGACGTCTTCGCAACAGGGTAGTACAGCTACTCAGCCAGGGAGCTGACGCTGGTCGGCCAGGGTCAGCGAGGCGCGCTGACGTCGGCCTGACCGCTCGCCAACAACGCCCCACGAACAAAGCCTTGCGCCAGGCATCGCTCGATGAACCCGCGAACGTATGCAGCGCCGGCATCCCTGCCGCGTGGCACTGCCATGGCCTGGCGAATAGCGGTAAACGCGCCGTCCATTACCCGGTACTCAGGGTTACCCAAGGCAAACTGCTCCAGCGGCTGACGCACCCCTGCCGCGGCATCCAGCCCATTGGCGATGAACAGATCCACGGCGGCAGGGGACGTGTCTGCACGCTCCAACTGCGCATGCTGCAGGGTACGGGACAGATACAGATCATAGGCCGCGCCCTTGCTCACAGCGATACGGGTTTGAGCCTGATCGAGCTCGTCCACGTGCTGCCAGGCTGAATCACGCTTGACTAGATAAGTACCTTCGATGAGCACATAGGGCTCGGTGAAATCGATCTGAGCGGCCCGCACCGGCTCGATCGCCAGGAACGCGACACGCCACAGGTCTTGGTCCAACGCCGCAAACACCTTGCCGGCGGCGTCGAAGCCGGTTATCTGCAATTCGACACCGAGTTCAGCGGCCAGCGCTTTGGCCAAGGCAACGGACACGCCCAAGGGTGTGCCATCAGCGCCCTGCTGGGCGAGGACCGGATTGCCGTAGTTGATCGCAACTCGCAGCGTTCCTTCGGGAGCAAGATCGGCTAATACTTCTGGGGTCATCCCGTGCATGTCAGGGTTCCGCTGCAATGGCTGGCTGGATTGCCGAGGGTATAGGAGTGGCGCCCATCATTCACTCCACCGCCTCGTACGGCAAGCCAACATAGTTCTCCGCAATCGTTTTACGCCCGGCTTCCGAGCTCACGAAGTATTCCAGTTCGGTCTGCTGCATGCGTTGGCTGAAGGCGTCGGTGCCGGGGAATTGATGCAACACCGAGGTCATCCACCAAGAGAAGCGTTCGGCCTTCCAGACTCGGCGCAGGCAGATCTGCGAGTAACGCTCGAGCAGGTCCTGGCGGCCTTCGTGGTAGTACTTGAGCAGGATTCGGTAAAGGGTGCTGACGTCGCTGGCGGCCAGGTTCAAGCCCTTGGCGCCGGTAGGCGGGACGATGTGGGCGGCATCCCCGACCAGGAACAGGTGGCCATACTGCATTGGCTCGACCACGAAGCTGCGCAGCGGCGCGATGCTTTTCTCGATGGAGGGGCCTGTAATCAGCTTGGCGGCAACGGCTTCGGGCAAACGGCTCTTGAGTTCGTCCCAGAAGCGCTGATCCGACCAGTCCTCGACCTTTTCATCGCTGGCGACCTGCACGTAGTAACGAGTGCGCGTGGGCGAGCGCATGCTGCACAGGGCAAAGCCGCGCTCGTGGCTGGCGTATATCAGTTCTTCGTTGACCGGCGGCGTATCGGCCAGAACGCCCAGCCAACCGAACGGATACACCCGCTCAAATTCCTTGAGCACGCCGTCCGGGATCGATTTGCGGGAAACGCCGTGATAGCCATCGCAGCCGGCGATCAGGTCGCAGTCGATGCGCACCTGGTTACCGTCCTGGATGAACGTGACGTAAGGCTTGTCGCCCTTCAACTCGTGCAGTTGCACATCGCTGGCGTCGTAGTAGGTAGGCGCACCACTGTGCCGGCGAGCCTGCATGAGATCGCGGGTGACCTCGGTCTGGCCATAGATCATCACGGTCTTGCCGCCAGTCAGTTCGCGCAGGTTGATGTGCTCGACACGACCATTGAAGGCCAGCTCGAAACCATCGTGCACCAGCCCTTCCTGATCCATCCGTGCACAAACACCCGCCTCGCGCAGCAGATCAACCATACCTTGCTCAAGCACGCCGGCGCGGATCCGGCCGAGGACATAGTCAGGGCTCTGGCGCTCGATGATCACGTTGTCGATACCGGCGTTTTGCAGCAGTTGGCCGAGCAGCAGTCCAGACGGACCCGCCCCGATAATGGCAATTTGAGTCTTCATTGTTCTTATCCTCATGAGCCGGGGCTCAGGGTTACGATTAGTCGTTCTGTATTTTTCGCAGATAGAGGTTCCATAAGAAGGCACTTTCTGCTTTATTTTTAGGACTTTTCGAGGATCTGCGGATATCGGCAATGGCGAACGTGAATGGTATCCCGGTGTTCAAGCTCTACGGCGAGACGTCCTGGCCGACGCCAGATCTGATCCACTGCGAGTCGATTCCTGAGCGCAGTCGTCTGCATGACTGGGAAATCAAGACCCACCGCCACGGCGATCTGGCGCAATTGCTCTACGTGCAGGCTGGGCAGGCCCGAGTCCTGGTCGAAGATGTCGAACAGCAAGTGAGCGGTGGTGCCTTACAGATCGTTCCGGTGATGAGCATTCACGGGTTTCGCTTTTCCGAGGACATCCAAGGCTATGTGATCAGCCTGGCCAAGCCGGTACTCGACCGCTTTGCGCCGCTGCTCGAAGGCAAGCCAATGGCTGAGGCACACTGCTACCTGGCTGGCGAAGACCGAGCCTACCTGGAGCAGTTGTTCGCCCAGTTGACCGAGGAATACGTATTGCGCCGACCGGAGCGCGACTTGATGTTGCAGTCGCTGCTGTGTGCCCTGCTGGTATGGATCTCACGGCGTGCTCGCGAGCGTGCTCAGCACATCGCGAAACCCCGTGAGCGCGGGATGCAGCACCTTGATCATCTGGCGCAGCTGATAGAAAAGCACTTCCGTGAACACCAGCAGATTGATGACTACGCCCGGCAGATCGGCGTCAGCACTGCCCACCTCAATGCGCTGTGTCGGCAACTTGCCGGCCAGTCTGCGCTGCAACTGGTCAACCAGCGGGTAATCCTCGAGGCCAAGCGCAACCTGGTCTACACCTCAATGACCATCGGCCAGGTGGCCGACAGTCTGGGCTTTGCCGAACAGGCTTACTTTTCGCGCTTCTTCAAGCGGGCTACCGGGCTGACGCCGAAGGAATTCCGGCTGCAACGCCGGGAAGTTTAGATGCTTTACAGGCCAAGCTCGGTCAGGCCTGGGTGATCATCCGGGCGGCGGCCCAGTGGCCAGTGGAACTTGCGCTCGCTTTCCTTGATAGGCATGTCGTTAATGCTGGCGAAACGACGATGCATCAGGCCATCCGATTCGAACTCCCAGTTCTCGTTACCGTAGGAGCGGAACCAGTTACCTGAGTCATCATGCCACTCATACGCGTAGCGAACGGCGATGCGATTATCGGTAAAGGCCCAGAGCTCCTTGATCAGGCGATAATCGAGTTCTTTTTTCCACTTGCGGGTGAGAAAGCCTTTGGCTTCTTCGCGATTGGCGGCAAATTCAACACGGTTACGCCATTTGGTATCCAGCGTGTAGGCGAGCGAGACTTTCTCGGCATCCCGGCTGTTCCAACCGTCTTCAGCCAGTCGAACTTTTTCAATCGCTGTTTCGCGAGTGAAAGGAGGAAGTGGCGGACGAGTTTGGGCATTGGACATGGTCGTGACTCCAGTCGAGCAGGATAGATAAGTTTGAGTTGTTTCTCTGCAGCTCAAGCGTTAGGGCGTGAACTCTTTCAGCAACATCCGCGCAACGTCCTTTGCATCATCAGCAGCGTGATAATCACCCATAACTCGCGCCATGGTGATTGCGCCTTCCATCAACACCAGTAACTGCCTGGCTAACACCAACGGTTGCTCGGTGTTCAATTGCTCGGTCAGTTCAAGCGTGTAGTCCAGGAGCTTTTGCTTGTGCAGCTTTGCGAGCTGGCGGATGGGATCATCGGGATTCCCAACCTCGCCTGCTGTATTGATGAAGGCACAGCCACAAAAACCCTCGGATTCGAACCAGCCCTTCAAAACAGAGAACATAGTAAGCACACGGTCATACGGCGTAGACGCTTTGTCGCACTCTGTTCTAAACCATTGCATCCATCGCACATCGCGCGCACTCAGCGCCGCAGCGGCCACCTCATCCTTGGTAGCGAAATGGTTGTAGATGCCCTTGCGGGACACGCCAGAGGTCTTCACCAGTAGATCCATGCCTGTGGCATGAATACCGTTCTGGTAAATGAGTTTCTCGGCGGTTGCGAGGATCTGGTCTCGATGATCTATCGTTGGTCTGCCCATGGATTAAATGTAGAACGATCGTTCTCCACATTCAAGCAGCAACTGCTGAATTTTCGAATAGATGAGTGAGCGCTGGGGAAAGCCAAGTAGCCGGCATATCACAGTTAGGGGCTGAGGATGGCGGTGATATCGGTGTTGGCGGCAACATGCCCGCGGTTGTAGCGATGAAGGCAAGGGATCAGGCTGCGAGCCAATCGCAACCGGAGCAGCCTTGTTGCCCCGGTTGTGTTCCCACTAACTATCCGCTGGCGGCGTACAGATCTACTCTGGATCGCGGCCGAGTGGTGTATCCGGGAGGGCGTTTATCTCGCGTCAGCCATATTGCATGGCCAACCAACCGCCCTCCCAGCTTCACATCACTCCACCGTAACCGACTTAGCCAAGTTCCGCGGCTGGTCGACATCAGTCCCCTTCAACACCGCCACGTAGTACGACAGTAACTGCAGCGGGATGGTGTAGAGAATCGGCGCCAGCGCGTCGGCGATGTGCGGCACGTTGATCACGTGAATGCCTTCTGCATTGCTCATGCCGGCGTGCTCATCGGCAAACACCACCAGCTCACCACCGCGGGCGCGGACTTCCTGCAGGTTAGACTTGAGCTTCTCCAGCAGTTCGTTGTTCGGCGCGACGGTGACTACCGGCATGTCGGCGTCTACCAGCGCCAGCGGGCCGTGCTTGAGCTCGCCAGCTGGGTAGGCTTCAGCGTGGATGTAGGAGATTTCCTTGAGCTTGAGCGCACCTTCCATGGCTACCGGGTACTGCGCGCCGCGGCCGAGGAACAGGGTGTGGTGCTTGTCGGCGAACAGCTCGGCGATCTTCTCGACCACGCCGTCCATCGCCAGCGCTTCGCCCAGGCGAGTCGGCAGGCGGCGCAGCTCTTCGACCAGCTCTGCTTCTACACCGGCTTCGAGGGTGCCACGTACGCGGCCGAGGGCCAGGGTGAGCAGCATCAGCGAGACCAGCTGGGTGGTGAAGGCCTTGGTCGAGGCAACGCCGATTTCCGGGCCAGCCAGGGTCAGCAAGGTCAGGTCGGACTCGCGCACCAGCGAGCTGATGCCGACGTTGCAGATGGCCAGGCTGCCAAGGAAGCCGAGCTCCTTGGCGTTGCGCAGGGCGGCCAAGGTGTCGGCAGTTTCGCCCGACTGGGAAATCGACACGAACAGGGTGTCTGGCTGCACTACGACCTTGCGGTAGCGGAACTCGCTGGCGACTTCGACCTGGCAAGGGATGCCGGCCAGGCTTTCCAGCCAGTAACGGGCGACCATACCGGCGTGGTAGCTGGTGCCGCAGGCAACGATCTGCACATTGCGTACTTTGGCGAACAGCTCGGCAGCTTGTGGACCGAAGGCTTGCACCAGCACATGGTCACCGCCCAGGCGGCCTTCGAGAGTGCGCTGCACCACCGCTGGCTGCTCGTGGATTTCCTTGAGCATGAAGTGGCGATAAGTGCCTTTGTCGGCTGCTTCAGCGCCTTCGTGGTACTGCACGGTTTCGCGTTGCACCTGTGCGCCGGCCTGGTCCCAGATGGTGATCTGGTCGCGGCGGATTTCGGCGATGTCGCCCTCCTCCAGGTACATGAAGCGGTCGGTGACCTGGCGCAGGGCCAACTGGTCGGAGGCGAGGAAGTTTTCGCCGTGGCCGAGGCCGATCACCAGCGGGCTGCCGCTGCGTGCGGCGACCAGGCGGTCCGGCTGCTTGATGCTGATCAGCGCCAGGCCGTAGGCACCATGCAGGCGCTTGACCGCCGCCTTGAGGGCATCGGCCAGGTCTGGTGTGCTTTTGAGGGTGTGATGAATCAGGTGGACGATGACTTCGGTGTCGGTCTGCGAGGCAAATACGTAACCCAGGCTTTTGAGCTCTTCGCGCAGCTCTTCGTGGTTTTCGATGATGCCGTTGTGCACCACCGCCAGTTCATCGCTGGAGAAATGCGGGTGGGCATTCTGCTCGGTCGGCGCGCCGTGGGTGGCCCAGCGGGTGTGGGCAATGCCCAGCTTGCCGGCAAGGGGCTCGGCGGCGACGGCGGCATCCAGCTCGCTGACCTTGCCGATGCGGCGGCGGCGTTGCAGCGCGCCGTTCTCGGTCAGCACAGCCAAGCCAGCGCTGTCGTAGCCACGGTACTCGAGGCGCTTGAGGCCTTCGATCAGAATGGTCGTGATATTACGTTCAGCAACGGCACCAACGATTCCACACATATTATTGCTCCTGGCTGATCGCGGCGCAGATCAGGTTAATGCCGCGGGCTTTGAATGCTTCGCGCGCCGCCATGGGCAGGCGCTCGTCTGTAATAAGGGTACTGATGCTGCTCCACGGCAGCTCCAGGTTAGGGATCTTGCGTCCGACCTTGTCCGACTCGACCATCACGATCACTTCGCGGGCAACTTCGGCCATCACGCGGCTCAAACCGAGCAGCTCGTTGAAGGTGGTGGTGCCACGCTGCAGGTCGATTCCATCGGCGCCGATGAACAACTGGTCGAAATCGTACGAGCGCAGTACCTGCTCGGCGACCTGGCCCTGGAACGACTCCGAATGCGGGTCCCAGGTGCCTCCGGTCATCAACAGCACCGGCTCGTGTTCAAGGTCACTGATGGCGCGGGCTACGTTGAGCGAGTTGGTCATCAACACCAGGCCGGGCTGGCGGCCCAGCTCGGGGATCATGGCGGCGGTGGTACTGCCGCTGTCGATGATGATCCGGGCGTGCTCGCGGATCCGCTCCACGGCGGCGCGAGCGATGGCCTGCTTGTACAGGGATACGGGTTGCACAGTTTCGGCCAGCAGCTCCTGCGGTACCGGTACCGCGCCGCCGTAGCGACGCAGCAGCAGGCCATTGCTCTCGAGCGCAGCCAGATCCTTGCGAATGGTCACCTCGGAGGTTTCGAAACGCTTGGCCAGGTTATCCACACTCACCTCGCCTTGCTCGCTGAGCAGGGCAAGGATGTTATGACGGCGCTGGGGGGTGTTTCGTTTCGACATGACAGATTAAGTTTCGATCCGAAAGATAAGTAGCCCAATCAAAACCTAACTCGGCGTCTTCGTCAAGCGCTCATGCGCCTGTGGGTAACTTTTGAAACGGATGTCACCTGCTGAAATAAGAAAGCCGACTTACTCACATAAGTCGGCTTTCTGATTAACGGCTGTGGATAAATCAGTTCTTGGTGATTTTCACAGGGCGCTTCCAGCCGTCGATATTGCGCTGACGGCTACGCGCGACTGCCAGCTGACCGGCCTCGACGTTTTGATTGATGGTCGAACCGGCCGCAGTAGTGGCGCCGTCCAGGATATCCACAGGCGCGACCAGCGAGTTGTTCGAACCGATAAAGACGTCCGCGCCCAGCACTGTCTTGAATTTGTTGGCGCCATCGTAGTTGCAGGTGATGGTGCCGGCGCCAATATTGGTGCGTGCACCGACCTCAGCATCGCCCAGGTAGGTCAGGTGACCGACTTTGGCACCCTCGCCCAGATGAGCGTTCTTCAGCTCGACAAAGTTACCCACATGCGCTTTGGCATCCAGCACGCTGCCCGGGCGCAGGCGCGCAAACGGGCCAGCATCGCTGCCCTCGCCCAGCACCGCACCTTCGATATGGCTGTTGGCCTTGACCACAGCACCCTTGCGCAAGGTGCTGTTCTTGATCACACAGTTGGGGCCGATCTGCACGTCATCCTCGATCACCACCTTGCCTTCGAGAATCACGTTGACGTCGATCAGTACATCACGGCCGACCGTCACCTCGCCGCGCACATCGAAGCGGGCCGGATCACGCAGGGTCACGCCCAGCGCCATCAGGCGGCGACCTTCGCGCAGTTGGTAATGACGCTCGAGCTCGGACAGCTGGCGGCGGTCGTTGGCGCCCTGCACTTCCATGGCATCGTGCGGCTGCTCGGTAGCGACCACCAGGCCGTCTGCCACAGCCATGGCAATGACGTCGGTGAGGTAGTACTCGCCCTGGGCATTGTTGTTGGACAAACGACTCATCCAGTCGCTCAGGCGCGCAGCCGGCATCGCCAGGATTCCGGTGTTGCCCTCGGTGATCGCCTTCTGTGCCTCGCTGGCATCCTTGTGTTCGACGATCGCGGCAACCTGGCCCTGAGCATCGCGGACGATGCGGCCATAGCCGGTCGGGTCTTCCAGGTTGACGGTGAGCAGGCCCAATTGCTGTGGGCTGACCTGGGCCAGCAGGCGCTGCAGGGTTTCCACTTCAATCAGCGGCACATCGCCGTACAGCACCAGCACGGTGTCAGCGGTCAGCGCCGGGATGGCTTGAGCGACGGCATGGCCGGTGCCCAGTTGCTTGTCCTGCAGGACGAAGTTGAGGTCGTCTGCTGCCAGGCGTTCACGGACCAGCTCGGCACCGTGGCCGATCACCACATGAATGCCTTGCGGCTTAAGCTCGCGCGCGCTGTGGATAACATGGCCGAGCATGGAATTGCCAGCAACCGGGTGCAGCACTTTAGGCAGTGCCGAACGCATGCGGGTGCCTTGGCCTGCGGCGAGAATAACGATATCGAGTGACATTGACTGGCTACCAATCCGGGGCGGTCAGCGCTGTGACCGAAGAGAAATTTCGGAAAAAGAAAAAGGGTAGCCGAGGCTACCCTTTTACTCAATCGCAACGGAAGCGTCGGCCTGGGCCGATTACTTCCCTTTGCGCATCTGTTGGACGGTACGCAGCTGAGCTGCGGCCTCGGCCAGACGCGCGGCAGCAGCGCCGTAGTCGAAATCAGCGCTTTTGCTGTTCAGGGCGTTCTCGGCAGCCTTGAGGGCTGCTTGGGCCTGAGCTTCGTCCAGGTCGCCAGCACGTTGCACGGTATCGGCAAGCACCTTGACCATGTTCGGCTGGACCTCGAGGAAACCACCAGAGATGTAGAACACCTCTTGGGTGCCACCCTGCTTGGTCAGCGTGATCGGGCCTGGCTTGAGATTGGTGATCAGCGGCGCGTGGCCCGGAGCGATACCAAGATCACCCAGGTTACCGTGCGCAACTACCATCTCGACCAGACCGGAGAAAATCTCTCCTTCTGCGCTGACGATATCGCAATGGACTGTCATAGCCATCTGCTTGCCTCAACCTGATTGGCGCCCCTTGCGGGGCACCGGGATTACAGTTTCTTGGCTTTCTCAACAGCTTCTTCGATGCTGCCGACCATGTAGAACGCTTGTTCTGGCAGGTGGTCGTAGTCACCTTTGAGGATGCCGCTGAAGCCTGCGATGGTGTCTTTCAGGGAAACGTATTTGCCTGGAGAACCGGTGAAGACTTCGGCCACGAAGAACGGCTGGGACAAGAAGCGCTGAATCTTACGAGCGCGGGATACCAGCTGCTTGTCTGTTTCGGACAGTTCGTCCATACCCAGAATCGCAATGATGTCCTTCAGCTCTTTGTAGCGCTGCAGCACGTACTGAACGCCGCGAGCGGTATCGTAGTGCTCGTTGCCGATCACGTTCGGATCCAGCTGGCGCGAAGTCGAGTCGAGTGGATCGACCGCTGGGTAGATACCCAGGGAGGCGATGTCACGGGACAGAACGACGGTGGCGTCCAAGTGGGCGAAGGTGGTCGCTGGCGACGGGTCGGTCAAGTCGTCCGCAGGCACGTATACGGCCTGGATCGAGGTGATCGAACCTTCCTTGGTCGAAGTGATGCGCTCTTGCAGTACGCCCATCTCTTCAGCCAGGGTCGGCTGGTAACCTACTGCCGAAGGCATACGGCCCAGCAGTGCGGATACTTCAGTACCGGCCAAGGTGTAACGATAGATGTTGTCGACGAACAGCAGAACGTCGTTACCTTCGTCACGGAACTTCTCGGCCATGGTCAGGCCGGTCAGCGCTACGCGCAGACGGTTGCCTGGTGGCTCGTTCATCTGACCGTAGACCAAGGCTACTTTGTCGAGAACGTTGGAGTCCTTCATCTCGTGGTAGAAGTCGTTACCCTCACGAGTACGCTCACCCACACCGGCGAACACGGAATAACCGCTGTGCTCGATGGCGATGTTACGGATCAGTTCCATCATGTTTACGGTCTTGCCGACACCGGCACCACCGAACAGACCAACCTTACCACCCTTGGCGAACGGGCAAACCAGGTCGATAACCTTGATGCCGGTTTCGAGCAGGTCGTTGCCGCCTGCCTGGTCAGCGAAGGAAGGTGCGTCGCGGTGAATACCCCAACGCTCTTCTTCGCCGATCGGGCCAGCTTCGTCGATCGGGTTGCCGAGCACGTCCATGATCCGGCCCAGAGTCGCTTTACCGACCGGGACAGAGATGGCAGCGCCGCTGTCGACTACAGCCAGACCGCGCTTCAAGCCTTCGGTCGAGCCCATCGCAATAGTACGAACCACGCCGTCGCCCAGCTGCTGCTGAACTTCCAGGGTGGTTTCCGCGCCTTGAACTTTCAGCGCGTTGTAAACACTCGGTACGCCGTCACGTGGGAATTCCACGTCGATGACGGCGCCGATGATCTGAACGATACGTCCGCTACTCATAGCTGGATCCTCTGAATTTTTGAACCGTTAAACCGCGGCAGCGCCGCCGACGATTTCCGAGATCTCCTGGGTGATCGCAGCCTGACGCGCCTTGTTGTAGATCAGCTGGAGGTCGCTGATCAGGTCACCGGCGTTGTCTGTGGCGTTTTTCATGGCGATCATCCGGGCAGCCTGTTCGGCCGCGTTGTTCTCGACCACCGCCTGGTAGACCTGCGACTCCACGTAACGCACCATCAAGCCGTCCAGCAGCTCTTTGGCATCGGGTTCGTAGAGGTAGTCCCAGTGGTGCTTGAGTTCTTGATCCGGGGTTGCCACCAACGGTACCAACTGCTCGACCGTCGGACTTTGCGTCATGGTATTGATGAACTTGTTCGATACCACCGAAAGGCGGTCGATACGGCCATCCAGGTAGGCGTCCAGCATGACCTTGACGGAACCGATCAGATCATTGATCGACGGTTCTTCGCCCAGATGGCTGATTGCAGCTACCACGTTGCCGCCAAAGATGCGGAAGAAAGTCGCACCCTTGCTACCGATCACGCACAGGTCGATTTCAACACCCTGCTCGCGATTGGCGTTCATGTCCTTGACCAGGGCCTTGAACAGGTTGGTATTCAAGCCACCGCACAGACCACGGTCACTGCTCACCACGATATAACCGACGCGCTTTACGGCACGTTCGATCATGAACGGGTGGCGGTATTCCGGGTTGGCGTTGGCCAGATGACCGATCACCTGGCGGATACGCTCCGCATAGGGACGGCTAGCAGCCATGCGCATTTGAGCCCTGCGCATTTTGCTGACCGCCACTTTTTCCATGGCGCTGGTAATCTTTTGCGTGCTTTTGATGCTCGCAATCTTACTGCGAATCTCTTTTGCGCCTGCCATGTATCACCTATCAGGTTAGCAAGCGGGGGCCGAAGCCCCCGCCGCGGCTTACCAGGTTTGGGTGGCCTTGAACTTCTCGATACCGGCTTTGATGCCCGAATCGATTTCGTCGTTGAAGTCACCCTTCACGTTGATCTTGGCCATCAAATCGGCGTGATCACGGTTGAAGTAGGCGATCAGCGCTTGTTCGAAGCTGCCAACCTTGGCGATTTCAACGTCGGTCAGGAACCCACGCTCAGCGGCATACAGCGACAGCGCCATGTCCGCGATGGACATTGGAGCGTATTGCTTCTGCTTCATCAGCTCGGTTACACGTTGACCGTGCTCGAGCTGCTTGCGGGTGGCTTCGTCCAGGTCAGATGCGAACTGGGCGAATGCAGCCAGTTCACGGTACTGAGCCAGGGCGGTACGGATGCCACCGGAGAGCTTCTTGATGATCTTGGTCTGAGCGGCACCACCTACGCGGGATACCGAAACACCGGCGTTCACTGCAGGGCGGATGCCCGAGTTGAACATGGCCGATTCCAGGAAGATCTGACCGTCGGTGATCGAGATCACGTTGGTCGGAACGAACGCGGAAACGTCGCCAGCCTGGGTTTCGATGATCGGCAGCGCGGTCAGGGAGCCGGTTTTGCCGGTCACTGCGCCGTTGGTGAACTTCTCTACGTACTCTTCGGAAACGCGCGATGCACGCTCCAGCAGACGGGAGTGGAGATAGAACACGTCGCCTGGGTATGCTTCGCGACCTGGTGGACGGCGCAGCAACAGGGAGATCTGACGGTAGGCAACAGCCTGCTTGGACAGGTCATCGTAGACGATCAGTGCGTCTTCGCCGCGGTCACGGAAGAACTCGCCCATGGTGCAGCCGGCATAAGGTGCCAGGAACTGCAGTGCGGCGGATTCCGAAGCACTGGCAACCACCACGATGGTGTTGGCCAGGGCGCCGTTTTCTTCCAGCTTGCGAACGATGTTGGCAACGGTCGAACGCTTCTGGCCGACAGCAACATAAACACAGAAAATACCGGAGTCTTTCTGGTTGATGATGGCGTCGATGGCCATTGCAGTTTTACCGATCTGACGGTCACCGATGATCAGCTCACGCTGGCCACGGCCGACAGGGATCATGGCGTCGACGGATTTGTAGCCAGTCTGTACAGGCTGGTCTACCGACTTACGCCAGATTACGCCTGGAGCAACTTTCTCGACCGCATCGGTCTCGGTGTTGCCCAGCGGGCCCTTGCCATCAATTGGGTTGCCCAGTGCGTCGACAACGCGACCCAGCAGTTCCTTACCAACCGGAACTTCGAGGATGCGGCCGGTGCACTTGGCGCTCATGCCTTCGGCGAGGGTGTCATAGGCACCCAGGACCACTGCACCTACGGAGTCTTGCTCCAGGTTCAGGGCCATGCCGTACACGCCACCCGGAAACTCGATCATTTCGCCGTACATAACGTCGGCCAGACCGTGAATCCGCACGATACCGTCAGAAACGCTGACGACGGTACCTTCGTTGCGGGCTTGAGAGGCTACATCGAGGTTATCGATGCGGCCCTTGATGATTTCACTTATTTCGGAAGGATTGAGTTGCTGCATTGCTCTGCTGCCCCTTCAAACTCAAGATTTCAATGCTTCGGCCAGTTTCGCGATTTTGCCGCGAACAGAGCCATCGATTACCAGGTCGCCGGCGCGGATGAGGACGCCGCCGATCAGGCTGGCATCCTCTGACGCGTGCAGGCGAACTTCCTGGCCGAGCCGTGCACTGAGAACCTTGGCGAGTTTGTCTTGCTGTTCTTGGTTCAACGCAAAAGCACTGGTGACTTCCACGTCCACGGATTTTTCCAGTTCGGCCTTGTACAGCTCGAACAGGTCGGCAATTTCCGGCAGGAGCAGGAGACGGCCATTTTCCGCGGCAACATGAATGAAATTCTGTGCCTGTGCATCAAACTTGTCACCGCACACGTCAATGAACGTGGCGGCCTTTTGTGCGCTCGTCAGTCGCGGGGCCTTGAGCAGGCGCTGCATGGTGTCGTCTTGCGACACAGCAGCAGCCAGGCCGAGCATGGCTGACCAATTGGCCAGTTGCTGATGGGCCTGGGCATGCTCAAAGGCAGCCTTAGCGTAAGGTCGGGCCAACGTGGTCAGTTCTGCCATGATCGCCCTCGCTTAAATTTCAGCGGCCAGTTTGTTAACCAGCTCCGCATGCGCGTTTTGATCGATTGTGGCCCCAAGGATCTTCTCAGCACCGCCAACAGCCAGGGCACCCACTTGGGCACGCAGGGCGTCTTTGACGCTGTTCAGTTCCTGTTCGATCTCGGCCTGAGCCTGAGCCTTCACACGGTCAGCTTCGACGCGGGCCTGGTCACGGGCTTCCTCGACAAGCTGAGCAGCGCGTTTCTTGGCCTGCTCAATGATTTCAGCTGCCTGTGCTTTAGCTTCACGCAGTTGCTGACCCGCTTTCTCTTGGGCCAGCTCCAGGTCGCGAGCTGCGCGGTTGGCAGCGTCCAAACCATCGGCAATCTTCTTTTGACGTTCTTGCAGAGCAGCGATGACCGGAGGCCAAACGTACTTCATGCAGAAAACAACAAAAATCAAGAAGGCAACGGATTGGCCAATCAGGGTTGCATTAATGTTCACGCCAACACCTCGCTCGGTCTTTGTTCATCACCAGCCATCAACTCGTAGGACGAGATGATTAGCCAGCGAGTTGACCAACGAACGGGTTTGCGAAGGTGAAGAACAGAGCAATACCAACACCGATCATGGTTACGGCGTCGAGCAGACCGGCAACGATGAACATTTTGACCTGCAGCATTGGAACCATCTCAGGCTGACGAGCAGCACCTTCGAGGAACTTGCCGCCCAGCAGGCCGAAACCAATGGCGGTGCCCAGTGCGCCCAGACCGATCAGCAGAGCAACAGCAATAGCGGTAAGACCAACTACAGTTTCCATCTTTCCTCCCGACTTTTACGTCGTATTGGTTAGGTTTTTTAGTTTGAAGCGGTAAAACGAATCGTTTGGTACAGCTGCCCTTGCGGACTTTTTCAGCCCTCCCCCCAGCCAGGCGGGGAAGGCTATCAGACACGCCAGGCGGTCTTAATGGTTATCTTCGTGCGCCATCGACAGGTAGACGATGGTCAGCATCATGAAGATGAATGCTTGCAGTGTGATGATCAGGATGTGGAACACAGCCCACGCCCATTGCAGCACCACGCCCAGGCCGCTGAGCCAGAGCAGGCCGCTGCCGAACATCACCGCGATCAGAATGAACACCAGCTCGCCGGCATACATGTTGCCGAACAGTCGCAGGGCCAGCGAGATCGGCTTGGCGATCAGGGTAACGAATTCCAGCAGGAAGTTGACCGGGATCAGCAGCGCCTGAACGAAGACGTTCTTGCTGCCGAACGGATGCAGGGTCAGTTCGCCGATGAAGCCGCCGATGCCCTTGACCTTGATGCTGTAGAAGATGATCAGCGCGAACACGCTCAGGGCCATGCCCAGAGTAGCGTTAGGGTCGGTAGTCGACACAGCGCGGAACGGGATGTGCGGGTCGCCCGAGATCAGGATCGCCAGTTGCGGGATCCAGTCAACCGGTACCAGGTCGATGGCGTTCATCAGGAACACCCAGACGAAGATAGTCAGCGCCAGCGGTGCAATCACCGGGCTACGACCGTGGAACGAGTCCTTCACGCTGCCGTGAACGAAATCGACCATCACTTCGACGAAGTTCTGCAGACCGCCAGGCTGGCCGGAAGTGGCCTTCTTGGCTGCCATGCGGAAGATGAACAGGAAGATCAGACCCAGTGCAACCGACCAGCCCAGGGTGTCCAGGTGGAATGCCCAGAAACCCATAGCCTTGGCTTCAGCAGCCGAATGGGCCAAGCCCCAGCTGCCGTCTGGTAGTTGACCGTAGGTCAGGTTCTGCAAGTGGTGCTGGATATAGCCCGAAGCGGTTTCTGCTGCCATGGTTGCCTCAAACGCCCTTAGGTCTCGAAAGTCTTTTATTCATTAGCAGGGGCGCGAACCAGCTGACCAGTTGGGTCAGCATGAAGACGCCGAAGACTGCTAACGGCGCCAATGGCTTCACTCCTGCGAAGGTCAGTGCAAACAGCACTGCCGTCAAAATCAATTTGCCTGCCTCGCCTGCGTAGAACGACTTGACGATGGCCTGCGCTGCCCGGGCTCCGCTAAAGCGAAAAGCCTTCCAGGCAAAATACACATTGGGCAACCAGGCAATCAGTCCTCCACAGAGGCCTGAATATCCACTGACTGCACCCTTCCACTGCCACAACACCAAAGTTGCCAGCAGGACAATGACACATTGCGTCAGCAGCACCGGAAAAACCGCCCAGCGATGGAAAGGCAAGCGGTTTGGCGTGCGGGTTTCCATCACCACTACTCCTCGAATGCCGACCCTCAAGTCAGCATCGACTTGGCATAATTTGTGCCGACAAAATGCGCGCAGAGTATAGGGGTGGTTTAACCCCTATTCAACTCTTGGGTAGTGATTTCCGACTACGCGCTACAACAGAAATTGTTTCAGCGGATGTGAGCAAGCACACCCTGCAACTCATCTAGCGAGTTATAACGGATTACCAGCTGGCCTTTGCCCTTGTTGCCATGGCGAATCTGCACTGCGGAGCCCAGCCGCTCTGCCAGACGCTGTTCAAGGCGAGCGATGTCCGGATCAGGTTTGTTCGGTTCTACCGGATCAGGTTTACCGCTCAACCACTGGCGTACCAGTGCCTCGGTTTGGCGCACGGTCAGGCCACGTGCGACAACATGACGCGCCCCCTCTTCCTGCCGATTCTCTTCAAGACCGAGCAAAGCACGCGCGTGGCCCATCTCCAGATCACCATGAGCGAGCATGGTCTTGATCGCCTCCGGCAACGAGATCAGGCGCAGCAGGTTGGCCACGGTCACCCGCGACTTGCCGACCGCATCGGCAACCTGCTGCTGAGTCAGTTCAAACTCCTGCTGCAGCCGTTGCAGGGCGATCGCCTCTTCCAGCGGGTTGAGGTCTTCACGCTGGATGTTCTCGATCAGTGCCATGGCAATGGCGGTTTCATCGGGCACATCGCGGACCATCGCCGGGATGGTGTCGAGGCCAGCCAGCTGAGTCGCCCGCCAGCGGCGTTCACCGGCGATGATCTCGAAGCGGTCATCAGCGATCGGACGGACCACGATCGGCTGCATCACGCCCTGGATACGGATCGAGGCGGCCAGCTCTTCCAGCGCCTCCGGGTCCATGTCACGGCGTGGCTGGTACTTGCCACGCTGGATCAGCTCGACCGGCAGGTGTTGCAGTTCTTTCTGGTCGATCTTGACAGCCTGCTCCTCGAGCGAGCTGACGGAAGGACCACTGAGCAGTGCATCCAACCCACGTCCGAGACCTCGTTTCTTAACGGCCATGCGGATTCCTTAAGTTGTTTGTGCAGTGCGTGATGGCCGACGTTGGCGGCGGACCAGCTCGCCGGCCAGGGCCAGATAAGCCTGCGCGCCACGCGATTGCTTGTCGTAGGCCAGCGCCGGCATGCCGAAGCTTGGCGCTTCGGCCAGGCGAATGTTGCGCGGGATCACGGTGTCGTAGAGCTGGTCGCCGAAGTGCTGCTTGAGCTGCGCCGAGACGTCATTGTTCAGGCTCAGGCGCGGATCGAACATCGTCCGTAGCAGACCCTCGATCCTCAGCTGCGGGTTCAGCTTGGCGGCGATGCGCTTGATGTTATCCACAAGGTCGCTGAGACCTTCCAATGCGTAGTACTCGCACTGCATCGGGATGATCACGCCATCGGAGGCTACCAGCGCATTGAGCGTCAGCATCGACAACGACGGCGGGCAGTCGATCAGGATGAAATCGTAGTTGTCGCGGATCGGCGCCAGCGCATTGAGCAGGCGGCTCTCCTTGACCTGCATTTCCAGCAGGACGACTTCCGCGGCGGTCAGGTCGCGGTTGGCCGGCAGCAGCTGATAGCCACCGTGCTCGGAGTAGTGCATCGCCTGGGCCAGGTCGCATTCGCCAATCAGCAGGTCATAGACCGAATGCTCGAGCTCATGCTTGTCGACCCCGCTGCCCATGGTCGCGTTGCCCTGCGGATCGAGGTCGATCAGCAGCACACGACGCTTGGTCGCAGCCAGCGATGCGGCGAGATTGATGCAGGTGGTGGTTTTACCCACACCACCCTTCTGGTTCGCAATTGCGAATACCTTAGCCATTGTTGCGTGTGTTCCCAGTCATGCCTTGCGGCGCAGTATCAGCAGATGACGCTGGCCCTGACAACCCGGAACGGTCAGGGCCTGCTCGCTTTCGACTGTGAAGTCTGCGGGCAATGCTACCAGTTCGTCGGCAGGATGCAGCCCTTTCATTGCAAGCCAGTGCGTCTGCGTGTCACCGAGGTGGCGCGTCCAGCCGGTGAAGTTCTCCATGCTGCTGAACGCTCGGGAGATGATCCCGGCAAACGGCTGCGCCGGTTGATACTCCTCGACCCGGCTGTGGATAACCTGCAGGTTGTCGAGCTTGAGCTCCAGCTTCACCTGGGTCAGGAAGCGGGTTTTCTTGCCGTTGCTGTCGAGCAGGGTCACTTGCTTGTGCGGATGCAGAATCGCCAACGGGATACCGGGCATGCCACCACCGCTGCCAACATCGAGCCAGCTTTGCGCGTCGCTGTGGATAAACGGCATCACGCTGAGGCTGTCGAGCAAATGCCGCGAAACCATTTCATCAGGATCGCGCACTGCGGTGAGGTTGTAGGCCTTGTTCCATTTTATCAACAGGGCCAGATAACCCAGCAATTGCTGGTGCTGCTGCTCGCTCAGGGCGACGCCAAGCTGGCGCGCGCCTGTGGACAACTCTTCTGCGTGCTGCGGGGTGACCGAAGAACTCAAGCGCTTTGCTCCAATTCGCGGCCAGCGCCGCGTTTTTTCAGGTGGATCAACAACAGCGAAATCGCCGCCGGCGTGACGCCGGGGATACGCGAAGCCTGGCCGAGAGTCTCTGGACGGGTCTGGCCAAGCTTGCTCTGGATCTCTTTGGACAGCCCGGAAATCGTCGTGTAGTCGATATCCACAGGCAGCTGGGTGTCTTCACTGGCGCGCAGGCGGGCGATTTCTTCCTGCTGGCGGTCAATGTAGCCGGCGTACTTGGTCTTTATTTCGACCTGCTCGGCAACCTGTGCATCGAGGATTTCGCCCCCGGTAGCCTCGATCAGGCCGACATAGTCGATCTCTGGGCGGGCCAGCAGGTTGAGCAGGCTGTACTCGTGGCTCAGCGGCGTGCCGAACTTATCCACAATGGCTTGGCCTTGCGCAGTATTAGGGCGCACCCAGGTGGATTTCAGGCGCTGTTCTTCACGTTCGATGCCTTCGCGCTTGGTGCAGAACGCGGCCCAACGCTGATCGTCGATCAAGCCGAGCTCACGGCCCTTCTCGGTCAGGCGCAGGTCGGCGTTGTCTTCGCGCAGGATCAGGCGGTACTCGGCACGCGAAGTGAACATGCGGTACGGCTCCTGGGTGCCGAGGGTAATCAGGTCATCGACCAGCACCCCGAGGTAGGCCTCGTCGCGCCGCGGGCACCAGCTGTCACGGCCCTGCGCGCGCAGCGCAGCGTTGGTCCCGGCGAGCAAACCTTGTGCACCGGCCTCTTCGTAACCGGTGGTGCCGTTGATCTGACCGGCGAAGAACAAGCCGCCGATGACCTTGGTCTCGAGGCTGTACTTGAGATCACGCGGGTCGAAGTAGTCGTACTCGATGGCATAGCCGGGGCGCACGATGTGGGCGTTTTCCATACCACGGATCGAGCGCACCAGCTCCAGTTGCACGTCGAACGGCAACGAAGTGGAAATGCCGTTGGGGTACAGCTCGTGGGTAGTCAGGCCTTCCGGCTCGATGAATACCTGGTGGCTGTCCTTGTCGGCAAAGCGGTGGATCTTGTCTTCGATCGACGGGCAGTAACGCGGGCCGACGCCTTCGATCACGCCCGAATACATCGGCGAGCGATCCAGGTTCGAGGCAATGATCTCGTGGGTGCGGGCGTTGGTATGGGTAATCCAGCAGCTGACCTGACGCGGATGCATCTGCGCGTTGCCCATGAACGACATCACTGGAATCGGTGTATCACCCGGCTGCTCGGTCATTACCGAGAAATCCACCGAGCGGCCGTCGATGCGTGGCGGTGTACCGGTTTTCAGGCGACCGACACGCAGCGGCAGTTCACGCATGCGTTGGGCCAAGGCATTGGAAGGCGGGTCACCGGCGCGACCACCGCTGTAGTTCTGCATGCCGATGTGGATAAGCCCGCCGAGGAAGGTGCCACTGGTCAACACCACCGAATCCGCGAAAAAGCGCAGACCCATTTGTGTAACCACGCCCTTGACCTGGTCCTGCTCGACGATCAGGTCGTCACAGGACTGCTGGAAAATCCACAGGTTGGGCTGGTTCTCGAGAATCTCGCGTACCACCGCCTTGTAGATAGCGCGGTCGGCCTGGGCACGGGTTGCCCGTACAGCTGGACCTTTGCGGTTGTTCAGAACACGGAACTGGATACCGCTTTTGTCGGTGGCCAACGCCATGGCGCCGCCGAGCGCATCGATCTCTTTGACCAGATGGCTCTTGCCGATGCCACCGATAGCTGGGTTGCAGCTCATGTGACCGAGGGTTTCCACGTTGTGGGTCAGCAACAGGGTTTTTACACCCATGCGTGCAGACGCAAGCGCAGCCTCGGTACCGGCATGGCCGCCGCCGATGACGATCACTTCAAAACGGGAAGGGAAATCCACCACGCACCTCGTGCCTGTTTCGCGAATAGAAAAATTAAGCGGACAAGTATGCGACTTCCTGCCTTCTAAAGAAACCGTCTGCGCAAATTTTGACCAGCCTGTGGATGAACGGGATAACAGAAATTAAAAAGGAAAATATTTAAAAGCTTTGTTTTTATGTTTATTTCTATGCAGGCCATTATCTGTGGATAGAACGCTACAGGCCAGAATTCATGGCATGTACAGAGGAATTAAACCCTGTGTCCATGTGCCTATGAGGGCTCTGGATAAGCCCTTTGAGCCTGTGGATAGAATGCCATGTTACCCACAGGCGGATTTATCCTCAGAAAAAAAGCATGGTTATCAACTGAGCTAAGGGCGGCTTATCCACAGAGCTTAGACGCAGAGAACGAGCCTGTTGATCAAAATCAGCAGCCACGGATTAGGGATTTTTTACAAAGGAGGGAGTAAAACCGGACATTGCGTCCAGTGTGCTGCCGCTGTCATGGGCCGAAAGGCCTGCGCTCAGGCCCGTCGGCGACAGATTTGTGGATTATTTACCGATACAGAAGCTGGAGAAGATGCGCCCAAGCAGGTCGTCCGAGCTGAACGCACCGGTAATTTCGCCGAGTGCCTGCTGCGCCATGCGCAGATCCTCGGCCAGCAGCTCTCCCGCGCCCGCCAGCGTGAGCTGAGCACGACCGTGCTCCAGATGCGTACTTGCGATGTTCAGCGCCTCCAGGTGGCGCCGACGCGCGCTGAAGCTGCTTTCGGAGGTCTGTTGATAACCCATGCAGGCTTTCAGGTGCTCGCGCAGCAGCTCCAAGCCGGTGTCATCGCCCTTGGCGCTAAGCGTGATGGTGACGTGGCCATCGGCGCATTGTTCAACTGCAACCGCTTCACCACTGAGGTCGGCCTTGTTGCGAATCAGGGTGACTTTACCCGGATCTGGCCGTTGGTCGAGAAATTCGGGCCACAAAGCGAATGGATCTGCCGCTTCCGGCGCGGTACTGTCGACGACGAGCAGCACACGGTCAGCTTCGCTGATTGCCTTCAACGCACGTTCCACCCCGATCTTTTCCACATGATCATCGGTATCGCGCAGGCCTGCGGTATCCACAACGTGCAACGGCATGCCATCGATGTGGATATGTTCACGCAGGATGTCCCGGGTGGTGCCGGCGATTTCAGTTACGATCGCCGCTTCGCGCCCGGCCAGCCGGTTGAGCAGGCTCGACTTGCCGGCATTGGGCCGGCCGGCGATCACCACGTTCATGCCGTCACGCAGCAATGCGCCCTGGCCTGCTTCCTTCTGCACTGTGGATAACGCAGTGCGAACCTCATCGAGCATGCCCAGTACGTGGCCATCGGCGAGGAAATCGATCTCCTCTTCGGGAAAATCGATCGCCGCCTCGACGTAGATGCGCAAGGCAATCAGCGCTTCGGTCAGGCTGTGCACACGTTTGGAAAACTCGCCCTGCAGTGACCGCAGTGCATTTCGCGCAGCCTGAGTCGAGCTGGCCTCGATCAGGTCGGCGATGGCTTCTGCCTGGGCCAGGTCGAGTTTGTCGTTGAGAAAAGCCCGCTCACTGAATTCACCCGGACGCGCCAGGCGGCTGCCCAGCTGCAGGCAACGCTGCAAGAGCATGTCCAATACCACCGGGCCGCCGTGGCCCTGCAGCTCGAGCACGTCTTCGCCGGTGAACGAGTTCGGCCCGGGGAAGAACAACGCGATGCCCTCGTCGAGCACCAGGCCGTCCTGGTCGCGGAACGGGCCGTAGTGTGCATAACGTGGTTTCAGGCTGCGGCCGGTAATGGCCAGCCCGGCCTCGCTCGCCAATGGACCGGACAGCCGGACGATGCCGACCCCACCGCGGCCTTGGGCGGTGGCAATCGCGGCGATGGTTTCACGCACAGGGTTCATGCTCGCAAGCCTCTCCACAAATTCATTACACAGATAGCAAAAACGCCCCACGAGGGGGCGTTTTTATTCACAGGCTAGCGTATCAGCCTGTTAGGCGGCAGCACTTTTGGAGGCTGCTTCGATACGGCGAGTGATGTACCACTGCTGCGAAATCGACAGGCAGTTGTTCACAACCCAGTACAGCACCAGACCAGCTGGGAACCACAGGAAGAAGAAGGTGAAGATGATTGGCATCATTTTCATGACCTTCGCCTGCATCGGATCCGGCGGGGTTGGGTTCAGGCGCTGCTGGATGAACATGGTCGCGCCCATGATGATCGGCAGGATGAAGAACGGATCCTTGATCGACAGGTCGGTAATCCACAGCATCCATGGTGCCTGGCGCATCTCGACGCTTTCCAGCAGAACCCAGTACAGGGCCAGGAACACCGGCATCTGCACCAGGATCGGCAAGCAGCCACCGAGCGGGTTGATCTTCTCTTTCTTGTACAGCTCCATCATCGCCTGGGACATCTTCTGGCGATCGTCACCGAAGCGTTCCTTCAGCGCGGCCAGTTTCGGCGATACGGCACGCATGCGCGCCATCGAACGGTAGCTGGCAGCCGACAGCGGGAAGAACAGACCTTTGATGAGCATGGTCAGGACGATGATCGACCAGCCCCAGTTACCCAGCAGGCTGTGGATATGTTGCAGCAGCCAGAAGATCGGCTGGGCAATGAACCACAGGAAGCCGTAGTCGACGGTCAGTTCCAGGCCTGGGGACAACTCCTTGAGCTTGGACTGAATCTTCGGACCGGCGTACAGCATG
Organism: Pseudomonas sp. EZ-C24; assembly: GCF_014525325.1. Lineage (NCBI taxonomy): Bacteria > Pseudomonadati > Pseudomonadota > Gammaproteobacteria > Pseudomonadales > Pseudomonadaceae > Pseudomonas > Pseudomonas sp. EZ-C24. The sequence goes on along the minus strand of NZ_JACDIU010000034.1, from coordinate 120,046 downwards.
GCGCTGGTTTCGACCTTGCCACCAGCAGGCACGCTGAGCGCCGGGCCGGTGTAGCCGATGATGTAGTTGCCTTGGCTGTCTTTCCGGGTCTGCAGGACGTTGTTATCCGACTTGGCCGGAATCCAGGCAGTTACGAAGTAGTGCTGCAGCCAGGCAACCCAGCCACCGGATACGGTTTCTTTCAGGCTGCCCTTGTCGATGTCTTTCATCGACACTTTCTTGTACGGCTCGGACGGCGTCCACAGGGCAGCGCCCAGGTAGGTCGCGGTACCGGTCGCGGTGCTCGACGATGGATCGGAGCTGGCATCACGCTTGAGCTGAGCAAACATGTTGCCCGACCAGGCCTGGCCGCTCTGGTTGTCGATCAGGTAGCTGACGGTCAGATCGTACTCGCCGCGCTTGAAGCTGAAGCGCTTGATGTAGTTGACGCCGTTCTCGCTGAACTTCAGGTCGACGACCAGTTGTTCCTGGCCATCGGCCAGCTGGAAGCTCTTCTGCTCGGCGGCATATACAGGGCGACCGGTGGCGCGGGCGTCCGGGCCATTGGCGCCGGTCAGGCCGCTTTGGGCCAGGTAGGTGCGCTCATTGCCGTTGTCGAACAGCTGGAACGGGATATCCGGATGATCCTGACGACGCGGGAATTGCGGCAGGTTCAGCTGGACGATGTCACCACCGACCGGGTCGATAGCCAGATCAAGGACGTCGGTCTTGACGCGGATCAGGTCCTTGCTGACGGCCACTGGAGCCAGTTCGGCCGGGCTGGCATCAGCATTGGCGCTCGGCACGTCGGCGCTGGCGCCGTCGTTGTTACCAGCCGGTACGGTGTCCGGCAGAGCCGGTGCAGCGTTGCTGGCAGCAGTGTGCTGAGTCGGCAGAGCAGCCTGACCGTAGTCCTGGTTCCATTTAAGGACCAGCACGTAGGCCACGATTGCCAGGGCGACGATCAGGATCGTGCGTTTAATATCCATGATTACTCGGCTATCGAAGAAGTTCGGGAGGAGGGAGCGGGTGGGACGGGATCGAAACCGCCGTCGTTCCACGGATTACAACGCCCCAGGCGACGAACGGCTAGCCACCCGCCACGCAAGAGGCCATGGTTTTCAATGGCTTCGTAGGCGTAACAGGAGCAGCTGGGGTAGAAACGACAGTGGCTGGCCATCAGAGGACTAATGGCGTAACGGTAAAACTGGATCGGAACGAGGGCCAGTTTACGCATCTGGACTGTCTACCCCTGCAGGATCGGCAGTTACCGCTGGAGAGGGCCGACTGCGAGCCAGGCGCTTCCAGAGTTTGCCAAAGTGTTGGTGCAATTCTGGGTTTTCTACCTCGCCCAAGCCTTTGCGCGCGACGATCACAATGTCCAGCCCAGCAAGACTCTGCTGATTCAGACGAAAGGAATCACGCATCAAACGTTTGAGGCGATTGCGTTGAACGGCAAGCTTGACGCTCTTCTTGCCGATCACCAAGCCGAGGCGCGGGTGATCGAGGCCGTTCTCGCGGGCAAGGATAAGCAGGCTTTTGCCTGGAACCTTGCCAGTTGGCGAGTCGAAGACCGCTTTGAAGTGCCGGGCTGTAAGCAGTCGCTTATCCCGACTGAAGTCCTGACTCACCACCTGTGCCGAAAAATCAAACGGCCAGACGCTTACGGCCTTTGGCGCGACGACGCGACAGTACTGCACGACCGTTCTTGGTGGCCATACGGGCACGGAAGCCGTGGGTGCGCGCGCGCTTGATGGTGCTTGGTTGGAAAGTACGTTTCATGGCGTGTTACCTGGGTTCGACGACACGGGCCGGAATGGCCCCCGTTTTAAGAGATCGGCGATTCTAGAGAAAGCAAGCCAATAGGTCAATTTCCAACCAGCCTTTCCTTATGGATGGCAGCACTTTTTTCATCGGCGAGGTGGATGAGGTGGTGCTGGACCGAGTGTGTCATCGGCCTGAGCGCTTTTCACAGACACGCTCAATATGAAAATATAAAAGAGGCATATATAAAGCTTTTCTGAATAACTTATAGATCTTATACACAGCCTTTTCTGTGGATAACATTACGCAGCCCTTTATCCATACTATGTACAGAGATCGTAGACTCTGTCAGAAACAGGTGCTGCGCTTGTGCTGCGCATGGTCGAAACCTGTGGATCAAATGGCTGTTTATCCACAGGGGTTTTATCCACAGGCTTCAACCCAGGGTTGTGCATAGCCCTTATGTGGGGTTATCCACAGACCTTATTCAGGGGTTAAGATGGCTTTTCGGACATGAATTGGCTGCTTTGGCACGCTATCCATGCCGCTCTTATGTGGATAAGTACTCACCCGCCCGGTACAATGGCGGTTTGCTTTTTGCCTCATCCGGCTTTCAACTCAGGGGATATCCGTGTCAGTGGAACTTTGGCAGCAGTGCGTGGAGCTTCTGCGCGACGAACTGCCTGCCCAGCAATTCAACACCTGGATCCGTCCACTACAGGTCGAAGCCGAAGGCGACGAGCTGCGCGTATACGCGCCTAATCGCTTCGTCCTCGACTGGGTCAATGAAAAGTACCTGGGCCGGCTGCTTGAGCTGCTGGGTGAGCACGGCAGCGGCATCGCACCGGCGCTGTCCTTGTTGATAGGCAGCCGCCGCAGTTCTGCAGCACGCGCAGCTCCCAACGCCCCGGTCAGTGCTGCGGCGGCAGCGATTGCACAGTCTCAGCAGCCTGCACCTGCGGCTCCGTCTGAAGAGCGCACTGCGGCCAAATCGATCGAGCCGGTAATGGTCAACGAAGTCGAAGAGCCGACTTCGCGCCACAGCTTTGACTCGATGGGCGGCGATACGCCCGTGCAGCCAACTGCACCTGGGCGCACTGAACAGCGCACTGTGCAGGTAGAAGGTGCGCTCAAGCACACCAGCTATCTGAACCGCACGTTCACCTTCGATACGTTTGTGGAAGGTAAATCCAACCAACTTGCCCGTGCGGCTGCGTGGCAGGTGGCGGATAACCCCAAGCATGGTTACAACCCGCTCTTTCTGTATGGCGGTGTAGGCCTGGGGAAAACTCACTTGATGCACGCTGTGGGTAACCACCTGCTGAAGAAGAACCCGAATGCCAAGGTGGTGTACCTGCATTCCGAGCGCTTCGTGGCCGACATGGTCAAGGCGCTGCAGCTCAATGCCATCAACGAGTTCAAGCGCTTCTACCGCTCAGTCGATGCGCTGCTGATCGATGACATTCAGTTCTTCGCCCGCAAGGAGCGTTCGCAGGAAGAGTTTTTCCACACCTTCAACGCCTTGCTTGAAGGCGGTCAGCAGGTGATTTTGACCAGCGACCGCTATCCGAAGGAAATCGAAGGCCTTGAAGAGCGTCTGAAATCGCGCTTCGGCTGGGGTTTGACTGTTGCAGTCGAGCCGCCAGAACTCGAGACCCGCGTTGCGATCCTGATGAAGAAGGCCGACCAGGCCAAGGTGGATTTGCCGCATGACGCAGCCTTCTTCATTGCCCAGCGTATTCGTTCCAACGTGCGTGAGCTGGAGGGCGCGCTGAAGCGGGTCATCGCTCACTCGCACTTCATGGGCCGCGATATCACCATCGAGCTGATCCGCGAGTCGCTGAAGGACTTGCTGGCGCTGCAGGATAAATTGGTCAGTGTGGATAACATTCAGCGCACCGTCGCTGAGTACTACAAGATCAAGATCTCCGATCTGCTGTCCAAGCGTCGCTCGCGCTCGGTAGCGCGTCCGCGTCAGGTAGCCATGGCGTTGTCGAAAGAGCTGACCAACCACAGCTTGCCTGAGATTGGCGATATGTTTGGCGGCCGCGACCACACCACCGTGCTGCACGCCTGCCGCAAGATCAACGAACTGAAAGAATCCGATGCGGACATCCGCGAGGACTACAAGAACCTGCTGCGGACGCTGACGACATGATGATCGCCGGCGCAGCCATTTTGAAGGCAAGGGACTAGACCATGCATTTCACCATTCAACGCGAAGCCCTGTTGAAACCCCTGCAACTGGTCGCAGGTGTCGTCGAGCGTCGCCAGACCTTGCCGGTCCTGTCCAACGTCCTGTTGGTCGTACAAGGCCAGCAGCTGTCGTTGACCGGTACCGACCTGGAAGTCGAACTGGTTGGTCGCGTGCAGCTGGAAGAACCAGCCGAGCCAGGCGAAATCACTGTCCCGGCACGTAAGCTGATGGACATCTGCAAGAGCTTGCCAAGTGACGCGCTGATCGACATCAAGGTTGATGAGCAGAAGCTGCTGGTTAAAGCCGGTCGCAGCCGCTTCACCCTGTCGACGCTGCCCGCCAATGACTTCCCGACTGTTGAAGAAGGCCCAGGCTCGCTGACCTGCGACCTGGAGCAGAGCCGCCTGCGCCGTCTGATCGAGCGCACCAGCTTCGCCATGGCTCAGCAGGACGTGCGCTACTACCTCAACGGTATGCTGCTTGAAGTGTCCCCTGGCACCCTGCGCGCCGTTGCTACTGACGGCCATCGCCTGGCGATGTGCTCGATGACCGCAGGCATCGAGCAAGCTGACCGGCACCAGGTGATCGTGCCACGCAAAGGTATCCTGGAGCTGGCGCGTTTGCTGACCGATCCAGAAGGCATGGTCAGTATCGTACTCGGCCAGCACCATATCCGCGCTACCACCGGTGAATTCACCTTTACCTCCAAGCTGGTAGACGGCAAGTTCCCAGACTACGAGCGGGTGCTGCCTAAAGGCGGTGACAAGCTGGTGGTGGGTGATCGTCAGGCATTGCGTGAAGCTTTCAGCCGTACTGCGATTCTGTCCAACGAGAAGTACCGCGGGATTCGCCTGCAGTTGGCCGCCGGCCAACTGAAAATCCAGGCCAACAACCCTGAGCAGGAAGAAGCTGAGGAAGAAATCAGCGTCGACTATAACGGCAGCGCGCTGGAGATCGGCTTCAACGTCAGCTACTTGCTGGACGTGCTGGGCGTAATGACCACAGAACAGGTTCGTCTGATTCTATCCGACTCCAACAGCAGTGCCCTGCTGCAGGAAGCTGGCAACGATGACTCGTCCTACGTCGTCATGCCGATGCGCCTGTGATCTGTAGCTGAGCGAATGTCCCTACGACGTATCATGGTCACTGCGGTGCGCAACCTGCACCCAGTGACCCTCACGCCCTCCCCCCGCATCAACATCCTTTACGGCGCCAACGGCAGCGGCAAGACCAGCGTGCTTGAAGCCGTGTACCTTCTGGGTCTGGCTCGATCATTTCGCAGCACCCGGCTGACGCCGGTTATCCAGTACGAGCAGCCGACCTGTACCGTCTTTGGTGAAGTGCAACTGGCCGAAGGTGGCACCAGCAACCTGGGTGTATCACGCGAGCGCCAGGGCGACTTCACCATTCGCATCGATGGGCAGAACGCTCGCAGTGCTGCGCAGCTTGCCGAGCTACTGCCGCTGCAATTGATCAACCCGGACAGCTTTCGCCTGCTCGAGGGCGCTCCGAAAATACGTCGGCAGTTTCTCGACTGGGGAGTGTTCCACGTGGAACCCCGTTTCCTCGGTGCTTGGCAGCGCTTGCAGAAGGCGCTGCGGCAGCGGAACTCATGGTTGCGGCATGGTACACTTGACGCTGCTTCGCAAGCCGCCTGGGACCGAGAATTGTGCCTGGCGAGCGCGGAGATAGATGAATACCGTCGCACCTACATCAAGGCCTTGAAGCCCGTCTTCGAGCGTACCCTGAGCGAACTGGTCGAGCTGGACGGATTGACCTTGAGCTACTATCGCGGCTGGGACAAGGACCGGGAACTTAACGAGGTCCTCGCCACTTCTCTTCAACGCGATCAGCAGATTGGCCATACCCAGGCCGGTCCGCAACGTGCAGATTTGCGCCTGCGTATTGGTGCAAACAACGCTGCGGATATCTTGTCCCGTGGGCAACAGAAACTTGTGGTGTGCGCATTGCGCATCGCCCAAGGTCATCTGGTTAGCCAGGCTCGCCGCGGTCTTTGTATCTATCTCGTAGATGACCTGCCGTCTGAGCTGGACGAGCAGCATCGCCGCGCACTGTGCCGCTTGCTTGAAGAATTACGCTGCCAGGTGTTCATCACCTGTGTAGATCACGAATTACTGAGGGAAGGCTGGCAGACGGAAACGCCAGTTGCTTTGTTCCACGTGGAACAGGGCCGTATCACCCAGACCCACGACCATCGGGAGTGAAGGCATGAGCGAAAATCAAACGTACGACTCGTCCAGCATTAAAGTGCTGAAAGGGCTTGATGCCGTACGCAAACGTCCCGGCATGTATATCGGCGACACCGATGATGGCAGCGGCCTGCACCACATGGTCTTCGAGGTGGTCGACAACTCGATCGACGAAGCCCTCGCCGGTCACTGCGATGACATCACCGTCATCATCCATCCGGACGAATCCATTAGCGTCCGAGACAACGGCCGTGGTATTCCGGTCGACGTCCATAAAGAAGAAGGCGTCTCAGCTGCTGAAGTCATCATGACTGTGCTGCACGCCGGCGGTAAGTTCGACGACAACTCGTACAAAGTATCCGGCGGTCTGCACGGTGTTGGCGTTTCGGTAGTGAACGCCCTTTCTGAGCAACTCATTCTGACCGTACGCCGTAGTGGCAAGGTATGGGAACAGACTTACGTCCACGGCGTACCGCAAGCGCCTATGGCGGTTGTTGGCGAAAGCGACAGCACCGGTACCCATATCCACTTCAAGCCGTCTGCTGACACCTTCAAGAATATCCACTTCAGCTGGGACATTCTGGCCAAGCGTATTCGCGAGTTGTCGTTCCTGAACTCGGGTGTTGGCATTCTGTTGAAGGATGAGCGCAGTGGCAAAGAAGAGCTCTTCAAATATGAAGGCGGCCTGCGCGCATTTGTCGAGTATCTGAACACCAACAAGACGCCGGTCAACAGCCAGGTCTTCCACTTCAGCACCCAGCGTGAAGATGGCGTCGGTGTTGAAGTTGCCCTGCAGTGGAACGACAGCTTCAACGAAAACCTGTTGTGCTTCACCAACAACATTCCGCAGCGCGATGGTGGTACTCACCTGGTCGGCTTCCGTTCTTCGTTGACCCGCAGCCTGAATGCTTACATTGAGCAAGAGGGCCTGGCCAAGAAGAACAAGGTTGCAACCACGGGTGACGACGCCCGGGAAGGCCTGACCGCGATTATCTCGGTGAAGGTGCCGGATCCGAAGTTCAGCTCGCAGACCAAAGACAAGCTGGTCTCGTCGGAGGTGAAAACCGCCGTCGAACAAGAGATGAACAAGTTCTTCTCTGACTTCCTGTTGGAAAACCCCAACGAAGCCAAGGCTGTGGTCGGCAAGATGATCGACGCTGCCCGTGCTCGTGAAGCTGCGCGTAAAGCGCGTGAGATGACTCGCCGTAAAGGTGCACTGGACATCGCTGGCCTGCCGGGGAAACTGGCTGACTGCCAGGAGAAGGACCCTGCCCTGTCTGAACTGTACCTGGTGGAGGGTGACTCCGCAGGTGGTTCGGCCAAGCAAGGCCGTAACCGTCGTACCCAGGCGATCCTGCCGTTGAAGGGTAAGATCCTCAACGTCGAGAAAGCTCGCTTCGACAAGATGATTTCGTCCCAGGAAGTCGGTACGCTGATCACCGCGCTGGGCTGTGGTATCGGCCGCGACGAGTACAACATCGCCAAGCTGCGTTACCACAACATCATCATCATGACCGATGCCGACGTCGACGGTTCGCACATCCGTACCCTGCTGCTGACCTTCTTCTTCCGTCAGCTGCCGGAGCTGGTCGAGCGCGGCTACATCTACATCGCTCAGCCACCGCTGTACAAGGTCAAGCGCGGCAAGCAGGAGCAGTACATCAAAGACGACGAGGCCATGGAAGAGTACATGACCCAGTCGGCTCTGGATGATGCCAGCCTGCACCTGGACGAATCGGCGCCAGCAGTTTCCGGCGTACAGCTGGAAAGTCTGGTCCAAGAATTCCGCAGTGTGATGAAGACCCTCAAGCGTCTGTCGCGCCTGTATCCGCAGGAGCTGACCGAGCACTTCATCTACATGGATGAAATCACCCTGGAGCAGTTGGGTGACCACGCTCACATGCAGGCTTGGTTGAAAACCTTCCAGGCTCGCCTGCACAGCAACCAGAAGTCGGGCCTGGCCTACAACGCTAGCCTGCGTGAAGACAAAGAGCGCAACGTTTGGCTGCCGGAAGTGGAAATCACCTCCCACGGCCTCGCAAGCTACATCACCTTCAACCGTGACTTCTTCGGCAGCAACGACTACCGCACTGTGGTTAACCTGGGTGGCAAGATCAGCACCCTGTTCGGTGAAGGCGCTTACGTGCAACGTGGCGAACGGCGCAAGGCAGTCAGCGAGTTCAAGGAAGCCCTCGACTGGCTGATGAACGAGACTGCCAAGCGTCACACCATCCAGCGCTACAAAGGTCTGGGCGAGATGAACCCGGATCAGCTCTGGGAGACCACTATGGACCCAGCGGTTCGCCGCATGCTCAAGGTCACCATCGAAGATGCGATCGCTGCTGATCAGATCTTCAATACCTTGATGGGCGACGCAGTGGAACCTCGTCGTGAGTTCATCGAGAACAACGCGTTGTCGGTGTCCAACCTGGACTTCTGATCTGCCGTAAATGACCGGTGCTGCTCAAGCTTGGGCCCGCCGATCAACAAAAAGCCCGCATTCGCGGGCTTTTTGTTTTTTCAGTATTTCACTGCTCTGTCAGCCGACTACCTCTTATTGAATGTCGTCCGGCTTCACGGTCACCCAGTTCTTGTCTGCCGTCACTGCTAAGCCTTGTGTCCATGTCAATGAGAACTCAGACCGTAGCAAAGATAAGTTACAGCGCTGACGCCTCCGCTACTGTGGGTGGTCTCTAGGCGTCGTCGGCGCGGCTGATCGCGACATAGTGTGCAAAATCCGACGTCCCTGCGCAGGCATGTTCCACGTGGAACAGCAGCGCATTCGACCCTCTCAAAGCCCAAGCTCACGTAGCCGGCGATACAGCGTGCGTTCACTGATGCCCAGTACCTGCGCCAGCTCGCTGCGCGGCCCTTGGAACTGCTGCACCAACTGCGCGAGGGCGGCTAGCGAATTACGCGAGTCTCGTGTCGATACAGTCGAGCTGGCGGGGGCCAGGTCCTCAGGCAGATGCTCTGGGCGGATCAGCCCATCATCGGCAAACAATCGCGCACGTTCGAGGATATTGCGCAGCTCGCGGATATTGCCCGGGAAGGCATGCAAGCTCAGGCGCGCTTGCGCTTCAGGTGTCAGCGTGACGGTATGTGCGCCAGCCATGCGCTGTAACAAGCTCTGCGCCAGCATCGGTAGGTCCTCTACTCGCTCGCGTAGCGCTGGCAAGCGAATCGGAAAACCGCTGATTCGGTAGTACAGGTCCTCGCGAAAGGTACCTGCTGCCACCATCTCTTTGAGCGGCTTGTGGGTAGCTGAGATCAAGCGGAAGTCTGAGTGCCCGGTGCGCAAGCTGCCCACCGGGCGGAAGCTGCCCGACTCGATCAGTCGCAACAACTTGACCTGCATGGTCAGCGGCACTTCACCTATTTCGTCGAGGAACAGCGTGCCGCCATGGGCCGCTTCGGCGAGACCGATCTTGCGCTGGGTCGCGCCAGTGAACGCGCCTTTCTCATAGCCGAACAGCTCACTCTCGAACAGGCTGTCATTGAGCCCGGTGCAGTCGACCACCACCAGCGGGCCGGTCGCGCGCGGGCTGCCCAAGTGCAGGGCACGGGCGAACAACTCCTTGCCCGTGCCGGATTCGCCTTGCAGCAACACCGGAATCTGCGCCGGCGCGGCGCGTTGCAAGCTGGCCAGCGCCGCCTGGAACGCCGGCGCGCGGCCAACCAGCCCTTGCTGTTGTGGCTGGGCGGCAGCCAGGGTCACGGTGTTAAGGCGCTCGACGAAAGCAACCACCCTGCCCTGCTCATCGAGGATTGGCCGCAACTCGACGTCGACATGCTCGGGCCCGCGTGGGGTGTGATGAATGTGCAGGACCCGCTCCGGCACTTTGCTGTCCCAGGCTTTGCGCATCGGGCAGTGCTCGCCGGCCTGATCACAGGGCACCACGTAGTGATGAGAGACGCGATGACATTTCTCGCCCAGCGGCGCACTGTCATTGATGCCGAACTGACGCCGGTAGGCAGCATTGGCCGCAAGGATGTTGTAGTCGGTGTCGAGCACGATCGACGGGTGCACATCGTGCTCAAGGTAGGACACCAGGCCGAGGATGGCTGGATGAGAAGCGGAAAGCGCAGACATGACCAGAACCGGTTGCGGGTACCTGGCGAGCGTAGCAAGGACTGCCAGTGACTGCCATTGGCTGACAGTCGACTGCCAACCACTGGCAGTGCTGGCAGCGAATCGTGAGGAAGACAACGCTGCGATAGCTGTAGCACTGCGGACAGGTGGGCCATAACGCCTCATTGAAACCCTGGCATGCATCTTGATAAACCCTGGGTTACTGCCTAAGCCTAACAAGGCGCCGCAGATATCTGGAGAGTGTGATGATCATCGGCAACAACATCCATGTAGAGAGCCTGTTCGACGAGGCCACTTCGACCATCAGCTACCTGGTGATGGACCGCCAGACCCTCAAGTGCGCGCTGATCGACAGCGTGCTCGACTACGACCCCAAGTCGGGACGCACCAGCCACAGCTCGGCGGACAAGCTGATCGCTCGGGTCGAGGCGCTCGGCGCCAGTGTGCAGTGGATTCTGGAAACTCATGTGCACGCCGATCACCTGTCGGCTGCTGCCTATCTGAAAGCCAAGCTTGGCGGCCAGGTTGCCATCGGTTCGCACATCACCCAGGTGCAGAAGACCTTCGCAGCACTGTTCAACGCCGAACCCGGTTTCGCCCGCGACGGCAGCCAGTTCGACGTGTTGCTGGAGGACGAATACGTGCTGATGATCGGCAATCTGCGGGCCCGTGCGCTACACACCCCAGGGCACACCCCGGCGTGCATGAGCTACGTGGTCGAGGATGCTGGCGAGAAGGCGGTGTTTGTCGGCGATACCTTGTTCATGCCTGACTACGGCACTGCCCGATGCGATTTTCCCGGTGCCGACGCACGCACGCTGTATCGCTCGATCCGGCGTTTGCTCGCCTTCCCCGACCACAGCCAACTGTTCATGTGCCATGACTACCTGCCCGAGGGTCGCGCCCTGCGTTTTGTCACCACCGTGGCCGAGCAGCGCGCCAGCAATATTCATATCCGTCAGGGTATAAGCGAGGACGAGTTCGTCGCCATGCGCGAAGCGCGTGACGCCACCCTGGATATGCCGGTACTGATCCTGCCCGCCGTCCAGGTCAACATGCGTAGCGGGCAGTTGCCTGAACCGGAGAGCAACGGCGTGCGTTACCTGAAAATCCCGCTGAACCAGCTCTGAACGTCGCCGGCCTAGTCCCCATACCAAGATCGAAAAGGAATACCCGCATGCCTGCCTTGCCATCCACAGCCAATAGCACGCGCATCGACCATCACAAGGTGGTGATCGTCGGCGCTGGTGCTGCGGGGATTGCCACCGCCGCCAGTTTGTTCAAGCGTGATCCGACGCTCGATATTGCGTTGATCGACCCTGCTGAGGTGCACTACTACCAACCCGGCTGGACCCTGGTCGGCGCTGGTGTATTCAGCGCTGCCAGCACCGCGCGCAGCATGGTCCGCGCCATCCCCAAAGGCGTGCGATTTATAAAAGCGCGGGTGATTAGTTTTGATCCCGCAGCGCAAAGCGTGGTTGTGGAGGACGGCCGAATCATCAGTTACGAACAGCTGGTGGTCTGCCCCGGCCTGACTCTCGACTGGCAGGCAATCGAGGGCCTCACGGAAACCCTCGGGCGCAACGGTGTGACCTCCAACTACCGTTATGACCTGGCACCTTACACCTGGCAATTGGTCCAGAACCTCAAGCAAGGCCGCGCCCTCTTCACCCAGCCCCCGATGCCCATCAAGTGTGCGGGGGCCCCACAGAAGGCGTTGTACCTTTCGTGTGATCACTGGCTGCGGCGTGAGCGCCTGGGTGCCATCAAGGCCAGCTTCTACAATTCGGGTCCGGTACTTTTTGGCGTTGCTGACTACGTGCCCGCATTGATGGCCTACATCGACAAGTACGCGGTGGATCTCAACTATTCACACCGCCTGGTGGCAGTAGATGGTCCGGGCAAGCGCGCGACGTTTATCCACAGCCTGGCCGATGGCAGCACGCAGACGCGAGTCGAGCCCTTCGACATGTTGCACGTGGTGCCGCCGCAAGTAGCGCCCGAGTTCATCCGCAGCAGCCCGCTGTCGGATGGCGCGGGCTGGCTGGATGTCGATCCGTTCACTCTGCGCCATCGGCAGTTCGCCAACGTGCACGGCCTGGGTGATGCGATCAATACCAGTAACGCCAAGACTGCCGCGGCTGCGCGCAAGCAGGCGCCGGTGGTGGCCAACAACGTGCTGGTAGCGCTCGGCCGGTCGCCTACCCTCGCGCACTATGACGGTTACGGTTCATGCCCGTTGACCGTGGAGCGCGGCAAGATCGTCCTGGCTGAATTCAAATACGGCGGTACGCTGGCACCCAGCTTTGCGCAGTGGTTGCTCGACGGCCGGCAGCCTACTCGGCTGGCCTGGCTACTCAAGGTGAAGCTGCTCCCTGCGCTGTATTGGCATGGGATGCTCAAAGGCCGTGAATGGCTGGCGCGGCCGCAACCTGCCGGCACCGAGAAGCAATCGTGATCGAAGTGCTGGGTGCAGCGCTGGGCGCTATCATCGGAGCGGTACTGGCGTTGACCGGTGCTGGCGGAGGCATTCTGGCAGTGCCTTTATTGGTATTCGGGCTGGGTTTGAATATGGTCGAGGCGGCGCCAGTTGGCCTTTTGGCCGTCGGCCTGGCGGCGTCAGTCGGTGCGCTGCTCGGGCTGCGCCAGGGCCTGGTGCGTTATCGCGCGGCGTTGTTCATTGCGCTGATCGGTATCTGCGCAACACCTTTCGGTTTGATGCTCGCTCATCGGTTGCCCAACGCACCGCTGGCGTTGGTGTTCGCCGCGGTGCTGATCCATGCCTGCCTGCGCATCTGGCGCAAGGCGGCGCGCGAGTTACGTGGTGAGTCGCCATGCGGCGAGCGCCAGATCATGCCCTGCGTACTCAACCCTATGAAGGGGCGGCTGCGCTGGACCCTGCCCTGCGCACGTGCCCTGGCCGTGACTGGCGGTGTGGCGGGTTTACTGTCGGGACTGCTGGGCGTCGGTGGCGGCTTCGTCATCATTCCGGCGCTCAGCCGTTATACCAACCTGGAGATGAAGAGCATTGTCGCCACCTCGTTGGCGGTGATCGCGCTGGTTGCCTGCGGCAGCGTAGTCAGCGCCAGCGTCGCCGGGGTGATGCACTGGCAGGTAGGTGCACCCTTCGCGGTAGGTGCGGTGACGGGCCTGCTACTGGCGCGCCCACTGGCCGGCAAGTTGGCTGGGCCGCGCTTGCAGCAGGTGTTTGCCGTGGTCGGCATCGGCGCAGCGCTGCTGCTGGCGAGCAAGGGCCTACTCGGCTAGCAGTTCGGCCTGCTCTGCTGCACACAGCGCCAGCAGGTAATCCCAGACTACCCGCAGGCGCACTGACTTGTGCAACTCGCGCCGGGTGCAGATCCAGTAGCTGCGCTGGATGGTTTCGCTGGGCAGCACCCGGCGCAGCTGTGGATCATGCCTGGCCATGTAGTTGGGCAGCACAGCGATGCCTAGGCCGGCGCGTGCGGCCTGCTGCTGAGCGATGACGCTGGTGCTGCGAAAGATCACATTCGGCGCACGGCAGAAACTGTTGAGAAACAGCAGCTCCTGGCTGAACAGCAGATCGTCGACGTAGCCAATCCAACTGTGACGGGCCAGATCCTCACGACTGTTCAGCGCCGGTGAGCGTTCGAGGTACTCGGGGCTGGCGTAGAGCGCCAGCCGATAGTCAGTGAGCTTGCGAGTTATCAACAGGTCGGCATTGGGCCGTTCCAGATGAATGCTGATTTCTGCCTCGCGGTTGAGGATGCTGACGAAGCGCGGCACCGCCACCAGTTCGACTTCCAGGCCCGGATAGCGCTCGAACAAGGCGCGCATGCGTGGGGTGAAGAACATGATGCCGATGCCTTCGGTGACACCCAGGCGGATCTTGCCCAGCGGCGTTATCGCCTGGGTGATCTCTTCCTGCGCCAACAGCGCGACGTTCTCCATCGCTTCGGCATGCTTGAGCAGTGCCTGGCCAGACGGCGTCAGCTCGTAACCCTGTGCATGTTGAACGAACAGCGCTGTGCCCAGGCTCTTTTCGATGCCCTCGATATGCCGCGCCACCGTGCTGTGGGTGGTGTTCAAGCGCTTGGCTGCAGTCAGCAGACGGCCGCTGCGCTGCAACTCGAGAAAGAACCTCAGATCATTCCAGTCGAACATGCTTATCCCTGTGCATAACTGTGAGCGGCTGTCAGGTTACTTAGGAAACGGCTGATATTGGCTGTGCTAAAACGCACAGCGGTTGAGCGAAAACTCGTGTTTCCTTAGCGAAATTACGCACTAAGATCAAAAGCGACAAGAATAATAATCAGGCCCGAGGTCGCACATGCCATCAGCCGATTCTGCCTACGACTATGTCGTTGTAGGCGCTGGCCCAGCCGGATGTTTGCTGGCCAACCGTTTGTCCGCCGATCCATCCTGCCGGGTGCTGCTGCTCGAAGCGGGTGGGCGCGATAACTATCCATGGATTCACATCCCGGTCGGTTACCTCTATTGCATCGGTAACCCGCGCACCGACTGGTGCTTCAAGACCGAGGCGCAAGCGGGCCTTGGCGGCCGCAGCCTGGGTTATCCGCGCGGCAAGGTGCTCGGCGGCTGCTCGTCGATCAACGGCATGATCTACATGCGCGGCCAGGCCAGCGACTACGATCGCTGGGCTGAACAAGGCAACGACGGCTGGGCCTGGAAAGACGTGCTGCCGCTGTTCAAGGCCAGCGAGAATCACTATGCCGGCAGCAGCGACAGCCACGGCGCCGACGGCGAATGGCGGGTCGAACAGCAGCGCTACAGCTGGCCGATCCTCGACGCCTTCCGCGATGCCGCCGAGCAGAGCGGGATTGGCAAGGTCGACGACTTCAATACCGGCGACAACCAAGGCTGTGGATACTTTCAGGTCAACCAGCGCAGCGGCGTACGCTGGAATGCGGCCAAAGCCTTTCTGCGGCCAATCCTCAAGCGGCCCAACCTGACTCTGCTCACTGGCGTCGAAGTTGACCAGGTGCTGCTCGACAATACCCGTGCTACGGCGGTCAAAGCTCGCTGGCAGGGTGAGTGGCACGAGTTTCAGGCGCGGCGGGAGATTATCCTCTGCGCAGGCTCGGTCGGTTCACCGGGTATCCTCCAACGTTCCGGCATCGGCCCGCGCAAGCTGCTTGAAGATCTCGGCATCGGCGTACGCCATGACATGCCTGGTGTGGGCGGCAACCTGCAGGACCATCTGCAGCTGCGCCTGATCTACCAGATCCGCAACACCCGTACCTTGAACCAGATGGCCAACAGCCTATGGGGCAAGATGGGCATGGGCCTGCGCTATCTATACGACCGCAGCGGCCCGCTGGCGATGGCGCCCAGTCAGCTCGGCGCGTTCGTTCGCTCCAGCCCCGAGCAGGCCAGCGCCAATCTGCAATATCACGTCCAGCCGCTTTCACTGGAGCGCTTCGGCGAGCCGCTGCATCGCTTCCCGGCGTTCACCGCGTCGGTGTGCAATCTGCGCCCCGCCAGCCGCGGGCGCATCGATATTCGCTCGGCCGATCTGCATGCCGAGCCTGTGATCAACCCTAACTATCTGAGCGACCCGCAAGACCTGCGTGTTGCCGCCGATGCCATTCGCATGACCCGGCGCATCGTCCAGGCACCTGCCCTCGCCGCCTTCGACCCGGTCGAGTACCTGCCGGGCGCTGCGCTCAACACTGAAGAAGAGCTGTTTGAGGCTGCGAGCAAGATCGGCACCACCATCTTCCACCCGGTCGGCACCTGCCGCATGGGCAGCGGCACGCTCGATGTGGTCGACCATCAACTGCGTGTGCACGGCATCCCAGGCTTGCGCGTGGCCGATGCCTCGATCATGCCGCAGATTGTTTCCGGCAATACCTGTTCACCGACACTGATGATCGCCGAGAAAGCGGCGCAACTGATTCTCAAAGGAGCTGCAACCCAAACCTACCTCAGCGACGCAAGCGCAATACCGACGCCCTGACCAGGTGCGTGCAACAAGCGGCGGCTGGTGATCAGGGCCTGCCGGCAGTGGAACAACAAGAATAATCACTGTGGCCTGCGGGCCGAGGACAGCAACGATGTCTGATTACATTCAAGAGCAGGGAGCAGCGGCGAGCCCTACCAGCCGTCGCGAGGAAAGAAAGATCATTTTCGCGTCATCCCTCGGGACGGTTTTCGAGTGGTATGACTTTTTTCTGTACGGCGCTCTGGCGGCGGTGATCAGCAAGCAGTTCTTTGCGGGGGTCAACGACACCACGGCGTTCATCTTCGCCCTGATGGCATTCGCTGCGGGCTTCTTGGTCAGGCCGTTTGGCGCGCTGGTGTTCGGCCGCCTGGGCGACATGATCGGGCGTAAATACACCTTCCTGGTCACCATCGTGTTGATGGGCTTGTCGACCTTCGCGGTCGGGCTGTTGCCTACCTATGCCAGCATTGGTATCGCGGCGCCGATCATCCTGGTGATTCTGCGCATGCTCCAAGGCCTGGCGTTGGGCGGCGAGTACGGTGGCGCGGCAACTTACGTGGCCGAGCACGCACCGCCCGGCAAGCGCGGTTTCCATACCGGCTTCATCCAGTCGACCGCGACCCTGGGCCTGCTGCTGTCGTTGCTGGTGGTACTGGGTAGCCGCTACATCAGCGGTGATGAGTTTGAAACCTGGGGCTGGCGCCTGCCGTTCCTGCTGTCGATTGTGCTGCTGGGGATTTCCACCTGGATCCGCATGAGCATGCACGAGTCGCCAGCCTTCGTGAAAATGAAGGCGCAGGGCAAGCTGAGCAAGTCGCCGATTCGTGAGTCGTTCACCAATTGGAGCAACCTCAAGATCGTCCTGACGGCACTGTTCAGCATCAACGCCGGTCAGGCAGTAACCTTCTACACGGCGCAGTTCTATGTGCTGTTCTTCATGACCCAGATGCTCAAGATGGACCCGGCCCAGGCCAACACTCTGCTGATCATCAGCGTGGTGATCGGCGCGCCGTTCTTCGTGTTCTTCGGTTGGCTGTCTGACCGCATTGGCCGCAAGCCGATCCTGATGGTTGGCCTGCTGCTGGCAACCGTCCTGTACTTCCCGCTGTTCAAGGCCCTGAGCCATTACGCCAACCCACAGATCGACGCCGCCAGCCGTCAGTCGCCCATTGTGGTGATGGCTGACCCAGCCAGCTGCACCTTCCAGTTCGACCCGGTCGGCAAAGCGCGTTTCGACAGCCCGTGCGACAAGGTCAAGACCTTCCTGGTCAAGCAGGGCCTGCCGTACAGCTCGGCTGCTGCGACTGGCAGTGATGTCGTGGTGAACATCGGCGACACGGCCATCACCGGCTTCGACGAAGCGGCAATGCGTGCGGCGATTACCCAGGCGGGGTATCCGGCCAAGGCCGATCCTGCGCAGGTCAACGAGTTCATGGTGGTAGCGCTGATTGTAGCGATGATCCTGATCGCGACCATGACCTATGGCCCGCTGGCGGCGGTGATGGTCGAGCTGTTCCCGACGCGGATCCGCTATACCTCGATGTCTCTGCCGTACCACATTGGTAACGGCTGGTTCGGTGGGTTCCTGCCGACCGTATCGTTCGCGCTGGTGGTGTATACCGGGGATATTTTCTATGGGCTGTGGTACCCGGTGTTGATAACCGGGGTGAGCCTGGTGGTGGGGATATTCTGTTTGAAAGAGACCAAGGATGTGGACCTGGACAAGGTCTGATCTGAAACAGCCGGGGGCTGCACAGCAGCCCCCGTTTTCAATCACGAAAAAAACTTATGCACGGTTTTCGAAAAACTGTCACATAGATAAATAGCTATAAATTTCAATCACTTAGAGTCAATCTCTAAGCATCATTTGAAAAGTTGCTCACAAGTTATCCACAATTTTCCAAGCTGTCTGCGGCGCTGCTTTCAGCCACTGGAGGCAGCGCACCCAGCGCCCGCTGGGTCTCCTGATTCCACGCCTCAGCGCGGTTATTCAGGTCAGCAATGGCCCGCGGCCCGCTGCCTTCGGCATACATCGGCTCGCCAATCACCACCTCGATCACCCCCGCCTGCTTGCCCCAGCCAGACTTCGGCCAGTAACGGCCGGCGTTATGCGCAATCGGCAGCACCGGCAGGCCTGCGTTCACCGCCAAGGCCGTACCGCCACGGGAGAACTTGCCGATCTGCCCATACGGGACACGGGTACCCTCAGGGAAGATCAATACCCACACGCCTTGCTTGAGCAGCTCGTCGCCCTTCTTGGCAACGTGGCGCAAGGCTTCCTTGGGGTTGTCGCGGTCGATCGCGATCGGCCGCAGCATGGCCATGGCCCAGCCAAAGAACGGCACATACAGCAGCTCACGCTTGAGTACCTGGCTCAGCGGTTGGAAGTACGCCGACAGGAAGAACGTTTCCCAGGTGCTCTGGTGATTGGACAGAATCACGCACGGGGTCGCTGGCACGTTCTCCGCGCCGGTGATCTTGTAGCGGATACCCAGCATCACCTCGGTCAGGCGCACGGCAAAGCGGCACCAGTAGACGTTGATGAAGCGGTAGCGCTTTTGAAACGGCAGAAACGGCGCGATGAAGAAGCTCAAGGTGCACCAGAGCAACGAGCTGGTGCCCAGCAGCAGGTAAAAAAGAAAGATTCTGATCGCCTGCAGGATCGACATAGTGGCATGTACCGTTGCGGGTCGTGCCCGCCTAATGAACTGTGCGCCAGGCGGCGGACAGTCTAGATAAGTGCTCTGGCGACAGCGGCCAGATCGTCAAAAATCAGCGTGCTTGCAGCGACGCCCTTGCTCAGGGTGCGCTCACCTTTGCCGGTTTTCACCAACACCGGTTGTGCTCCGACGGCCAGGGCGGCCTCCAGGTCACCTTTACTGTCGCCGACGAACCATACGCCAGGCAGCTCTGCCTGGTAATGGGCAGCGATTGCCTCGAGCATGCCCGGCTTCGGTTTGCGACAGGCGCAGCCCTCGTCCGGACCATGCGGGCAGTACACGACGAGGCCCAGTTCGCCACCCTGCTCGGCCACCAGCTCGCGCAAGCGCGTGTGCATGGCCTCGAGGGTGTCCAGCGAATAGTAGCCCCGGGCAATGCCGGACTGGTTGGTGGCCACCGCCACCGTCCAGCCCGCTTTGCTCAACTGCGCGATGGCCTCGATCGCGCCGGCAATGGGGATCCACTCCTCCAGCGACTTGATGTAGGCGTCGGAGTCGTGATTGATCACCCCGTCACGATCGAGAATCAGCAGTTTCAAGGCTTACCCCAGCAATGAGATGTCGGCCACACCCAGGAACAGACCGCGCAGGCGGCTGAGCAGGGCGTAGCGGTTGGCACGGACCTTGGCATCTTCGGCGTTGACCATCACTGCCTCGAAGAAGGCGTCGACCGGGTCACGCAGCGCTGCCAGGCGGGCCAGCGACTCACGGTACTGACGGGCCGCGGCCATCGGTTGCACAGCCTGGTCGGCCTGCTGGATCGCCGAGTACAGCGAGAACTCGTTGGCATTGTCGAAATACTTCGGCTCGACTTGCTCGGAGATCGCACCCTCAGCCTTGCTCAGCAGGTTCGACACACGCTTGTTGACCGCGGCCAGGGCCCCGGCTTCAGGCAGTTGGCGGAACGCCTGCACGGCCTGTACGCGTTGGTCGAAGTCCAGCGCCGAGCCTGGCTTGAGGGCACGTACCGACAGGTAGGTACCGACGTCGATGCCTTCGTCTTCATAACGCGCACGCAGGCGGTCGAAGATGAACTCCAGGACCTGCTCGGACAGCCCGGCTGGCTTGATCTTGCTACCGAACTGGTTGACGGCGAAGCTCACGGCGTCGGTCAGGTCCAGGTCCAGCTGCTTGTCTATCAGAATGCGCAGCACGCCGAGGGCAGCGCGACGCAGGGCGTACGGGTCTTTGCTGCCGGTTGGCAGCATGCCGATGCCGAAGATACCGACCAGGGTGTCGAGCTTGTCGGCAATGGCCACGGCAGCACCGGTGAGGGTCTGCGGCAGTTCCGCGCCAGCACCGCGCGGCATGTACTGCTCGTTCAGGGCCAGGGCGACGTCTTCCGGCTCGCCGTCGTTCATGGCGTAGTAGTAGCCGGCAACGCCTTGCATTTCCGGGAACTCGCCGACCATTTCGGTGGCCAGGTCACACTTGGACAGCAAGCCGGCACGCGCCGCACGCTGGGCGTCGCCGCCGATGCGTGGGGCGATGTAGGCGGCCAGCTTGGAGACGCGCTCGGCTTTGTCGTAGACGCTGCCCAGCTGGGCCTGGAACACCACGTTCTTCAAGCGCTCGTTGAAGGTCGCCAGCGGCTGCTTCTTGTCCTGCTTGAAGAAGAACTCGGCGTCGGTCAGGCGCGGACGCACGACCTTTTCGTTACCGAGCACGATCTGCTGCGGGTCACGGCTCTCGACGTTGGCCACGGTAATGAAGCGCGGCAGCAACTTGCCGTCGCTGTCGAGCAGGCAGAAGTACTTCTGGTTGTCCTGCATGGTGGTGATCAGCGCTTCTTGCGGCACTTCAAGGAAGCGTTCCTCGAACGAGCACACCAGCGGCACCGGCCATTCGACCAGCGCAGTCACTTCATCGAGCAGCGCCGGCGGCACGATGGCCGTGCCTTCCTGCTGCAGGGCGAGCTCTGCGGTGCGCTTGGCGATCAAGTCGCGGCGCTCGGCAAAATCGGCCAGCACGTAGGCTTTGCGCAGGTCTTCGGCGTAGTTGGCAGGCGCGCTGATAACCACGTTTTCCGGGTGGTGGAAACGGTGCCCACGCGACTCGCGACCGGCTTGCTGCTTGAGGATGGTGCAATCGACCACCTGCTCACCGAGCAGCATCACCAGCCATTGGGTTGGCCGCACGAATTCTTCACGGCTGGCCGCCCAGCGCATGCGCTTGGGAATCGGCAGGTCGTTGAGCGAATCTTCGACGATGGTCGGCAGCAGGCTGGCAGTAGCCTTGCCCGGGATGTGCTGCGAGAAGCGCAGTTTGGCGCCGCTCTGGTCGATCTCGCTGAGGTCGACGCCGCACTTCTTGGCAAAGCCCAGGGCCGCCTGAGTTGGCTGGCCTTCGGCGTTGAACGCGGCCTGCATGGGCGGGCCATCGACGTTGATGGAGCGGTCAGGCTGCTGCACGTCGAGCTGACGAATCAGCACTGCCAGGCGGCGCGGCGCGGCATACACGCTCTTGCCGGCGTAGTTCAGGCCAGCGGCCTGCAGGCCTTTTTCGATACCGGCCAAAAACGCGTCACCGAGGCTGGCGAGGGCTTTGGGTGGCAGCTCTTCGGTGCCCAGTTCAACCAGAAAATCTTGAGCACTCATTGTGCAGCCTCCAGCTTAGCCAACACTTCGTCACGCAGTTCAGGGGTCGCCATCGGGAAGCCCATGCGGGCACGGGCTTGCAGGTAGCTTTGCGCCACGTCGCGAGCCAGCGTACGTACGCGCAGGATGTAACGCTGGCGCTCGGTCACCGAGATGGCGCGGCGGGCGTCGAGCAGGTTGAAGGTGTGCGACGCCTTCAGGACCATTTCATAGGTCGGCAGCGGCAGGTCGAGCTTGATCAGGCGGTTGGCTTCGCTTTCGTAGAAGTCGAACAGCTCGAACAGTTTGTCAACGTTGGCGTGCTCGAAGTTGTAGGTCGATTGCTCCACTTCGTTCTGGTGGAACACGTCGCCATAGGTGACCACACCGAACGGGCCGTCAGCCCAGACCAGGTCGTACACCGAATCAACGCCCTGCAGGTACATCGCCAGGCGCTCGAGGCCGTAGGTGATTTCGCCGGTGACCGGGTAGCACTCCAGACCGCCGACTTGCTGGAAGTAGGTGAACTGAGTCACTTCCATGCCGTTCAGCCAGATTTCCCAACCCAGACCCCAGGCGCCGAGGGTCGGCGATTCCCAGTTGTCTTCGACGAAGCGCACATCGTGCACCAGCGGGTCGAGGCCGATCGCTTTCAGCGAGCCCAGGTACAGTTCCTGGAAGTTGGCCGGGTTAGGCTTGAGGACCACCTGGAACTGGTAGTAATGCTGCAGGCGGTTGGGGTTTTCACCATACCGTCCGTCGGCAGGCCGACGGCTTGGCTGCACGTAGGCGGCGTTCCAGGTTTCTGGGCCGACGGCGCGCAAAAAGGTCGCGGTGTGGAAAGTGCCGGCGCCTACTTCCATATCGTAGGGCTGAAGTACCACACAACCTTGCTCAGCCCAGTACTTCTGCAGGGCGAGGATGAGGTCTTGGAAGGTACGCACGGCTGGCGTAGGCTGGCTCACGAAATTCACCTGTATCTGGGGATGCGGATGTAAAGAGCGGGAGTATAACCCGATTCGCCTCGCCCTCTACTGATTGGAGCCTTATGCCACGCTGCTTTTGGTGTACCGACGATCCGTTGTACCAGGCCTACCACGACCAGGAGTGGGGAACGCCGCAGCGCGATCCGGCGTTGCTGTTCGAGATGCTTTTGCTCGAAGGGTTCCAGGCCGGGCTGTCCTGGATCACCGTATTGCGCAAGCGCGAGCGCTATCGCCAGGTCATGTATGACTTTGACCCGGTGCAACTGGCGCAGATGAGCGATGAGCGCATCGAGGAATTGATGCTCGATGCCGGGATCATCCGCAACCGCCTCAAACTCAACGCGGCGCGGCGTAATGCCAAGGCCTGGCTGGCTGTGGATAACCCGGCCGAGTGGCTCTGGTCGTTTGTCGGCGGCACGCCGAAGATCAACCACTTCATCGACCGTAGCGAGATGCCGGCAGTCACCGACGAGGCCAAGGCGATGAGCAAGGCGTTGCAGAAAGCCGGCTTCACGTTCGTTGGTCCGACTATCTGCTACGCGTTCATGCAGGCCACCGGGATGGTCATGGACCACACCACCGACTGCGATCGCTACGCCGCCTTGGCGCGCTGAGCGGGTACAATGCGCGCTTGCTGAAATAAGGAATTCGCCTGTGGAAAAGTTCAAGGGCGCCCTGATGGTCGGGGTGCTGCGCCTGTTTGCCAAGCTGCCCTGGAGCGCGGTGCAACGGGTTGGCGCCGGCATTGGCTGGCTGATGTGGAAGATACCCAACGGTTCGCGCAACGTGGTGCGGATCAACCTGGCCAAGTGTTTTCCGGAGATGGACCCGGCCGAGCGCGAGCAGTTGGTCGGCCGCGCCCTGCGCGATATTGGCAAGTCGTTTGTCGAAAGCGCCTGCGCCTGGATCTGGCCGCCTCAGCGTTCGCTGGACCTCGTCCACGAAGTGCAGGGCCTGGAAGTGCTGGAGGCCGCCCTGGCCTCAGGCAAGGGCGTAGTCGGCATTACCAGCCACCTGGGCAACTGGGAAGTGCTCAACCACTTCTACTGCAGCCAGTGCAAACCGATCATTTTCTACCGCCCGCCCAAGCTCAAGGCCGTCGATGACCTGCTTCGCGAGCAGCGCGTGCAGATGGGCAACCGTGTGGCGCCGTCGACCAAGGAAGGCATCCTCAGCGTGATCAAGGAAGTGCGCCGTGGTGGCCAGGTGGGGATTCCGGCTGACCCGGAGCCGGCCGAGTCGGCTGGGGTATTTGTACCGTTCCTCGGCACCCAGGCGCTGACCAGCAAGTTTGTGCCGAACATGCTGGCTGGCGGCAAGGCGGTCGGGGTGTTCCTGCATGCGCTGCGGCTGCCGGATGGTTCTGGGTTCAGGGTAATTCTCGAGGCGGCGCCCGAGGAGATGTACAGCACCGATGTAACGGTGTCGGCGGCGGCCATGAGCAAGGTGGTCGAGCGTTATGTGCGCGAGTATCCGAGCCAGTATATGTGGAGCATGAAGCGCTTCAAGAAGCGTCCGGCTGGGGAACAGCGCTGGTATTGAGATTTTGGGGGCGCTTCGCGCCCCTTTCGCGACGCGAGGCCGCTCCTACAGAGGGACGCGGTCAACTGTAGGAGCGGCCTTGTGTCGCGAAAGGGCTGCGCAGCAGCCCCGGCAATCTCAGGCTTTGTTCAATTTCTTCAAAAACACCGCCATCTCTTTCTCGGCCTGTTTATCGCCATGCGCCCGCGCCGCTTCAGTCCCTTGTTCCCACGCCTGCCGCGCCGCGGCCAGATCACCGCTCAGCTGATAAGCCTTGCCCAACAGCTTCCACGCCGCCGAATACTTCGGGTCCAGCTCAACGCAGCGGGCCAGATGCACCGCCGCCTCGGCGCCGTTGCCCTCATCCAGCCAGGCCTTGCCCAGGCCGAAACGCAACAGTGAGTTATCCACACCCTTGTCGAGCATCTTCTGCAGCGATTCGCGCATTGCCGTGCCTCCTTAGAAAAAGCTCAAGCCCACGTGGAATAGCTTCTCGACGTCGCGGATATGCTTTTTATCCACAACGAACAGAATCACGTGGTCGCCGGTTTCCAGCACCGTGTTGTCGTGGGCGATCAGCACCTGCTCGGCACGAATGATCGCGCCAATGGTGGTGCCCGGCGGCAGGTCGATGTCGGCGATGGCCTTGCCAATCACCTTGCTCGACTTGGCGTCACCATGCGCCACCGCCTCGATCGCCTCGGCCGCACCGCGGCGCAGCGAGTGCACGCTGACGATATCGCCGCGGCGCACGTGGGCAAGCAAGGTGCCGATAGTCGCCAACTGCGGGCTGATGGCGATGTCGATATCGCCGCCCTGCACCAGGTCGACATAGGCCGGGTTGTTGATGATGGTCATCACCTTGCGCGCACCTAGGCGCTTGGCCAGCAGCGACGACATGATGTTGGCCTCGTCGTCGTTGGTCAGGGCCAGGAAGATATCGGCGTCGGCGATGTTCTCTTCCAGCATCAGGTCCTTGTCCGAGGCGCTGCCCTGCAACACCACAGTGCTTTCCAGGGTGTCGGACAGGTAACGGCAACGCGCCGCGTTCATCTCGATGATCTTGACCTGGTAGCGGCTCTCGATCGCCTCAGCCAGGCGCTCGCCGATCTGCCCGCCCCCGGCGATGACCACACGCTTGTTGGTCTCGTCGATGCGGCGCAACTCGCCCATGACCGCACGGATGTCCTTCTTCGCGGCGATGAAAAAAACCTCGTCATCGGCTTCAATGACGGTATCGCCCTGCGGCTTGATCGGCCGGTCACGGCGGAAGATCGCCGCCACGCGGGTGTCGACATTGGGCATGTGCGCGCGGATCTGGCGCAACTGCTGGCCCACCAGCGGGCCGCCGTAGTAGGCCTTGACCGCCACCAACTGGGCTTTGCCGTCAGCGAAGTCGATCACCTGCAGTGCGCCGGGGTGCTCGATCAGGCGCTTGATGTAGTTGGTCACCACCTGTTCGGGACTGATCAGCACGTCGACCGGGATATGGTCGTTGTGGAACATTTCTTCCCGAGTCAGGTACGCCGATTCGCGCACCCGAGCGATCTTGGTCGGGGTGTGGAACAGCGAGTAGGCGACCTGGCAGGCGACCATGTTGGTCTCGTCGCTGTTGGTCACCGCCACCAGCATGTCGGCGTCGTCGGCGCCGGCCTGGCGCAGCACCGTCGGCAGCGAGCCACGGCCCTGCACAGTGCGGATATCAAGGCGGTCGCCAAGGTCGCGCAGGCGGTCGCCATCAGTGTCGACCACAGTGATGTCATTGGCTTCGCTGGCCAGGTGTTCTGCCAGCGTGCCGCCTACCTGCCCTGCGCCAAGGATGATGATCTTCATCCACTACTCCTAACCTGGTGTTTTATCCGCGCGAGGCGGCAATCTTGATCAGCTTGGCATAGTAGAAGCCGTCGTGGCCGCCTTCCTGAGCCAGCAACTGGCGCCCGTGCGGCTGGCGCAGGCCGGCCTCGGTGGCCAGGTCCAGTTCACGGGCGCCTGGCGTGCGGGCCAGAAACGCCTCGATCACTTCAGTGTTTTCGGTCGGCAGGCTCGAGCAGGTGGCGTACAGCAGCATGCCGCCGACTTCTAGGGTTGGCCACAGCGCATCGAGCAACTCGCCCTGCAACGTGGCCAGGGCCGGGATGTCATCAGCCTGACGGGTCAGCTTGATATCCGGATGACGGCGGATCACCCCAGTCGCCGAGCACGGTGCGTCGAGCAGAATGCGCTGGAAGGTCTTGCCGTCCCACCAGTTGGCGGTGTCGCGGGCATCGCAGGCGATCAGCCTGGCGTCCAGTTGCAGGCGCGCCAAGTTCTCGCGCACGCGGACCAGGCGCTTGGCTTCCAGGTCGATCGCCACCACTTCGGCCAGGCCCTGCTCGGCTTCGAGCAGGTGGCAGGTCTTGCCGCCCGGTGCGCAGCAGGCATCCAGCACGCGTTGGCCGGGGGCCAGTTCGAGCAGGTCGGCGGCCAGTTGCGCCGCCTCGTCCTGCACGCTGATCCAGCCTTCGGCAAAGCCTGGCAGGCCACGCACGTCGCAGGCGGCCGCGAGCACGATGCCGTCGCGGCTGTACTGGCAAGCAGCGGCAGCGATACCGGCTTCGCCAAGCAAGGCCAGGTAGGCGTCGCGGCTGTGATGGCGGCGGTTGACCCGCAGGATCATCGGCGGATGAGCATTGTTGGCGGCGCAGATGGCTTCCCACTGCTCCGGCCAGAACGCTTTGAGCGACTTCTGCAGCCAGCGCGGGTGGGCGGTGCGCACCACCGGGTCGCGCTCCATGCTGGCGAGCAGTTCTTCGCCCTCGCGCTGGGCGCGGCGCAGCACGGCATTGAGCAGGGCCTTGGCCCACGGCTTTTTCAGCTTGTCGGCGCAGCCCACGGTTTCGCCGATGGCGGCATGCGCCGGGATTCGCGTGTAGAACAGCTGGTACAAGCCCACCAGCAGTAGCGCCTGCACATCACTGTCGGCCGCCTTGAACGGCTTTTGCAGCAACTGCGCGGCCAGCAGCTCCAGGCGTGGCTGCCAGCGGGCGGTGCCGAAGGCGAGGTCCTGGGTCAGGCCACGGTCGCGTTCCTCGACCTTGTCCAGTTGCGTTGGCAACGAACTGTTCAGCGAAGCCTTGCCGCTGAGTACAGCAGCGAGGGCGCGGGCAGCAGCCAGACGTGGGTTCATTGGCCAAGCACCTTGCCGTCAGCGAACTTCTCGCGGCGGCTGTTGAACAGGTCGCTGAAGTTCAGCGCCTTGCCGCCTGGCAGTTGCAGGCGGGTCAGGCTCAGTGCCTGCTCACCGCAGGCGACGATCAGGCCGTCCTTGCTGGCGCTGAGGATCTGGCCGGGTGCGCCGCTGCCTGTGGACAACTTCGCTTCGAGGACCTTCACGCTTTCGCCATCGAGGCTGGTGTGGCACACCGGCCATGGGTTGAAGGCGCGTACCAGACGCTCCAGCTCAACTGCCGGGCGGCTCCAGTCGATGCGCGCTTCTTCTTTGTTCAGCTTGTGTGCATAAGTGGCCAGGGCGTCATCCTGCACTTCGCCCTGCAAGGTGCCAGCGGCCAGCCCGGCAATCGCCTCGAGCACGGCAGGCGGGCCCATTTCGGCAAGGCGGTCATGCAGGCTGCCGCCGGTGTCGCTGGCACTGATTGGAGTAGTGACCTTGAGCAGCATCGGCCCGGTGTCCAGGCCCGCTTCCATGCGCATCACGGTGACGCCGCTCTCGGCATCGCCGGCTTCGACGGCGCGCTGGATCGGCGCCGCACCGCGCCAGCGTGGCAGCAGCGAGGCATGGCTGTTGATGCAGCCCAGGCGCGGGATATCCAGCACCGCCTGCGGCAGGATCAAACCGTAGGCAACCACCACCAGCAGGTCCGGCGCCAGCGCGGCCAGTTCGGCCTGGGCCTCGGCATTGCGCAGGGTCGGCGGTTGCAGCACAGGGATGTCATGGGCCACGGCCAACTGCTTGACCGGGCTCGGCATGAGCTTTTGCCCACGGCCGGCCGGACGGTCGGGCTGGGTGTACACCGCAACCACCTGGTAAGGGCTGTCGAGCAGGGCTTTGAGGTGTTCGGCGGCAAACTCAGGGGTGCCCGCGAAGACGATGCGCATGGAGTTCTCGCTTGAAATAGAAAAAGGCTTGCCGGAGCAAGCCTTCTGCAAGGTGGGGGATCAGGCGTTCTGGCGGTGCTGCTTTTCCAGCTTCTTCTTGATCCGGTCACGTTTGAGCTGCGACAGGTAGTCGACAAACAGCTTGCCGTTGAGGTGGTCCAGCTCGTGCTGCACGCACACCGCGAGCAGGCCTTCGGCCTCCATCTCGTACGGCTTGCCATCGCGATCCTGGGCTTTGACCCGGATGCGCAGAGGGCGATCGACGTTTTCGTAGAAGCCCGGCACCGACAGGCAACCTTCCTGGTACTGGCCCATGTCGTCGGTCAGCTCTTCGAGCTCGGGGTTGATGAACACCCGTGGCTCGCTGCGATCTTCGCTCAGGTCCATCACTACCAGGCGCAGGTGGACGTTGACCTGCGTCGCGGCCAGGCCGATGCCAGGCGCTTCGTACATGGTTTCAAACATGTCGTCGATCAGCTGGCGCAAGGCGTCGTCAAACACCGTCACCGGTTTGGCAATGGTACGCAGGCGCGGGTCCGGGAATTCGAGAATGTTCAAAATGGCCATAGGGGTCAGGCAGTCACTGTGCGGTCGGTTGAAAACTGAACACACATAATAAAGGCAAACGCACGATTCAGCACGTAGCAAAGGTCAGCTAGGGTTTCAGAACGGCGCTTATAGCCGAATCTGTTGACAGGTTATAAAACTCTTATCAACACAGTTATCCACAGGTTGTGCCATCTGCATGACCCTTTGTCGATCAAGGATGATCAGCCATGCCCGTTCCCCTTTCGTCTGACTGTCCACCTGCTGAATTAGAGGCGAGGCTGCGCCTGCATCGCTTGCCTGACGTCGGTATGCGGCGTTTTCTGACACTGATTGAGGCGTTTGGCAGCGCCTCCTCGGCGCTCAGTGCACCGGCAACTGCCTGGCGCACGCTGGGGCTGACTGCCGCTGCCTGCGAGGCTCGGCGCAGCCCAGAAGTGCGCGATGGTGCCAGCGCTGCAATGGCCTGGCTAGAGCGTCCGGGCCAGCATTTGCTGATGTGGGACCAGCCTGGCTACCCGCCTCTGCTGGGCGAAATCGACGATGCCCCGCCGCTGCTGTTTGTGGCCGGCAACGTTGAAATACTCGAGCGCCCGCAGCTGGCTGTCGTCGGCAGCAGGCGTGCTTCGCCGCCGGCGCTGGACAACGCCGCGGCTTTTTCGCGCTGCCTCGCCCGCGCCGGTTTTACCATCACCAGCGGCCTGGCGCTGGGCGTAGACGGCGCCGCTCATCGGGCTGCGCTGGACGCTCAAGGCAGCACAATCGGGGTGCTTGGCACGGGTCTTGAAAAACTTTATCCACAGCGCCATAAAGCCCTCGCGCAGGAGATGATCGAGCGTGGTAGCGCAGTGGTTTCAGAGTTCCCGCTGGACGCCGGACCACTGCCTGGCAACTTCCCCCGTCGCAACCGGATCATCAGTGGTTTGTCGCTCGGTGTGCTGGTGGTCGAGGCCGGTACCGCCAGCGGCTCGCTGATCAGCGCCCGTCTGGCGGCCGAGCAAGGCCGCGAGGTGTACGCCATCCCAGGCTCGATCCATCACCCCGGCGCCAAGGGCTGCCACCAGTTGATTCGTGATGGCGCGCTGCTGGTGGAAAGCGTCGAGCAGATCCTCGACAGCCTGCGCGGTTGGCAAAACCTGCCGCCGGTGGCTGTGGATAAACCCGCCCACCCCCTGCTCGCCTTGCTCCACGCTGCACCGCAAACCAGCGAAGGGCTGGCCCGCAGCAGCGGGCAGGCGCTGGCGCAGGTGCTCGCCAGCCTGACCGAGTTGGAGCTGGAAGGCCGCGTCAGCAATCAAGCTGGGCGTTGGTTTGCGCGGTCTGGCTGAGTAAACTGCAGGTCAGCGTAATTCGGAGTAACAACAATGGTCAGCAGTTGGCGTGTGCAGCAAGCCGCACGGGAAATTCGCGCGGGCGCGGTGATTGCCTACCCGACCGAAGCAGTCTGGGGTCTGGGCTGCGACCCCTGGAACGAAGACGCGGTGTACCGCCTGCTCGCGCTCAAGTCGCGGCCTGTGGATAAAGGCCTGATTCTGGTGGCAGACAGCATCGAGCAGTTCGACTTCCTGTTCGAAGACTTCCCCGAAGACTGGATCAAGCGCATGGCCGACACCTGGCCTGGCCCAAACACCTGGCTGGTACCGCATCAGGGCATGTTGCCGGAGTGGGTCACCGGCCAGCACGACACCGTTGCCCTGCGCGTCACTGATCATCCACAGGTGCGCGAGCTTTGCGCGCTAGTTGGGCCGCTGATTTCCACCTCGGCCAACCCCGGTGGACGGCCGGCAGCGAAGAGTCGCTTGCGGGTGGAGCAGTATTTCCGGGGAGATCTGGATCTGGTGCTGGGCGGGTTGTTGGGCGGGCGGAAGAATCCGAGTGTGATTCGTGATCTGGCCACTGGCGAGGTGGTGCGGGCGGGGTGAGCGTCTGGCTCGAGTCTGCCGGGGCTGCTTTGCAGCCCTTTCGCGACGCAAGGCCGCTCCTACAGGGACCGCGTAAGCAGGTCAGACGCGGTCCCCGTAGGAGCGGCCTTGTGTCGCGAAAGGGGTGCGTAGCGCCCCCAGCATTTCTGGCTGATACCGAATTCGTAAGTCCGCAGACTGTTGCCCAGCATTACTCAGTCATGTGCAGGATATTTCTGATTTTTACCAAAAGGCTGTGCGGATCGTATTCGGCGAAATATCCTACGCACGCTGTAGAATGCCATCACCTTCTCAGTGGGAACTCATGCCTCTAGGCTTCACATCGTCGCTGAATAACTCAGCGATCGGGTGTGGTAACCCGGAGATGATGATTCCCCATGTCAGTCATGGCAGCTGTGCGCGGGAGGCTTTTAGCCTGCCGGGTCTTGGGGTATCTCTCCGGTTTACCACCCTGCGTATAGCTGCCACCAATTCGCGTGGTAACGAGTTGTAGCGGCGATTGATTAGAGAAAACCCCATGACCAAGAAGCTTGTACCTGATCCGCCTCTCCCACTAACCACGAGTCACCCCTTCGGTCGCTGCGAAGCCGGCCATCCTCCGCTTTACTCGGTAAACCCAAACATCCCCATCGAAGACGCTCTGGTCCACGTCGCACTGCACCTGCGCTGTGCCTACGAAACCGGCCTGCAAGCCATGGAGCATATGCGCGAAGAAGGCCGCGGCCTGTTCTGGGCCAACCTCCATGCAGTGGAAGCGGCTGAAGGTGTGGTCGAGTCGCTGCTCGACAACTTCGAGGCAGGCACGCTGGAAAAGCGTATGTCTCTCATCTGACAGCCGCTGTGTTGGATATTGGGGCCGTTAGCCGGCCCCAATCACTCAGGGCAGCAGTACGGTCGAACCAACGGAGCGTAGCGCCCCAGCATTTCTGGCTGGTACCGAATTCGTGAGTCCGCAGACTGTTGCCCAGCATTACTCAGTCATGTGCAGGATATTTCTGATTTTTACCAAAAGGCTGTGCGGATCGCATTCAGCGAAATATCCTACGCACGCTGTCGTATGCCATCACCTTCTCAGTGGGAACTCATGCCTCTAGGCTTCACATCGTCGCTGAATAATTCTGCGATCGGGTGTGGTAGCCCAGGTGCTTTTTTTCCATGACAGTCTATGGCGGCTGTGCGCGGGAGGCTTTCGAGCCTGCCTGGATTGGAAAATGCCCGGGTCTACCACCTCGCGTATCGCCGCCACCCAATTCACGTGGTAGTGAATTGAAGCGGTAAAGGTTAGGAGCATTTTCCGGTGGCCAAGAAAATCGTCCCAGATCCACCCTTACCCTCCACCACCGCCCACCCCTTCGGCCGCTGCGAAGCCGGCCATCCTCCGCTTTTCTCAGTAAACCCAAACATCCCCATCGAAGACGCTCTGGTCCACGTAGCGTTGCACCTGCGCTGTGCCTATGAAACCGGCATGCAAGCCATGGAACACATGCGCGAAGAAGGCCGTGGCCTGTACTGGGCCAACCTGCACGCGGTGGAAGCGGCTGAGGGTGTGGTTGAGTCTTTACTCGACAGCTTCGAATCCGGGACATTGAGCAAGAGGATGTCGTTGACCTGACGCCCGGTGCTGGCTGTATTGGGGCCGCTCCGCGGCCCTTCGCGGGTGAACCCACTCCCACAGGGAGTTGAGCGTGATCGCTGTAAAGGGGTGTACCTGCCGGATACCAAACTGAGCGGCAGCTCATAATCCTGTGGGAGCGGGTTTACCCGCGAAGGGCCGCATAGCGGCCCCGCAGCTCAGGGCAACAGCACCGTCGAGCCGACCGTGCGCCGCGCCGACAGCTCGCTCTGCGCCTTGGCCGCTTCGCTGAGCGGGTAGCGTTGCTGGATATCCACCGTCAGCTGGCCGCTGGCGATCATGGCGAACAGGTCATCGGCCATGGCCTGGGTGTTTTCGGCGTTGTTGGCGTAAGTGGCCAAGGTCGGCCGGGTCACGTAAAGCGAACCCTTCTGCGCCAGAATGCCCAGGTTGACGCCACTGACCGCGCCGGAGGCGTTGCCGAAGCTGACCATCAAGCCGCGTGGCTGTAGGCAGTCCAGCGAGGTCAGCCAGGTATCGGCGCCAACGCCGTCGTATACCACCGCAACCTTTTTGCCGTCAGTCAGCTCAAGCACGCGCTTGGCGACGTCTTCGTGGCTGTAGTCGATAGTCTCCCAGGCGCCGAGGGCCTTGGCCCGCTCGGCTTTTTCCGCCGAGCTGACCGTGCCGATCAGCTTGGCGCCCAGCGCTTTAGCCCACTGGCACGCCAGCGAGCCAACCCCACCAGCTGCGGCGTGGAACAGGATCACTTCGCCCGGCTGCACGGCGTAGGTCTGTTTGAGCAGGTACTGCACGGTCAGGCCTTTGAGCATCACTGCGGCAGCCTGCTCGAAGCTGATGCTGTCGGGCAGTTTGACCAGGTTGGCTTCGGGCAGCGTGTGCACTTGGCTGTAGGCGCCCAGCGGGCCGCCGACGTAGGCGACGCGGTCGCCGACCTTGAGCCGGGTGACACCTTCGCCGACCGCATCGACGATGCCGGCACCTTCGGTGCCCAGGCCCGAGGGCAGCGCTGGCGGTGGGTACAGGCCGCTGCGGAAATACGTGTCGATGAAGTTCAGGCCGATCGCCTGGTTGCGCACACGAACCTGCTGCGGGCCGGGTGGGGCCGGGTCGAACTCGACCAGTTGCAGTACTTCGGGACCGCCATGCTGGCTGAACTGGATACGCTGGGCCATCTCGCACTCCTGTTGTCGGATTGGATGCAGGCCTTCTATCGGACGCCTTTGCTTGACTGCCGTCAACTGCGACGCGCCGGTTGCCGGTGGTATGCTACGCGGCGAATTCTTCCCTGCTCCTCCCAGGTGACCCCGATGACCAGCCGCACCGAGGCCGTGAAGGCCTATCTGCTCGACCTGCAAGACCGCATCTGCTCTGCCCTCGAACGCGAAGACGGCGGCGCCCGCTTCGTCGAGGACGCGTGGGTGCGCGAAGCCGGTGGTGGCGGGCGCACGCGGGTGATCGGGGACGGCGCGCTGATCGAGAAAGGCGGGGTCAACTTCTCCCACGTGTTCGGCAGCGGCCTGCCGCCGTCGGCCAGTGCTCACCGGCCAGAGTTGGCCGGGCGCGGCTTCGAGGCGCTGGGGGTGTCGCTGGTGATCCACCCGCATAACCCGCATGTGCCGACTTCGCACGCCAATGTGCGGTTTTTCATCGCCGAAAAAGAAGGCGAAGAGGCAGTCTGGTGGTTTGGCGGCGGCTTTGACCTCACCCCCTACTACGGCAACGAGGAAGACTGCGTGCACTGGCACCGCGTCGCCGAGCAGGCCTGCGCGCCGTTCGGCGCCGACGTCTACCCGCGTTACAAAGCCTGGTGCGACCGCTACTTCCACCTCAAGCACCGCGGCGAGCCGCGTGGCATTGGTGGGCTGTTCTTCGATGACCTCAACGAGTGGGACTTCGACACCTGCTTCGCCTTCATTCGGGCGATCGGCGATGCCTATATCGACGCCTACCTGCCGATCGTGCAGCGGCGCAAGGCCACGCCTTATACCGCTGAGCAGCGCGAATTCCAGGAGTACCGCCGTGGGCGCTATGTCGAGTTCAACCTGGTGTACGACCGTGGCACCTTGTTCGGCCTGCAATCGGGTGGGCGTACCGAGTCGATCCTGATGTCGCTGCCGCCGCAAGTGCGTTGGGGCTATGACTGGAAGCCGGCGCCAGGCAGCGAAGAAGCGCGCCTGACCGACTACTACCTGCAAGACCGCGACTGGCTTGGCCAGTAAGCCCTGTGGATAACCGAGGAAGCGCCATGGACCAATACGTCGTTTTCGGCAACCCGATCGGCCACAGCAAGTCGCCGCTGATCCACCGCCTGTTTGCCGATCAGACCGGCCAGCACATCGAATACAACACCCTGCTGGCGCCGCTGGACGAGTTCAGCGACTGCGCTCGCGGCTTCTTCAAGCAGGGCCAGGGTGCCAACGTCACCGTGCCGTTCAAGGAAGAAGCCTACCGCCTGTGCGACTGTCTCACCGAGCGTGCCCAGCGCGCCGGCGCGGTCAACACCCTGACCAAGCTGGCCGACGGCAGCCTGCAAGGTGACAACACCGACGGCGCCGGTCTGGTGCGCGACCTCACGCAAAACGCCGGGGTCGAGCTCAAGGGCAAGCGCATCCTCATCCTTGGTGCGGGCGGCGCAGTGCGCGGTGTACTCGAGCCGATTCTGGCGCATAACCCGCAGGCGCTGGTGATCGCTAACCGGACGGAAGAAAAGGCCGAGCAGCTGGCGCATGAGTTCGATGCGCTAGGGCCGGTGGTGGCCAGTGGTTTTGCCTGGCTCAGCGAGCCGGTAGACGTGATCATCAACGCCACCTCGGCCAGCCTTGCCGGGCAGATGCCGCCGATTGCCGACAGCCTGGTCGAAGCTGGCCGCACCGTGTGCTACGACATGATGTACGGCAAGGAGCCGACCCCGTTCTGCCAGTGGGCGACTCGCCTGCAGGCAGCCAAGGTACTCGATGGCCTGGGCATGCTCGCCGAGCAGGCGGCCGAGGCGTTCTTCATCTGGCGTGGGGTGCGGCCGGATACAGCGCCAGTGCTGGATGAGCTGCGTCGCCAGTTGGCGCGGGGCTGAGGCCTAGGCCGGGGATCGGGCAGGGTCTCAAATTGTGTGGGGTTTGAGAATGTCGGGGCTGCTTTGCAGCCCTTTCGCGACACAAGGCCGCTCCTACGCTGACCGTGTCCAGCCAGTCTGACGCGGTCCCCCCCAGCATCCTGAAGTCCCAATCAATCCTCAAAGCGTATTGGACACGCCTGCGCCCCTTCCAGCTTCTGCAATTCCTCGACCACCTGCGGCCTTGCCCGCTGCAGCGTCAGGCTACCGCCATTACGCATCAGCCTCCGCGCTTCACGGTGGAGCATGTCAACGCCCGAATAGTCGATAAAGTTGACCTGCCGCGCATCGATCAGTACATGCGGCCCCTGGCAGCGTTGCAGGCGCACTTGCAGGTAGTGCGCTGCGCCAAAGAAGATCGACCCACCCACCCGCAGTACATCTGTCTCGCCTTCGCGGCTTTGCAGCACGCGGGGCTGTGAGGTGCGCTTGAGGTAGAAGAACAGCGAGGCCAGTACGCCGGCATAGATCGCGGTCTGCAGCTCCAGCAGCAGCGTTGCCATAGCGGTCAGGGCCATCACCAGAAACTCGGCGCGGCTGACCCGAAACAGCGCGCGGATGCCGCGCACATCGATCAAACCCCAGCAGATCAGCAAAATGCTGCCGGCCATGGCCGGGATCGGCAGGTGCGCAATCAGGCCGGCGCCGGTCACTGCGAACAGCGCCAACCACAGCGCGGAAAACACCCCGGCCAGCGGCGAACGTGCGCCCGCATCGTAGCTCAAGCCCGAGCGGGTGAATGAGCCGGACGAGAGGTAACCGGAGAATACGCTGCCGACCATGTTCGACAGGCCTTGGGCGCGGATTTCCTGATTGGCATCGATCATTTGCTCGGAGCGCGACGCCAGCGAGCGGGCAATCGACAGGCTGGTGACCAAGCCGAGCATGCCCACCGCCACGGCGCTTGGCAGCAAGTGCAGGATCAGTTCGAAATCCAGCAATGGCAACGGGCTCAAGGGTGGCAGCTGGCCGCTGAACGCCGGCACCCGCGCCACCTGGCCAAACCATTGCGGCAGCAACCAGGCGACCAGGCTGACCAGCAGCAGACTTATCAACAGGCTCGGCCAGCGCGGCCGCCAAAGCTTCAGCAGCAGGCCAAGCAGCAACGTCGCCAAGCCCAGCGTCAGCGCTGGCAGGTCGATTTCGCCAGCGTGAGTGAGCAGATCCTGCAGGGTTTTCAGCGCGGTGGCCTGGCTCACCAGTTCGATGCCGAGCAGGTTTGGCAGTTGCCCCAGGGCAATGACCACAGCCGCACCAAGGGTGAAGCCGAGCACCACCGAGTGCGAGACAAAATTGACCAGTGCGCCAAAGCGCACCAGTCCGAGCACCAGTTGGAAGGCGCCGGCTAGAAACGTCAGCAGCAGGATCAGGCTGATGTAGTCGCTGCTGCCACTGACGGCCAGCGGGCTGACACTGGCATACAGCACGATCGAGATGGCCGCGGTCGGGCCGCAGATCAGGTGCCACGAAGATCCCCACAGGCAGGCGATGATCACCGGCACGATGGCCGCGTACAGGCCGTACTCGGCCGGCAGGCCAGCGATCAGCGCGTAGGCGATGGATTGCGGCAAGGCGAGGATGGCACCGCTCAGGCCGACCAGCAGGTCCTGGCGCATACTGCGCGGCGTTTGCCGGGGCAGCCACTTGAGGAAAGGCAGCAGGTGACTGAGGCGGTGCATGAGTTGTCCACAATCCTTAGATTTCGCCGAGATTCATCGCAGTGGGGCATCCCGGCTATAGCGCCTAGCCCCAGTTTTTTGGGGTCGTTCAGAGCTTGGCTTTGACTGCCTCAAGCGCATTGCTATCGGCTTTGGTGGTCACGCCGAGCAACCATTCGTCCAGCGATTCGGGATGCGCTCTCACCCATGCCTTGGCCGCTTGATCGAAGCTGATCTTGTTATCCACAACCTGGGCCATGATGCTGTTTTCCATGTCCAGTGTGAACTTGAGATTCCCCAGCAGCTTCGCCGCATTCGGGCACGCTTGTGGATAACCCTTGCGGGTCAGCGTGTATACCTCGCCTTTGCTGCCGAACCACTTCTCCCCGCCGGTCAGGTAATGCATCTTCAGTTTCACGTTCATCGGGTGCGGGGTCCAGCCAAGAAAGGTGATGAACTGCTGTTTCTTGATCGCCCGATCGACCTGGGCCAGCATCGCCTGCTCGCTGGATTCCACCAGCTTCCACTTACCAAGGTTGAATTCATTCTTGTCGATGATTTCTTTCAACGAGAGATTGGCTGGGGCGCCGGAGCCGATACCGTACAGCTTGTGGTCGAACTGGTCGGCGTGTTTCTGCAGGTCAGCGAAGCTCTTGACCCCGGCGTTCCACACGTAGTCGGGCACTGCCAGGGTGAACTCGGTTCCTTCCAGGTTGCGTGACAGCTGCTGGACATCGCCGTTGGCGACGAACTTGTCATGGAAGCTCTGGTGCGCCGGCATCCAGTTGCCAAGAAAGGCGTCGACCCTCCCATCCTTGAGGCCGCCGTAGATGATCGGCACGGCCAGACTATCTACTTTTACCTGGTAGCCCAGGCTTTCCAGCAGCAGCCGGGCTACTGCGTTGGTCGAGGCAATATCACTCCAGCCAGGGTCGGCTAGTTTTACGGTGCTGCATTGCGCGTCGCTGTCGGCTGCGTTGGCTGTGGCAACGCCCAGAGCCAGGGCAAGTACGGCGGTGGAGAACATGTGCATGGCGGCCTCTCTTCTCAATCCAGGGGTGCGGGCTGTGGGTAACGTGCCTTGCGCTCGAGGTCGTCGAGATCGATGTGGTTGCGCATGTACTGTTGGCTGGCATCTACCCAGGGTTGATGGTCCCAGCTGTTCAGCTTGCCGATGGCGAGCGCTGCGCCGACCAGCCGGCGGCGGCGCTGGCTGGCCAGTACCTGCTGGCGCAGGCTGGGGACATCCCAGCGCTCTTGTGCTTCATCGACAAACGCCTGCAGCAGCGCCTGGTGATCCGGGCTGCCCGTGAGGTTCTCCCGCTCGTGCGGGTCGCGGCTCAGGTCATAGAGTAGACAGGGGTCGTCTTCGCTGTACACGAACTTGTATGGCCCGCGGCGGATCATCATCAGTGGGCCGACCGTGCCCTCAGCCATGTATTCGCCGATCACTTCGTCGTGACCGCCCTGCCCTTGCAGATGGCCGAGCAGTGAGCGGCCGTCAAGGTGCAGGTCTTTATCCACAGCGCCACCGGCCAGCTCTACCAATGTCGGCAGCAGATCACAGGTTGATACCGAGGCGCTCACCCGGCTTGCAGCAAAGCGCCTGGGCGCATGGATCAGCAGCGGAACCCGCGCCGACATCTCGAACCAGTGCATCTTGTACCAGAGGCCTCGCTCGCCCAGCATGTCGCCGTGGTCGCCGGAGAACACGATCAAGGTGTCGTCGGCCAGGTTGCACTCCTCCAGGGTCTGCAGCAGCTGGCCGATGTTGTCGTCGATGTAGCTGCAGGCGCCAAAGTAGGCTCGGCGGGCATCGCGAATTTTATCCACAGGTAGCGGCTTGTCCCACAGGTCATAAACCTTCAGCAGGCGCTGTGAGTGGGGGTCCTGTTCTGCCTGACTGAGCCCGGTGGGCATCGGAATATCTACACCCTCATAGCGGTCCCAATATCGCTTGGGGATGGTGTAGGGGTCGTGCGGGTGGGTCATGGACACCGTCAGGCAGAACGGTCGCCCATCGTTCTCGCGCACATGGTCGTACAAGTACTGGCGCGCTTTGAACACCACCTCTTCGTCGAAATCCAGCTGGTTGGTGCGCACGCACGGCCCCGCCTGCAGCACCGAAGACATGTTGTGGAACCAGCTCGGACGCACGTGCGGTTCGTCCCAGTTCACCGCCCAGCCATAGTCGGCTGGGTAGATGTCGCTGGTCAGCCGCTCTTCGTAACCGTGCAGCTGGTCTGGGCCGCAGAAGTGCATTTTGCCTGACAGCGCAGTGCGGTAACCCAAGCGGCGCAGGTAGTGCGCATAGGTCGGTACATCGGCGGGAAAATCGGCAGCATTATCGTAGGCGCCGATGCGACTGGGCAGTTGGCCGCTGACCAGCGTGAAGCGGGACGGCGCGCACAATGGGCTGTTGCAGTAGGCTGAATCGAACACTACCGACTGTTCCGCCAGCCGGCTCAGATGAGGCATCTGCACAGGCGAAGGGGCATAGATTGGCAGCAGGGGTGCGGCCATTTGGTCGGCCATGATGAACAGGATATTCGGGCGCGTCATGTTGGCTTCCATTGTCGAAGGTTATGCGATCCGCGTGCCTTTCAAGATGCGACTTCCGATAACATGGGTAAAGCCCATGGCGGGCAATGACTGGGATTAGCTGAGCTTATGTTTGAGCACCTTGCCGCGCTGTCGCTGGATACCTTGCGCGTGTTCGAAGCGGCCGCGCGCCTGCGTGGCTTTACCCCCGCTGCATTGGAGCTTGGCACCACCCAGCCGGCAGTCAGTCAGCAGGTAAAGCGCCTGGAAGCAACGCTTGGCACGCGCCTGTTCGACCGTATTTATCGGGGCATTGAGCTCACCGAAGCCGGCCAGTTGTTGTTCGAACAGGTGCACCAGGGCCTGCAGGCGATGGATGACGGCATCGCCCAGGCCAGCGGCCGCGGCCAACGCGAGGTGCTGCAGGTGGCCACTGACTTTGCCTTCGCAGCATTCTGGCTGATGCCGCGGCTGCAGCGCTTTCATGAGGCTTATCCACAGGTGGATGTAAGCCTGGTGACCGGTGAACGTAGTCAGGGCATGTTGCGCCCTGACATCGACGTGGCGGTGCTGTTCGGCGATGGGCGTTTCCATCAGGGGGAGAGCCGCTGGTTGTTCGATGAGGAGGTTTTCCCGGTGTGCAGCCCGCGGATGACTGATGGCAAACCCTTGTCAGCCTCGGCTTTGCAACGGTTGCCGTTGCTGCATTTGAAGGGCGAGCAGGCCAGCCGCTGGTTTGACTGGGCGGGGGTGTTTCGCGGCTTTGGCGTGTCCAGCCCAGCGCCGGCTGGGCAATTGCGCTTTGATAACTACACGCTGCTGATTCAGGCGGCGATTGCCGGGCAAGGCGTGGCGATTGGCTGGGGGCATTTGGTGGACGGGCTGGTGGAACAAGGGTTGTTGTGCCGGCCATTGGCGGGGAGTTTGCGCTCGGACCGCGGGTATTACGTGGTATTACCGCCGCGCAAGCGCCGTGGGGCGTTGATCGAGCGGTTTGTGGATTGGCTGGAGCAAGAGCGCAACCGTTAAGAGGTTGGGCTGCTCTGCGGTCTCGGCTATCTTTTCATTGCATCACTGCCTTGCCGGCGGTGGCGGTGGAAGCGTAATCAGGAGCTAACGTGCAGAGAATCAAGGGTTACCACGCGCACGTCTATTACGACGCGCAGAGCATGGAGCAGGCGCGGGAGCTGTGCGAGGAGGCGACACGGCTGTTTCCCGTGAGCATGGGGCGCATGCATCAGAAGCCAGTAGGGCCGCACCCGGACTGGAGCTGCCAGCTGGCGTTTGCGCCGGAGGTGGTGGGCGTGGTGCTGCCGTGGTTGGCGTTATATCGGCGCGGGCTGGTGGTGTTTCTGCACCCGCTGACTGGCGATGAGCTGGCCGATCACCGTGATCATGCGATCTGGATGGGCGCTTTACGACCGTTGGACCTGTCGATCTTCGAGGAGTGAAGCAGGGCCATCCGCGCTGCAGCAGCGCGAGTGGCCCAGGTCACCTCAGCGACGAGCCGAGCGTACGCCTTCAGCCAGCGCCGAGCACAGGCTCAGCACATCGTTGACGGCCTGCTCGTTGCTGCTGGCGTTGGCGATCTTGTCGACCAGCGCCGAGCCAACCACCACACCTTCAGCCAGGCGCGCGATCGCCGCTGCTTGCTCAGGGGTGCGGATACCAAAGCCGACGCTGATCGGCAGGTCAGTATGGCGACGCAGACGCGCCAGCGCCTCGCTGACGTGCTCGCTGGTAGCAGAACCTGCACCGGTGACGCCGGCCACCGAAACGTAGTAGACGAACCCCGAGCTGCGCTCGAGCACGCGCGGCAGGCGCGCATCGTCGGTGGTCGGTGTGGTCAGGCGAATGAAGTCGATGCCTGCTGCCTGCGCCGGGGTAGCTAGCTCGGCGTCATGTTCAGGCGGCAGGTCGACGATGATCAAGCCGTCAACGCCAGCCTCGTTGGCCTCGGCAACAAACTTCTCTACGCCAAAGCGGTGGATCGGATTGTAGTAACCCATCAGCACGATTGGCGTGGTCTGGTTGTCGACGCGGAACTCGCGAACCATCTGCAAGGTTTTTGCCAGGGTCTGGCCGGCGTCCAGGGCGCGCAAGGTCGCCAGTTGGATCGCCACGCCGTCAGCCATCGGGTCGGTGAACGGCATGCCCAGCTCGATCACGTCGGCACCGGCGGCTGGCAGGCCCTTGAGGATGGCCAGTGAGGTGTCGTAGCCAGGGTCGCCGGCAGTGATGAAAGTGACCAGCGCCGAGCGGCCTTCGGCCTTGAGGTCGGCAAAGCGTTGTTCGAGACGGCTCATGCCTGTTTCTCCTGGGCGGCCATGTGGTTCATCACGGTTTGCATGTCTTTGTCGCCACGGCCGGACAGGCACACCACCATCAAGTGGTCGCTAGGCAGGGTCGGCGCGCGCTTGATGGCTTCAGCCAGGGCGTGGGCAGTTTCCAGCGCCGGGATGATGCCTTCCAGACGGCACGTGGCGTGGAACGCATCGATCGCTTCGTCGTCGGTGATGCTGACGTACTCGACCCGCTTCACTTCGTGCAGGAAGGCATGCTCCGGGCCAATGCCGGGGTAGTCCAGGCCTGCCGAAATCGAGTGGGCATCGGTGATCTGACCGTCGCCGTCCTGCAGCAGGTAGGTGCGGTTGCCGTGCAGCACGCCCGGTACGCCGCCGTTGAGGCTGGCGGCGTGCTTGTCGGTGTCGACGCCATGGCCGCCGGCTTCAACGCCGATGATCTGCACGCTGGCGTCATCGAGGAACTCGTGGAACAGGCCCATGGCGTTGGAGCCACCACCGACGCAGGCCACCAGACTGTCTGGCAGACGGCCTTGTTTTTCCTGCATCTGGGCGCGAGTTTCCTTGCCGATGATCGACTGGAAGTCGCGCACCATCGCAGGATAAGGGTGCGGGCCAGCAACGGTGCCGATCAGGTAGAAGGTATCGTCGACGTTGGTGACCCAGTCGCGCAGCGCTTCGTTCATGGCGTCTTTGAGGGTGCCGGTGCCGGAGGTAACCGGAACGATCTCGGCGCCCAGCAGCTTCATGCGGAACACGTTGGCTTGCTGGCGCTCGATGTCGGTGGCGCCCATGTAGATCACGCACGGCAGGCCGAAACGGGCAGCCACAGTGGCAGTCGCAACACCGTGCATGCCGGCGCCGGTTTCGGCGATCAGGCGTTTTTTGCCCATGCGCTTGGCCAGCAGTACCTGGCCGATGCAGTTGTTAACCTTGTGCGCGCCGGTGTGGTTGAGCTCTTCGCGCTTGAAGTAGATCTGCGCGCCGCCGCAGTGCTCGGTCAGGCGCTCGGCGAAGTACAGCGGGTTGGGCCGGCCGATGTAATCACGTTGGAAGTACGCCAGCTGCTCGATGAACGCCGGGTCGGCCTTGGCCGCTTCGTATTCGCGGGCCAGGTCCAGCACCAGCGGCATCAGGGTTTCTGCCACGTAGCGGCCACCGAACGAGCCGAACAGGCCGTCGGCGTCGGGGCCAGCGCGGAATTGGGTCTGGGTCATGGAGCGCTCCAAGGCGATATGGATGACTGATGGGCTTTACTCTAACTTCACTGCGCTCGGCTGAAAACCGATAAGATTGCGCAAACATGTCAGGAAATCTCACGGGTTATGCGCCACGACCTTCCTCCCCTGAATGCTCTGCGGGCATTTGAAGCGACCGCCCGGCTGAACAGCGTCAGCCAGGCCGCCGAACAGCTGCACGTGACCCACGGCGCGGTCAGCCGGCAGATCAAGGTGCTGGAAGAGCATCTTGGGGTGGCGTTGTTCGTCAAGGATGGGCGTGGCGTCAAACTCACAGATGCCGGCGTGCGCCTGCGCGATGCCAGTGTCGATGCCTTCGACCGCCTGCGCGGCGTGTGTGCCGAGCTGAGCCGGGATGTCAGCGAAGCGCCGTTCGTGCTGGGCTGCTCGGGCAGCCTGCTGGCGCGCTGGTTTATCCCCAGGCTTGGGCGACTGAATGCCGAGCTGCCGGCGCTGCGCCTGCACCTGTCGGCGGGTGAAGGCGACCTCGATCCGCGCCGGCCGGGGCTGGATGCGCTGCTGGTGTACGCCGAGCCGCCGTGGCCGGCAGATATGCAGGTCCATGTCCTGGCTGCAGAACGCATCGGCCCGGTGCTCAGCCCGCACTTTGCGGGTTCGCAGAGCCTGCGCAACGCTCCAGCCGCAGCATTGCTGCAGCAAGCGTTGCTGCACACCACCTCGCGACCACAAGCCTGGCCTACCTGGGCGGCGCAGCATGGGCTGAGCACGAGCGAGCTACAGCTGGGGCAGGCGTTCGAGCATTTGTATTATTTGCTGGAGGCGGCCGTGGCAGGCCTGGGCGTGGCGATTGCACCGCAACCGTTGGTAGCGGACGACTTGCGTGCCGGGCGTTTGATTGCACCCTGGGGGTTCTCGCCCACCAACGCCGCGCTGGCGCTGTGGGTGCCGCGGCGCGCCGCAGATGGGCGCGCCGAGCAACTGGCGCAGTGGCTGCGCCGCGAGCTGGAGCAGATGGCTTAGTTGCGTTTGGTCAGTAGGTAAGCCGCCAGCAGGCCCAGTGCGCCAACCGCAACGCCGGCGGCAGTCCATGGGTGCTCTTGGGCGTAGTCACGGGTAGCGATGCCGGTTTGACGGGTGCGGGTCTTGACCTCGTCATAGGCGTCGCTGATGACGCTGCGCGAGTGTTTCAGGGCG
The DNA here is from genome assembly GCF_014525325.1 of Pseudomonas sp. EZ-C24. Taxonomy (NCBI): domain Bacteria; kingdom Pseudomonadati; phylum Pseudomonadota; class Gammaproteobacteria; order Pseudomonadales; family Pseudomonadaceae; genus Pseudomonas; species Pseudomonas sp. EZ-C24. The sequence goes on along the minus strand of NZ_JACDIU010000034.1, from coordinate 75,892 downwards.
TTTTCGGCGTTACCGCGAATGGCCTTGAGGGACTTTTGCGATTCTTCGGAGGCGTCATTCTTGAGCGTCTCGAGGGTGTTGAGGAGGCTCTCGATCTCGGCTTCCATGCTTTGCAGCGATGTCTTACGCAGGGTGTTGCGGGCCATGTTGACTCTCCTTCGCAATGGTAAGTGGCAGTAACTAGTGCGACTGTGCCGCGCGGCAAAAGTGCGATCGAACTTTTTCTCGAATTGACCGCTCGCAGGTAAATCAGGCCTGCACTGCTAGGCTCATCTGCGGTAATCACTCGAGGAACGCGCTAATGTCTGAGCATCGTACGTACAAGAAAATCGAGCTGGTTGGGTCTTCCACGACCAGTGTAGAGGACGCCATCAACAACGCTATCGCCGAGGCCGGCAAGAGCCTCAAGCATCTGGAATGGTTCGAAGTCACCGAAACCCGCGGCCATATCGAGAATGGCAAGGTCGCGCACTTCCAGGTCACCTTGAAGGTTGGCTTCCGTATTGCCGAGAGCTGAAACACTACCGGGCTAGAGTGTCCGTGAGGGATGGGGTAATACAGTTCAGGGGCGCGGGTTGCGCCCTGTTTGATTGATCTGAACAAGGAGAGCGATCGATGAACAAGCTACTGATGGCGATGGGTTTGCTGATGCTGGCCGGTGGTGCCATGGCCGCAGGCAAACCGTGCGAGGAGCTCAAGGCAGAGATTGCGGCGAAGCTGGATGCCAAAGGGGTGAGTGGTTACACGCTGGAGATCATCGACAAGGGTGATCCAGCGGGCAAAGTGGTCGGCTCTTGCGAGGGCGGCACCAAGGAAATCGTCTACACGCGCAAGTAATATTGCCTGCGTAATGGCCAATTGGGGCTGCTCTGCAGCCCCAATCGCATCTGCACTCAGTCGGCCTTGAGCGCCTGCGCGAGCAGTTCGTACGACCGGATGCGGTCGGCGTGCTCGTAAAGGTCACAGGTGAAGATCAGCTCATCAGCACCGGTCTGCTCCAGCAGCACCTCGACCTTGGCCCGCACCTTCTGCGGGCTGCCGATCATCGCCAGACCCAGGAAACTCATCACCGCTTCGCGCTCATGGGGCAGCCACAGGCCGTCCATGGTGCTCACCGGTGGGCGCTGCATCAGGCTCTGCCCACGCATCAGTGCGAGGATGCGTTGATATACCGAGGTCGCCAGATACTCGGCTGTCTCGTCGGTATCAGCGACCACCATCGGCACGCCGAGCATCACATAGGGCTTGTCGAGCACCGTCGACGGCTTGAAGTGATTACGGTAGGTGCGAATCGCCTCATGCATGTAGCGCGGCGCAAAGTGCGAGGCAAAGGCGTAAGGCAAGCCGCGTATGCCAGCCAGCTGGGCGCTGAACAGGCTGGAACCGAGCAGCCAGATCGGCACCTCGGTGTCATACCCCGGCACGGCGATCACTTTTTGATCAGGCGTGCGTGGGCCGAGGTAGCGCACCAGTTCTTCGACATCATCTGGGAAGTCGTCTGCGCTGCCCGAGCGCTCGCGGCGCAGGGCGCGGGCGGTCATCTGGTCAGAGCCGGGCGCACGCCCCAGGCCAAGGTCGATACGGCCGGGATAGAGGCTGGCCAGGGTGCCGAACTGCTCGGCGATCACCAGTGGTGCATGGTTGGGCAGCATCACCCCGCCGGCGCCGACACGGATGGTCGAGGTGCCGCCGGCCAGGTAGCCGAGCAGCACCGAGGTGGCCGAGCTGGCGATGCCGTCCATGTTGTGGTGTTCAGCCACCCAGAAGCGGTTGTAGCCAAAGCGTTCGACGTGGCGCGCCAGGTCCAGTGAATTGTGCAGGGATTGAGCTGGGCCGGCGTCGGCGCGTACCGGGACCAGGTCGAGGGTAGAAATCTTCAGATCACGCAACTGCGTCATCGCTGCCTCCGCAAAAAAGTAAAGGGCGTTAGCCTTGTAGACTCTGTATGGGCAGATTCGATGTATTCAATGTTTGCCTGCGGATTGTTCTGAACTTGCCGTAGGTGGTGTCCTCTCAATCTTTACCTACACGCAAGCAAATGTTCAGGGGACACCATGAAAAAGACAGCATCAGCGGTATGGCAAGGTGGTCTGAAGGATGGCAAAGGCATGCTGTCCACCGAGAGCGGCGCGCTCAAGCAGAACCCTTATGGCTTCAATACCCGCTTTGAAGACACCCCCGGCACCAATCCTGAAGAACTGATCGGCGCTGCCCACGCCGGCTGCTTCTCGATGGCACTGTCGATGATGCTCGGTGAGGCTGGCCTGACCGCAGAGCGCATCGACACCACCGCCGAAGTCACCCTCGACAAACAGGACGACGGCTTCGCCATCACCGCCGTGCACCTGATCCTCAAGGCCAAGGTGCCAGGCGCCAGCCAAGAGCAGTTCACCGAGATCGCCAACAAGGCCAAGGCCGGTTGCCCGGTGTCGAAAGTGCTCAATGCGCAGATCAGCCTCGACGCCACACTGGAGGGCTGAGGCGGCGCAACTGGGGCGGTTTGTTGTAGTCTAAGGATTGTCGGCAGTTGGCCTGCCGCTCCAGGAGCCGTCCCATGATTCGCGTTGCAATCGCCCTGCTGGCTTCGCTGCTCGCTACTTCTGCGTTAGCTGCAGTGAAGCCCTGCGAAGAGCTCAAAGCTGAAATCGAAGCGAAGATCCAGGCCCGAGGCGTAGCCTCCTACACCCTGGAGATTGTTGCCAACAGTGAGGTCACCGACCAGAACATGGTGGTGGGCAGCTGTGAAGGTGGCAGCAAGAAGATCATTTATCAAAAGAATGATCAGTAACGGTTGATGCCATGGGGCTGCTCGGACTCGAGCAGCCCCATTTTCGTTACGGGATGCAAAACACGTCGCTGGGCTCATCTACCAACACTTTGCGACTGGTGTCGTAGAGGTACACCTGCGGCTGCATGGCTGGCGCCCTGGCCTCCAGGCGATAGCGCTGGCCGGCTTCGAAGTTGTCGAAACGTACGGTCAGGTAGCAGGTGCGCTGGGTAGGGTCAGTAGTGAACAGCCCGCCACTGAGCTCATAGTCAAAACGCACTCTCAGCTCGTGTTGGCCGGGGGGTACCTGAAAGTAGCGGCCGTCGTCGAGGCGCTTGCCATCGAGGCGGTCAGCCATGATCACCTTGCCGGGGGTCATGGTGTAGAGGTCGACCCACGCCTGTTTTGGGTCAACGGGGGGCAAGGGGCTGGCGCAGGCCCCAAGTGTACTCAGGGCGATCAGCATCATGGGCTGGCGCATGGTGGAACTCCCACTTGCAGGTTACAAGCCTTGAGCATAGCGCCAATCGTCGCCATCAGCTGCGTTGGCAGCCCGCCGGTGCACCCTGGCCTACCAGCTTTTGTCGCTCATCGTAGAGTTTCAGCCATGGCCTGAAGCCGATGCTGCCTGCTTGCAGGCTGTAGCGCTGGCCAGCGTTGAAGTCCTTGAAGTCGACATTCAGCTGACAGTCGCGCCAGAGCGGCTCGGCCACCGGGCCAATGTTGCTCGGCGCTACCGGGAATTGATAGCGCACGGTCAGCTCATGCTTGCCGGGCTCGACCTCGAAGTAACGGTTGTCTTGCCAGTCGCGCTCGTCGACCTGCACGGCATGCAGCGCCGTGTCATCGCTCGGTTCGAGGTCGACCCAGGCTTTGCTCGGGTCGGCATCGGGCAGGGTCGAGCAACCCGACAACAGCAGTAAGGCGCCGATGGCTATCGGTGCACGCATGGCGATACTCCCTCTTGGCGAGATAGTCTGTGGCTTTGCACAACCTTGAGCGAGATGAACAGCGGCGATGCTTTACGATCTTTTTAGTCAGCGCTCAGGCCTTGGGGCACTCGACCGCGTTTTCTCACCTTTGGTTCCCGTACTGGCGCTTGTTCTGCTGAGCGGTTGCAGCAGCGTGAGTTACTACAGCCAACTGGCCGCGGGCCAATTGCAGTTGCTGCGTGCGCGCCAGCCGGTCGAGCAGCTGCTGCGCGACCCGGCGACAGATCCGGTGTTGCGCGAGCGGCTTGAGCACGCCGAGAGGGCCCGAGTGTTTGCCAGCGGTGTGCTGAAGCTGCCGGATAACCGCAGCTACCGGGTGTATGCCGATCTGGGCCGGCCGTACGTGGTATGGAACGTGTTCGCCACGCCTGAGCTGTCGTTGCAGCCAATCACTCACTGCTTCCCGATTGCCGGCTGCGTGGCCTATCGCGGTTACTACCGCCAAGGCGCAGCGCGCGGTGCGGCGGCGTTGATGCGCCAGCAAGGGCTGGACGTGTATGTCGGCGGTGTCGAAGCCTACTCGACCTTGGGCTGGTTCGATGACCCGCTGCTGTCGTCGATGCTTGGCTGGGGTGACGAGCGGCTGGCTTCGTTGATCTTTCACGAGCTGGCACACCAGCGCTTTTACGTGAAGGATGACACCGAGTTCAACGAGTCCTTTGCCACTTTCGTCGAGCAGCAAGGCACGCGGCAATGGCGCGCCGCCCGTGGCCTTGCAGCGGTTGGCGAAGACACTTCACGGCAACGCGAGCAGTTCATTCAGCTGGTGCTCGATAGCCGCGAGCGATTGCAGCAGCTCTACGCGGGGCAACTGTCCGATGCCGCCAAGCGAGCGGCCAAGCAAGCCGAGTTTGCCCGTCTGCGCGCCGAGTACCGGCAGCTGCGCGATGGTCAATGGGCGGGCGACAAACGCTATGACGCCTGGATCTACGCACCAATGAGCAATGCCAAGCTGTTGCCCTTCGGCCTTTATGACCAATGGGTGCCGGCCTTTGCGGCATTGTTCCAGCAGGTCGGCGGGGATTGGCCGCGGTTCTATCAGGTGGTTGAACAGCTGGGCAAGCTGCCCCTGGCACAGCGTAAAGCTGAGCTGGGCAAGCTTGCGCAGCCGTCGGCGAAGCTGATCAGGCCCTGATAAACGCCTGATGCAGTTCAGCCAGCGTTTCGAAATGGAAGGCTGGCGCTTCTGCCGTCAGCTCTTCGCGGCTGCCGAAGCCGTAGCCCACCGCCACGGCCTGCACGCCGTTGCTGCGCGCGCCGATCAGGTCGTGCTTGCGGTCACCGATCATCAGGGTATGCGCCGGGTCGAGGCCTTCCTGCTCGAGCAGGTGGGCGATCAGCTCGACCTTGTTGGTGCGCGTGCCATCCAGCTCGCTGCCGTAGATCACCTTGAAGTGATGGTCGAAGGCAAAGTGGCGGGCAATTTCGCGGGCAAATTCCCACGGCTTCGAGGTGGCTACATACAGCGTGCGGCCTTGCTCGTTGAGCGCTTGGAGCAGCTCGGGCACGCCGGCATACACGCTGTTTTCATAGAGCCCGGTGACCTTGAAGCGCTCGCGGTAGAAGTTCACCGCCTGCCATGCCTTGGCCTCGTCGAACTCGTAGAACTGCATGAAGGCCTGCAGCAAGGGCGGGCCGATGAAGTGCTCGAGGCGGGTCAGGTCCGGCTCGTCGATGCCCAGTTTGGCCAGGGCGTACTGGATCGAACGGGTAATGCCCAGACGCGGGTCGGTCAGGGTGCCGTCCAGGTCGAAAAGAATGGTCTGCTGGTGCATGGAGTCTCTCGGTTGTGCGGATGGGCGCCGCGAAGGCGTCATTCCGGGCGGTCGTAGCCTTCGGCCAGGTGCAGGTCCTTGAGCTTGACGTAGTTGGCGGCACTGTACGGGAAAAACGCCCGCTCCTTGTCAGTCAGTGCCCGCGCCTGTTTGACCGGGCTGCCGACATACAGGTAACCGCTTTGCAGGCGCTTGCCCGGCGGCACCAGGCTGCCGGCGCCGATGATCACCTCGTCCTCGACCACCGCGCCATCCATGATGGTGCTGCCCATGCCGACCAGGATGCGATTGCCCAGGGTGCAGCCATGCAGCATGACTTTGTGACCGATGGTCACCTCGTCGCCGATGATCAGTGGGAAGCCGTCCGGGTTGAACGGGCCGGCATGGGTGATGTGCAGCACGCTGCCGTCCTGCACGCTGGTGCGCGCACCGATGCGGATGCGGTGCATGTCGCCGCGCACCACGGTCAGCGGCCATACCGAGCTGTCCTCGCCGATCTGCACGTCGCCCAGCACCACCGCCGAACGGTCGACAAAGGCCCGGGGTCCAACTATCGGAGTGTGTTGCTGAAAGCTACGAATGGCCATGATAGCGCCTCTCTTGAATGCCAATAGGCGGGCTGCCTGCTGCGGACGGCGTCGATTGTAATTAAGATGGTCCCATGTTTCTCCTGCCAAGGTATCCAAACCGTGAGTGCGAACAACCCGCTTCTGCAGTCCTACGATCTGCCGCCCTTCTCGGCAATCCGTGCCGAACACGTGTTGCCGGCGATCGAACAGATCCTTGCCGATAACCGTAAAGCCATCGCTGAAATTCTCAAAAGCCAGGGCCAGCACCCTACCTGGGCTGGCCTGGTGCTGGCGATGGACGAACTCAACGACCGCCTCGGCGCGGCCTGGAGCCCGGTCAGCCACCTCAATGCGGTGTGCAACAGCGCCGAGCTGCGCGAGGCCTATGAGTCGTGCCTGCCTGCCTTGAGCGCCTACTCCACCGAGATGGGCCAGAACCGCGAGCTGTTCCAGGCCTATGAAGCCCTGGCCAACAGCCCCGAGTCGGCGACCTTCGACGTCGCCCAAAAGACCATCCTCGAGCACGCCCTGCGTGACTTCCGCCTGTCGGGTATCGACCTGCCGGCGGACAAACAGCAGCGCTATGCCGAAGTGCAGAGCAAGCTCAGCGAGCTGGGCAGCCGCTTCTCCAACCAATTGCTCGACGCCACCCAGGCCTGGAGCAAGCACGTCAGCGACGAAGCCGCCCTCGCCGGCCTGACCGAATCGGCCAAGGCGCAGATGGCTGCCGCTGCGCAAGCCAAGGGCCTCGATGGCTGGCTGATCACCCTGGAATTCCCCAGCTACTACGCGGTGATGACCTACGCCAACGACCGCGCCCTGCGTGAAGAACTGTACGCCGCTTACTGCACCCGCGCTTCGGACCAGGGCCCGAACGCCGGCCAGTTCGACAACGGCCCGGTCATGAACGAGATCCTCGACCTGCGTCAGGAGCTGGCGCAGCTGCTCGGTTACCCGAACTTCGCCGAGCTGAGCCTGGCGACGAAGATGGCCGAGTCCAGCGACCAGGTGCTGAGCTTCCTGCGGGACCTGGCCAAGCGCAGCAAGCCGTTTGCCGCGCAGGACCTGGCACAGCTCAAGGCCTACGCTGCCGAGCAAGGCTGCCCTGAACTGGCCAGCTGGGACGTCGGTTACTTCGGCGAGAAGCTGCGCGAGCAGCGCTACAGCGTTTCGCAGGAAACCCTGCGTGCCTACTTCCCGATCGACAAGGTGCTGTCTGGCCTGTTCGCCATCGTCCAGCGCCTGTACGGCATCGAAATCGCCGAACTCAAGGGCTTCGACAGCTGGCACCCGGACGTGCGCCTGTTCGAGATCAAGGAGAACGGCGAGCACGTCGGGCGCTTCTTCTTCGACCTTTATGCCCGCGCCAACAAGCGTGGCGGTGCCTGGATGGACGGCGCGCGCGACCGCCGCCGTACCGAGGCTGGCAGCCTGCAGAGCCCGGTGGCCAACCTGGTGTGCAACTTCACCCCGGCCGCGCCTGGCAAGCCGGCGCTGCTGACCCACGATGAAGTCACCACTCTGTTCCACGAATTCGGCCACGGCCTGCATCACCTGCTGACCCGCATCGAGCATGCCGGCGTATCCGGCATCAACGGTGTGGCCTGGGATGCGGTCGAGCTGCCAAGTCAGTTCATGGAAAACTGGTGCTGGGAGCCCGAGGGCCTGGCGTTGATCTCGGGCCACTTCGAGACCGCCGAGCCACTGCCGCAGGACCTGCTCGACAAGATGCTCGCAGCGAAGAACTTCCAGTCCGGCATGATGATGGTGCGCCAGCTCGAGTTCTCGCTGTTCGATTTCGAGCTGCACGCCACCCACGGCGACGGTCGCAGCGCGCTGGAGGTGCTGGAAGGCGTGCGTGATGAAGTCACGGTGATGCGTCCGCCGGCCTACAACCGCTTCCCGAACAGCTTCGCGCACATCTTTGCCGGCGGTTACGCTGCCGGTTACTACAGCTATAAATGGGCCGAAGTGCTGTCGGCTGATGCCTTCTCGCGCTTCGAAGAAGAAGGCGTACTCAATGCCGAAACCGGCCGCGCCTTCCGTGAGGCGATCCTCGCCCGCGGTGGTTCGCGTGAGCCGATGGTACTGTTTGTCGACTTCCGTGGCCGCGAGCCGTCGATCGATGCCCTGCTGCGTCACTGCGGCTTGAGCGAGGATGCAGCGGCATGAGTGAGGTGCCTGTGAGCAAGACCAAAAAACGCTTTATCGCCGGGGCGGTCTGCCCGGCGTGCAGCGAGCCGGATCGCTTGACCATGTGGAGCGAAGACGGCGTACCGCACCGAGAGTGCGTCGCCTGCGGGTTTACCGATACGCTCAACGAGCAGGGCCTGTCGGTGCCCAAGGAGCTGGGCACACGGGTCAACCAGCAGGCGGTCAAGGCTGAGCCGGTCAAGGTGCAGACGGTGCAGTTTTTCCCTAACCCCAAGTTGAAAAAGCCCAGCGAGTAACTGAGCGCCGGGCGGTCATGGCATTGGCTGCGCAATCGGAGTACTGTATATAAAAACAGTGCTCCGAGTATGCTCATGTCAGTCTCTCCTGTGCGCGGTCGTGGCACCGCCGACAATCCTCATAACCGATTTGCGCCAAGCGTATCGGTGGCGGAGGATGACGGCTGGTATCAAGAGGTGCCGCTCACCCAGGGCACCGAGATCCGCAGCGAAACCGCCAAGACCATCATCACCCGCAACACCTCCCCCGACCTGCCCTTCGACCGTTCGATCAACCCCTATCGCGGTTGCGAGCACGGCTGCATCTACTGCTATGCGCGGCCCAGCCATGCTTACTGGGATTTGTCCCCAGGGCTGGATTTCGAAACCAAGCTAATTGCCAAGACCAACGCTGCCGAAGTGCTCGAACAACAGCTGAGCAAGCCGGGATACGTCTGTGCACCGATCAACCTTGGCTCCAACACCGACCCGTACCAGCCCATCGAGCGTGAGCAGTTGCTGACCCGGCGCTTGCTGGAGGTACTGCTGCGCTTTCGCCATCCGGTCACCATCGTCACCAAAGGCTCGTTGATTCTGCGTGACCTCGACCTGCTCACCGAGCTGGCTCAGCAGCGCCTGGTGCGGGTAATGATCAGCCTGACCACCCTCGATGATGAGCTCAAACGTGTGCTCGAGCCGCGTGCGGCAGCGCCCAAGGCACGCCTGCGGGCGATCCGGGTGATGCGCGCAGCGGGTATCCCGGTCGGCGTGCTGTGCTCGCCGATGATCCCGATGATCAACGACAGCGAGCTGGAGCATCTGCTTGAAGCGGCCAAGCAGGCCGGAGCGCAAAGTGCGGCGTACATGATGTTGCGTTTGCCGTTGGAGGTAGCGCCGTTGTTCGAACAGTGGTTGCAGGATCATTACCCGCAGCGCGCCGCGCACGTGCTCAGCCTGATCCGCCAGAGCCGCGGCGGCGAACTTTACGACAGCCGGTTCGGCAGCCGCATGCGCGGTGAAGGAGTGTTTGCCGAATTGTTGCAGCAGCGCTTCTCTCGGGCCATGCGCCGGCTGGATTTTGCCGGCCGCGAGGCGCAAACGCTGGACTGCTCGGCGTTCTGTCGGCCCGGCGGGCAGATGGCACTGTTTTGAGCCCAGGCAGTTACCCTTCAGCCCAACTAATACTGCACAATATTTTTACTAATGACTCTTGGCCTCTGATGTTTTTTTGCTATTATCAAAGTCCCGCCAAATGAAGCTGGAACGCCCGTTCTAGAGCCTTCAAATTAAGTTTCAATTAAGTTTTCCCCGGTAGCGTAGGAAATCAGTCCACACCGACTGTGATTCATGGCCCGTGCGTGTCATCTAATTCCCCGCATAGCCAGAATCTTTAACCGGTAATATGGAACTTACCCACACCGTCTAGAGGATGAATCATGCCCATCAAGGACCCATCCAAAGCCGCCCCGGCTGCTGTCCCGGCCGAAAGCGCCGATGCCGCCCTTAAGCATATCGTCGACGGCTTCCTGAAGTTTCATCACGATGTGTTTCCAGAGCAGCAAGAGCTGTTCAAGAAGCTCGCCACAGCGCAAACCCCACGCGCTATGTTCATTACCTGTGCCGACTCACGGATTGTTCCCGAACTGATCACCCAGAGCTCGCCAGGCGACCTGTTCGTGACCCGTAACGTCGGTAACGTGGTCCCGCCTTATGGCCAGATGAACGGTGGTGTTTCGACAGCCATCGAGTACGCCGTGCTGGCCCTCGGTGTGCACCACATCATCATCTGTGGCCACTCCGACTGCGGCGCCATGCGTGCGGTGCTCAACCCCGCTTCGCTGGAAAAGATGCCGACCGTAAAGGCCTGGCTGCGCCACGCCGAAGTGGCCCGCACAGTGGTTGAAGACAACTGCTCGTGCGGCAGCGAGCACGAGACCATGCAGGTCGTGACCAAAGAAAACGTCATCGCCCAGCTGCAGCACCTGCGCACGCACCCGTCGGTCGCTTCGCGCCTGGCCGCTGGCCAGTTGCACATCCACGGTTGGATTTACGACATCGAGACCAGTCGGATCGAAGCCTATGACGCCGTCAGCGACAGCTTCCTGCCGTTGGAGGCTGGCCAGCCGATCCCGAGCGCCACGCCGAGAGGCCGCTACTAAGCGACCCTGACACCCGCAAAACCTTGATAGCCGACCGCGCACCCTAAGGGGCGCGGTGCGGCCTTCGGCTGCCTTGAATTTCCCTGACCGAGTTGCCGGCATCTGCGCTGGCGGCGGGCGCCTGCGCGCCTGTCAGGGGCCCATTGTGCCCATGGCCAGCGGACCGGCCATGTGTCTAGAAAGGAGAAATACGGTGAACAAAACACAGATCAAGGCGGCCCTGCCGCGAGAATTACTGGCTTCAGTGGTGGTATTTCTGGTGGCCCTGCCCCTTTGTATGGGTATCGCCATCGCATCCGGCATGCCGCCTGCCAAGGGGCTGATTACCGGCATTATCGGCGGCATCGTGGTCGGCTTCATTGCCGGTTCGCCGCTGCAGGTCAGTGGCCCGGCGGCGGGCCTGGCGGTGCTGGTGTTCGAGCTGGTGCGCCAGCATGGCATGGCCATGCTTGGGCCGATTCTGCTGCTGGCGGGCTTGCTGCAGCTATTGGCCGGGCGTTTTCGTTTGGGCTGCTGGTTTCGGGTTACGGCACCGGCGGTGGTGTACGGCATGCTCGCCGGGATTGGCGTGCTGATTGTGCTGTCGCAGGTGCATGTGATGTTCGACACCGCGCCGCAGCCTTCGGGCCTGAACAACCTGCTGGCCTTCCCCGAAACGCTGCTGGCAGCGCTGCCGCTGGAAAACGCGGGGAATGGCTGGCAGGCCGGTGCGCTTGGCTTGGGCACCATCGCCATGATGTGGGCCTGGGAGCGCTTCCGGCCGCAGCGGCTGCGCTTTGTGCCGGGCGCGCTGCTCGGTGTGGCAAGCATGACCGCAATCGCCATGTGGCTGGCACTGCCGGTCAACCGCGTGGTGGTGCCGGCGGACCTGTCCGAAGCGATCGACTGGCTGCGCCCGGATGACCTGCTGAAGCTGGCCGACCCGACCTTGCTGGTCGCCGCCTTTGCCCTGGCCTTCATCGCCAGTGCTGAAACGCTTCTGTCTGCTGCAGCGGTAGACCGCATGCACAGCGGGCAGCGCTCGGACTTCGACAAGGAGCTTTCGGCGCAAGGCATCGGCAACATGCTCTGCGGCGTGCTCGGTGCGCTGCCGATGACCGGGGTGATCGTGCGCAGCTCGGCCAACGTCCAGGCCGGCGCGCAGACTCGCGCTTCGGCGATCCTGCATGGTGTCTGGCTGCTGGGCTTTGTGGTAGTGCTGAGCAGCGTGCTGCAGCAGATTCCGGTGGCGAGCCTGGCCGGGGTGCTGGTGTATACCGGGATCAAGCTGGTTGATTTCAAGGCGTTTCGCAGCCTTGGCCGATATGGCCGGATGCCGATGTTCACCTATGCCGCAACAGCGCTGGCGATCATCTTCACCGACCTGCTGACCGGGGTCTTGCTGGGCTTTGCCTTGACTCTGTTGAAGCTGGCGTTCAAGGCGGCCCGGCTGAAAATCAATCTGGTCGACCTGGCCAAGCCTGGGCATATGGAGTTGCGCCTGAGCGGCGCGGCCACCTTCCTCAAGGTGCCGGCCCTGACCCAGGTACTTGAGCAGGTGCCTGCGGGCACGACCCTGCATGTGCCGCTGGGCAACCTGAGCTACATCGACCACTCGTGCCTGGAGTTACTGGAAGACTGGGGGCGCAGCAATGCCGCCAAGGGCTCGCGCTTGAAGATCGAGCAGTGGCGCTTGAAGCGGCGGATCGAGGGGCGGCTGCGGACCACGGCGGGCGTGGGTGCCTGAGCGGGCACTGCACCTAAACAGTATTGGCCGGTCGCGGGTTGCCCGCGACCGGCCGGTTCACACTGCGTCAGCTCAAGCCGGTTGGCCGAGCTCGACCCCCAGCTGGCGCGACAGGCACGGCCAGCGTTTCCAGGCTTCACCGGTCGCCGGGCTGCTCAGCGTGGCGCGGTAGGCTTCGACCGATTCCAGGGCGAAGCTGTCGTCGTCGAGCATCTCGTCGACCGAGTGATGCACCACTTCATCCAGTTGGTTGGCAAACTCTTCGCCGATCAGTTGATGGGCGATCAGGTTGGCCACGGTGGTGTCCGCCGGAATCAGCGGCTGCCCGAAGTGCTTGATGTACAGATCGTTGACCTCTTCGACCAGACGATGGGCCAGGTAGGCTTCATCGAGCAGGCAATCGAGGCCGACATGCCCTTGCATGACGCTGGGCGGTTGCATGAAATAGGCTTCGGCGATCTTCAATACCGGTTTGATCTGCGACTCGATGCCAGCTTCGAGCGCGACCGCATGGGCAGCTTCGAGTAGCTCTGGAACCTCGTCGATATAAGCGCCAACAAAGCGCGCCAGGGTGCCCTGAGCATCTTTCTCAGGGAGTTGGATGGACGGATGCAGGTGCGGCAGTTGCGCTTCGAGGCGCTGTTTCAATTGGCCGCTCTGGCTCTCATGTTGATGGGCTTGTTTGATCTGCTCGCGTACAGCGGCGATGTTCATGACAACTCCAGGGACATTGGGTGACAAACGGAAGACAGTACTTACGGAAAGCTCTAAGTTAGCTCGGTATACCGGATGCCTAAGACGCATTTGTTATAAGCAACGCAAACGTGTGCGAGCTCAAGAATATAGCGATGCCATCATTATGCCATGACCCAGCAATGGCGCGGGTTTGCTGGGTTTTGTGGCTTTGTGACGATGTTTTCATAGGCCGCGTTGCGTGGCCTAGAGCGCTGTCTATACTCGGGTTGAACGTGATTGGTTGATGAGGCCCACCTGCAGTTTGCAGAGGAGCTCGGTCGTCGAAGCAGGCTGTCTTGACCGCCGCCCCCCCTTGCCCAAGGTCTATGCCTCCGGGATTACAAGAATGATAAGGGGAACCCGCAATGATGCGACATCCACATGTCTGGATGGGCCTTCTGTTGTGGTCGGTTATCGGTCAGGCGCATGGCGCATGGACCGTCAACATGGCGCCCGGGGCTACCGAAGTCTCCCACGCAGTGTTCGACCTGCACATGATCATCTTCTGGATCTGCGTCGTTATCGGCATCGTGGTGTTTGGCGCGATGTTCTGGTCGATGGTGATCCACCGCCGCTCAACCGGCCAGCAGGCCGCGCACTTCCACGAGCACACCTGGGTCGAGATCATGTGGACCGTGGTGCCGCTGCTTATCCTCATCGTCATGGCCATCCCTGCCACCAAGACCCTGATCGAAATCTACGACGCCAGTGAATCGGACATCGATATCCAGGTCACCGGCTACCAGTGGAAGTGGCATTACAAATACCTGGGGCAGGATGTCGAGTTCTTCAGCAACCTTGCCACCCCCGCGGAACAGATCAACAACAAGGCGCCCAAGGACGAGCATTACCTGCTCGAGGTCGACCAGCCGCTGGTGATCCCGGTGGGCGCCAAGGTGCGTTTTCTGGTCACGGCCGCCGACGTGATCCACTCCTGGTGGGTACCGGCCTTTGCGGTCAAGCGTGACGCCATCCCCGGCTTCGTCAACGAAGCCTGGACCCGGGTCGAGAAACCCGGCATCTACCGCGGCCAGTGCACCGAGCTGTGCGGCAAGGACCACGGCTTCATGCCGGTGGTGGTCGAGGTCAAGTCGCAGGCCGATTACGACACCTGGCTGGGCGAGCGCAAGGCCGAAGCGGCCAAGCTCAAAGAGCTGAACAGCAAGGAATGGACCCTGCAAGAGCTGGTCGAGCGCGGCGACAAGGTCTATCACACTACTTGCGTCGCCTGTCACCAGGCCGAGGGCCAGGGCTTGCCGCCAATGTTCCCGGCACTCAAGGGCTCGAAAATCGCTACCGGGCCTATCGAAGGCCACTTGGGCATTGTCTTCCACGGCAAGCCCGGCACGGCCATGGCCGCGTTTGGCAAACAGCTCTCGGAAGTCGATATCGCCGCCGTGGTCACCTATGAGCGCAACGCCTGGGGCAACAACAAAGGCGACATGGTCACGCCTAAAGACGTGCTCGCGCTCAAGCAGGCAGAAGCCAAATGAGCCGTAAATTGCGCCGCAGCCAGTGGCTGGCAGGAGACAGGACATGAGTGCAGTGATCGACGAGCATGGCCACGACCATGCCCACGGCCCGGCCAAGGGCTTGATGCGCTGGGTGTTGACCACCAACCACAAGGACATCGGCACGATGTACCTGTGGTTCAGCTTCTGCATGTTCCTGCTCGGCGGCTCGTTCGCCATGGTCATTCGCGCCGAGCTGTTCCAGCCGGGGCTGCAGATCGTCGAACCGGCTTTCTTCAACCAGATGACCACCATGCACGGCCTGATCATGGTATTCGGCGCGGTGATGCCGGCGTTTGTCGGCCTGGCCAACTGGATGATCCCATTGATGATCGGCGCCCCGGACATGGCCCTGCCGCGGATGAACAACTTCAGTTTCTGGCTGCTGCCGGCGGCGTTTCTGCTGTTGGTATCGACCCTGTTCAGCGCCGGTGGCGGGCCCAACTTCGGCTGGACCTTCTACGCGCCGTTATCCACCACCTATGCGCCGGCCAGCGTGACCTTCTTCATCTTTGCTATCCACCTGATGGGCGTCAGCTCGATCATGGGCGCGATCAACGTGATCGCGACCATTCTCAACCTGCGCGCGCCGGGCATGACCCTGATGAAAATGCCGCTGTTCGTCTGGACCTGGCTGATCACCGCCTTTCTGCTGATCGCCGTGATGCCGGTGCTGGCCGGGGTGGTGACGATGATGCTGATGGATATTCACTTCGGCACCAGCTTCTTCAGCGCGGCCGGCGGTGGTGATCCGGTGTTGTTCCAGCATGTGTTCTGGTTCTTCGGCCACCCCGAGGTGTACATCATGATCCTGCCGGCGTTCGGCGCAGTCAGCTCGATCATCCCGGCGTTTTCCCGCAAGCCGCTGTTTGGCTACACCTCGATGGTGTACGCCACCGGGGCGATCGCGTTTCTGTCGTTCATTGTCTGGGCGCACCACATGTTCGTGGTCGGCATCCCGGTGGTGGGCGAGCTGTTCTTCATGTACGCGACGATGCTGATTGCGGTGCCGACCGGGGTCAAGGTGTTCAACTGGGTCAGCACCATGTGGGAAGGCTCGCTGACCTTCGAGACGCCGATGCTGTTCGCCATTGCCTTTGTCATCCTGTTCACCATCGGCGGTTTCTCCGGGCTGATGCTGGCGATTGCCCCGGCGGACTTCCAGTACCACGACACCTACTTCGTGGTGGCGCACTTCCACTATGTGCTGGTGCCTGGGGCGATCTTTGGCATCTTCGCGTCGGCCTACTACTGGCTGCCGAAATGGACTGGCCACATGTACGACGAAACCCTCGGCAAGCTGCACTTCTGGCTGTCGTTCATCGGCATGAACCTGGCCTTCTTCCCGATGCACTTCGTTGGCCTGGCCGGCATGCCCCGGCGCATCCCCGACTACAACCTGCAGTTCGCCGACTTCAACATGGTCTCGTCGATTGGTGCATTCCTGTTCGGCGCTACGCAGATCTTCTTCCTGTTCATCGTCATCAAGACCATCCGTGGAGGCCGGCCAGCGCCGGCCAAACCGTGGGATGGCGCCGAAGGGCTGGAGTGGTCGGTGCCATCGCCGGCGCCGTACCACACCTTCCAGACGCCGCCGGAAGTGAAATAGGGCCTTGCCATGACCAGCCTGCCACTCAAACGCCTGGTGCGCCGCCTGCTGCTGCTGACGGTGGTGATGTTTGCCTTCGGCTTTGCCCTGGTGCCGCTGTACGACGTGATGTGCAAGGCGTTCGGCATCAATGGCAAGACCGGCGGGCAATATGAAGGCAGCCAGGTCAGCGACCCTTCGCGCACGGTGCGGGTGCAGTTCATGTCGACCAATGCTGGTGACATGAGCTGGGACTTCTACTCGCGTGCCGACCAGGTCGAGGTCAACCCGGGCGCGGTCAACCAGATGATCTTTGTGGCGCACAACCCGACCGACAAGCCGATGAGCGCTCAGGCGGTACCGAGCATCACTCCGGCCGAGGCGGCGGCGTATTTCCACAAGACCGAATGCTTCTGCTTTACCCAGCAGGTGCTGCAGCCGGGTGAGCGCATTGAGATGCCGGTGCGGTTCATCGTCGACCGCGACCTGCCGGGCAACGTCAAGCACCTGACTCTGGCCTACACCTTGTTCGACATCACCGCTCGCCACCCGCCGGTTGCCCAGTTGAGCACCGAGGGCGTCCAGCGCGCCCGCTGAGGGAAGGAGAACAGCAATGGCACACCACGATCACTACTACGTCCCGGCGCAGAGCAAATGGCCGATCATCGCCACCATCGGCATGTTCGTCACGGTGTTCGGCCTGGGCACCTGGTTCAATGATCTGAAGGCCGGCCACCCGGATTCGCACGGGCCGCTGATCTTCTTCTTCGGTGCGCTGTGCCTGGCCTACATGCTGTTCGGCTGGTTCGGTGCGGTGATCAGGGAGAACAAGGCGGGGCTGTACAGCGCGCAAATGAACCGCTCGTTCCGCTGGGGTATGGGCTGGTTCATCTTCTCCGAGGTGATGTTCTTTCTGGCTTTCTTTGGCGCGCTGTTCTATGTGCGCGTGCTGGCCGGGCCGTGGTTGGGCGGTGACGGCGCCAAGGGTGTGGCGCACATGCTCTGGCCGAACTTCGAGTTTGCCTGGCCGCTTTTGCACACGCCGGACCCGAAGCTGTTTCCGCCGCCCAAGGATGTCATCGACCCTTGGCACCTGCCGTTGATCAACACCCTGCTGTTGGTCAGCTCGAGCGTGACCATTACCATCGCCCACCACGCATTACGCAAAGGCCATCGCGGGCCGCTGAAGTTGTGGCTGGGACTGACCATCCTGCTGGGGCTGTCGTTTCTGGCATTGCAGGCCTACGAGTACTACGAAGCTTATGTGCATCTGGGGCTGACGTTGGGCTCGGGGATCTATGGTGCGACGTTCTTCATGCTGACCGGGTTCCACGGCGCGCACGTGACCTTGGGGACGGTGATTTTGATCGTGATGTTCGTGCGCGTGCTGCGCGGGCATTTTGATGCCAACCAGCATTTCGGTTTCGAGGCGGCCAGTTGGTATTGGCATTTTGTCGACGTGGTTTGGGTTGGGTTGTTTGTATTTGTTTATGTGCTGTAACGGCTTGCGCGGACCCTGTAGGAGCGGCCTTGTGTCGCGATAGGCGCGCGTAGCGGGCCCGGCGATCTGTGGTGGCTGCACGATTTATGTGGCCGCTGCGCGCCCCAATCGCGACACAAGGCCGCTCCTACACAGGGCGCGTGGGATGCAATTAGAAGGGCGCGTGGGAGACCAGTTGCCCGCTCATGAAGCCCCAGGCGATCAGACCGATGGTCAGCGCTGCGAGGCTGACGCGCACGGTCAGGGCCTTGAGCAGGCGGGTCGAGTCTTGATCGTCCTTGACCAGAAACACCAGGCCACTGAACAGGCTGGCAACAGTGGCCAACAACAGCAAAACAATGGCGGCCTTGAGCATGGCGGCACTCCCCGGGGGGCTTGGTGATGCAGGCAAGTATAGCGTTCGCACAGCGTGGCCCAAGGTGAAGCCGTTTCGCCCCGGGCTGGTGCCGACTCTGGTGGTGCTTGCACTGCTGCCGGGGTTGATCGCGCTGGGTTGCTGGCAACTGAGCCGCGCCGAGCAGAAGCGCGAACTGCTGGCGACCTACGCCGAACGCCAGGTCGAAGCGCCGCTGGCGCTGGCCGAGCTGCAGTCGCTGGCCGATCCGGCTTTTCATCGGGTGCAGCTGTTTGGCCACTTTGACGCCAATCACAGCCTGCTGCTGGACAACCGCCTGCGCGACGGCCAGGTCGGCGTCGAGCTGCTGCAACCGTTTCTCGATCAGGCCAGCGGCCACTGGCTGTTGATAAATCGCGGCTGGCTGCCCTGGCCCGATCGGCGTGTGCCGGCGCGCTTCGATACCCCTTCGCAAACGCTGGCGCTGCAGGCGTCGGTCTATATCGCCCCCGGCGCGGCCTTCCAACTGCACCCGGACCCGGTCGGCGGGCAGTGGCCGCACCTGCTCACTGCCATCGACCCCGCTGCGCTCTGGCAGCAGTTGGGGCGTGACGGTTATGGCCACGAACTGCGCCTGCTCGGCGGGCCAGCCAGCTACCGGCTGGACTGGCCGATAGTCGCCATGGGCCCGGAAAAGCACCTGGGCTACGCCGTGCAGTGGTTCGCCCTGGCGGCGGCATTGGTGCTGCTGTACCTGTACTTCGGCTGGCATAACAACAAGGAGCATCACCATGAGCGCCGCCACGAGTCCACTGGACGTGCCTGAAGGCCGCAAGCCCCGCAGCCGCGGACGCTGGCAGCTGTTGCTGATCTTGCTGGTCACCCTCGGCCCGATGATCCTTGCCACCAGCATGTACAAGTTCAAGTTCTGGGTGCCGGACGGCCGCAGTTATCACGGTGCAATGATCGGCAACGGCCTGAGCCGGGCCGACATTGGTATCCCGGCGCAGGAGCAGCGCTGGCAGCTGCTGGTCAGCGCGCCGGCGGCGTGTGATCAGCCCTGCCAGAACCTTGTGTACCTGGCGCGGCAGATCCAGATCGGCCTGGGCCGCGATGCCAGCCGCGCCAGCCATGCGCTGGCGGCTGCGCAGCCACTGAGCAGCGATTACCAGCAGCTGCTCACCCGCGAGTACCCGCAGTTGCAGCGTTATCCGCTGGACCTGCAGCGCTACGGCGAGCACGTCAGCGAGCCGGGGCCGCAACTGTGGATCGTCGACCCGCACGGCAACCTGGTGCTGCGTTACGACGCCACGGTCAAGGGCAAGCACGTGCTCGACGACCTGCGTCATCTGCTCAAGCTGTCCAACATCGGATAGGAGCTCTGCCATGGCCAGACCCGGCTATCGCCTCGCTGTGTTCGCAACCTTGCTGGCGCTGGTGGTGGTACTGCTGGGCGCCTATACCCGGCTGACCCATGCTGGTCTCGGCTGCCCGGACTGGCCCGGTTGCTACGGCTTTATCAGCGTGCCCAAAAGCGACGCGCAGCTGGCCCATGCCGAGCTGCACTTCCCTGAGCATCCCGTTGAAGCAGCCAAGGGCTGGGCCGAGATGGTCCATCGCTACTTTGCCGGTGGCCTGGCGCTGGTGATTGCCTGGCTGGCGTTGCAGGCGCTGCGCCGGCACGCCCGTGACGGCCAGCCCTACCGTCTGCCACTGCTGTTGCTGGCGGTGGTGCTGGCGCAAGCGGCGTTTGGTATGTGGACGGTGACCTTGAAGCTGTGGCCGCAGGTGGTCACGGCGCACCTGCTTGGCGGCTTCACTACGTTGAGCCTGCTGTTGCTGCTATCACTGCGTCTATCCCGGGCCTTTGCGCCATTGCCGAAACTGCCGTTGAGCCTTCGCCGAGTCGCCGCGCTGGGGCTGCTGACCGTGATTGGCCAAGTCGCTCTGGGCGGTTGGGTCAGTGCCAACTATGCCGCCGTCGCCTGCATCGACCTGCCGACTTGCCATGGCCAGTGGTGGCCTGCGGCTGACTTCAGCAATGGCTTTCACCTGACTCAGCATGTCGGCCCCAATTACCTCGGTGGCCAGCTCGACAGTGATGCGCGCACGGCGATTCATATCAGCCATCGGCTGGGTGCACTACTGGTCACGGCCGTACTGTTGCTGCTCAGCCACAAACTCTACCGCAACGGTTTACGCGCCCTGGCCGGGCTGGTCATGCTGGCGCTGGCGGTGCAGATCAGCCTTGGCATCAGCAATGTCCTGCTGCACCTGCCGCTGGCCGTCGCGGTGGCGCACAACGCCGGTGGTGCTGCGCTGTTGCTGTGCATGGTGTTGGTGAATTACCGCATTCGCGTGGTCGACAAGGTCCGCGTCGGCCATGGCTGGCGCTTGACCCGCGTGGCCGGGGCACATGTACCGATGAGGAGTGACGCATGGCGACGGTTCTGAGCACGCCGCGGCAGCAGGCCAGCTGGCGCGATTATGTCGAGCTGACCAAGCCCAAGGTGGTGCTGCTGATGCTGATCACCGCGCTGGTCGGGATGTTTCTCGCGACCCGTGCGGGCGTGCCGTGGACGGTGTTGCTGTTCGGCAACCTGGGTATCGGCCTGTGCGCTGGCGCTGCGGCTGCGGTCAACCATGTGGTCGACCGGCGTATTGATGGATTGATGGCGCGCACCCATAAGCGGCCTTTGGCCGATGGCAGGATCGCGCCCATGGCAGCGCTGGCCTTTGCCTTGCTTCTGGCGGTGCTCGGCATGAGCGTGCTGCTGGTGTTCACCAACGCCCTGACAGCCTGGCTGACCCTGGCTTCACTGCTCGGTTATGCGGTGCTCTACACCGGTTTTCTCAAGCGTGCGACACCGCAGAATATCGTTATCGGTGGCCTGGCCGGGGCCGCGCCGCCGTTGCTCGGTTGGGTTGCGGTGACCGGGCAGATCACCGCCGAGCCGTTGCTGCTGGTGCTGATCATCTTCGCCTGGACGCCGCCGCACTTCTGGGCGCTGGCCATCCACCGCAAGGAGGAATACGCCAAGGCAGCGATCCCGATGCTGCCGGTGACCCATGGCGAGGCCTACACCAAGCTGCATATCCTGCTGTATACCTGGGTGCTGCTGGCGGCAAGTCTGCTGCCGTTCGCCATCCACATGAGCGGCCTGCTGTATCTGGCCTGTGCGCTGCTGCTCGGGCTGGGTTTTGTCCGCTGGGCCTGGGTGCTGTACCGTGGCACCCGGCCGCACGCGGCGATCAAGACCTTCAAGTACTCTATCGGGTACCTGTTCGCCCTGTTCATCGCCCTGCTCGTTGACCACTATCTGTTGATGCTGAATCTATGACCCGAACCCAGAAAACCGTCTTCATTCTCGTTGCCGTGGTTGCCTTGATCCTCGGCCTGACCGTCAACAAGGTGCTCAACGGCCGCAGCGAGGCCAACCCAGCTGAACTGATCGATGCCGGCATCATCCTGCTGCCGCAGAGCCGCAGCGTGCCGGCGGTGAGCATGACCGACCACAACGGCCAGCCGGTCGAGCTCGATCAGCTCAAAGGCAAATGGTCGTTGCTGTTCTTCGGCTACACCTACTGCCCGGACATCTGCCCGACGACCCTGGCGCAGCTGCGCCAGGTCAAGAGCGAACTGCCCAAGGAAGCCTTGGAGCGTTTGCAAGTGGTGCTGGTCAGCGTCGATCCGCACCGCGATACCGCCACTCAGCTGAAGCAGTACCTGGGCTACTTCGATAAGGATTTCGTCGGCCTGGCCGGCTCGATCGAGGACACCCAGAAGCTGGCCAATGCCCTGAGCATTCCGTTTATCCCTGCTGACACCAGCAAGCCCGGCTACACCGTCGATCACAGCGGCAACCTGGCTGTGGTCGGGCCCGATGGGCGCCAGCGCGGCTTTATCCGCGCACCGTTCAACAACCAGAAGCTGGCGGCGCAGCTGCCGGGGCTGGTCAAGCGCGACTGAGGCCAGAAAGCACTGCGGGGCAAGCCCGCCGCCTGCAGTGCACAAGCTGCAGGCGGCGGGCTTGCCCCGCAGGTGTTGCGGTCGGCTCGATCAGAACGCCGGCAGTACCGCGCCTTTGTACTTCTCGGTGATGAACGCTTTGACTTCAGGCGAATGCAGCGCTGCAACCAGCTTCTTCATTGCGTCCGAGTCCTTGTTGTCCGGGCGTGCCACCAGGATGTTGACGTAAGGCGAGTCGCTGCCTTCGATCACCAGGGCATCCTTGGACGGATCAAGCTTGGCTTCCAGCGCGTAGTTGGTATTGATCAGGGCCAGATCGACCTGAGTCAGCACACGCGGGATGGTGGCCGCTTCCAGCTCGCGGAACTTGAGGTTCTTGGTGTTGGTGGTGATGTCTTTCACAGTCGACAAGATGTTGCTCTTGTCCTTCAGGCTGATCACACCGGCCTTGTCCAGCAGCAACAACGCGCGGCCGCCGTTGGTAGCATCGTTGGGGATAACCACGGTAGCGCCGGCCGGCAGCTCGTCGAGCTTCTTCAGCTTGCTCGAGTAAGCGCCCAGTGGCTCCAGGTGCACGCCGGCAACGCTGACCAGGTTGGTGCCTTTGGCCTTGTTGAACTCATCCAGGTACGGCTGGTGCTGGAAGAAGTTGGCATCCAGGCGCTTCTCGGCAACCTGTACGTTTGGCTGCACGTAGTCGGTGAAGACCTTGACCTTGAGGTCGACGCCTTCTTTAGCTAGCACGGGTTTGACGAACTCGAGGATCTCGGCGTGCGGCACCGGGCTTGCAGCGACGGTGATGGTCTCGGCAGCGTGCGCCGAAAAAGCCGCCACAGCGGCAACAACAGCAAGCAGTTTTTTCATCAAACACTCCTTGTGAGGGCCGCGACGGCCCCCGAACGGGTCGGCCTGGCCGACCCCATTGGGGTTACTTACGGGAAAAATGCACGACCAGTTTGTCGCCGACGCTTTGCAGAACTTGAACCAGGATCAGCAACATCACCACGGTGACCACCATTACATCGGTCTGGAAGCGCTGATAACCAAAGCGAATCGCCAGGTCGCCGAGGCCACCAGCACCGACCACACCGGCCATGGCGGTATACGACACCAGGGTGATTGCGGTCACGGTAATCGCCGCGAAGATGCCCGGGCGCGCCTCGGGCAGCAGTGCGTTGGTGATGATCTGGCGGGTGGTCGCGCCCATCGACTGGGTCGCTTCGATGATGCCGCGGTCAACTTCACGCAGCGCCGTCTCGACCAGGCGGGCGAAGAACGGCGTGGCGCCGACCACCAGTGGCGGGATGGCCCCGGCGACGCCCAGCGAGGTGCCGGTGATCAGTACGGTGAATGGGATCATCACGATCAGCAGGATGATGAACGGCAGCGAGCGCAGGATGTTCACCACCAGCGACAGCAGCGCGTACAGGCCTTTCTGCTCGAACATCTGCCGCGGCCCGCACAGGAACAGCAGCACACCCAGCGGCAGGCCCAGCAGCACGGTGAAGAACAGCGAGCCGAACAGCATGATCATGGTGTCGATGGTCGCCAGCCAGATTTCGGCCCAGTCGACATTGGCGAAGAAATTCAAAGCGTCCATCAACGCAGTACCTCCATATGCACATCAGCTGCGCTGAAACGGTCGAACGCGGCTTGCATGTCGCCGCCGGTAACGGCCAGGGTCAATTGCCCGTAAGGCACGTCCTTGATGCGGTCGATACGCCCGGCGAGGATGCTGTAGTCGACCCCGGTTTCCCGGGCGACAGTGCCGAGCAGCGGTGCGTAGGTGGCATCGCCCTGGAAGGTCAGGCGCACGATCCGGCCTGGCACGTGGGCAAAGTCGTCGCGCTGTTCGCCTTCGTCGACTTGCTCGTCCTCTTGGACAAAACGCTTGGTGGTGGGGTGCTGCGGGTGCAGGAACACCTCGGCAACACTGCCTTGCTCGACGATCAGGCCGGCGTCCATCACCGCCACGCGGTCGCAGACCCGACGGATCACGTCCATTTCATGGGTGATCAGGACGATGGTCAGCTTCAATTCGCGGTTGATCTCGGCCAGCAGTTGCAGAACTGAGGCCGTGGTCTGCGGGTCGAGGGCGCTGGTGGCTTCGTCGCACAGCAAAATCTTCGGCCGGGTCGACAGCGCGCGGGCAATGCCGACACGTTGCTTCTGCCCGCCGGAGAGCTGCGCCGGATATTTTTTGGCGTGATCGGACAGGCCGACCCGCGCCAGCAGCTCGGTGACACGCTGGTCGATTTCGCTGCGCGATAGCTCACCGGCCAAGGTCAGCGGCAGCGCCACGTTGTCGGCCACGGTCTTGGAGGCCAGCAGGTTGAAGTGCTGGAAGATCATCCCGACCTGCTGGCGGAAGCGCCGCAGCTGGTTGGCATCGAAGCCGGTAACGTCTTCACCATCGACGATGATCTTGCCACCGCTGGGCGCTTCGAGGCGGTTGATCAGGCGCAGCAAGGTGCTCTTGCCAGCGCCGGAGTGGCCGATCAGGCCGAACACCTGGCCATTTTCAATGGTCAGGCTGGTCGGGTTCAGGGCGGGGATGTCCCTACCGGCGACGCGGTAGGTCTTGTGCACATGTTGAAACTCGATCACTGAGCGAACCTTGTGGGGCGCAATGGAAATAGGGTCTGGCGGTAAGCCGGGGGGCGCATTTTAGCCTTTTCCCCTGGGTCTTCTTAGCATTTATTTCGTATTGGTCCAATCCAACCGGCATAACGCGACAGTCGGCAATGGAATTGAACGCATGCGCACGGCCATCAGTCACTAGCTAACGAGCCCGAATGGGCCGCCCTGAATACCGATGAGGAGAGCCGACATGTCGCGCAAGCACCCGGATACCCCGAAACAGAGTGAGATGGCCGGTACCGACACCCCGGACCGTGCCAACACCAACGCCAAACTGCAGAGTCTGGAAGCCTACCGTAGCGACGCTACCGGCGAGGCGCTGCGGACCAATCAGGGCGTCAAGATCGCTGACAACCAGAACACCCTCAAGGCGGGTGCGCGCGGGCCGTCGTTGCTCGAAGATTTCATCATGCGTGAAAAAATCACCCACTTTGACCATGAGCGCATCCCCGAGCGCATCGTCCATGCCCGTGGCACTGGCGCTCATGGTTACTTCCAGAGCTACGGCAAGCATGCCGAGCTGACCAAGGCCGGTTTCCTCCAGGACCCGGAGAAGATCACTCCGGTGTTCGTGCGCTTCTCCACCGTGCAGGGCCCCCGCGGCTCCGGTGACACGGTGCGCGACGTGCGCGGCTTCGCCGTGAAGTTCTACACCGACGAAGGCAACTTCGACCTGGTCGGCAACAACATGCCGGTGTTCTTCATTCAGGACGCGATCAAGTTCCCCGACTTCGTTCATGCGGTGAAACCTGAGCCACACAATGAAATGCCCACCGGCGGTTCGGCTCATGACACCTTCTGGGACTTCGTCTCGCTGGTGCCGGAGTCGGCGCACATGGTCATCTGGGCGATGTCCGACCGGGCTATCCCGCGCAGCCTGCGGATGATGGAAGGCTTTGGCGTGCATACCTTCCGCCTGATCAATGCCGAAGGCGTGGCCAGTTTCGTCAAGTTTCACTGGAAGCCGAAGCAAGGCGTGCACTCGGTGCTGTGGGACGAGGCGCAGAAGCTGGCCGGCAAGGACACCGATTTCCATCGTCGCGACCTTTCCGAAGCGATTGAAACCGGCGACTACCCTGAGTGGGAACTGGGCGTGCAGATCGTGCCTGAGGCCGACGAGCACAAGTTCGACTTCGACCTGCTCGACCCGACCAAGATCATCCCCGAAGAGCTGGTGCCGGTGACGCCGTTGGGCAAGATGGTGCTCAACCGCAACCCGGACAACTTCTTCGCCGAGGTCGAGCAGATCGCCTTCTGCCCTGGCCATATCGTACCGGGTATCGACTTCACCAACGATCCGCTGCTGCAGGGCCGCCTGTTCTCCTACACCGACACGCAGATCAGCCGCCTCGGTGGCCCGAATTTCCATGAGATCCCGATCAACCGTCCTGTTGCGCACAACCACAACGGCCAGCGCGATGGCATGCACCGCATGGAAATCAACAAGGGCCGTGCCTCGTACGAGCCGAACAGCATCGATGGCGGCTGGCCGAAGGAAACCCCGGCAGCGGCTGAAGACGGTGGCTTCGACAGCTATCAGGAGCGGATCGATGCACGCAAGGTTCGCGAGCGCAGCGAGTCGTTCAGCGATCACTTCTCGCAGGCGCGCCTGTTCTTCCACAGCATGAGCCCGAACGAGCAGCAGCACATCATCAAGGCCTACAGCTTTGAGCTGGGCAAGGTCGAGCGGGAATACATCCGTGCCCGTCAGGTCAACGAGATCCTCGCCAATATCGACCTGAAGCTGGCTGCGGCAGTAGCGGCCAACCTGGGTCTGCCGGCGCCGAGCAAAGGCACCGTGCAGGTCAAAGGCTCGAGCCTGGCCGAGTCGCCAGCGCTGAGCCAGCTCAATCACCCGGGCAGCGTGGGGATCAAGGGTCGCAAGATTGCCCTGCTGCTGGCTGACGGTGTGGATGCGGCGGACGTCGATCGTCTGGTCAAGGCACTTGAGGCGCACAGCGCCAGGCCAATGCTGCTGGGCCCAACCTCGGCGCCAGTAAAAGCGGCCGATGGTTCCAGCCTGGCGGTGGATGCGTCGATGGAAGGCATGCCGTCGATCATGTTCGATGGTGTGCTGGTGCCGGCCGGCAAGGCCGCAATTGATGCGCTGGGGCAGAGCGGTTTGGCCAAGCACTTCCTGCTGGAAGCGTACAAGCACCTGAAGGCCATCGCCTTTGCCAAAGACGGCAAGGCGCTGGTCGGCAAACTCGGCCTGGCCGAAGACAAGGGCTTGTTGCTGGGCAATGATCAGAAGGCGATCGATGCCTTCGTCAAAGCGGTCGAAGCGCACCGGGTGTGGGAGCGCGAAGCTGCTGCAGAAGCCATTCCGGCTTGATCGATCACCCCGGCAGGCTCGCCTGCCGGGGTTTTATTTCAACGCTGATGCGGTACCAGCACGACTTGAGCGGGCAATGAGCGCTGGATTTCATGGCGCTGGTTGAGCTCATAGCTACTGTCGAGCTTGTGTACGCGCTTGCCCAGCAGCGTTTTCAGCCACGGCGCGTCGTCCTTGCGTGGCACCTGGAACACCACTTCACACTGATAACTGACCACGTCTGCGGCGATGTCATCCAGCTGCCGGCGCAGGGCGCGGCTGTCTGTGGTTTTCAGGGCGATCACGGTGCTCGGTGCGGTGGGGTCGATCACGCGCGCCTTGGGCTTGGCTTCAGCGGCCTTCAAGGCAGCTTCGGCACGGTCCAGCTCGGCCTTGCGCGCATGGGCCACGGCATCCCCGGCGGCCAGCGCCGGCGCTTGCGGCATCAATGCCCGAGCCCGCGCCAGCGCGGTCGCGGCGGCATTCACGTCACCCTTTTGCAGGACGATCTGGCTGCGCTGCAAGTAGGCTTCGGCGAGCTGGCGCTGGTGCTGCTCCACGCGCGGGTCTTGCGGCGCCTGGGCTTGCAGGGCGGTCAGCTGATCTTCAGCAGTGGCCAGTTCGTTGCTGGCGATGTTCTGCTGCAGCTCGGCCCATGGGTCGGCCTGGGCAGGCACGCTCGGCTGTTCGACCGGGGCGCTGGCACACGCGGCCAGGCCCAGCGACAACACGGCAACAAGCAGATAACGGGAGGCGAACGGCTTCATTCCTGCGACTCTCTATTTGCGCAAAAAGCGAGCAAGTCTACACCCAGGTGCGCACGCTCGAAAACAAGTCTTACAGACCCTTTACCCGCGCATTGGTTGCAAGATGCGCCAAAGTGCGACCCGTGTCTCAGCGTTTGGGCAGGGCCAGGCTCAGCAAGAATAGCACTGCCGCGCAGACCACGATCGATGGCCCGGCCGGCGTGTCCTTGAACCAGGACATTGCCAGCCCGCCACATACCGCCACCACACCGAGCAGGCTGGCACCCAGCGCCATCTGCTCGGGCGAGCGCGCATGGCGCTGGGCGGCGGCGGCCGGGATGATCAGCAGCGAGGTGATCAGCAGCACGCCGACGATCTTCATCGCCACCGCAATCACCACGGCGATGAGCAGCATCAGGGTCAGGCGCAGCGCCGCTACCGGCAGGCCTTCGACGGTTGCCAGCTCTTCATGTACGGTCACCGCCAGCAGTGGGCGCCAGAGCGCGGCGAGCAACAGCAGCACGGCTGCACTGCCGCCGATGATCCAGCCCAGGTCCGTTGGGCTGATCGCCAGCAAGTCGCCAAACAGATAGGCCATCAGGTCGATGCGCACGTCGTGCATGAAACTCAGCACCACCAGGCCCAGCGACAAGGTGCTTGGAGCAAGAATCCCCAGCAGCGTATCCGACGCCAGCGGCTGGCGCTGCTGCAGCGTCACCAGCAAGATCGCCAGCAGCAGGCAGCCGACGGTTACCGCCAACGCCGGGCTGACATCCAGCAGGAAGCCCAAGGCAACGCCGAGCAAGGCCGCGTGCGACAACGTGTCGCCAAAATAGGCCATCCGCCGCCAGACCACGAACGAGCCCAGCGGACCTGCAACAACTGCCAGGGACAAACCGGCCAGCAGGGCGTAAAGAAGAAAATCAGCCATGCTTGCAGTGCTCTCCGTGAACATGGGCGCCAGGGGTGACAACTGCGCCGTGCAGGTCGTGGCTGTGGTCGTGGTGATGGTGATAGATGGCCAGGCTCGGGGCGTTCTGGCCGAACAGTTCGACAAAGGCCGGGTCGCCGCTGACCTGCTCGGGGTGGCCGGAGCAGCACACATGGCGGTTCAGGCAGACCACCTGATCGGTGGTGCTCATGACCAGGTGCAGGTCGTGGGAGACCATCAGCACGCCGCAGCCGTAACGGTCGCGCAGGCGTGTGATCAAACTGTACAGCTCGGACTGCCCCGCCACATCGACGCCTTGTACCGGTTCATCGAGCACCAGCAATTGCGGCTTGCGCAGCAGGGCTCGGGCCAGCAGCACGCGCTGCATCTCGCCGCCGGAAACAGTCTGTAGCGGGCTGTCGATGACCTGCTCGGCGCCGACTTCCTGCAATGCCGCCAAAGCTGCGCCGCGGTCTACCCCAGGCACCAAACGCAGGAAGCGCAGTACCGACAGTGGCAGCGTCGGGTCGACCTGGATCTTTTGCGGCATATAGCCGATACGCAGCCTGGGCTTGCGCCAGACGCTGCCACGATGCGGCTTGAGCAGGCCGAGCACGGCCCGCACCAGGGTGGTCTTGCCAGCACCGTTGGGGCCGATCAGCGTGACGATCTGGCCTGGCGCAACCGCCAGGTCGATGTTGTCCAGTACGGCTTCGCCAGCAAAGCTGACGCCGACTTGCTCAAGGCGGATCAGGGCGTCGCTCATGCCGCGCCTCGGCAGTTGCCGCACAGGCCGACCACTTCCACGGTCTGGGTTTCAACCTTGAAGCCGACCGCGTTGGCGCTGGCGATGATCGCGCCACTGATGCTGTCCTGCTCAAGCTCGATGGCGATATGGCACTCGCGGCAGATCAGGAACTGGCCCTGATGGGCGTGTTCCGGGTGGCTGCAGCCGATGAAGGCGTTGAGCGAGGCGATGCGGTGCACCAGGCCGTTCTCGAGGAGGAAGTCCAGCGCCCGATAAACGGTCGGCGGCGCCGCGCGGCGGCCATCCTGCTCGCTCAGCACGGCAAGAATATCGTAGGCGCCCAGCGGCTTGTGGCTCTGCCACACCAGCTCCAGCACCCGCTTGCGCAGGGCAGTCAAACGCAGGCCCTGACGCACGCAGATGGCGTCGGCTTCAGCCAGCGCACTGTGCACGCAATGGGAGTGGTCGTGGGGGCGGTGAGCCAGCGGAGTAATCGACATGGGCGGCGACGGTTCTTAATGGAGACGTTATTATGTTACCTGTTTCTGACACGTCGAGTATTCACCGTGCCCCGTTTCCTTGTGCTTTTTGTCGCTTTGCTCGCCTGCTCGGCCCATGCCGATGTGCGTGTGCTGACCAGTATCAAACCGCTGCAGCAGATCGCTGCGGCCGTTCAGGACGGTGTCGGCAGCCCTGAAGTGCTGCTGCCGCCGGGTGCCTCGCCGCACCACTATGCGCTGCGGCCGTCCGACGTACGGCGCGTGGCCGATGCCGACCTGCTCTACTGGATCGGCCCGGACATGGAGAGCTTCTTACCGCGGGTGCTCGGCAGCCGCAGCAAGCAGACCGTGGCGGTGCAGTCGCTGAAAGGCATGCAGCTGCGTCATTTTGGTGAGGACAGCCATTCCCATGATGAGGCCGGTCATGATGAAGCTGACCATGACGAGCATGATCATGACCACCGCCCGGGTAGCCTGGACGCGCACCTGTGGCTGTCGTCGGTCAATGCACGGGTAATTGCCGGGCAGATGGCGGCCGACCTGAGCAAGCTCGACCCGGCCAATGCGGCGCGGTATCAGAGCAACTTCAAGGCCTTCGATTCGCGCCTGGATGCGCTTGATCAGCGGATCAAGACCCGTGTGGCGGGCGTTGCCGCCAAGCCCTACTTCGTCTTCCACGAGGCGTTCGATTACTTCGAAGCAGCTTACGGCCTCAAGCACACCGGCGTGTTCAGCGTGGCTTCGGAAGTGCAGCCGGGTGCTCAACACGTGGCGGCGATGCGCAAGCGCTTGCAGGAAGTGGGCAAGACCTGCGTGTTCAGCGAGCCGCCGCTGCGCCCACGGCTGGCTGAAACGCTGACCGCAGGGCTGCCGGTGCGGCTGGCCGAGCTGGATGCGCTGGGTGGCAGCGAGCCGGTGGACAGCAAAGGCTACGAGCGCTTGCTGGAAAACCTTGCGAACGGCCTGGCCGGTTGCCTGGAACAGCTCTGACGGCTCTTAAAGGAGCGTCCCGGCAAGGACGCTCCTGAAAGGCTTAGAGCGCGAACGGCAGCTTCAGGTCGATATGCTGACGCTGGGCCAGGCGCACTTCGAACTCGCGTGGGTCATGAATGGTGACGTCCATGCCGGCGAACTGCTCGGCGGCAATCAGCCGCGACAGCCAGAAGCGCACACAGGCTACCCGCAGCATCAGCGGCCACAGCTCGGCCTCGGCCGCGGTGAACGGGCGCAGCGCGGCATAGGCGCCGAGCAAGGCCTGTGCGCGCGGCAGGTTGATCCCCGCCGCTTCGTCCAGGCACCAGTCATTCACGGTAATTGCGATGTCATACAGCATCGGCCCTGAGCAGGCGTTGTAGAAGTCGATCAAGCCGGTGAGGTGGGTGCCTTCGAACATCACGTTGTCGCGGAACAGGTCGGCGTGCAGGTTGGCCCGTGGCAGCGCCAGGATCTGCGCCTTGTGCGCGGCAATGTCAGCCAGGGTCGGCTGCAGCAGGGCCCGCTGCTGCTCGCTCAGGTGCGACAACAGCTCGGCGCCCGACTCCAGCATCCAGTCCAGGCCACGGTCAGTCTTGCGCTCAAGGATCTGCTCGCGGGTCGCCAGATGGATATGCGCCTGCAGTTCGCCAACCTGGGCGCAGTGCTGGTTGTTCGGCGCCATCACATGCTTGCCGTTCAGCCGTGGTTGCAGCAGCGCAGGCTTGCCGCACAGCTCCCGCAAGCCATGGCCATCGCGGTCGCGCAGGGCGTAGGGCACTGGCATGTCGGCCTGGTGCAGCACATCCAGCAGGTCGATGAAAAACGGCATGTCTTCGGCCGGGCCGCGCTCGATCAGGGTCAGGACAAACTCACCCTGCTCCATACTGACGAAGAAGTTGCTGTTCTCGGTACCGGCGGCGATGCCCTGGAAGTCGAGCAGACGGCCCAGCTGATACGGCGCCAGAAAGGTTTCCAGCTCGGGCCGGGACACAGGGGTGAAAACTGACATGATGAAAAGTTGCCCATGCGGGCACTTCCGCCGGGAAGTGCCAGGTTGATGTGACGGTACGCGTCAGATTACCACTCGAAGATCTTCCACGATGGAATCAGCATGTCCGGCTGGTCGGAGCGGATGAAATTGCCATCCGAGCCATCGGCGCGTACCAGAAAATAAGGCTTGCCGCCTTTCGGCGTGACTTTGATCGCATACAGGAAGCCGTTTTGCCGGTATTCCTGAATGGTTTTATCGCCTTCCGTGCGAATGGTCACATCGGGATCAGCCGATGGGGCGTCGTCCGCCGCCTGGGAGACGATCGGCATGGTTGCCAGAAGGCCGAGCAGTAACAGGCGATTGAGTGTCCGCATGATAACCTTGTCCCTTTGTCGTCATTGATCTGGCTATTCTAGCGCCGGACCCGTCGAAAAGGTTGATTCTGCTCATGAGCCTAGCTCCCCTCGTCCTGGTGGACGGTTCGTCCTACCTGTATCGCGCCTTCCACGCGCTGCCGCCGCTGACCACCTCCAAGGGTATGCCCACCGGTGCCGTCAAGGGCGTGCTGAACATGCTCAAGAGCCTGCGCCGGCAATATCCGGACAGCCTGTTCGCGGTGGTCTTCGATGCCAAGGGCGGGACCTTCCGCGACGCCCTGTTCGCCGACTACAAGGCCAACCGGCCGAGCATGCCGGACGACCTGCGGGTGCAGGTCGAGCCATTGCACGCCAGCGTCAAGGCACTCGGCTATCCGCTGCTGTGCGTGGAAGGGGTCGAAGCCGACGACGTCATCGGCACCCTGGCCCGCAGCAGTGCGGCGGCCGGGCGCCCGGTGATCATCTCCACCGGCGACAAGGATATGGCCCAGCTGGTCGACGGCCACATCACCCTGGTCAACACCATGACCGGCAGCGTCATGGACATTGCCGGTGTGCACGAGAAGTTCGGCGTCGGCCCTGAGCACATCATCGACTTCCTGGCGTTGATGGGCGACAAGGTCGACAACATCCCCGGCGTGCCCGGCGTTGGCGAAAAAACTGCAGTAGGCCTGCTGACCGGCATCGGCGGTGGCTTGAAGGACGTCTACGCCAACCTCGACAAAGTCCCGGCGCTGCCGATTCGCGGCGCCAAGAGCCTGCCTGCCAAGCTCGAGGAGCACCGCGATGCGGCCTTCATGTCGTATGAGCTGGCTACCATCAAAATTGATGTGCCGCTGGATATCGAAGTCGATGCGCTGGTCTGCGCGGAGCCGGATCGCGACGCGCTGCTGGCGCTGTATGCCGAAATGGAATTCAAGAGCTGGATCGCCGATGTGCAGCGTGATGCGGCAAAGGTTGGCGAGGAGCTGGCGCCGGCGCCGGTAGAAGAAGCGCCGCAGGCCAAGGTCGAGCCGCAGTACGAGACCATCCTTGACCAAGCCCGCTTCGATGCATGGCTGGAAAAACTGCGCCAGGCGCCGCTGTTTGCCTTCGACACCGAGACCACCGGGCTGGACGCGCAAAAGGCGCAGCTGGTTGGCGTGTCGTTCGCGGTCGAACCGCATGTGGCCGCCTATGTGCCGCTGACCCATGACTACGAAGGCGCACCGGCCCAGCTCGACCGTGACCAGGTATTGCTGGCGCTGAAGCCGCTGCTGGAAGACCCGCACAAAGGCAAGATCGGCCAGAACGCCAAGTACGACATCAATATTCTGGCCAACTGCGCAATTGGCGGTGATCAGGCCAATGGCATCGATATGCGGGGTGTCGCCTACGACACCATGCTCGAATCCTACGTGCTCAACTCCAACGCTACCCGCCATGACATGGACAGCCTGGCGCAGAAGTACCTCGACCACACCACCATCACCTTCGAGCAGATCGCCGGCAAAGGCGCCAAGCAGCTGACCTTCAACCAGATCCCACTGGACAAGGCCGGCCCTTACGCCGCCGAAGACGCCGACATTACCCTGCGTCTGCACCAGGCACTGCAGGCGCACCTGGCGAAGACCCCCAGCGTGCAGCCGGTGCTGATGGACATCGAGATGCCGCTGGTGCCGGTACTGGCGCGGATCGAGCGCCAGGGCGCGCTGGTCGATGCCAATCTGCTGGCCATCCAGAGCGGCGAGCTTGGCTTGAAAATGGCCGAGCTGGAGCGCGAGGCGTATGCCCTGGCCGGGGAAGAGTTCAACCTTGGCTCGCCCAAGCAACTCGGGGTGATCCTCTACGACAAGCTGGGCATGCCGATCCTGAGCAAGACCAGCAAAGGCCAGGCATCTACCGCCGAGGCAGTGCTGGCCGAGTTGGCCGAGCAGGACTATCCGCTGCCCAAGGTGCTGATGCAGTACCGCTCGCTGAGCAAGCTCAAAAGCACCTACACCGACAAGTTGCCGCACCAGATCAACCCGCGCACCGGCCGGATTCACACCTCGTATCAGCAGGCTGTGGCAGCCACTGGGCGCCTGTCGTCGAGTGATCCGAACCTGCAGAACATTCCGATCCGCACCGCCGAAGGCCGGCGTATTCGGCAGGCGTTCATCGCCAGCCCTGGCTACAAATTGCTCGCGGCCGACTACTCGCAGATCGAATTACGGATCATGGCCCACCTGGCCAAGGATGAAGGCCTGTTGCATGCCTTCCGCAACGACCTGGACGTGCACCGGGCGACTGCTGCAGAGGTATTTGGCGTTGATCTGGCTGCCGTCACCACCGACCAGCGCCGTAGCGCCAAGGCGATCAACTTCGGCCTGATCTATGGCATGAGCGCCTTTGGTCTGGCCAAGCAGCTTGGCGTCGACCGTAAACAGTCGCAGGACTATATTGACCGCTACTTCACCCGCTACCCAGGCGTGCTCGCCTACATGGAGCGCACCCGCGCCCAGGCTGCCGAGCAGGGCTATGTCGAAACCTTCTTCGGTCGTCGTCTGTACCTGCCGGATATCAACGCGAAGAATCAGGCCCTGCGCAAAGGCGCCGAGCGCACCGCGATCAACGCCCCGATGCAAGGCACTGCCGCCGACATCATCAAGCGCGCCATGGTCGCTGTGGATAACTGGCTGAGCAGCAGCGGGCTGGATGCGCGGGTGATCCTCCAGGTACACGATGAACTGGTGCTGGAAGTGCGTGAAGACCTGGTCGAGCAGATCAAGGCCGAGATCCGCCCGCACATGAGCGACGCGGCTCAGCTGGACGTGCCGTTGCTGGTCGAAGTCGGCGTTGGGGCGAACTGGGACGAGGCGCACTAAGACGTCTGGCGCGGGGTCTGCGGCTATCCGTGGACCTGCGTTGCTTAGGCGTTTTTGCAGGCTAGGCAGCCTCTGTTAGCGCAAATAATTGCAAGCGCTGAGGAACTAAACCAGTGAAGCGGGACTCAGATCTACTGAATGGCTGGTGAAGCCGTTCGATGCTCCTATGTTGTGTTAAGTGTTGGCAGAATATCTGGACCCCGCCCTAACGGTCCGGACTTGAACCCCGAACTTCCCCCTCCCCATACGAAGTCCGGGGTTTTTTTTGCCTGCGATTTTGGCTGCAGCGGCAATTTGCCGCTTACAGCACCCTCGCGTCAGCGCTTACTCGACAGGCTTGTCTTCCAGTTCCATCCAGCCGGCCAGGACCACGTAGGCTTCTTCCAGGCCCTGGCGCTTGGGCGCCGAGAACAACTGGATGGACGCGGTATCGCCCCAGCCCTTGCGGATTTCTGCCTGGATTTTCAGCAGGGTGTTCTTCGCTGCGCCGTAGGTGAGCTTGTCGGCCTTGGTCAGCAGAATGTGCATGGGCATGCCGCTGGCCTTGGCCCAGTCCAGCATCATCTTGTCGAAATCGGTCATCGGATGGCGCACGTCCATCATCAAAATGATCCCGCGCAGGCACTCACGGCCGCCCAGGTAGGCTTCCAGGTGGCGCTGCCAGTGCTGCTTGAGCGGGATCGGCACCTTGGCATATCCGTAGCCCGGCAAGTCGACCAAACGCCGTTCATCGTCCAGACTGAAGAAGTTCAACAGCTGCGTGCGGCCTGGGGTTTTCGAAGTCCGCGCCAGGCTGGCATGGGTCAGGGTGTTGAGGGCGCTGGATTTACCGGCGTTGGAACGGCCGGCGAAAGCCACCTCGTAACCCTGGTCTTCCGGGCATTGATCGACCTTGGCGGCGCTAAGGGCGAAGGTGGCTTTCTGGCAGAGGCCGAGGATGGGGTTCTTGACTTGCATGGGATATCCGATGTGGGTGTTGCCTGAGCCTGGCTCGGCAAGCAGTGTCGTTTCCGTTTGGATCGCGGAAGTATATAATGCCCCAGTTTTTGTGTGTGCATTCTCCCAGCGAAGGAGGCGCACATGGGGTGTCGAACAATAGCTCGCGCATTAGAACGCAGCGCGGCCCCCAACCCTGAAAGGTCGTTACGCAAGGCGCAATGGCTAATGGCTGTTGGTATGTTCCTACCGTTTTTCAGTGCACAGGCTACACAGGATCCCGAGGCGTTGTACAACCGCAGCTGTGCTGCCTGTCACGCCGGACAACTGCCACAGGCCCCGATGAAGGGTGACGTGGCGGCCTGGGAGCCAAGGCTGGCGCAGGGTATGGAGGTACTGGTGGCGCATGTTAACAAGGGTTTCAAGGCTATGCCGCCGCGTGGATTGTGCATGGACTGCAGTACCGAGGACTACCGTTTGGTCATCCTTTGGATGAGCGGCAGTCCCGATACATAACATTTCACCCTTAGCCGTGTTGGATTAGCTGATGAACAAACTATTCGTGAGTCTGCTGTTGACCATGGGGGTTGCAGGTGCGGCAAGTGCTGCGGACCCTATCAAAGGCGACGCCGCCGCCGGTCAGGCGAAAACCGCCGTCTGTGGTGCCTGCCACAACCCCGACGGCAACAGCCTGGCGCCTAATTTCCCGAAACTCGCTGGCCAGGGCGAACGCTATCTGGAAAAGCAACTGCACGACATCAAGACCGGCAAGCGCGTGGTGCTGGAAATGACCGGCATGCTCGAACCGTTCAATGACCAGGATCTGGCCGACATCGCCAGCTACTTCGCCAGCCAGAAAGGCAGCGTCGGCGCAGCCGATCCGAAGCTGGTCGAGCGCGGGCGTGCCTTGTTCAATGGTGGCGACCTGAGCAAGGGCATGCCTGCCTGTACCGGCTGCCATTCGCCCGATGGCGCAGGCATTGCCTTGGCAGGCTTCCCACATCTGAGTGGCCAACACGCTCAATACATCAGCAAGCAGCTGACTGACTTCCGTGAAGGCAATCGCACCAACGATGGTGATGCGATGACCATGCGCAGCATCGCCAGCAAGCTGAGCAACAAGGATGTGGAGGCGTTGGCGAGCTATATTCAGGGGCTGCACTGAGGGGGTTAACCTTCAGTTAATGATTGATTGGTAAATGATGAAGGGTGGCTGGGTTGGTGCCAGTCGGTCGAGTTTGGGGCTGCTTTGCAGCCCATCGCGACACAAGCCCGCTCTACAGGGGGCGGCGGTGTTACGAGGCTCGGCTGACGCATTGCGCCCCGGCTGCCCTTTTTTTCGTCTGTTGCCGTTACACTATCGAACTCGCACCCTTCCCGGCCGGTCTTAGTTGAGGTCGCGTCGAGGTGACCACTGAATGCTCAGGAGTAATGCATGCGTAAACTGATTCTCAGCGCTGCGCTGGTCGCCGCCAGCGTTTTCGGTATCACCGCCGTTCAGGCAGCCGATACGGCTACCGCGGGTAAAGAATATATCGAGCTGAGCAACCCGGTTGCAGTCTCCCAGCCAGGCAAGATCGAAGTCGTCGAGCTGTTCTGGTATGGCTGCCCGCACTGCTACCACTTCGAACCGGTGATCAATCCGTGGGCTGAAAAGCTGCCTGCCGATGTCAATTTCAAACGCATTCCCGCCATGTTCGGCGGCCCATGGGATGCTCACGGCCAGATGTTCCTGACCCTCGAAGCCATGGGCGTCGAGCACAAGGTTCACGCCGCAGTGTTCGATGCGATCCAGAATCAGCGCAAGCAGTTGACCAAGCCTGAAGACATGGCTGAGTTCCTCGCCACTCAGGGCGTCGATAAAGACAAGTTCCTTGCCACCTTCAACTCCTTCGCCATCAAAGGCCAGGTCAAACAGGCCAAAGAACTGGCGAAGAAGTACGAAATCACTGGTGTTCCAAGCATGATCGTCAACGGCAAATACCGCTTTGACCTCGGCACCGCCGGCGGCCCGGAAGGCGTACTCAACGTCGCCGATCAGCTGATCGCCAAGGAGCGCGCCGCTAAGTAAGCGGCGAACCCATGGCTCGCGTGCGAACCACCCGAGGCGTTGGCCTGCATCAACCGCAGGTCAACGAGCATCACCTGCAGGCACCCGGCCTCCCGGAAGATGGTCGCCTGCGCCTGCTCAGTTTCAATATCCAGGTTGGTATCAGTACCGAGCGCTACCGCCATTACCTGACCCGCAGTTGGCAGCACCTGCTGCCGCACACCGGTCGGGCCGGCAACCTGCAGAAGATCGGTGCGCTGATCAGCGACTTCGATCTGGTGGCCTTGCAGGAAGTCGATGGTGGCAGCATGCGCTCGGGCTACATCAACCAGGTCGAGCACTTGGCACAGTTGGGCGCGTTCCCTTACTGGTATCAGCAGCTCAATCGCAACCTGGGGCGTTTTGCCCAGCACAGCAATGGCGTCCTCAGCCGGCTCAAACCGACTCATCTGGAAGATCACCCGCTGCCCGGCCCCGCCGGTCGCGGTGCAATCCTGGTGCGCTTCGGCGAGGGTGAAGATGCGCTGATCGTGGTCATGATGCACCTGGCGCTCGGTGCCAAGACCCGTGCGATGCAGCTCAGCTACATCCGCGAGCTGATTGGCGGCTATCGTCACCAGGTGTTGATGGGAGACATGAACACCCACGCCAACGATCTGTTGGAAACCTCGCCACTGCGCGACCTTGGGCTGATTGCGCCGCAGGTCGAAGCGACCTTCCCGAGTTGGCGCCCGCAGCGCTGCCTTGATCATATTCTGCTCAGCCCGAGCCTGACGCTGGAGCGTGTCGAGGTATTGGCCCAGCCAATTTCCGATCACCTCCCAGTTGCGGTCGAGATTCGATTGCCTGACGCATTGACTGTGGATACCCTGCCCGTCTTGAGCTAATTGCCATCACCGCGCAGTGGATCCGGGCATGACAGACGACGCAGAGCGTTGGAAAGAAAAATACCTTAAAAGCATCGAACAGCAGGAAAAGCTCGAGCGTCGCTGGGACGCCCGGCTCGACCTGCTGCGTCGTGGCCTGGTGCGCAGCACCCTGGCGGCCGAGGGTAGCGACAAGGCGGTGGACCAGTGCATGAAGGAAATGCGCGAGGTCATCCGCAGCGACAACATGGACGCTGGCCTTGCCAACCTGATCCCGCGCCTGGAAAGAACCGTGCTTGACTCCGAGCAGCGGCGCGAAACCCGCATGAATCAGGTCAGCGACGCGCTGACAGCACTGGTTACCCAGTTGCAGAGTTTGCCGCTGCCTGGCGAAGTCGCCCGGCCGCTGAAAAAACTGGCGAAAAAACTCGACGGCGGCGTTGGCCAGTCTCGCGAACTGCCGCCATTGCTAGGCGAACTCAGTGGCCTGCAGGGCAAAGCGCTGAGTTCGCTGCAAAACCAGGACGATGAGCATCGCCCGGGTTTTCTGCAACGATTGTTCGGCAAAAGCGACAGCGAGTCGCGCGCGGATACGCCGGAGCCGAGCAGCCCCGCGCCGAACGTGCCCGGTGCTGAAGCGCAGGCTCTGCCAGTCCTCGCCAGTGAGCCCCAGCCGCCCGTCGTGCCGGCCGAAGTACAGGCTCCAGCAGCTCCTGAGCCGGTCATCCCCGTCCGCGCAGCCGATTTCCTCCCTACAGTCGTTGAGCAAGGTGTTCAGCCAGCACTCACTGAGCCCATGCAGGTACAACCTGTAGAGCCCGAGTCGTCAGGGCCTGCGCTGGTAGGGCCACTGACATCGGTGGGCGAGAGTGACGAACAGCCCGGCGAACCGCAGCAGCAAGCATTGGCAGAGGTCGAGCCCGACGAACTGGGGCCGAGCGAGGCGCCAGAGGTGGATGCTGAGCCAGTCGACGACGACGGCCCCTACGCTTTGCCCGACGCCGTCGAGCCGCCCTACAGCCAGGTTGCCCTGCATATCGAACAGACCTTGATCGGGTTGCTCGACGACCTCAGCCTGCCCGAACGGCACAAGGCGCAGGCGCTGGAAATGCGCGAGCGGGTTGCACGTGGCTTGAACTGGTACGAGTTGATCCCGGTGCTGGATGACTTGGCCGTATTGATGCTGGCCATTACCGACAGCGGTCAGCACGAGTTCGAAGCGTACCTTCAGCAGCTGAACGAGCGCCTGGAGACCTTCCAGAGCCACTTGCACGAAGCCAGTGCCGGGCATGCCGACAACACCAGTGCTGCCCGCGAACTCGACAGCCAACTGCGGGAGCAGGTTGATGGCCTGCAAAGCAGCGTTCAGGGCGCAGCTGACCTCAACAGCCTCAAACATGTCCTCGACAATCGCCTTGAAGGCCTGCTGGTCACCATCGACGACCATCAGCAGGAACGTGACCGCCGCGAACAGGAGTTGGCTGGGCGCCTGCACGGCTTGGCCGAGCGTGTGGCGAACATGGAGCAGGAGGCGCTGGGCTACCGCGAGCACCTTGAAGAGCAACGCCAGAAGGCCCTGATTGACCCGTTGACCGGGCTGCCCAACCGCGCCGCCTGGTCCGAGCAGGTCGAGCGCGAAGTACTCGACTGGCAGGAAAATGGCGGTCACCTGCTGATGGCGATCCTCGATCTCGACCATTTCAAGCGGATCAACGATGGCTACGGCCACCTGGCCGGGGACAAGGTCTTGAAGATCGTCGCCGATCAGTTGCGCAAGCGCATGCGCGGGCGCGACTTCATTGCCCGATTTGGCGGCGAGGAATTTGTCGTGTTGCTGCCGCAGACCTCGCCGGCAGCCGGCTTGCAGGTGGCTGAAACCCTGCGCGCGGCCATCGAAGCCTGCCCGTTCCACTTCAAGGGTGAGCGGGTAGTGATCACTACCTCCATTGGTATCAGCGCCTTTCGCACGGGCGAGCGCGGCGACCAGGTGCTCAAGCGTGCCGACACCGCGTTGTACCGGGCCAAGGATCTGGGGCGCAATCGGGTGGAGCAGGGCTAAGCGGTTTCCTACAAACAGTGGGCAGGGAGCACGTTATACTGTAGCAACTTCGTAGCTGCTGATATGTGTTCCCTGCCGATGAAAACTCTCTTTACCGCCCTGCTCGTTCTGGCCCTGGCCGGCTGTAGCTCGGGGCTGCGCCTTGATCGCAGCCACACCTCTGTGAACCAGGACGAGCGCATCCAGTTTGTCGTGCTGCATTACACCAACGCTTCACTGGAGCGCTCGCTCGCGCTGCTCACCAAGGGCGAAGTCAGCAGTCATTACCTGATTGGCGACGGCCCGGCCAAGGTGTATCAGTTGGTCGACGAAAGCCGCCGCGCCTGGCATGCCGGCGACAGTCAGTGGGATGGGCGTACCTGGCTCAACTCGACCTCGATCGGTATCGAAATCGTCAATCCCGGTTTCGATGACACGCCCAACGGCCGCGTCTGGTATCCCTACAGTGAGGCGCAGGTACAGTCGCTGATTGCCCTGCTCAAAGACATCGTCAAACGCAATAACATCAAACCTCGCTACATCATTGGCCACAGTGACATCGCACCGCTGCGCAAGCTCGACCCGGGCCCACTGTTCCCATGGAAGCGCCTGGCGGATGCAGGCCTCGGCATCTGGCCTGATGCCAACGCAGTCGCGCGTCAGCAGGGCTTCTTTGCGGTCAATCCGCCCAGCATCAACTGGTATCAGCAGCAGCTGGCGCGGTTTGGCTACGCGATCGAGCAGACCGGCGAGCTGGATGTAGCTACCCGGCACGTGCTGGCGGCGTTCCAGATGCGTTTCCGCCCGCAGCGCTTTGACGGGCAACCTGACGCGCAAACCGCGGCCATGCTGCAAGTACTCAATCAGATGCGCTGAGGCTGCTGCACCGACTGCTTGAGCGTGTTGGCCGAGCTATGCGTGGGTGGCAGTCGTGAGTAATACGCCAGACGGCCATGCTGATTAGCCGATCCGTTGCTATACCTTTGGTAATCAACTGGATGAGTGCGATGCCGACCTTTCTCGATGGGTTGCGCCAAATTTTCCACCGTCCCTGGCTGCTGGCCGCATTCGCGGCCCTGGCCAGCGCCGTCCTGTTGATTGCCGGCAGCGTTGGCGTTGCCCTGCAACAGATGAAAGAAAGCGAAAGCGCGCAGATGAACGCCCAGGGCGAGCGGTTTCTCGAGCGTCTGGAGCAGGTATTTGGGCAACTGCGCGAGGGCGTCGATCAGCTGCAGGCGCTGCCCTTGCGCGGCTGCGACGGGCGCATGCTGGCGGCGTTGCAGCAGGTCAGCCTGAGCTCGCGCTTCATCTACGAAACCGCTTACCTGGACGGCAACGAGCTCTGCTCCAGCCGTGGCAAGGAAAGCGCCATGCAGCCGCTGCGCCCACCGGATATCCGCGGGCCCACCTACAGCTACTGGCTCAACACCACTACTGAACCTGATGAAAACCTGGCCGCGTTGATGCTTGGCCGGGGCAAGTTTCTGGTGTCGACCTCGCGCGGGCATCTGACCGATGTGGTCGATCTGCCACCGGGAGGCAGCCTGTTGGTAGTGCTCGATCATGGCAGCCGGGCTATCCCCGTGCTGGGCCCGGCCCAGCCGTGGCCACCGCTGGCCGAATGGCCGCCGCCTTCGGGCCAGTCATTGTTCGAGCAGAGCGACCGGCTGATCTACAGCATGCCGACCAAGTCGCCGGACTATCAACTGGTGCTGATCGCCCCGCGTGTGGGCCTGCCCCTGAAGATGAACGGCCTGCTCTGGCTGTTGTTTCCGGGCAGTTTGTTGTTGGCTTGCTGTATCGGCTGGCTGGTGCTGCAGCTGATTCGGCAGCGCCGTTCGATGAGCTCCGAGCTGCAGAACGCACTACGCCGGGGTGAACTGCAGGTGCTTTATCAGCCTATCTTCGAGCTGGACAGCCGGCGCTGCGTCGGTGCCGAAGCGTTGGTGCGCTGGCGCCGCCCGGATGGCAGCCTGACCAGCCCTGACCTGTTCATTCCGTTGGCCGAGAACACCGGGCAGATCCGCGAAATCACCGACTTTGTGTTGCAGCGAGTGCTGGAGCAACTGGGCCAGTTGCTGCGCGCCAACCGCCAGCTGTACATCTCGGTCAACCTTGCCGCGTGCGATGTGATGGTGCCGCGGATCGGGCCGGTGGCCGCGCGTTTACTGGCCTTGCATCGGGTCCCGGCCAGCCAGATCGCCTTTGAGGTCACCGAGCGCGGGCTGATCGACGTGGTGGTGGCGCGCGACAACCTGCAAGCCTTGCGCGCGGTTGGCCATCAGGTGCTGATCGATGACTTTGGCACCGGCTATTGCAGCCTCGCCTACCTGCAGACCTTGCCGGTGGATTGCCTGAAGATCGACAAGGCGTTCATCGACGCGCTTGGCCATGATGCCGCCAGTAGTGGCGTGGCACCGCACATCATCCGCATGGCCCACGACCTGCACCTGCGGGTGATCGCCGAGGGCATCGAGTGCGAGGATCAGGCGCTGCTGCTCAATAGCGAAGGGGTCAACTATGGCCAGGGTTGGCTGTTTGCCCATCCACTCAGCGCCCGCCAGTTCGCCGAGCTGATTACTCGTGGGCGGCGAGTCCGCTCACGGCGCATCGATGATGAGCCGTGAGCGGGTTCAGACTGGCAGGGCCATGTAGAACTGGGTGCCCTCGCCTGGCCTTGAAATGACTCCCATGCGGCCACCGTGCAGCTGGACGATTTCCTTGCACAGGGCCAGCCCGAGGCCTGCCCCGCCCTTTTTGCGCCCAACCTGAACGAAGGGTTCGAAGATCCGCCCTTGCTGGCCGTAGGCAATACCCTCACCGTTGTCTTCGACGCTGATGATCACCCGCTCGCCGTGGCGCCGCGCATGCAGGCGAATCCGGCCACCATCAGGCGTATGGCGCACGGCATTGTGCAGGAGGTTGTCCAGCACCCGATCAAGCTGGGCAACGTCGGCCTGGATACGTGGCAATGGCTGTTCGAGCTCGATCACCAGCTCGACCTGCTTGTCCGCTGTCAGCTCGGCGATGCGCGCCTGCGCCCGCTCAAGCATCTCTTCGACACCGCAGTGGGCCAGCTCGAGCTTCTGCAAACCACTCTGATAGCGGGAGAAGTTGAGCAGATCATTGATCAACTGGGTCAGGCGCTGCATTTCTTCGCCGATGGTGTCGAGGAGGTCGTTTTCGCGGGCCTGTGGCGGGAACGAGATCCGCTCGCGCAGTAGGCCAAAGGCCATGTGCATGCCGGTGACCGGGGTGCGCAACTCATGCGAGGCGCGCAGCACGAACTCGCTGCGCACGCGCTCGAACGCACGTTGCTCGGTGACGTCATGCAGCACCATCACCGCACCCAGAATCGGCCCTTGCGGATGGCTGACCGGGGTCAGGCTGTACGACAGCAGGCGCGTTTCGTCTTCGACTTCAATGCTCAGGTCTTCCGGTGGCCGGTCCAGGCTGCCGCCGCGCAATACCTGGCGCAGCTGCTGTTCAAGCTCGGGACGTTGCAGCGCCTCGACCAGGCTGGTGCCATGGCGGCTGGTTTCCCAAC
This sequence comes from Pseudomonas sp. EZ-C24, assembly GCF_014525325.1. Classification (NCBI taxonomy): domain Bacteria; kingdom Pseudomonadati; phylum Pseudomonadota; class Gammaproteobacteria; order Pseudomonadales; family Pseudomonadaceae; genus Pseudomonas; species Pseudomonas sp. EZ-C24. Next base: position 31,331 of record NZ_JACDIU010000034.1, on the reverse strand, counting down.
CCAGCTGCCGCTGGGCAACCGGGTTGAGATGCTCGAGGTGGCCTTGCTGGTCAATGATCAGCAACCCGTCGTCGATGCTGTCGAGCACAGCTTGCAGGCGCTGCTGACCAGCGAGGACTTCGTCGATATTGGTCGCCTGATGCTTGCGCAGGGCGTCTGCCATCAGCCCGAAGCGGCGGGTCAGCTGGTTCAGTTCGGTAGCCTGGGACAGCGGCAGGGTGACATTGAAGTTGCCTTGGCCGACTTCATCTGCGGCTTTGGCCAGGGCTTCGATCGGCAGGCCGAAGCGGCGCGCGATGTTGTGCGCAGTGACAAAGCCGAGGATCAGCACAGTCAAGCCCATCAGCCCGAGCAGGCCACTGATCAGCAGCGCGCGGTCACGGCTGGCCTCTTCACTGCGGGATATCTGCTCCAGTGACTGCTTGTAGGAGTCGATCAGGTCGGTGCGGACCTGATTGAAAGCAGCGCCGAGGGGCTTGTCGGTGGCCATGCTGCGGGCAGGATTGGGGGTTTGCCGGTAGGCCTGGAGAAAGGCCTGGTAATTGCTGCTGGCCTTGCTGAAACCGGTTTTCTCGCCGCCTTCCTGCAAGCCCTGGCTGAGCAAGGTCTGGAACTGGGTCTGCAGGTTGTTGAGGCTGTCGGCGTCGCTGTCCTCGTCCAGAATCAGAATCAACTGTTCGCCGAGGTTCTGCCGCAGCTTGAGGCCCAACTCCAGCGTATGGGTGGTGTCACGCACCAGCGCTTGCTGAGTCGAGGCCATCTGCAAAACGCTGACCAGGCCCAGCAGCAGGCCCAGCAGCGCCACCGTGACCAGCGCTGAAATGCTTAAAAAGAGCCTCGCACGCAGCTTCATGGGCCACTTCACAGGTTGAATTGCTTGCGTTTGCGGTACAGCGTCGAGGCGTCGATCCCAAGCGTCTTGGCAGCCTGATCAAGGGTATCGCTGGAGGCCAGCACCGCGCCGATATGGGCCCGTTCCAGCTCGTCCAGGCTCAGCGCAGCACCAATTCGCGGTGCATTGCTGGTGGTTTGCTCGGCCATGCCGAGGTGGCTGACTTCAACCCGCTCCTGCGGGCAGATGATGCTGGCGCGCTCGATCACGTTACGCAGCTCGCGAATGTTGCCTGGCCAACGGTAGTTGAGCAGGGCCGCGCGGGCCTCGTCGCTGAACCCACGTGCCGGCCGCGCATATTCCTTGACGAAGCGGGCGAGGAAACGGTCAGCCAGGGTCAGGATATCGTCGCTGCGCTCGCGCAGTGGCGGCAGGTGCAGGGTGATGACATTGAGGCGGTACAGCAGGTCCTCACGGAAGCGCCCTTCGCGGACCATGTCATCCAGATTGAGGTTGGTTGCGGCCAGAATGCGCACATCGGCACGGCGGGTAACCGGATCGCCGACGCGCTCATATTCCTTGTCCTGAATAAAACGCAGCAGTTTGGGCTGCAGAGCCAGCGGGAAGTCGCCGATCTCGTCGAGGAACAGGGTACCGCCATCCGCCTGGTTGACCCGCCCCAAGGTGCTTTCGCTGGCACCGGTGAAGGCGCCGCGGGTATGCCCGAACAGCTCGCTTTCCATCAGCTCGGCATTCAACGATGGGCAGTTGATGGTCACGCAGGCCTTGCGCGCACGCTTGCTCCAGCCGTGAATGGCCCGGGCCAGTTCGCCTTTACCAGTGCCGGATTCGCCGAGGATAAGGATGTTGGCGTCGGTGGTCGCCACCTGCCGCGCGGTTTCCAGCACGGCCATCATTGCCGGGCTGTGCGAATCGAGGCCGTCCTTGGGCTTGCGTACTTCGCCTTCGAGGGCTTCCAGGCGCGCCGACAGCTGGCGTACCTCAAGCTGCTTGGCAGTGGCCAGGCGCAGTTGGTCCGGGCTGCACGGCTTGACCAAGTAGTCAGCAGCGCCAGCCTGGATCGCATCTACTGCGGTATCGACCGCCGAATGGGCAGTGACGATCACTACGCGCATCCACGGTGCCTGCACGCGCATCTGCGCCAGCACATCGAGCCCGTTGTCTTCGCCCAAGCGAAGATCGAGGAAACACAAATCGAATACCTGACGCTGCAGCAGCGCCTCGGCCTGGGCCGCACTGTTGGCCGTGGCCACGCTGTAGCCTTCGTCTTCAAGGCAGTAGCGGAAGGTTCGCAGGATAGCGGACTCATCATCTACCAGCAGAATGCGGCCTTGATTGTCCTGGGTAGACTCCATTTTCCTACGCTCCATTAGGATTTATCTGAGTTAGTGTCGGAAAGATCGGGCAAGTTGCATGGTCAATTCTGAAGGATTCCGTCCTTTGCATGCTAGCCGTTAGTCGCGTATTCGGTTAACCAATTGAATATAAAGGTTTTTATCAGTGATTTTTGCCTGGCACGGTGGTTGCGAAGATATTTGGATTTGTTTCAAAAGGAGCACTCAGCATGGCATTTTCCCCACGAAGCGCCGTTTTGGCGCTGTCCATCGCCGCTTTCGCCTCTCCGGTGTTTGCTGATCCGTTGCAAGACGCCCGCCTGCAAGGCGCGCTGCAAACCGCACTGTCGCTCAACCGTCTGCTCAATCCGTTTCGTATCGAGGTGGCGGTGCAGGAGCAGCAGGCACGCCTCACCGGTGAGGTCGAAAGCGCCGTGGAGCGCCAGCTGGCCGGAGACGTAGCGCTGGCTACCCGCGGCATCGAGCAGGTGGATAACCAGTTGCAGGTCAATCCCGGTCTGGTCGAGCAGTCCCTGGACCTGCGCGCCTACGCCCAGCGGCTGGAGGATGCGACCCTGACGGCTATCGTCCGTGCGCGTTTGTCCTGGGCGCAGGTAACCAGCAAGGCGCCGATTGAAGTAGACAGTCGCGATGGTGTGGTCACCTTGCGCGGTCGCGTCGACCGGGTCGAAGCCAAGGAAGTGGCAGGCGTGCTGGCACGCACCACCGACGGTATCCACCTGGTCAACAACCTGATCAGCCTCGACACAGCGGCGATGGCCAAGGCGCGGGAAACGCCGGTGGCCGCAGTGCAGGGCGAGCAACCCTCGGACAGCTGGATCATCGACAAGATTCAGAGCAGCTACGGCTACAGCCGTAACCTGGATGGCCTCAACCTGAAAGTCAGCAGTGAGCAAGGCATGGTTCGCTTGGCGGGTGAGGTGGTCAGCCGGGAGCAGAAAACCATCGCTGTCGAGGTTGCGCGGCAAATCCTTGGTGTGCGCGGGGTTGACGCTGATTTGCTCAAGGTAGCGACCAAGGTCGAGGGCTGAGTCGTGCAATACGCACGACGCTAACGGCCCCATCGTGCAGGATACGTCCTACAGACACTGCCTACATGTTTTTAAGTGCTTGAAATATATACGTTTTTTAACATTGGCAAGACTGGCATGCAGGCTGCAATTACTTGTTCATAGCGTTTAACAAGAACATTGCAGGAGACATCGACATGAGTCGCCAACCAGTCAACCAGTCGCAGACCACCGCAGTGCCAGTACGTCAGTTTCTGTTCGTGGCACTTGCCCTGTTGGTAACCCTGGCCGCCGGCCAGTTTTACTACAGCCTGCAGACTGCACGACTGGCCGATCAGGTGGCAGCGCAGACAGCGCTGTTGAGCCAGATTCAGGCGACCCGTGCCAACAACCTGGTGCGTGCGGCAGATCCACAGCCGTCGCCAAAGGCCTCGTCCCCCGCCACTGTGCAAAACGTAGTACCGCAGGATCGCTGGGTGTTCTGAGGCGCCTGCATACAATTTCAAGGGAAAAAGGAGATTCATCATGCTTAGTTGGGCTATCACATTCCTGATCATCGCCATTGTCGCTGCCGTGCTGGGCTTCGGTGGTATCGCTGGCGCCGCTACCGGTATTGCCAAGATCCTGTTCATCGTTTTCCTGGTGCTGTTCATTGCTTCGTTCTTCTTCGGGCGCGGCAGGCGCTAAGCCATGAAGCGGATGATCAGCAAAGCCCTGGCTACTGCCCTGCTGTTGGGCAGTAGCGCGGCGGCGATGGCGGCCAATGATGGCCAGGTCCACGCCAACCAATTGTTGGCGACAGACCCCGAGTATGTTGAAACCTGGCAGGACACCCTCAAGGGGGAGGAGCGATTGCCCGAGTGGGTGATCAACCTCAGCGGCAGTTCGCAGGAGCAGATGTCGGCGGTGACAGAGGATGGCGACAAGTACCTTGTCGGTCCGCTGTGCGAATCGGCTGACAACTGCACCTACAAGCGCCTGATCGTGGCATTTAGCTGGGACAAGGACGATGCCTACGGGATGCTCGTGGAAGTACCCGAGGGATTGCCCAAGGACAAGTCGCCAACCCGCCATGCGCAATACCGCTGGCTGGGCAAGCCGGATGACGGCATGAAGGCGATGTTGCAGGAGCAACTCAAGCGTGATCCGAAGTGGTACTGACTAAAGTTCACGCAACTGTAATGCAATAGAAGCCGAACCTTTCTAAGGTTCAGGCTTCTATGATGCGCCGACTCGAAGAGGGTTGGCACATGACCATGGGGCCGGGCTGTTCTGACTGTTGCAGGGTCGGAGTGGCCTAGGGGTACAGGGAGTGCCTCCATTGATTGGGCCGGGTCAGGAAAAGATGGCATCGGAAGTCTCAGGTCTGGCAGTGCCGAATGCACCGTGCCAGGCCTGGCTTCCGAAGCGTCTATGGATGTGCTCCGAGCGCATGTCGCCAAATTGTCCTGAAGACACATTTTGTCGTGACCGTACATCGAATTATTTTCCTCCGTAACCTCTCCCTTCCTACACCCTGTTCATCCCATTCGGATTGTCGAACAGAAGTTGTGCATGACCATGCCATATCTGCCAAATTGGCCGTTTCATGGCGCTTTGGTCTTGTTCGGAAAGCCGAACGTTATAAATCAATGACTTGCAGCTGCGTCGTTTTGCCTCGGGCTATTATGCCGATCCGGCATAGGGTAGTCGTTTCCGGCATTAGACTGGCCCCGCCTGCGTAGCAATAGTTGCCGCCTTTTTCGCTAGCCAGAGCGCCGAACCGCTCGCTTGCGCTGACCTTCGATGGAGTCGTCGTACGGAACAATCTCGCTGCCAAGCATGCTTCTAATGGCTCTGGTACGCGCGTTTCCGCTCGATGCCCCTGACCACTAGAAGAAAAGGTAACGACATGAAGAAGGCAAAACTAAGCCTCGCCTGGCAAATCCTCATAGGGCTTGTACTGGGCGTTGCAATCGGCGCGCTGCTGAACCATTTCAGTGCAGAAAAGGCATGGTGGATCACCAATGTCCTGCAGCCTGCCGGTGATATCTTCATTCGCCTGATCAAGATGATCGTCGTCCCGATCGTGATTTCGTCGCTGATCGTGGGCATCGCCGGGGTTGGCGACGCGAAGAAACTGGGCAGCATCGGCCTGAAGACCATTCTCTACTTCGAGGTGGTGACGACCATTGCCATCGTCGTCGGCCTGGGCCTGGCCAACCTGTTCCACCCTGGTGTCGGCATCGACATGAGCACTCTAGGTACGGTGGACATCTCCAAGTACCAGGCCACTGCGGCCGAGGTGCAGCATGAGCATGCGTTCATCGAGACCCTGCTCAACCTGATCCCTTCGAACATCTTTGCAGCGGTTGCCCGCGGCGAAATGCTGCCGATCATCTTCTTCTCGGTGATGTTCGGTCTGGGCCTGTCGAGCCTGCAGGCTGACCTGCGTGATCCGCTGGTACGCACCTTCCAGGCCGTATCGGAAACCATGTTCAAGGTCACCCACATGATCATGAACTACGCCCCGATCGGCGTGTTCGCCCTGATCGCCGTGACCGTCGCCAACTTCGGCTTCTCGTCGTTGCTGCCGCTGGCCAAGCTGGTGGTGCTGGTGTACTTCGCCATCGCCTTCTTCGCCTTCATGGTGCTGGGCCTGGTCGCGCGGATGTTCGGCTTCTCGATCATCAAGATCATGCGCATCATGAAAGACGAGATGATCCTCGCCTACTCCACCTCCAGCTCCGAGACCGTGCTGCCACGTGTGATCGAGAAGATGGAGAAGTACGGCGCGCCGAAGTCGATCTGCAGCTTCGTGGTTCCGACCGGCTACTCGTTCAACCTCGACGGCTCGACCCTGTACCAGAGCATCGCGGCAATCTTCATTGCCCAGCTGTATGGCATCGACCTGTCGTGGAGCCAGCAGCTGCTGCTGGTGCTGACCTTGATGGTCACCTCCAAAGGTATCGCCGGTGTGCCGGGCGTGTCGTTCGTGGTCCTGCTGGCGACCCTGGGCAGCGTTGGCATCCCGCTGGAAGGCCTGGCATTCATCGCCGGTGTCGACCGCATCATGGACATGGCGCGGACCGCCCTGAACGTGATTGGCAACGCCCTGGCCGCGCTGGTCATCGCTCGTTGGGAAGGTATGTACGACTCGGCCAAGGGTGAGGCGTATTACAACTCGCTGCCGCATATGGCCGGTAACAAGGCTGCTGGCGCTGTAGGCGAGGCTGCCAAGCAGTAAGCGTTGCAGTGGTTGGGGCCGCAAAGCGGCCCCTGCCCCAGACAACGCAGACCCACAAGAGCCCCGCATGCCGGGGTTTTTTGTTGCCTGCAGAAAGTACCCAGCCGCTTGCGTTATCATGCGTGGCATTTTTCGGGGGAACACGCGGATGCTAAACGGCCTTTGGCTCAGCTTTTTCCTGGTCGCGGCCATCTCCGCCATGGCGCAGTGGCTGGTCGGCGGCAACGCCGGGATCTTCGCCGCGATGGTCGAGAGCATCTTTGCCATGGCCAAGCTGTCGGTCGAAGTCATGGTCCTTTTATTCGGTACCCTGACCCTGTGGCTGGGCTTTCTCAAGATTGCCGAACAGGCCGGCATTGTCGAGTGGCTGGCGAAGATGCTCGGCCCGCTGTTCGCCCGGCTGATGCCGGAGGTGCCCCGCGGTCACCCTGCGCTGGGCTTGATCACCATGAACTTCGCCGCCAATGGCCTGGGCCTGGACAACGCGGCGACGCCGATCGGCCTGAAGGCGATGCGCGCACTGCAGGAGCTCAACCCGAGCAGCACCACGGCGAGCAATGCGCAGATCCTGTTTCTGGTGCTCAACGCCTCGTCGCTGACCCTGCTGCCGGTGACCATCTTCATGTTCCGCGCCCAGCAAGGCGCACCTGACCCGACCATGGTGTTCCTGCCGATCCTGCTGGCCACCAGCGTCTCGACCCTGGTCGGGCTGCTGTCGGTCGCGGTGATGCAGCGGCTGCGCTTGTGGGATCCGGTGGTGCTCGCCTATCTGATCCCTGGCGCGCTGCTGCTGGGCGGCTTCATGGCGTTTCTGGGCACGCTGTCGGCGACTGCGCTGGCAGGCCTTTCGTCGATCCTGGGCAACCTGACCCTGTTCGGCATCATCATGTCGTTCCTGGTGGTTGGCGCCCTGCGCCGGGTCAAGGTGTACGAAACCTTCATCGAAGGCGCCAAGGAAGGCTTTGACGTCGCCAAGAGCCTGCTGCCGTATCTGGTCGCCATGCTCTGCGCGGTGGGCGTGCTGCGCGCGTCTGGGGCGCTGGAGTTGGCATTGGACGGGATTCGCCACCTGGTCGAGTGGGTGGGCCTGGACACGCGCTTCGTCGATGGCCTGCCCACTGCGCTGGTCAAGCCGTTCTCTGGCAGCGCCGCGCGGGCCATGATGATCGAAACCATGCAAAGCCAGGGCGTCGACAGCTTCCCGGCATTGGTTGCGGCAACCATCCAGGGCAGCACCGAGACGACCTTCTATGTGCTGGCGGTGTACTTCGGCGCGGTCGGCATCCAGCGCGTGCGCCATGCAGTGGGCTGCGCGCTGCTGGCCGAGCTGTCCGGGGTGATCGCGGCGATCTGCGTCTGCTACTGGTTCTTCGCCTGAGCCTGAGCGACCTGAGCCAGTGTCCAGTCGACCAGCTGGCTCATCAGTTGGTCGCTGGCGGCACCAAGGCCGGTGACCACCGCAGGCACCTGAGTAGCACTTAGCGGCTGGCGCACTTCAAAGCGCCGGCTGGCGACGATGCGCTGGCTGCGGCCCTGCACCAGGCGCGCATCGTAGCTGATCACCACCTCTACCCTGCCCTCGCGGTATTCGCTGTTGAACGCCAGCAACTCGCCGGCCAGCTCGTAATCGGCTTGCAGATTGCTGTCGTCAGCGCTCAGGCGCTGTACCCGGCCATCCCGCTGGAAGCCATCGAGCAGCCGATTGCGTACCAGCAACGGCACCGGGTCGCTCCAGCGGGCGCCTTTGTAGCCACTGATCACGTCGCCCTGGGCGATCACCGCAATGCGTTGCCCGGCGAGCGCCTCGCTGGCCAGTGGCTTGTTCACCCGCAGTGACCAGGTCAGCGGCGCGTTGCTGCTGGTGGGCTGCTTGACCGGCAGGCGGTAGATATCCACCGGCGGGCTTTGCGGCAGGATCGAGCAGGCGCTGGCCAGGCTCAGCGTGGCCAGCAGGGCGATCAGGCGCAGCGGGGTCATGGCTGGAACTCCTTGTCATTGTCGCGGCCCAGCAGGTAGCCGCTGGGGTCGGCTTCGAGGCGGCGCGAGATGCCTTTGAGGGCATTGAGGGTTTCGCGCAGTTCGCGGATCGCCGGGGTCAGCTGGTTCAAGCCCTGGGCACCGTCGTCGATGGCTTCGCGGTTGTTCTTGAGCAGGTCGTTGATGGTCGCGGTGCTCTCGGCCAGGGCGTTCATGGCCTGCTCGGCGCTGCCGAAGGCTTGCTTGCCCTGGGTGCCGAGCAAGCCGTTGGCGTTGCGCATCAGCGCCTGGGTCTCGGCCAGGGTGGCGTTGGCCTGTTTGCCGACTGCAGCCAGCTGGGCGATGGCGTCGCTGATACTGCCTTTTTGGCTGGCGAAAGCGCCGGTGGTCTGCTCAAGGTTGGCCAAGGTGTTGCTGAGGCGGCTGACGTTGTCGTCGGAGAGCAACTGATTGGCGTTGTGCAACAACAGGTTGATGTTGCCGACCACGTCGCTGCTGTCGTTGAGCAGGCGCGAGATCGGCGATGGCGAGGCAACGATCACCGGCAATTGGCCGTCCTTGCCTTTCAGTTCTGGGCTTTGTGGGGTGCCGCCGCTGAGCTGGATGAAGGCGTTGCCGGTAACCCCGGCCAGGGTCAGCTTGGCCTGGGTGTCCTGCTTGACCGGCGTGTCGGCGCTGAGGCGGATGCGTGCCAGCACCCGACGTGGGTCTTGCGGGTCCAGGCGCAGGGTGGTGACGTCACCGACCTTGATGCCGTTGTACTGCACCGGGCTGCCGCGCGACAGACCGGAGACCGCCTCGTTGAATACCACCTGATAGTCCTTGAAGGTCGAGTCGACGCTGGACTTGGTCAGCCACAAGCCGAACAACAAGGCGCCAGCCACGACCAGAACGGTGACCAGACCGATCAACACATGATGAGCTCGGGTTTCCATGCTTCAGCGCTCCTGCCCGACACGGCTGGCAGCTTGAGCCGCTGCGCGCCCGCGTGGGCCGTGAAAGTAATCGTGGATCCAGGGGTCGTCGGTAAGTTCGACCTCGGCCAAGGGGCCGGCTACCAGCACCTTTTTCTGCGACAGCACGGCGATGCGGTCGGTAATGGTGTACAGCGTATCCAGGTCATGGGTGATCAGGAACACGCTCAAACCCAACGCATCACGCAGGGTCAGGATCAACTGGTCGAAGGCCGCCGCACCGATCGGGTCGAGCCCGGCGGTGGGTTCATCCAGAAACAGGATGTCCGGGTCCAGCGCCAATGCCCGCGCCAGCGCCGCGCGCTTGATCATCCCGCCCGACAGCGATGCGGGGTACTTGTCGGCAGCGGAAATCGGCAGCCCTGCCAGGGCCAGCTTGACCCCGGCCAGATGCTCGGCATCAGTGCGCGACAGGCCAGCGTGTTCGATCAGTGGCAGGGCAACGTTTTCGGTAATGGTCAGCGACGAGAACAACGCGCCCTTCTGGAACAGTACGCCAAAGCGCCGCTCGACCTGCGAGCGCTGTTCGTTGTCGAGAGTGGCCAGGTCCTGGCCGAACACCTTGACCTGACCCTCGTCGGGCTGGCGCAGGCCAACGATGCTGCGCAGCAGCACCGACTTGCCGCTGCCCGAACCGCCGACTACCGCGAGGATCTCGCCTTTGTACAGATCGAGGTCGAGATTCTCGTGCACGCTCTGGCTGCCAAAGCGGTTGCACAGCCCGCGCGCCTGGATCACTGCCTGGGTTGCTGCACTCACCAGCCCATCTCCATGAAGAACAGCGCTGCAACGGCATCCAGCACGATCACCACGAAGATCGACTGGACCACCGCCGAGGTGGTGTGGGCGCCTACCGACTCGGCACTGCCGCTGACCTTGAAGCCTTCCAGGCAACCGATCGCGGCAATCAGAAAGGCAAAGAACGGCGCCTTGGCCAGGCCTACCAGCAGGTGCTGCACACCGATATCGGTCTGCAGCAGGGAAAGGAACATGGCTGGCGAGATATCCAGCGACAGCGCACAGACCACGCCGCCTCCGACGATGCCGCAGATCATCGCGACAAAGGTCAGCAGCGGCAGCGTGATCAGCAATGCCAGTACTCGCGGCACTACCAGCAGTTCGATCGGGTTGAGGCCGAGGGTGCGGATGGCGTCGATCTCTTCGTTGGCCTTCATCGAGCCGATCTGCGCAGTAAAGGCGCTGGCAGTGCGCCCGGCCATGAGAATGGCAGTCAGCAGCACGCCAAACTCACGCAGAAACGAGAACGCCACCAGGTCGACGGTGAAGATGGTCGCACCAAATGCGGCGAGCACCGTGGCGCCGAGAAAGGCCACCACTGCGCCGACCAGAAAGGTCAGCAAAGCGATGATCGGCGCGGCATTGAGGCCAGTCTGCTCGATATGAGCAACGACCGGTGTGAGCCGCCAGCGGTGTGGCTGCAGCGCACGCAACAGCAGGGTCTGGATGATCAGGCCAATGAAGCCGAGCAGTTGCAGGGTGTCGCCCCACAGCTTGTTGACCGAGCAGCCGATGCGCTCGAGCAGCATCAGCAGCACCGGCCGTTCGGCTTGCTTGAGCGGGATGCAGTAGTCCTGCACCGAGTGGTAGACCGTCTTCAGCAGGGCCCGGTTGGCCGCGCCGAGGTCATCGGTGCAGCGCGACAGCCGCTCGCTGCCGAGCAGTTCGGCCAGCAGCGAGGCGCCGGCAGTGTCGAGGCGGCCGAGCTGGCTGAGGTCGGCGCGGGTGTCACTGCTGTATTGACTGCGCAGGCGCTCGCTGTCGCGCTTGAGCTGGGCGTAGTGGGCCAGGGTCCAGTCACCGCTGATACGCAGGCACGGCGGTTGGCTGCTGGTGTCCAGAGTGGCGCTCGGTGTAGTCATGGGCTCCATGCTTCTGACAGTGCGCGAGGAAGGCACCGATCATAGCGCAGTGCGGGCGCTGCCGGGCAATGGCGATCTGCTCAGCTGGCTGGGGCCGCAGCAGCGTCGACCACCTTGAAGCGCAGCACGCCGATAACCTGGCCGTCCTCGGTCAGCACGCGGACTTGCCAGCGGCCCACCGGGTTGGGCGGGAAGTTCTGCTTGTGGGTCCAGGCGCGGTAGCCTTCCTTGCGCCCGCCATGAATATCCAGGGCGATCCGGTCGACCTCTTTACCGTTCAACTGCCAGACGTGATAGATCCGCTCGTTGAGCCCGCGCGGTGCGTTGATCGCGGTGTATGCATACAGCCCCGCGCCGCGAATCTGGTTGACCGGGATCTCATCCAGCGAATCACCCGGCTGGCGGTTGATCACTTCGGTGCTCACCGCCACTTCGGTCAGCCACAGGGTGGCGGGCGGCACCCAGGAGCGCAGCAGCCAGCCGCCGGCACCCACCGACAGCGTCACCAGTACCAGCGCGACGCCGCGGCGCCAGTTGGTGATCGGGAAGCTGCTGGCCAGGCTTGGGAACGACAGCGCCATGGCCGCGATCAGCGCCAGCTTGAAGCTCTGCGCGGTGGTCAGGTGAAGGATGATCGGCAGCGCCGTCAGCAGCGCGGCAAACAGGGTCAAGGTATGCAAGGCCATGAACAGCCAACGCCGCGGCGCCAGCCAGCGGTAGTAAAGCGGGTCGACGATCGAGATCACCCCAGCGGCGCCGAGCAGGCCGGTAAAGATCAACTGGCCGCTGTTCCAGGTGGTGGTGATGAAAAAGAATGGCAGGACGAAGAACAGGCTCTCCTGGTGGATCATCTGCGTGGCGTAGCGCAGTAGCGGCTGCGGGATCTCCCGCTTGAAGGTGCGGGCGAACAAACCAGTCAGGGTGTTCTCCAGCATCAGCCATATCCAGCTGACCAACAGCAGGATCGCCACCCAACTCGCCAGCCCGGCCTGGCGGTCGACCAGGATGAAGCTGCCGATCCCGGACAGGAAGCCGCCCAGCGCAATCACGCCTGGGTAGCGTTTGAGCAGTTCGATGATGCGCTGGACGATATGCGGGATGGGCGGCATGGACGGGCTACAGAAAGAGTATGGGGGCCACCATCGCGGCGGCCCCGCGATGGCTCTGCACAGGATACCGCTGAATCAGCGCTGGCGTGTAGCGCCGCTGGGCTTGCTCGGTGTGTGACGGCGACGGCGCAGCAGGCCCAGGGCGAGAATCACACCGAGCAGCAAAGCCACCAGGCCGTACAGCTCGTCATAGCCAAGCAGCGGCTGCTCGATGCGCACGTACCCCGGCTCCTTGAGTAACTCCTGCAAAGCGGCGTCGGCCTGTTTCAGGCTGACCTGGCGCAATGCGCGGATCGGGTCGCTGAAGCGGCCGTCGGTGTAGTTGTTCAAAGCGCCCCAGTAATAGTCGGCCAAGGCGCTGTTGCCCTGGCTGTTCCAGCTCTCGCGGGCGATGGCGGCTTCCTTGATGCGGGCAAAGGTATCCGCGTCGAGGCCGTTTTTGCGCAGGTGCTCGAACAGCTCCTGCAACACCTTGATCGCTGCGTTGAGGTCTTCGCGCTCGAGGTCGGCGTTGAGGCTGAGCATGCCGCTGTCGCCGAAGCTTTCACGCTGCACCGAAGGCCCGTAGGACAGGCCGTGGCGCAGGCGTAGCTGGTCGTAGACTGCCCACTCCAGGTAACGCGAAACCAGGTCGAGGGTCTGCTCGTGGCCGCTGTCCAGCACCGGCTCGATGAACAGCCAGTGCAGTTTGACGCTGTCGCCCAGCCAGCCGCGTGTCAGGTCGCGGCGCTGCTCGGCCTGTTGGCTGATGCTGTCGAGGTTACGCCGCTCGCCGGGCTCGGTCGCCGGCAGCTCGCCGTAGCTGCGTTCGAGATAGGCCGGCAGCAAGCGGTCAAGGCCGCCGACCACGATCAGGGTCATGTTGTTGGCTGCGTACCAGTGGTCGCGCAGGGCCTGCACTTGCTCAAGAGTCATGTCGTCGAGGTTGGAGCGCGCCGGGCATTTCAGCCCCAGCTCGACTGCCAATTGGTCACTGGCGCGATGGCCGATGTCCTGGCGGTCGAGCCAACGTTGCAGGTGGCCGTAGTGGCCGCCGTCTTCACGCTCGATGATCTGCTTGGCAGTGGCCAGGGCCTTGGCATCGATTTTGGTATCGCGAACGGCCGCCAGCAGCAGGTCGAGCACCTTGCGCTGGTTGCGCGCCGGGGCCTCGATAACGAAAGTGGTGTCGGCGCTGCTGGTGTAGGCATTCCATTCGCCGCCCAGTGCCTGCATGCGTTCTTCCAGGCCGCCCTCGCCGGTTTCATCGATGCCGCTGAACAGCAGGTGCTCGAGCAGGTGCGGCAGCTCACGCTGGTCGCACTCGAAGTCATCGAGGCCGACCCCGACGATCAGGCGGATCGCGACATGGTCGCGCTCGTAGCCGGATTTGAGGATGACCTGCAGGCCGTTGGGCAACAGGTAGCCTTCGACCTTGGAGCGGTCGAGGGCCAGGGTCGGCAGGCTGCAGATCAGCAGGCAAATCAACATCAGGCTACGCATAGGCGAGCAGGGGTCTCCAGATGGTGCAGGTCAGGGCTGGCGGGCTTCGTCCGGCACGCTGTCGAGCATAAGCCCGCCGGTGTCCGAGCCGCCCAGTACCACATAGGCACTGCTGCAGAACAAAGAGTTCAACCGCTTCATGTCGGCGATCAGCTCCAGATGCAGTGAACTGGTCTCGATACTCTGCACCACTTTGCGTTGCAAACGGCTGACATGGGCGTGGGCCAGGCGCCGTTCCTGGGCGCGGAAGCGGCGCTTCTCACGGAGGAGCAATTGCGCGCTTTCCGGGTCGGCGCTGAGAAACACCGACAGGCCCAGGCGCAGGTTGGCCAGCAGTTGTTCCTGCAGGCCGGTCAGCTCTTCCAGGCCGACCTGGGAGAACTCGCGGCGCTGTGAGGTCTTTTGCTGCTGGACCTTGCGCAGCATGCGCTCGACCAGGTCGCTGGCCATCTTCAGGTTGACCGAGATCTCGATGATCTCGGCCCAGCGCCGGTTGTCCTGGGCGCTGAGGTCCTCGCGGTCCATCTGCGCCAGGTACAGCTTGATCGCGCTGTACAGGGCGTCGACGTCTTCAGTGTAGGCGCGGACCTGCTGCGGCAATGCGGTCTGAGTGCCGCGCAAGGCGGCGAGCATGGCCTCGAGCAGGCTCTCGACGATGTCGCCCAGGCGCAGGGTTTCGCGGGCGGCGTTGGCCAGCGCCAGGCTTGGCGTTTGCAACGCGGACGGGTCGAGATGGCGCGGGCGGATCTGGCCGTTGCTGCTTTCGCGCTCCGGCAGGAGGAAGTTGCACAGCCGCGCCATCGGCGTCACGGTCGGCAGCATGAGCACGCAGCGCAGCGTGTTGTAGAGCAGGTGGAAGCCGATCACCAGTTCCTGCGGGCTGAGCTTGAGGGTGTCCATCCAGTCGACCAGCGGGTGCAGCACCGGGATCATCAGCAGCAGGCCGATCAGTTTGTACAGCAGGCTACCCAGTGCCACCCGGCGGCCTGCCGAGTTCTGCATGCTGGTGGTCAGAAAGGCCAGCAGACCGCTGCCGATGTTGGCGCCGATCACCAGGCCGATGGCCACCGGCAGGCTGATCAGGTCCGAGCCGGCCAGGGTTGCGGTGAGCAGCACAGCCGCCAGGCTCGAGTAGGAAATCATCGCGAACAGGGCGCCGACCAGGGCGTCGAGAAGGATATCCCCGGTCAGCGAGGCGAACAGCACCTTGACCCCTTGTGCCTGGGTGATGGGCGTGGCCGCCTGCACGATCAGTTGCAGGGCCAGGATGATCAGGCCAAGGCCAATCGCTACCCTGCCCATCTGGCCGAGGCGAGTCTGCTTGCGCGAGAGGAAGAAAATCACCCCAATGAACAGCAGCAGGGGCGACAGCCACGACAGGTCGAAGGTCAGCACCCTGGCCATCAGCGCGGTGCCGACGTCGGCCCCGAGCATGATTGCCAGCGCCGGGGTCATCGCCATCAGGCCTTGGCCGACGAACGAGGTCACCAGCATGGCAGTGGCGTTGCTGCTCTGGACCATGGCTGTGACGACGATGCCGGCGAGAAACGCCAGCGGGCGTTTGCTCATGTTCTGGCTGATCACCCGGCGCAGGTTTGAGCCATACACCCGCAGAATGCCGGTGCGCACGATGTGCGTGCCCCACACCAGCAGCGCGACCGCCGAGAGCAGATTGAGCAGAGTCAGCATAGGCAAGGCCCCCGTTGCAATTGCCCCAAGACGGGGCCAAAAAATGAAGCCGTGAGCCTGGCCCGGGGCTGGGTGGTTGTCCCAGTGCTCACTCAAGCTTTAGTCGTTTTGTGCGTCTGCTGCCAGCTTGGCATGGCTGAAACCTATTTGAAACATTTCACTGGTGCAGGAGCGCCGGGGCGCCGCCCACAAAAAAGGCCCCGAAGGGCCTTTATCTGCAACTGCCAGGCTTACTGACCAGGCACGTCCTTACGCAGCTTCACCGCATCAGGCTCGGCGCCTTCCTTGCGTGCACGGGCAGTACGCATACGGATGTTGATGGCTTCTACCGCCAGCGAGAACGCCATGGCGAAGTAGACATAGCCCTTCGGCACATGCACATCGAAAGATTCGGCGATCAGCACGGTACCGACGACGATCAGGAACGAAAGCGCAAGCATCTTCAGCGATGGGTGCTTGTCGATGAAGTTACTGATAGCACCAGCGCAGAGCATCATCACCAGCACCGCCACGACGATCGCGGCGATCATCACCGGTACGTGCGAGACCATGCCGACTGCAGTGATCACCGAGTCCAGCGAGAACACGATGTCGATAATGGCGATCTGGATGATGGTGTAGAGGAACTTGCCACCAGCGCCTTTCGGGCCGTCGCTGCTCTCGTCTTCACCTTCCAGGCCGTGGTAGATCTCTTGCGAGCTCTTCCACAGCAGGAACAGGCCACCGAAGAACAGAATCAGGTCGCGCCCGGAGATGCCCTGGCCGAACACTTCGAACAGGTCGGCGGTAAGGCGCATTACCCAGGTGATCGACAGCAACAGCAGGATCCGCGTGACCATGGCCAGGGCCAGGCCGAAGATCCGGGTACGCGGCTGCATGTGCTTGGGCATGCGGCTGACCAGGATCGAGATCATGATGATGTTGTCGATACCGAGGACGATCTCAAGTGCCGTCAGGGTCAAAAAGGCAACCCAGATTTCTGGGCTGGTCAGCCATTCCATATGTATTCCTTCAAACGTAAAAAGGCGCTGCGCCCGATAGGGACGCAGCGCGATGGGGCTTATGAATTAGAGACTGCTGAACAGCGGGAAAGTCCCCAGCAGCAGTGCGCCGAGCATTATGCACATGCACACCAGCACTGCCCACTTGAGCGTGAAGCGCTGATGATCGCCGAACTCGATGCCGGCCAGCGCGACCAGCAGGTAGGTCGAGGGTACCAGCGGGCTGAGCAGATGCACCGGCTGGCCGACGATCGACGCGCGGGCCATTTCCACCGGGGTGATGCCGTAGTGGCTGGCCGCTTCGGCCAACACCGGCAGCACACCGTAGTAGAAGGCATCGTTGGACATGAAGAAGGTGAACGGCATGCTGACAAGGGCGGTGATCACAGCCAGGTACGGGCCGAGTGCGTCCGGGATGACTGCCAGCAGGCTTTTCGACATGGCGTCGACCATGCCGGTGCCGGACAGGATGCCGGTGAAGATACCCGCGGCGAAAATCAGCCCGGTCACTGCCAGCACGCTGCCGGCGTGGGCCGCAATGCGGTCCTTCTGCTGTTGCAGGCATGGGTAGTTGACGATCATGGCGATGCTGAAGGCAACCATGAACAGCACCGGCAGTGGCAGCAGGCCAGCGATCAGCGCGACCATCAGGGCCAAGGTGAGGGCACCGTTGAACCAGATCAGCTTCGGCCGGCGTGCTTCAGGGAACTGCGACACACTGATAGCGCTGTGGTCGATGTCGTCGGTCGGCAGGTGCAGTTCACCCAGGCGAGCCCGCTCACGCTTGCCGTACATGTAGGCGATGACCAGGATCGCCACCACGCCGAAGGCCATGGCCGGGATCATCGGTACGAAGATGTCGGACGGGTCTACATGCAGGGCACTAGCAGCGCGAGCGGTCGGCCCGCCCCATGGCGTCATGTTCATGACCCCGCCCGCGAGGATGATCAGGCCGGCCATGATCCGCGGGCTCATGCCCAGGCGGCTGTACAGCGGCAGCATGGCGGCGCAGCAGATCATGTAGGTGGTTGCACCGTCGCCGTCGAGCGAGACCACCAGGGCCAGCACTGCGGTGCCGACCGAGACTTTCAGCGGGTCACCCTTGACCGCCTTGAGGATCAGCCGCACAGCCGGGTCGAACAGGCCGGAGTCGATCATCAGGGCGAAGTAAAGAATGGCGAACATCAGCATCACGCCGGTTGGCGCGAGCTTGGTGATGCCTTGCAGCATCATCGGGCCGATTTCGGAGGAGAAGCCACCGAACAGGGCGAACAGGATCGGTACCAGGATCAGCGCGATCAAGGCCGAGAGGCGCTTGGTCATGATCAGGTACATGAAGGTGATGACCATGGCAAAGCCGAGGAAGGTCAGCATGGCAGTACTCCAGGCGTGGCGCGACGAATTAAAAAAAATGCTTCGGGCGGATCAGCGCGTGGGGCGCTGTGCTTGGAATAGCCGGAGGGGTATTGCGAAGAGGCGGACACAGGAAGACATCAGAATCACCATTGTTGTTGTTGATTGGGCCGGGTGCGGACTGGTCCGGGTACCCTGGCTGACCGGTCTTGTGCCGGTAGTGGGGGCTATCCTATGAGCGCAAGCTTTCAGCCAGCTTTCGCTGGCGCCAAGGTGACGAGAGGTAATCATGTCTGAGTTTGTCGAGGGCGGCTGCCATTGCGGCGCCATCAGGTATCGCCTGGCGGGCGATCTGAACGATGTTGCGCATTGCCATTGCTCGATCTGCCGGCGCGTCAGCGGTGGCCTGGTGGTGACCTGGATCACCCTGCCCAGGCGCGACTTTCGCTGGCTCAAGGGGCGGCCGCGGCTGTATGTGGCGCCTGCCAGTTGCAGTCGGTTTTTTTGTGGCGACTGTGGCGCGCATGTGGCCCTGAGCACTGAGCACAGCCCGCAGAGTATCGATGTGACCGTGGCAACCCTGGATCAGCCAGAGCGAGTCCAGGCCAATCGGCATATCTGGACCAGCAGCCGGGTAGCCTGGCTGCATCTGGATGAACAGTTGCCGGAAGAAGCCGAAGAAGCGCTGTAAGCCGCCGTTGCTGGTAACGGCGGCTTCTGTTCAGGGCAGTTGCAAGCCGCCAGCTGCTTTGTGCAGGGCGCGCAGGTGCTCACCGATCTGCTTGACGTTGGCTTCCACCGCTTTGATCTCCTTGCCGCGCGCCGGGTCGAGCAAGGCGCGGACTTCGGTATCGAGGTCGGTGCTCAGGCGCAACAACTGCGCCTGCCGCTCACGACTGACCTGCTCCAGCTGTTTGCGCTCGTCGGGTTGCGGCAAGCCGTAGCCATCGGTGCCCAGCAGCTCTGCCGGGCGGCTGAGGAAGCCGCTGTTGGCCAGCATCTGCTGCAAGGTGGCGTTGGCCTTGTCGACCGTGCCGTCCTTCAGCGCGGTGGAATTCAGGTAGCGCTGCTTGACCTCGTCCTGGGCCAGCAGCAACTGCCGGCGCAGCGCCGCTTGTTCGAGCAGCAGCAATGCCGCGCTGGTGCGCAGATCGGCCCGCTGGAACCATGGCTGGCGCTGTTCGGCATCTTGCGCCAGCCAGTCTTCAACTTCGACCTGCTTGACCGGCAACTGCTTTCTGAGCACGTCGAACATGGCCTGGTAGCGGTCGCGGTAGGAGTCGAAGCGATAGCCCAGGCGCAGGGCCTCGCGGCGGTCCTCAAGCACACTGGTATCGGCCAGGCCGCGGCCTTTGAGCACCTCGAGCAAGCCGTTGGGCATGATGTTGTCGAGGTCTTTCAGGCGCGGGTTGGCGCTGCCGCTGCGCAGCAATTTGAGTCCTTCGACTGCGCAGTTGTTGGACAGGAACCAGTAGTTGCCGTCATAGCTCCAGTGCATCTCTGCCGCCTGACGCACGACGTTTTCGACTTCAGCGCGGCTGAGTTTGAGCGGCACCGAGGCAAGGCTGCGCAGTTCGGTCTTGGTGTACTCGTCGATCACCTGGTTCAGCGGCAGAACGAACAGGCGTGACGGATAAGCGCCGACCAGGCCAGACCAACTGGACAGCTGCACATCGTTGACGAAGGCGCGGTACGACAGCACCAGGCTCTGGTCCAGATCCAGCCGGCAATCCGGGCCACGTGGCCGGCCCGGTGCGCAGATCACCAGGCGCAGCATGCTGTGGCCCCAGCGGCTGACCAGGTTCTGGTTGGCCTCGGCCAGCAGGTAGTCGATTTCGTAAACCCGCTCGGGGTCGATTTCCCCCAACGGCTGGCGGGCGAAGTCATTGCCGGCATTGATGAATGGCAGGGTTTTCGCGCATTCGTTCTGTTGCGGCGCCCAGCCAAAGTGCTCGCGCAGGTACTGATTGAGGGCCGGCCGGCGGCAGCCGTAGCTTGGGTCCAGGAGGAAGTACTCCATATTGACCGCCACGTATTCCTTCGGGCTGCTCAGCTCATAACTGTCAGGGCTGCGCACCAACTGGTTGTTGTGCTGTTCACGCTCGCCGCGGCGGCCGACATACTGCGGCCAGCCGGCCAGGTCGAGCAGGCGTGGGTCATCGCTGAGGGTGAAGCGTCGTTCGCCTTCGCCGCGGCATTCCTCTGGCAGGCCGATCTTGCCCAGCGTGTCCTGTTGGCGCTTGCAGCGGTTGATCAGCAGGCGATCGGCGCTGGGCCACAGGCGGGCGCGGTCATAGATATGGGTGAGTTCGTGGAGGACGGTGGCCAGCAGCTCCTGGCGTACCGTGCCGTGCGGCCGGCCGGTGGCCTGGGTGGCCGCACTGCCATCGGCAAGCGCGGGCAGCAAGCGCCTGTTCAGATCAAGCGTGGACACCAGCGAGGCCTGGCCATAAGCGTCGGCGGGCATGTGCTCGCTCCAGCTGACCTGCACGCGCCGATCCAGCTGTTGCTTGAACCGCGGCGGCAGCTTTGCCAGCGCTTCATCAAGCAGCGCCTGGGTGGCTTGCTGTTGTTGCTGGTCAAGCCCGTCAGCCTGCAGATCGAGCTGCAGGTCGGCCAGCGCGGGCGCGCCCAGCAGCGTCAGGACGCTGCCCAGCAGCCAGGCACGCATACGCTTCACAGCGCGAGAATAGCTTCGGCGAGCACCTGATCGCTGGCGTCGCGTGCTTCAGGCACACGCTGGCGAATGGTATTGAGTGCCGCTTCAAGCTGTGCACCGCGAATATCACCGCGGCTGGCAACGAAGCTGGCGGCGTCGTCGTGGGCATCCTGAACGATCTTCGAGTCGCGGATCGAAGTGGTGGTATCAGAAGTGAAATCGATCGAGCGGCCAAAGGCGCGGACGATGATATTGCTGGTAGCCACCAGAGTCTGTGCATGGGCCAGGTCGGCCAGGAGCAGCATGCCGAGGGAAGCGGCGATCAGCGATTTACGCATGGAGCATCTCCAAACTAATACAGGGAGTCGAATTGAATCATTGGACGAGAATTGCTTCTGCCAGTTCAAGGTCGTCAGCAGATTGATAGCCAGCATGATGGCGCAAGGTGCGCAGTGCCGCCTGCAGGCGTACACCACGGATCAGACCGTCGCTGGCAACAAAGGCTGCGGCATCATCACGGGCCTGCACCATCAGCTTGCGATCGAATGGTGCGCTGGTCACCTTGCTGGTGACGTAGCCAGTGACAACCAGGCTCTGGGTCGAGACATCCATGGCATGGGCGCTGCCCATCCCGGCGAGGGCAATCAGCAATGGCGAAAGATAACGCATGGGTTTGGCAGGCTTGAACTCGGAGGGCGAAGGCTAACCCGAATACACGGCGCAGAGCCAGTGCACCCGGGTGTGCCGCAGGGCGGTGTTACAGGGCGAGGATCGCCTGCGCCAGTTGGGCATCACTGGCCTGCAGGGTTGGCGCCTGCTGGCGGATGTGACGGAAAGCGCTTTCCAGCTTGGCGCCACGAATCACACCTTCGCTGCCAACAAAGCTGGCGGCATCGTCGCGCGCAGCCTTGACGATCTTGTCGTCACGGAATGACGAGGTCACGTCGGAGGTGGCATCGGTAGTGGCAGCAACGGCGCCGACTACGGCATCGGTGGTGACGATGAAGCTGGTGGCATTGGCTGTGCCAGTCAGGGTCAGCAACAGGGCGGCGCCCAGCAAGTGGTTACGGGACATGGCGATGACTCCTGCAGATAAGGGCGGTGTGCTTGTGGTTATCGGACGCTCACTCGGCCTGTAACGGTACTTTATTTCACCGGCCGTTATCGCAAGCGTATCACGCGTTGCTGTTTCTGGATGTGACGCAGCATAGGTGCAAACTGTACTGGTATAAACCGCAATTCATTAAATTGTACTGGTTGCGGAGATATGGAGTCATGTATCAGCCGTAAAAACAAAAAACCCGTCACAGTTGCCTATGACGGGTTTCAGGAATTCTCGGTGCCGGCCTGGGCCGGCAAGCCGGAGCTTAGCGCCAGAACGGCTTGCTCAGCTCTTCGTAACGCTGCGACTCGCTGATACCGGCGTCAGCCAGAAGGCGACCATCCAGGCGAGCAAGTTGACGGCGGCTGGCGATGCGACGCTGCCACAGGAGCAGAGTGGACAAAGCGCGCAGAGGCAGCGAGGTGTTGGATTGGCTGTTGCTTTCAAAAACCAGACCGGAACTGAGGGTGCGTTCCATGATATGTCTTCCTTCCGCTTGTGGCGGCATTAGGTAGTGATTTAACTGATGCCAATGATCCTCCTCTTGTGTCCATAACAGTAGGTACAGTTCACTTGTATTGGGCGGGTTCAGTTAACTGCATAACACGACTGTTGCACTGTTAATTGGCGAAACTGTACTGGTGCGCATCATTATGGTGCATTTATGGCTGTTGGACTGCCTGACTTGCCGATTGGGTCAGTATTTACCGGTACAGTAGTACAGTTTAATTAAGTTAAAGCATTCAAACTGTTTTGTTGCGTTTGCTTGCCAAGCACTCAGGCAGCACAAAGCCGCGTCGAGCACCTTCTGCCTGAGGCAAAAAGTACACGACGCGGCTTCGTAGGAGGTCAAACCAGCCTACTCATTTGCAGTCAGCCGACCAGCATGCGCCCGGTTTCTTCCAGGTTTTCATGCCAGCTCAGCGCTTCGCGCAAAATGTGCGGCGTGTGTCCGCCGCGCTGGCAGGCGCGCTCGAAGTAATCGTTCAGCGCCGCCCGGTAATCGGGATGGACACAGTTGTCGATGATCACCCGAGCCCGCTCGCGCGGGGCCAGGCCACGCAAGTCGGCCAAGCCCTGCTCGGTGACGAGGATGTCGACGTCGTGCTCGGTATGGTCGACGTGGCTGACCATCGGCACTACGCTGGAGATCGCGCCCGCTTTGGCGATCGACTTGGTGACAAAGATCGCCAGGTGCGCGTTGCGGGCGAAGTCACCCGAGCCACCAATGCCGTTCATCATCCGCGTGCCGCAGACATGGGTCGAGTTGACGTTGCCATAAATGTCGAATTCGAGCGCTGTGTTGATGCCGATGATGCCCAGACGCCGCACCACTTCAGGGTGGTTGGAGATCTCCTGCGGGCGCAGGACCAGTTTGTCCTTGTAGCGCTCGAGGTTGCCGAACACATCGGCGTTGCGTCGGCTCGACAGGGTGATCGAGCTGCCTGACGCGAAGCTCAGTTTGCCGGCGTCGATCAGGTCGAAGGTCGAATCCTGGAGTACTTCGGAGTACATGGTCAGTTCTTCGAACGGCGAGTCGATCAGGCCGCACATTACCGCGTTGGCGATGTTGCCGATGCCAGCCTGCAGCGGGCCAAGCTTGTTGGTCATGCGCCCTGCTTCGACTTCACTCTTGAGGAAGTTGATCAGGTGGTTGGCGATGCCCTGGGTCTCGTCATCCGGAGCCAGCACAGTAGACGGCGAGTCGGGCTGATTGCTGATGACGATGCCGACGATCTTGGCCGGGTCGATGGCAATCGCCGGGCTGCCGATACGGTCGTCGACCTTGGTCAGCGGGATTGGCGTGCGGGTCGGCCGGTAGCTTGGGATATAGATGTCATGCAAACCCTCAAGGTTGGGGTTGTGCGACAGGTTGATCTCGACGATCACCCGTTTGGCGAAAATGGCGAAGCTGGCCGAGTTGCCCACCGAGGTGGTCGGCACGATGTGGCCCTGTTCGGTGATCGCGACCGCTTCGATGACGGCAATGTCCGGCAGCGGCAGCTGTTTGTTACGC
Organism: Pseudomonas sp. EZ-C24; assembly: GCF_014525325.1. NCBI lineage: Bacteria > Pseudomonadati > Pseudomonadota > Gammaproteobacteria > Pseudomonadales > Pseudomonadaceae > Pseudomonas > Pseudomonas sp. EZ-C24. The sequence continues at coordinate 7,644 of NZ_JACDIU010000034.1, read as the reverse complement.
AGTTGCTCGACGGTTTCCGACAGGTGCTGGTCGATGAACATCACCATGCCTTGGTTGATCGCCTTGCGCAGTGTGCTGTCGACCTGAAACGGCATGCGCCGGGCGAGTACGCCGGCTTCGGTCAGCTGCTTGTCGAGGTCGTTGCCCAGGCTGGCGCCGGTCATCAGCGTGATTTTCAGCGGCGAGGTTTTCGCGCGCTCGGCAAGTGCGTGCGGCACGGCCTTGGCTTCGCCGGCGCGGGTAAAGCCGCTCATGCCGACGGTCATGCCGTCCTCGATCAGGGCAGCGGCATCGGCCGCACTCATTACCTTGCTGTGCAGGGAGGACAAGCGGATACGATCACGGTACATGGATTGTTATCTCAGGCTACTCAAGCTAGATGCGCAGTCTAGTGATTTCGCCCTGCTCCGTCCCACGACCATGGTCGTATGAGCGGCCTCGGCGCCGCGCCGTTGATCTGGATCAGGCAAATGCAAAAACCCCCGGTCATACAGCTCCGGGGGTTTTTGACTATCTATATAGCAGCGGCTTAGTCGACGGCTTTGACCATGTCTTCGATGACCTTCTTGGCATCGCCGAACACCATCATGGTCTTGTCCAGATAGAACAGCTCGTTGTCCAGACCGGCATAACCGCTGGCCATCGAGCGTTTATTGACGATGACGGTCTTGGCTTTGTATGCCTCAAGGATCGGCATGCCGGCGATGGGCGACTTGGGATCGTTCTTCGCCGCCGGGTTGACCACGTCGTTGGCGCCCAGCACCAGCACCACATCGGCCTGGCCGAACTCGGCGTTGATGTCTTCCATCTCGAACACTTGGTCGTAAGGCACTTCGGCTTCGGCCAGGAGCACGTTCATGTGCCCAGGCATGCGCCCTGCCACCGGGTGGATCGCATATTTGACGGTCACGCCGTTGTGGATAAGTTTCTCGGTCAACTCCTTGAGCGCATGCTGCGCGCGGGCCACCGCCAGGCCGTAGCCCGGCACGATGATCACGGTGTCGGCATTGCTCAGCAGGAACGTCGCATCATCAGCGGAACCGGATTTGACCGGGCGTTGCTCCTGACTGCCGGCTGCTGCGCCGCTGTCTGTTGCGCCGCCAAAGCCGCCAAGGATTACGTTGAAGAACGAACGGTTCATCGCCTTGCACATGATGTACGAGAGAATCGCCCCGCTCGAACCGACCAGCGAACCGGCGATGATCAGCATCGAGTTGTTCAGCGAGAAGCCGATACCGGCCGCGGCCCAGCCTGAGTAGCTGTTGAGCATCGATACCACCACCGGCATGTCGGCACCGCCGATAGGGATGATGATCAGCACGCCCATGATGAACGCCAGAATCAGCATCAGGGTGAACGCGCTGTAGTGGCCGGTGAAGGTGAACAGCAGGCCGAGGGCAATAGTAGTAAGGCCCAGGATCAGGTTGAGTTTGTGCTGGCCGGCGAACTGTACCGGTGCACCCTGAAACAGGCGGAACTTGTACTTGCCCGAAAGCTTGCCGAAGGCGATTACCGAGCCGGAGAACGTCACCGCACCGATGGCAGCGCCGAGGAACAGCTCCAGGCGGTTGCCGGTCGGGATCGGATCAGTGATCGCAGCAACGATGCCCATCGATTGCGGTTCAAGCACGGCGGTGATGGCGATGAACACCGCCGCCAGGCCGATCATGCTGTGCATGAAGGCGACCAGCTCAGGCATCTTGGTCATCTCGACGCGCTTGGCCATGATCGAGCCGGCAGTGCCGCCGATCAGCAGACCCAGCAGCACATAGCCGATACCGGCAGTGGCCAACTCGGCACCGAGCTTGTAGATCAGGCCCACCGTGGTGAGCATGGCGATGCCCATGCCGATCATGCCGAACAGGTTGCCGCGGCGTGATGTGGTCGGGTGTGACAAGCCCTTCAATGCCTGAATGAAGCAGACCGAAGCGACGAGGTAGAGAAGCGTTACCAGATTCATGCTCATGCTTACTTCTGCGCCTCGTTCTTGGTTTTCTTCTTGAACATCTCGAGCATGCGCCGGGTGACCAGGAAGCCACCAAAGACGTTGACCGCGGCCAGGGCCACGGCCAGGGTGCCCATGATCTTGCCTGCTGGGGTCACGGTCAGGGCGGCAGCGAGCATGGCGCCGACAATGACGATCGCCGAGATCGCGTTGGTCACCGCCATCAGCGGTGTGTGCAGTGCCGGGGTCACGTTCCAGACCACGTGGTAACCGATGTAGATGGCCAGCACGAAGATGATCAGGTTGTAGATGCCGTGGGAAATCAACATGTCTTCCATAGCTGTGCTCCTTAACCGTTGTTGCGGATGACATTGCCGTCGCGGCACATCAGGCACGCAGCAACAATGTCATCTTCGAGGTTGATCACCAGCGCACCGTCCTTGTCGAACAGCAGCTTCATGAAGTCCAGCAGGTTGCGTGCGTACAGCGCCGAAGCATCGGCCGCGACCTGGGCAGGCAGGTTGGTCGGGCCGACGATGGTCACGCCATGCTCCAGCACGACCTGGTCGGCCACGGTCAGCGGGCAGTTGCCGCCTTGCGCTGCAGCCAGGTCGATAACCACCGAGCCGGGCTTCATCTGCGCCACGGTTTCGGCGCTGAGCAGGGTGGGAGCCTTGCGGCCCGGGATCAATGCGGTCGTGATGACGATGTCGGCCTGCTTGGCGCGTTCGTGCACGGCTTGTGCCTGACGCTGCATCCAGCTGGCCGGCATTGGTCGCGCATAGCCGCCGACGCCTTGAGCGCATTCGCGCTCTTCATCGGTTTCGAACGGCACATCGAGAAACTTGGCGCCAAGCGATTCGATCTGCTCCTTGACTGCCGGACGCACATCCGACGCCTCGATCACCGCGCCCAGACGCTTGGCAGTAGCGATCGCCTGCAGCCCGGCGACACCGGCGCCGAGAATCAGCACGCGGGCGGCTTTCACCGTACCCGCCGCCGTCATCAGCATCGGCATGAAGCGCGGGTAATGATGGGCTGCCAACAGCACCGCCTTGTAACCGGCAATGTTGGCCTGCGACGACAGTACGTCGAGGCTCTGCGCCCGCGAAGTACGCGGCGCCGCTTCGAGGGCGAAGGCGGTAATCCCGCATTCGGCCATCTTGCCGATCAGTTCGCTGTTGAAGGGGTTGAGCATGCCTACCAGCAGGCTGCCGCGATTGATCAGGGCCAGCTCCTGATCAGACGGCGCAACGACCTTGAGCACCAGTTGCGCGCCAAAGGCATCGGCAGCGCTGCCAAGGGTGGCGCCTGCGGCTTCATAGGCACTGTCCGGAATGCTGGCGTTAAGCCCGGCCCCCCGTTGGACGGTGACCTGATGGCCTTGGCCAACCAGCTTCTTGAGGGTATCGGGGGTCGCAGCGACCCGCGTTTCGCCCGTCTGCGTCTCGAGAGGAACACCAATGTGCACGACTTTTCTCCTGCGGACCTTCTTATCGTTATTTAAGCCAGCAGGCGCACGGTCAACACCGCAACGCCAGCGACGCAGCCATAAGGCTCGAACCCGCCGAATCCCGGGCGGGCGAAGCATTTTGCAGAGGAACACAGCGGCCATCAACCGATTCTGGAGTGATACCGATGCATAACTACAAGTCACCCTGTGACCGTATGTCGCAAGTAGCCGGCCAAGAGCGCTCTAGTACGGGCTTTTGGCAGATTAGACGATAAAACGAATTATTTTTTGGTGATTTCGCAGCTAGCATGCTCGAGGTCGTAAAAGACGCTGAAAGCCCCGTATTTACTGGGTTTATAACGATTTAGAGAGCCAGCATTACAGTTTTCATATATGCGACATAACAGTATATCTGTAGGTATTTAAAATATTTGACTACAGAGTCAGCTTGTCTGCTTTGTGCCGTGCGTCTCTACGTAAATACGGGCTTGCTCTGCCAGCCAATCTCGGAACGCGCGCAGTGAAGCTGAAGCGACCTTGCGCTCGGGAATCATCAGATAGTAGGCCTTGGTGCTGGACAGCGCATGCCTGTTAGCGACCACCAGCCTGCCCTGCTGCAGCTCTTGTTGAATGAGGAATGGGGGAATCAGGGCGATGCCCATGTCATGCATGGCCGCCTGAGCCAGCATCGAAAACAGCTCATAGCGCGGACCGGTCATGTCGCGCTCGATGTTCAGTTCCAGGCTGCTGAACCATTGCCGCCAGGCGTAGGGTCTGGTGGTCTGCTGCAGTAAAGGCAGCTCGGCGATCTGCTTAGCGCTCAGTTCCAGCTGGCCCTGCAGCAGTGAGGGGCTGCAGACCGGCAATGGGTTCTCGCTCATCAGTCGGTGCGACTCGGTGCCTGACCAGTCGCCATCGCCGAAATAGATCGCTGCGTCGAATGCGGTGTCGGCGAACAGGAACGGCCGGGTGCGGTTGGTCAGGTTGACGGTCACCTCGGGATGACGCTGTTGAAAGTCCTTCAACCTCGGCAGCAACCATTGGGTGCCGAAGGTCGGGACCACCGCCAGCTCGATCACATTGGCGCCCTGCTGGCGCATCACCGACAAGGTGTCGCGCTCGACAGCATCCAACTGAGTGCTGACCTGACGGCTGTAAGACAAGCCGGCCTCGGTCAATTGCACCCCGCGCCTGGAGCGGCGAAACAGCTCGACGTTGAGAAACGCCTCCAGCGCAGCGATCTGGCGACACACGGCGCCTTGGGTCAGGGCCAGCTCAAGGGCGGCTTTGGTGTAGCTCTCGTGGCGAGCTGCTGCCTCGAAGCAGATCAGGGCAGTCGTGCTGGGGATCTTACGCCGCATGTACGTCAACCTCACTTATATGTGCAGCAATTACGAATGCTGAAGATATACGGAGTGACGAAATATCACTAGTAGGTGCGTAATAGTCGTTTGTCGTGGCTGATGATCGGGCCTAGGATCATTCCATGACCCTACTGCCCTGCCCCCTATTCGAGGATTACGTTCATGGCCGGTAAAGCTAGCTTCAACTGGATCGACCCGTTGCTGCTCGATCAGCAGCTCACTGAAGAGGAGCGCATGGTCCGCGACAGCGCTTATCAGTTCGCCCAGGACAAGCTGGCGCCGCGCGTGGTCGAGGCGTTTCGCCATGAGCAGACCGACCCGAAGATTTTCCGTGAAATGGGTGAAGTCGGCCTGCTCGGCGCGACCATCCCAGAGCAGTACGGTGGCAGCGGCTTGAACTACGTGTGCTATGGCTTGATTGCCCGCGAGGTCGAGCGCATCGACTCCGGCTACAGGTCGATGATGAGCGTGCAGTCGTCGCTGGTGATGGTGCCGATCAACGAATTTGGCAGCGAAGCGCAAAAGCAGAAATACCTGCCCAAGTTGTCCAGTGGCGAATGGATCGGTTGCTTTGGCCTGACCGAGCCTAACCATGGTTCTGATCCGGGGGCGATGATCACCCGTGCGCGCAAGGTCGAGGGCGGTTACAGCCTGAGCGGCAGCAAGATGTGGATCACCAATAGCCCGATCGCTGATGTATTCGTGGTCTGGGCCAAGGATGACGCCGGTGATATCCGTGGCTTTATTCTGGAAAAGGGCTGGAAAGGCCTGAGTGCACCGGCGATTCACGGCAAGGTTGGCCTGCGCGCCTCGATTACCGGCGAGATCGTCATGGACAGCGTGTTTGTCCCTGAAGAAAACATCTTCCCAGAGGTGCGCGGCCTGAAGGGCCCGTTCACCTGCCTCAACTCGGCCCGCTACGGCATCTCCTGGGGCGCGTTGGGCGCAGCCGAAAGCTGCTGGCACACCGCACGTCAGTACACCCTCGACCGCCAGCAATTTGGCCGCCCGCTGGCAGCCAACCAGTTGATCCAGAAAAAGCTGGCTGATATGCAGACTGAAATTACCCTGGGCCTGCAAGGCTGCCTGCGCCTTGGGCGGATGAAGGACGAAGGCACCGCAGCCGTCGAGATCACCTCGATCATGAAGCGTAACTCTTGCGGCAAGGCCTTGGAGGTCGCGCGACTGGCCAGGGACATGCTCGGTGGCAATGGCATTTCCGATGAGTTCGGCGTGGCGCGTCACCTGGTCAACCTTGAGGTGGTCAACACCTATGAAGGCACCCATGACATCCATGCGCTGATTCTTGGCCGCGCCCAGACCGGTATCCAGGCGTTCTATTAATAGAGGAGCCGGGCCATGGGTGCGCTTTCCCATCTGCGGGTGCTGGACCTTTCACGTGTACTGGCCGGGCCATGGTCCGGGCAGATCCTCGCTGACCTTGGCGCCGACGTGATCAAGGTCGAGCGGCCAGGTGCGGGTGACGATACTCGCGCCTGGGGGCCGCCTTTCCTCAAGGACGCCTATGGCGAGAACACCAGCGAGGCTGCTTATTACCTGTCGGCGAACCGTAACAAGCGTTCGGTGACCATCGACTTCACTCAGCCGGAGGGCCAGCGCCTGGTGCGTGAGCTGGCGGCCCGGTCGGATATCGTCATCGAGAACTTCAAGGTCGGTGGGCTGGCGGCCTATGGCCTGGACTACGCAAGCTTGAAGGCGGTCAACCCTAGGCTTATCTATTGCTCGATCACAGGCTTTGGCCAAACCGGGCCTTATGCCAAGCGTGCTGGCTACGATTTCATGATTCAGGGGCTGGGCGGGCTGATGAGCCTGACCGGCCGGCCCGAAGGGGAAGCGGGTGCGGGGCCGGTCAAGGTTGGCGTAGCGCTGACGGATATTCTTACCGGGTTGTATTCCACCGTAGCGATTCTGGCCGCCCTCGCCCATCGCGATCAGGCTGGCGTCGGCCAGCATATAGATATGGCCCTGCTGGATGTGCAGGTTGCCTGCCTGGCCAATCAGGCGATGAATTACCTCACCACCGGCAATGCACCGCGGCGCCTGGGTAATGCGCACCCTAATATAGTGCCGTATCAGGACTTCCCTACTGCCGATGGCGATTTCATTCTCACCGTGGGTAATGACGGGCAGTTCCGCAAGTTTGCCGAGGTAGCTGGTCAGCCGCAGTGGGCGGACGATCCACGCTTTGCCACCAACAAGCAGCGCGTTGCCAATCGCGCTGAGCTGATTCCGCTGATCCGTCAGGCGACGGTGTTCAAGACGACGGCCGAGTGGGTTGCGCAATTGGAGTTGGCCGGGGTGCCGTGTGGGCCGATCAATGACCTGGCGCAGATGTTCCAGGACCCGCAGGTGCTGGCCCGAGGGCTGGCGCTGAGTATCCCACATCCACTCGCAGGTAGCGTGCCGCAGGTGGCTAGCCCGATTCGGCTGTCCGAGACGCCGGTGGAGTATCGCCAGGCGCCGCCTCTATTAGGGGAACACACCGAGGCTGTGCTGAGCGAGCTGCTTGGGTTGGATGAACAGGCAGTGCGGCAGCTGCGCGCGGCGGGCGTCCTTTAAGACTGAGCATGCTTCTGTGGGTGGCGTGCGCTGTTCATCACCTCTGTTACAAGAATATTGCAACGTGTTGAATTAGTGCTTGACGCATTCCTGTGAGCCCTTATAATGCGCCCCACTTCCAGCGTAGTTGGAACGGAAAACTCCTTGAGATTCAATGAGTTAGAAGTTTCAGAGATGCTGCAAGGGCTTCGATCGAAAGATCGTCAGCGGTGAAAAAGGCAGTTGACAGCAGGTTGTAACGCTGTAGAATTCGCCTCCCGCTACGAGAGATCGCAAGCGAGTCAAGTGTTTGAAGTTGAACG